>NZ_JBHSOR010000009.1:0-3033 GCF_042656325.1 Rhizobium sp. GCM10022189
CGTTGCCGCACTTCCACACCCGGCCTATCAACGTGGTCGTCTTCCACGGCTCTGATAGGGAACACTCGTTTCCAGGTGGGTTTCCCGCTTAGATGCCTTCAGCGGTTATCCCGTCCATATATAGCTACCCTGCTATGCCCTTGGCAGGACAACAGGTCCACCAGAGATATGTCCATCCCGGTCCTCTCGTACTAGGGACAGATCCTGTCAATATTCCTACACCCACGGCAGATAGGGACCGAACTGTCTCACGACGTTCTGAACCCAGCTCACGTACCGCTTTAATTGGCGAACAGCCAAACCCTTGGGACCTGCTCCAGCCCCAGGATGCGATGAGCCGACATCGAGGTGCCAAACAACCCCGTCGATATGGACTCTTGGGGGTCATCAGCCTGTTATCCCCGGCGTACCTTTTATCCGTTGAGCGATGGCCCTTCCACGCGGGACCACCGGATCACTATGACCGACTTTCGTCTCTGCTCGACTTGTCAGTCTCGCAGTCAGGCGGGCTTATGCCATTGCACTCGACGAGCGATTTCCGACCGCTCTGAGCCCACCATCGCGCGCCTCCGTTACTCTTTCGGAGGCGACCGCCCCAGTCAAACTACCCACCATACACTGTCCCGGACCCGGATGACGGGCCGCGGTTAGACATCCATGACGATAAGGGTGGTATTTCAAGGATGGCTCCACAGAAACTGGCGTCCCTGCTTCAAAGCCTACCACCTATCCTACACATGCCGACACGAATGCCAGTGTAAAGCTATAGTAAAGGTGCACGGGGTCTTTCCGTCTGACCGCAGGAACCCCGCATCTTCACGGGGAATTCAATTTCACTGAGTCTGCGTTGGAGACAGCGGGGAAGTCGTTACGCCATTCGTGCAGGTCGGAACTTACCCGACAAGGAATTTCGCTACCTTAGGACCGTTATAGTTACGGCCGCCGTTTACTGGGGCTTCGATTCAAAGCTTGCACCTCTCCTCTTAACCTTCCAGCACCGGGCAGGCGTCAGACCCTATACGTCGTCTTGCGACTTCGCAGAGCCCTGTGTTTTTGATAAACAGTCGCTACCCCCTGGTCTGTGCCACCCCATCTTACTTGCGTAAAATGGGGTCACGCTTCTTCCGAAGTTACGCGTGCAATTTGCCGAGTTCCTTCAACGCAGTTCTCTCAAGCGCCTTGGTATACTCTACCTGACCACCAGTGTCGGTTTCGGGTACGGTCTATACGGTGGAGCTATTTCCTGGAACCGCTCCGCTGCCCTGATAATCCAATAAACCAGAACAACTTGTGCGATCCGTCACTTCCACCAGGCCCACGAATATTAACGTGGTTCCCATCGACTACGCGTGTCCGCCTCGTCTTAGGGGCCGGCTAACCCTGCTCAGATTAACTTTAAGCAGGAACCCTTGGTCTTTCGGCGAGAGGGTCTCTCACCCTCTTTATCGTTACTCATGTCAACATTCGCACTTCCGATACCTCCAGGACCCCTCACGGGTATCCCTTCATCAGCTTACGGAACGCTCCGCTACCACTCCTCTTGCGAGGAATCCTCAGCTTCGGTGCATGGCTTTAGCCCCGTTACATTTTCGGCGCAAAGACCCTTATTTAGACCAGTGAGCTGTTACGCTTTCTTTAAATGATGGCTGCTTCTAAGCCAACATCCTGGTTGTTTTGGGATCCTCACATCCTTTCCCACTTAGCCATGACTTGGGGACCTTAGCTGGAGGTTAGGGTTGTTGCCCTTTTCACGACGGACGTTAGCACCCGCCGTGTGTCTGCCTGGTAGTACTTCCCGGTATTCGGAGTTTGGTTAGGATCAGTAAGACGGTGAGTCCCCATAGCCCATCCAGTGCTCTACCCCCGGGAGTATTCGCCAGACGCTCTACCTAAATAGATTTCGCGGAGAACCAGCTATTTCCGAGTTTGATTGGCCTTTCACCCCTAGCCACAAGTCATCCCAATCTATTGCAACAGATGCGGGTTCGGTCCTCCAGTTGGTGTTACCCAACCTTCAACCTGCTCATGGCTAGATCACTCGGTTTCGGGTCTAATGCAACGAACTATATCGCCCTGTTCAGACTCGCTTTCGCTTCGCCTACACCTACCGGCTTAAGCTTGCTCGTTACACTAAGTCGTTGACCCATTATACAAAAGGTACGCCGTCAGGGTTGCCCCCTCCGACTGTTTGTAGGCATCCGGTTTCAGGTACTCTTTCACTCCCCTTGTCGGGGTGCTTTTCACCTTTCCCTCACGGTACTTGTTCGCTATCGGTCATGCACGAGTACTTAGGCTTGGAGAGTGGTCTCCCCATGTTCAGACAGGATTTCTCGTGTCCCGCCCTACTCTAGGACATTAATGGTATCTACGCGTACGGGGCTGTCACCCGCTACGGCCACACTTTCCAGAGTGTTCCGCTTTAACCACCAATGCCACTGGCCTGGTCCGCGTTCGCTCGCCACTACTTGCGGAGTCTCGGTTGATGTCCTTTCCTGCAGGTACTTAGATGTTTCAGTTCCCTGCGTTCGCTTCTTACCCCTATCTATTCGAAGGTAAGATACCTTATCTCAATGCTTGGAAACCCAAGCCGACCTTGCAGTCAGTTTGGATTTTCCAAGCATTTAAGGTGGGTTGCCCCATTCGGAGATCCATGGATCAAAGCTCATTCGCAGCTCCCCACGGCTTATCGCAGCGTAACACGTCCTTCATCGCCTGTGCATGCCAAGGCATCCACCAAATGCCCTTACGACACTTAATCGTTCTCATTGCCAATGCTCATCATTTACTGGATTTGGAATGCCTATCCTCCTCGCTTGCGCTCGAAGGGGTTCCAAATCGACTATCCGGACAAACCTGAGTTTGCCGAACCAGAGGCACGGTTACCTTTTACAACCGACCATTCATGATGCCATCGACGTGTTCGGTATGGTCCCTCATAAAAATGTCACGCCGAGCGACATCCGGGCCATACCTTAAGACCAGCTTCTCGAGATAAATCCGATGACGCGCGGTCAGGCAACGTCAACCAGATCG
>NZ_JBHSOR010000010.1:0-42752 GCF_042656325.1 Rhizobium sp. GCM10022189
TTCGGAACCAGCTGATCGAGCGTCACCATCTCGAGCGCCGTCTGTTCAGGAGCGGGTTTCTTCAACATGTCCCAATGAATCACAAACCCCTGAACGAAGCCAGGGGTTTGTCAGCAGTCTGAAGGGCCGGATCGCTCCGGCCCTTGTCTCGAATTCAGGCGCGTTCGCGGCGCGGGCCGCCGCCGTTGCGGCCGCCCTTGCGGCGCATGCCGCCGCTGCCGTCGCGGCGCTGCTCGCCCTGCTGTTGCTGGTCGCCGTGGTTGCGCGGCGGGCGGCCGTGGACGTGCTGCTTGTTGCCGCGATGGTGGCCGTTGGCTTCTGCCGGCTGGGCCGGGCGCTGCTGCTGCGGCTTGCGGGCCGGGCGGAAGTCCGAGGTCGAAACCAGATCGTTGTCCGGGCCGAGATCCGGCGCCGGCTCGTTGCGGCGCTGGCCGCGGAAGTCCTGGTTGCGGCGGTCGTTGCGCTGATCGTTGCGATGCGGGCGGCCGCGACGCTCCTCGCCGGCGCGGACCTCGGTACCGTCGTCCTCGTGGCGCGGACGGCGGTCGCCGTGGCCGGCGGGACGGCCGCTGCCGTTGCGGGTTTCGCTGCGGCGGGCTTCGCCATCGCCGCGCCCGCCTTCGCGGCGTTCGCCACCCTGGCCGCGCTGCTGGTTCTGGCCGCGGCCGCGATTGTTGCAGCGCGGGGCAGCGCGCAGGTCGGCCGGCGGCTCGCCGCTGGCAACGGCGATCTCGATGCCCATCAGCTTTTCGATATCGCGCAGCAGGCGGGCCTCATCCGGCGCGCAGAAGGCGATGGCGATGCCGTCGCGGCCGGCGCGCGCCGTGCGGCCGATGCGGTGGACATAGGCGTCCGGCACTTCCGGCAGGTCGTAGTTGAAGACGTGGCTGACGGCGGGAATATCGATGCCGCGGGCGGCGACGTCGGTGGCGATCAGCGTCTTGATGGCGCCGTCGCGGAAGCCCTTCAGCGCCCGTTCGCGCTGGCCCTGGCTCTTGTTGCCGTGAATGGAGGCGACGGAATAGCCGACCTGTTCAAGATGCTTGGCGAGCTTTTCGGCGCCGTGCTTGGTGCGCAGGAAGACGATGGCGCGTCCGTCAGGATTTTCGGTCAGCGACTTCTTCAGAAGAACGGTCTTGTCGTTCTTGCCGGGAACGAAATGCACATATTGTTCGATCTTGTCGGCAGCCTTGCCGGGCGGTGTGACTTCCACCTTCACCGGATCGGTGAGGTAATCGCCGGCTAGATCGGCAATCGCCTTCGGCATGGTGGCCGAAAACAGCATGGTCTGGCGGCGCTTCGGCACCAGCTTGGCGATCTTGCGCAGGTCGTGGACGAAGCCGAGGTCGAGCATCTGGTCGGCCTCGTCGAGCACGAGGTAACGCACGGCCGTCAGTGTGATGGCATTGCGGTTGCAGAGGTCGAGCAGGCGGCCGGGCGTGGCGACGAGGATATCGGAGCCGCGCTCGAGCTGAAGCTGCTGCTTGTTGATGGAGACGCCGCCGACGACGAGGTTGATGCGCAGCGGCGACTTGCGGATGAATTTGCGCAGGTTGTCGGCGATCTGGTTCACCAGCTCGCGGGTGGGGGCAAGGATCAGCGAGCGGACGGTGCGGTTGTCGGGACGCTTCTCCTCCTTCAGCAGGCGCTCGATGAGCGGCAGGCCGAAGGCGGCGGTCTTGCCGGTGCCGGTCTGGGCAAGGCCGATCAGGTCTCGGCCCTGGATGAGAAGCGGGATGGCCTGTTCCTGAATGGGGGTCGGCGTTTCGATGCCGAGCTGGAACAGGGTGGCGACGACCGGCTTGGAGACGCCGAGCGATTCAAAATTGGTCAAGTCATAACCTTTTAGGGCGCGCCAAAAACAAACGCCGGATCGCGACAGTGCGGTCCGGTGTCGATCTGGCGTCAAGAACCCCGCGTGAAATGGGAACTTGTAAGTTGGAAAAAGCTTTCCAGCGCGTCTTGCCGCTTTTGGGGCGCGGCATCATGAAAATGCGCTCTATCCTTCTTCAGCATCTGTTGCAGTGGCACGCTCACGCGGCGGCCGGAAGGTGAAAGCCTGCTGGCATGTGGTCTATTTCTTGCCCGAAGTCAAGAGGACGCGCCGATATCAGCCGTCCCTAGGCATGGAAAGGACGAAATTGCCCGCCGCCGTCTCGACGCCGTTGATGAGAATGACGATGCGATGTTCGCCCGGATAGTAGCGCCGCGTGGTGATCGGCCGCATGGCGTGGCGGCGCCGGACGACATGGTCCTCGCCGGCCGCCAGCGTGACGGTCTTCCATTTGAAGACCTTGGGAGAGAGCGAGCCGTCGGCCTTCACATGATGGATGGCGTAGTCGATCATCAGGGATTGCGGCGCCTTGCCGGCATTGCGCAGGCGGATGCCGAAATCCAGACCTTCGCCGAAAAGCACGGCCGGATTGGGCAGCAGCAGGCTGCATTCCAGCGCTGCGGCGGCGCCGAAGCCGAAATTGGCAAGCGCCCGCGCGTGGCCCTTTTTCAGAAGCGTGCGGGAGGCGTGTTTCAGCAGCCAGCGGCGCTCGGCCGATGCGCCCTCGATATGGTCGGCGATAAAGGCGGCGACGAGATCGGGATGATCCTTGGCGATGTCGTTCAGGCTGTTTGCGACGGAGCGGCGCACATAATCCTCCGGATCGTCCATCAGCGCCGTCAGGATGGGGATGATCGGCGAGGGGTCCTTGACCAGCTGCGGCAGCCGCATCGCCCAGGGCAGGCGGGGGCGGGTGCCTTCGCTCGCCAGCCGGCGGACATGGTGGTTTTCATCGCCCGCCCAGCCGCCGATCGTCGCCAGCGCGCGCTGCTGGTCCTGGTGGATGAAGGGGCGGATGCCGAACTCCGCCGTAAAATGCGGCGTCAGCGCTTTCAGGAGATCGAGCGCCCGGTCGAAATCGCCAAGGCCGCGGGCGGCGATGAACTGGTTGACCGGCAGCAGCATCCAGCCGGTCAGGCCGTCCCTGCCGGCGGCGGGCAGGCTGGCGGAAAGGATCGTTGCGGCCTCGGGGAAATCTGCCGGCAGCGTGGCAAAAAGCGCGTCGCGGATGAGCGTGGCGCGCTCCATCAGTTCGAGCGATTCGATGCCGTCCGTTGCGAGCGCGGTGAAGCGGGCGCCGTCGAAGGACGGCGCGCGGGCGGCGATGACCCCGGCCATCGCGCGCACGAGTGCTGGATGCAGCAGGTTCTTGAGCGGTTCCGGCATTGCACGATCTCCCTCCGGTCGTGCGATGCATGGCCCGGCGGAGGCGGCAGGTCAAGCGGCGCCGGCAAGATCCTCAGCGCCTGCAGACGTCGATGCGATAGGGATGGCCCCAACGGTCGTGACGCCATTCGGGATGGCAATAGCGCGGGCCGTAATAGACCGGATAGGCCGGGTAATAGGCGTAGGGGCGCGGATAGTAGGCATAAGGCGCCGGATAGGCCGGGCCGGAAGCGATCGCGCCGCCGACGAGGCCGCCGACGACGCCACCGGCGACACCGCCCCAGAAAGCGTTGCCGGAATGCGCGTCTGCCGTATCGGCCGTTGCCAGCGAGGCGCCGGCAAATGTCAGTGCAATCAGGCCCGCCGCCATTGTCTTATGAAGAACGGACATGTCGAATTCCTTTCGTCTCAGGCTCGTCATTGAAGCCGGTACCAGAATCTGCCGCGATCGCGGCGCGCTGATGGTGGCGCAAGCGGTATGCGGATTAAATTTTCTTCATGCTTGGCCTCTGCCGGGCCGTATCTTCGCCCGGGAAACGTCGAATCATTTCAGTTTCGTGCAAGCCTTTGTTGCCAGTCTGATTCATCGACTTCATGAGCCGGCTTGGAATTTCTGCCTGTGAAATTTTATGGTTAACAGCTTGTTAAAAGCCTTGGCGTTATAGTCGTTGTAGGGGATGTTTCGTTCATTGCGGGAGTGAAGGTTTTTTGAATTTTACCGGGGAACTCTTGGAACTGGCCTGCCGCCGGATCGCTGATCTGGATACCCCGGCCTATGTCAAAAACAGCGAGTTGCGCTATGTCGCCGTCAACGAGGCCTATGCCCGCTTCTTCGGCCGCGAGATCTCCGATTTCATCGGCCGGCGCAGCCGCGAACTCTTCGACCGGCCGGAAGAGGAAGAGCGCGAGGACCGCGAACGCCGGGCGCTGGTTTTCGGCACGGAAGAGACGGCCATCTCCTTCGATGCCGCCGGCCTCAGCCACGAGCGCGTGCTGATCGAAAGCTTTTCGCCGTCCCAGGACCGGGCCTATGTGCTCGGCATTTTCGAAGCGCGCGAACCGCGCCGCGCCATTCCCGACGTCGCCGACACGATGGCTGCCGATTTCGGCCGTATCCGCGAGGCGCTCGAAAATCTCGATTACCCGATCGGCATCTTTGCCAAGGACGGGCGCCCGCTGGTCGTCAATGCCGCCTATCGCGGGGGCAGCAGACATGCGCCCGACGCAGGCAAGGCCGACGCGGGCAGGGCCGTGCCTGACGGCGAGACCGCCTGGCACGAAAGCGTGCGCGAGCGCGACCTGCTGCGCACCATCATGGAGGATCTTCCGGTCGCCGCCTTCGTGCGCGACGAGGATCACCGGCTGGTCTATGCCAACCAGTATTACGAGACGTTCACCGGCCACCTGCGCTCGAAGGCGCTCGGCCTGACCGAGCACGACATGTTCGGGCAGGAGGCCGGCGAGGCGATCTACCGGGAAAACCTGCTGGCGCTGGAAAACGGCGTGCTGACGGAGGTCGAGAGCAACCTGCCGAATACGGACGGGGACGTCTTCCAGGTCATCTCCCGCGTCAACCGCGTCGTCACCCCTGACGGCAAGCGTTACGTCGTCGGGTCCTTCTCCGACATCACGCCGCTGAAGGCGCGCGAGAAAGAGCTGATCGAGGCGCGCCGGCAAGAGGAGGCGCTGCATCAGGAGATCGAAAGCATCCTGCGCTCGCTGCCGGTCGGCGTGCTGATCCTCGACAACGACCACACCATTCTCTACGTCAACGACGAGTTCTACAGCATCTGGGACCTGCCGCCCGACGACCGTTTCGACGGGCGGCCGTTCATCGACGTGATCAAGCGCAACTACGAGCGCGGCCGTTACGGCGACACGCAGACGCCGGAAGAAATCTATGCCTTCCGCAAGGGCCTGTTCGAAGCCGCCAACCCGGAGCCGATCGAGCTCGACTGGGCGGCCGGCAAATCGGTCATCTTCGATTCCAGGCGCATTTCCTCCGACCGCATCCTGCTGACCTATTCGGATATTTCCGCCGTGCGCGAGCGCGAGCGGGAAATCCACGAGGCGCGCGCAGCGCTCGAAAGCCTGGGCGAAATGATGCGCGATGCGACGCACGCCATGTCGCAGGGGCTGGCGATCGTGCAGGACGGCATCATCAAGCTTTCCAATGACGGGCTTGCCGAGGTGCTGCGCATTCCGGCCGAGCTTACCGAAGCCGGGCGCGGCTGGATCGATCTTTTCCAGTTCTGCGCCAATCGCGGCGATTTCCACGACAGGGCGGTCGAAACGCTGGAGGAATGGCGCGCCAATATTGCCGCGCGCCAGCCGATCTCCACCGTCTTCCATGTCGGCGGCGAGCGCTGGGTGAACATGGAAGCCACGATCAGCGAACGCCAGCATTGGGTGGCGCTGTTTACCGACGTGACCGAGCTGAAGCAGCGCGAGGAGGAGCTGACCGGGCTTCTGTCGCGCGCCGAGGCCGCAGACCGCGCCAAATCGGAATTCCTCGCCAATATGAGCCACGAGATCCGCACGCCGATGAACGGCGTGCTCGGCATGGCGGAACTGCTTGCCAAGACCAATCTCGACACGCGCCAGAAGACCTTCGTCGATATCATCGTCAAGTCGGGCAACGCGCTGCTCACGATCATCAACGACATCCTCGATTTCTCGAAGATCGATGCCGGGCAGATGAAGCTGCGCAAGGCCGCCTTCGATCTCATCGAAGCCGTCGAGGACGTGGCGACGCTGCTCTCCTCGCCGGCGGCGGAAAAGGATATCGAGCTTCTGGTGCGGGCCGCACCCGACCTGCCTGCCGCCGTGATCGGCGATGCCGGGCGCTTCCGCCAGATCGTCACGAACCTCGTCGGCAACGCGGTGAAATTCACCGAGCGCGGCCATGTCTTCGTCGATATCGGTTTCGAGCCCGCCGTCGGCGGCGAAATCATGACCAGCATCCGCATCGAGGATACCGGCATCGGCATTCCCCCGGAAAAGCTGGAATCGGTCTTCGAGAAGTTCTCGCAGGTCGATTCCTCCTCGACCCGGCGGCACGAGGGCACGGGTCTCGGCCTTGCGATCACGGCCGGCCTCGTCGATCTCTTCGGCGGATATATCAACGTGGAAAGCGAATGGGGCAGGGGCTCGGTCTTTACCGTCAAGCTGCCCTTCGCGATCGCTGCCGCCCGCATCGAGCCGAAGCCGCTGCCGATCAACGTGCAGGGTGCGCGTATCCTCGTCATCGACGACAACGAGGTCAATCGCCGCATCCTCACCGAACAGCTCGGCCTCTGGGGCTTTGACGGGGTTGCCGCAGAGGGCGGGGCCACCGGCTTTGCCATTCTGGAAGCTGCCGCCGAGCTCGGCATTTCGGTCGATGCCGTCGTGCTCGATTACCATATGCCGGATATGAACGGCGCCGAAGTCGCGCGGCGCCTGCGCGCCGACAGCCGTTTCGTCGACCTGCCGATCATCTTCCTGACCTCGATGGATATTTCCGGCACGGAGAAGGAATTTGCGGCGCTGAACGGCCATGCGCATCTGATGAAGCCGGCGCGCGCCAACGTGATGCGCAATACGGTCGTCGAGGTGGTGCGCGCAAGCCGGGTCAAGCAGGCTTCCGAAGCCGAGATCGCGCGGCTGCAGAAGGAGGCGGAGGCGCCGCCGCCGGTGGCTGCGCCGGCGCCGCAGCGACGGGCGGCCGATTTCGTCGATGTGCTCGTGGCCGAAGACAACGAGGTCAACCAGATCGTCTTCACGCAGATCCTGCAGGGAACCGGGCTTTCCTTCCTCGTTGTCAACAATGGCGAGGAGGCCGTGGAGGCCTGGGAGCGGCTTACGCCGCGGCTGATCATGATGGACGTTTCCATGCCGGTCATGAACGGCCATCAGGCGACCCGGCTGATCCGCGAGAAGGAGCAGGGGCAGGGCCATCGCGTGCCCGTCATCGGGGTTACGGCGCACGCGCTGGAAAGCGACCGCGACCTCTGCCTCGATGCCGGCATGGACGATTACATGTCGAAGCCGATCAGCCCCGAGCTTCTGGAAGACAAGATCCGCCAGTGGCTGGGCGGCGGCGAGCTGCAGCCGGGCCGTTCGGGCTACTGAGCTTTCACCCCGCAGAGCATTTCCCGCTTGCCGGCAAAACCCTTGCGCCGTTCGACCGCAAAGCCGGCGGCGGCGAGATTGCGGCGCACGAAGCCTGCCGCGGCATAGGTGGCGAAGCTGCCGCCGGGCGCGCTCTTCTCGCAGACGAGGCGCATCAGTTCTTCCGACCACATGTCGCTGTTGCGCGACGGGGCGAAACCGTCGAGATACCAGGCGTCGAATCCGGGGGCGGCCGCGGCAACGCCGTCCAGTGCGCGGCCGCAGACGACGCTGAGCCTCGTCTGCCCGTCGAGGTCGAGCGCGACGATGCCTTCGGGACCGTCAGGCCAGAGGGCGGCCAGCGCCTGCCGCTCGGCATCGATTTCGGGCCAATGGGCGAGCGCCCGGTCGATTTCGGCGCGGCGCATCGGATAGAGTTCGAAGGACATGAAATGCAGATGCTGGCCGGGCCGGCGATGGAGCTTCCACTGGCGCCAGGTTTCCGAAAAATTGAGGCCGGTGCCGAAGCCGAGTTCACCGATGAGGAAGGTGGGGCGATCGCTCCAGCGGTCGGGCAGGCCGTTGCCGGCGAGGAAGACATGGCCGCATTCCAGCCGCCCGTCGGTCTGGCAATAAAAATGGTCGCCAAAGGCGGTCGAATAGGGCATATCGCCGTCGCGCCATTCGAGGGGCTGCGGCTTGCCCGCGCCGATCTGATCGGGATTGATGTCTGTCATGGAAAAAGCCGATAGTCCCGCCCCGGCCCCGGGTCAATCATCCTTCGATCTTCTCATCGTCGGCGGCGGCATCATGGGCCTTTGGGCGGCGGTGCGCGCCGAGCGCCGCGGCATGAAAACGCTGCTTGCCGATGCGGGCAGGCTTGGAGGCGGGGCGAGCGGCGGGCTGCTCGGCGCGCTGATGCCGCATATGCCGGACCGCTGGTCGGAAAAGAAGCAGTTCCAGTTCGACGCGCTCGTTTCGCTGGAGGCGGAGATTGCCGCCATCGAGGCGGCGACCGGGCTTTCGGCCGGTTATCGGCGCTCCGGCCGGCTTATCCCGCTGCCGAAGCCGCATCTGCGCAAGATCGCGCTCGGCCATTCGGCCGATGCCGAAAGCCACTGGAGGGCGGGGGAGCGGCGCTTCCACTGGCATGTTCTGGACGGGCCGCCGGGCGAAGGCTGGGTCGATCCGGCCGCCGGCGAAAGCGGTTTCGTGCACGACACGCTCGCTGCCCGCGTTGCGCCTCGGGCGCTCACCGCGGCCCTTGCCGCCTTTCTACGGAAGGCAAGGCATGTGCGGGTGCTGGAACAGGCCGAGGTGACAGGGATCGATCCGCTGCGGGGAACGGCATCGCTCGCGGGCGAGACCCTCGCCTTCGGGCGCTGCGTGCTTGCCGCCGGCTATCGCTCCTTTCCGCTTCTGGAGGAACTGACGCCGGGGTTGCAGAAACCGCTCGGACAGGCGGTGAAAGGACAGGCGGCGCTGCTGGCCGCCGATATCGACCCCGGCCTGCCGACGATCTTCCGTGACGGGCTCTATGTCGTCGCGCATGAGGGCGGGCATGTGGCGGTCGGCAGCACCAGCGAGAACAGCTTCGCCGATCCCTTTTCCACCGACGAACAGCTCGACGCGCTGATCGAAGCCGCCCGCGAGATGGTGCCCGCATTGCGCGGCGCGCCGGTCGTAGAGCGCTGGGCCGGGCTGCGCCCCAAGGCGATCGACCGCGATCCGATGGTCGGCGCGCATCCGCAGAATCGCAATCTCATTGCCCTGACCGGTGGTTTCAAGGTCAGTTTCGGGCTCGCGCACCGGCTGGCGGAAGCGGCAATATGCATTGCAAGCGATGCAAGTGCAGAATTTTTATTGCCGGAAAGCTTTGCAATTTCAAACCACATCGCAGTCTCTTCACGTTAAACGTGAATTAGAAGCCGCTCCGCTTCGTTATTCTGTCATGCAAATCACCTATCTGCTTGCGCATCGAAAGCGCGGAACACGATCCGCGCTCACCTCAATCAGATGGAGGAAATTGCATGCGCTATGCCATTTGCTTCACGCCATCAGCGAGCGATCCGCTCTCGCATGTGGCGGCCAATTGGCTTGGCCGCAACGTATTTTCAGGCGAAATGGTCGAGCCGCCGGCAATCCGCGGGCTTGGCATCCATGAGATCGCCTTTCATACGGCAGTGCCGCGTCGCTACGGATTCCATGGCGTGCTGAAAGCCCCGTTCCACCTGTCGGCCGACGTTTCCGAATCGCAACTCCTGCGCGATCTCATGCGCTTTTGCGGCACGCTTTCGCCCTTCCAGATTCCGCGCCTGGAAGTTGCGCGTCTTGGCACCTTCTACAGCCTGTCGCCGATCCGCCCCTGCGACCAGGTTCACTATCTCGCCTCGGCGATCGTGCAGGAATTCGACCGTTTCCGCGCGCCGCTGTCCGAGGCGGATATCGAGCGCAGCGATCCGGACGGGCTTTCGGCGGCGCAGTTTGCCAACCTGCACCGCTGGGGCAACCCCTACGTGATGGACGAATTCCGTTTCCATATGCCTGTGACCGGCCCGGTCAACGCCATCGACATGCCGCGCATCGAGCAGGCGCTGCGGTCGGTCTTCGATCCGGTGCTTGTCGATCCGGTGACGGTCTCGAATGTGGCGCTGATGATCGAGGAGGGGGCCGGCGGCCCGTTCCGGGTGCACTCGCTGCATCCGATGGGCAAGGTGAGCGCGCGCAAGATCGCCTGAGCGGCACGCCTCCGGCCGAACGCCGGTTACGCACTTTTACGCCTCGACATTCCGCCGATGGATGCTACCGTTTCACCTGTCTTTTCAAAAGGTGATTTGATGGTATCCGAGACCTATCCGCGCAATCTTGTCGGTTACGGGCGCACGACGCCCGATCCGAAGTGGCCCGGCGAGGCACGCGTCGCAGTGCAGTTCGTCATCAATTACGAAGAGGGCGGCGAAAGCTCCATCCTCGACGGCGATCCGGCTTCGGAAAACCTGCTGTCGGAAATCGTGGGCGCCCAGCCCTGGCCGAACCAGCGCAATCTCAACATGGAGTCGATCTACGAATACGGCTCGCGCGCCGGCTTCTGGCGGCTCTGGCGTCTCTTTACCGATCTCAAGGTTCAGGCGACCGTCTATGGCGTGACGCTCGCGATGGCGCGCAATCCGGAAGCGGTCGCGGCCATGAAGGAAGCCGGCTGGGAGATTGCCAGCCACGGCTATCGCTGGCTGGAATACAAGGATTTTCCCGAGGATCTGGAGCGCAAGCACATTCTGGAAGCCGTGCGCCTGCATACCGAACTGACGGGCGAGCGGCCCTACGGCATGTACCAGGGCAAGCCTTCGGACAATACGCTGCGGCTGGTGCAGGAGGAGGGCGGTTTCCTTTATTCGTCAGACTCCTATGCCGACGATCTGCCCTATTGGGTGAAGGGCATCGACGACAATCCCTTCCTCATCATTCCCTATACGCTTGAAACCAACGACATGCGCTTTGCGACACCGCAGGGCTTCAATTCCGGCGACCAGTTCTTCACCTATCTCAAGGATGCCTTCGATACGCTCTATGAGGAAGGCAAGGACGGCAGCCCGAAGATGATGTCCGTCGGCCTGCATTGCCGCCTCGTCGGCAGACCGGGGCGCGTCGCGTCGCTGAAGCGCTTCATGGAATATGTGCTGAAGCACGACAAGGTGTGGATCCCGCGCCGTATCGAGATTGCGCAGCACTGGCATGCGCACCACAAGCCGGAAACGATCTGATGATTTCGCGCAACGAATTTGTCTCCCGCTTCGGCGGCGTCTTCGAGCATTCGCCCTTCATTGCCGAACGGGCCTATGACGACGGCTTTGTCGGCGAGAAGCTGACCGTCGACCGCGTGCATACGGAGCTTGTCGCCATTTTCCGTGCCGCGAGCCGGGAGGAGCGTCTCGGCGTGCTGCGCGCCCATCCCGATCTTGCCGGGCGGCTGGCGATTGCGGGCGAGCTGACGGAAGACAGCAGGAAGGAGCAGGCCGGGGCCGGGCTCGACCGGCTGAGCCCTGAAGAGCACGCGCGTTTCACCGAGCTCAATGCCGCCTATACGCAGAAATTCGGCTTTCCCTTCATCATCGCGGTCAAGGGGCTGAACAAGGACGCCATCCTTGCCGCTTTCGAAAGGCGGATCAACAACACCCGCGACGAAGAATTCGTGACTGCGGCAGCCGAGGTCGAAAAGATCGCGCTGCTGCGCCTGACATCCATGCTTCCGGAGACCTGAATGAGCGATACGACCGATACCAGCCTGCCAGCTTTCGCCACGGGCGCCATCAATCTTGCCTCGGCCCGCCTCGGCGCCAGGGGGATCTACGCCACGGACGAATTCTTCGCGCCGCTGGAGCGCATGCTGCAGGACGTGCCGGCAAGCTTCGATCCGGATCTCTACGACGACAACGGCAAGTACATGGACGGCTGGGAAAGCCGCCGCAAGCGTGTGCCCGGCCATGACTGGGCGATCGTCAGGCTCGCCATGCCGGGCCGCATCTTCGGCTTCGACGTCGATACCAGCTATTTCACCGGCAATTATCCGCCGCATTGCTCGATCGAGGCTGCTTTCGTCGACAGCGGCGATCCTGATGATGCGACCGTCTGGACCGAAATCCTGGCGAAGTCGCCGCTCGGCCCCAGCGCCCATCATTTCTTCGAAAATGCCGACAGGCAGAAGATCTGGACGCATCTGCGCCTGCATATCTATCCGGACGGCGGCGTGGCGCGCCTGCGCGTCTATGGCTCGGCCTATTTCGACTGGTCGAAGGTCGGCGCCGGCGAGGAAGTCGACCTTGCCTATATCTTCAACGGCGCCAAGGCGCTTGCCTGGTCGGACGCGCATTACGGCCATCCCGACAAGCTGCTCGGACCGGGGCGCGGCATCAACATGGGGGACGGCTGGGAAACCAAGCGCCGCCGTGGTCCCGGCCACGACTGGGCGATCATCCGCCTCGGCCATGCCGGCACGATCAAGCGGGTGATCGTCGATACCGCCTTCTTCAAGGGCAATTTCCCCGACACGTGCGAACTCTTCGGCGCCTATCTGCCCGATCTCGGCGATACGCTGTCGCAGGCCGATATAGCCGCATCCGAAAACTGGAAGCCGATCCTGCCGCGCAGCAAGCTGCAGATGGACCATATCCACGAATACGGCAGCGATGCCATCGCCGATATCGGTCCGGTGACGCATGTGCGCTATGTCATGCACCCGGACGGCGGCACGATGCGTCTGAGGCTCTTCGGGGTGAAGGCTTGAGTTCTTTCCTCTTTCCAGCGCCTCGCCTATATTCGCGGCATCAGGAGTGATGCCGCGATGAGACCGTCGGAAGTGCTGGAAAAGAACAGGCAGGCGATCCGCGAAGCGACCAAGCGCTTCAATGCGGCGAACCCGCGTGTCTTCGGCTCGGTCGCCCGCGGCGAGGATCGGCCGGACAGCGATCTCGACATTCTGGTGGATGCGCTGCCCGGCAGCACATTGCTGACCCTTGGTGGTTTGCAGGATGCTTTGGAGCAGATGATGCTCGGCACGCCGATACACTTGCTGACCCCCGGCGATTTTCCTGAAGCGATCCGCATCCGGGTACTGTCCGAGGCGAAGCCCATATGAACGAGAGTCGTATTCCCTATCTTCTCGAGCGGATGCGGTCGGCGGCGGCCGAGGCCCATGCAATGGTCGCCGATGTCAGCAAGCAGTGGTTTCTTGAAGATATCATCCTGCAGCGCGCTGTCGGCATGAGCCTCCTGATGGCCTCTGAAACGGCTGCCCAATTGATGAAGATCCATCCTGAATTCGCTGTTGAACATCCGGAATTTCCCTGGGGGGCGATGCGCGGCATGCGCAACCGTATCGCCCATAGTTATTTCGACATCGATCTGGAGAGGGTCTGGGCCACGGCCAAGGACGACGTGCCTGATCTGCTCGACAGGCTCGATCTTGTCCGCAACTGGCGTGCGCAAGGCGAATAGGCCCAATGTCCCGATATCTCGAAATACAGCCGCTCACAAAATCCGCTTTCGCGCCCTTCGGCGAGGTGATCGAGGCCGATCCTGCGACCATGCGTTATATCAACGGCGGCAATACAGAGCGTTTTCATGCGCTTGCGGCACCCGAAGCCGTGGGCGAGGGCGCGCGCGTCATCATCAATCTCTTTCGCGGCCAGCCGCGCGCTTTCCCCTACGATGTCGGCATGATGGAGCGGCATCCGTTCGGCAGCCAGAGCTTCTCGCCAATCTCGGGCCGGCCCTTCCTCGTCGTCGTTTCTGAGGATGAAGGCGGCCGTCCGGGGCGGCCGCAGGCCTTTCTTGCGCGCGGCGATCAGGGTGTGAATTACAGGCGCAATGTCTGGCATCATCCGCTGATGGCGCTCGGCGCGCCGAGCGATTTTCTCGTTGTCGACCGTGACGGGCCGGGCAACAATCTGGAAGAATTCTTCTTCGACGAACCCTTCATCATCAAAGAGCCAGGCCTATGACCGGACTGACCACTCATGTTCTCGATACAGCGCTGGGCAAGCCGGCACAGGGGCTTAGGATCGACCTCTTCCATATCGAGGGCGAGGTTCGCCACCATCTGAAGACGGTGGAGACCAATGCGGACGGGCGTGTCGACGGCGGGCCGATCCTGATCGGCGACAGCTTTCGTGCCGGAACCTATGAACTGCTCTTTCATGCCGGCGATTATCTGAGGGCAAGCGGCACGCCGCTGCCGCATCCGGCCTTTCTCGACCTCGTGCCGATCCGCTTCGGCATCGCCGATACGTCGGCGCATTATCATGTGCCGCTGCTGATTTCGCCCTACGGCTATTCCACCTATCGCGGCAGCTGACATGCGTTTTGCCGCGATCGCCGATATCCACGGAAACGATCTTGCGCTGGAGGCCGTGCTTGCGGATATCGCAGGTCAGGGCATTCCGGATATCGTCAACCTCGGCGATTGTTTCAGCGGTCCGCTGGAGGCGGGCAGGGTGGCCGAGCGGCTCCTGTCGCTTGCCATTCCGACCGTGCGGGGCAATCACGACCGCTACCTGATCGAACAGCGCCCGCAGGACATGCATATTTCCGATGCCGCTGCCTTTCGGCAGCTTGGTCCCGCCCATCTCGACTGGCTGCGCTCGCTGCCGGTCGATCTGATCTACCGGGGCGAGGTCTATCTCTGCCATGCGACGCCCGCCGACGATAACCTCTACTGGCTGGACATGGCCGTTGCCGACGGCAATGTCGTGCTCAGGCCGCAGGCCGAGATCGAAGCGCTGGCCGCGGGTATCGATGCGCCGCTGATCCTCTGCGGCCACACGCATATTCCGCGCATGGCCGCGCTGACCGGCGGCCGCCTGATCGTCAATCCCGGCAGCGTCGGCTGCCCGGCCTATGACGACGACAAGCCCTATCCGCACAAGGTCGAAACCGGCCATGCGATGGCGAGCTATGCGGTGCTGGAAAAATCGGCAGCCGGCTGGACGGCGCAATTCCGCAATGTCGGATACGACAACATGGCCATGTCGGCGCTGGCCGGAGCCAATGGCCGGCCGGAATGGGCGTCAGCCCTCGCGACAGGCCGCATGCCGTAACCTGCCGCCGTCAGGCGATGATCGAGGAATCGACATCCTTGATGTCGCGCTTGCCGCAGAGCGCCATGGTCATGTCCATCTCCTTGCGGATGATTTCGAGCGCCAGCGTGACGCCTTCCTTGCCCATGGCGCCGAGGCCATAGAGGAAGGGGCGGCCGATATAGGTGCCGCGGGCGCCGAGCGCCACGGCTTTCAGAACGTCCTGGCCGGAGCGGATGCCGCCATCGAGATGCACTTCGATGCGATCGCCGACGGCATCGACGATCCGCGGCAGCATGCTGATCGTGGAGGGCGCGCCATCGAGCTGGCGGCCGCCGTGATTGGAAACGATGAGTGCATCGGCGCCCGTCTCGACGGCGTGTTTGGCATCTTCGACATCGAGGATGCCCTTGATGATCAAGGGGCCGCCCCACTGTTGCCTGATCCAGGCCACGTCCTTCCAGGACAGCTGCGGATCGAACTGGTCGTGCGTGAATTTCGAAATCGACGAGAGGTTGGTGACGTCCTTTGCGTGGCCGAGAATATTGCCGAAGCTGCGCCGCTTCGTCTTCATCATGTCCATGCACCAGAGGGGCCGCCTCGCCATCTGCCAGATATGTTTCGGGGTGAATTTCGGCGGTGCCGAAAGGCCGTTGCGCAGGTCCTTGTGGCGCTGGCCGAGGATCTGCAGATCGGCCGTCAGCACCAGCGCGGAGCATCTGGCCGCCTTGGCGCGGCTGATGAGATCGGCCACGAAGCCCCTGTCGCGCATGACGTAGAGCTGGAACCAGAAAGGCTTCGTCGTGACCGAGGCGACATCCTCGATCGAGCAGATGCTCATGGTGGAAAGCGTGAAGGGCACGCCGAATTCTTCCGCCGCGCGCGCCGCCAGCATCTCGCCATCGGCATGCTGCATGCCGGTCATGCCCGTCGGGGCGAGCGCCACCGGCATGGACACCTTCTGGCCGATCATCGTCGTCTCGAGCGTGCGGTTGGTCATGTCGACCAGCACGCGCTGGCGCAGCTTGATATCCTTGAAATCGGCCTCGTTGGCCGCGTAGGTGGATTCCGTCCAGGCGCCGGAATCGGCATAGTCGAAGAACATTTTCGGCACCCGGCGCCGGGCCATTTTCTTGAGATCGGCGATGGTCAGCGGCTTGGCCATGAAGAAAACCTGCGTATTCGGAGGGCCGTCGGCCACACCATTGTCAGACAAAGCGTTGAGCGAGGATTGGGGACGGAACGATTGTGATTGCCGTGCTCCTGCGGCCAACTGCGGCATCCATTTTTGCGGCGGGGAGCAGATCTCAGGCCGCGTGTTCGTTAATTCGCGAAGCAGAGGCACTTCTTTGAAGTAGTTTTACGGCATTCAAGGCGTCGGCCTTCGAGGAAAAAGCGTCTGAACGAAAGACGGTTTGCCCAGTACCCGTCACCAGCCGAAACAGAAAACTGCCTTTCTTGTCTTCGTAAATTTCGAAGACGGGATTTTCCGGCAATGCCGCCTGCTGCGCGTCGGTTTCATCACGCCGCTCGTCAGCCATGAACAGTGCTACTGCTTCAGGTGTCGGTGCGTCCATGGGGAAATGTTCGCTCTCATAGACATCGATCAGCGTCGCAAGAATATCGAGCTTGTCGCCCTCCGGGGTGCCGCTCTTGGCGCCCCACAATTCGGCAAGCACCTGAAGAGCTTCGTTATAGTCCTGCTCCGAATGGATCGGTTTCAAGTCAGCCATATTGCACCTTAGCGACGTCGATACGGTCATAATCCTTGTGTGTGCCGATCCATTTTATCCAAATGATGGATTTTTCAAAGTCGGCGGCAACGACCAGGCGAAAATCGTTTCCCTTGATATTAAATACAATACGCTCGGCATTGATGATGCTGGCCGTGGCAAAGGTTTTCTTGACGTCGGCCGCGCTTTTCCAGTTCGCCTTGCTTGTCAGCGAAAACCAGACATCGATAGCGTCCTTGACCGCGGGTTGATCGTGCCTGGTCGCCAGGCTGGCGACGAATTTCGTGAGCGTACTGCGTGCGATAATTCTCATATCAGGGCGCCGCCGACCATTGCCTTCGCTTCAGTTCAAGGACGACTTCATCGCCACGCCGGCCACGTAGGTCTCCGCGACGGCGCGGTCGTCGCCCATGGTCTGCAGCAGGAACAGCTCTTCGGGAAGGGTCCTCACGACGTCCATCTTCAGCGCCATGGCCGGTGTCGCTGCGGCGTTGAGCACCACGAGGTCGGCGTCGGTGCCGGGTTCCAGCGTGCCGATCCTGTCGGCAAGCGACAGCGCCTCGGCATTGCCGAGCGTCATGTAATAGTAGCTGTCCAGCGGGTTCAGCCGCTCGCCGAGAAGCTGCTGGATCTTGTAGGCCTCGTCCATCGTGCGCAGCATGGAATAGCTGGAACCGCCGCCGATATCGGTGGCGACGCCGATGCGGACGGGCTTTTCCCGGCGGGCAAGCGCCTTCAGCGGGAAGAGGCCGGAGCCGAGGAAGAGGTTGGAGGTCGGGCAATGGACGGCGACCGCGCCGGCCTCGCTCATGGCGTCGGCTTCGCGCTCCGACAGATGGATGGCGTGGCCGAACAGGCTTTTCGGGCCGAGCAGGCCGTAGCGCGCATAGATATCCGTATAGTCGGCCGCTTCCGGATAGAGCTCGCAGGTGAACTTGATCTCGTCGTGGTTTTCCGACAGGTGCGTCTGGATGTGCAGGTCGGGGAATTCGCGGGCAAGCGTTGCCGTCGCTTCCATCTGCGCCGGCGTCGAGGTGATGGCGAAGCGCGGCGTGATGGCG
The DNA here is from genome assembly GCF_042656325.1 of Rhizobium sp. GCM10022189. Taxonomy (NCBI): domain Bacteria; kingdom Pseudomonadati; phylum Pseudomonadota; class Alphaproteobacteria; order Hyphomicrobiales; family Rhizobiaceae; genus Rhizobium; species Rhizobium sp. GCM10022189. The sequence continues at coordinate 17,678 of NZ_JBHSOR010000010.1, forward strand.
ACGTGGTTGCGGCCCTTGCCGTGCCAGTCGGCAATCACCTGCCGGGTTTCGTCGTAACCCATTTCAGGCGTATCGAGCAGGCCCTGCGGCGCGTTGCGGTCCATCATCACCTTGCCGCCGACCATGCGCATGTTGCGGCGCATGGCCTCGGCGAAAAAGGCGTCGGCAGAGGTCTTGTGGACGGAGCAATAGGCAACGGCCGTCGTCGTGCCGTGGCGGATCAGTTCGTCGTAGAAATGCGTGGCGATCCTCTGCGCATGGGCGCTTTCGACGAAGCGGCATTCCTCGGGGAAGGTGTAGGTGTTGAGCCATTCGAGGAGATTGGCGGCATAGGAGGCAATCACCTGCATCTGCGGGAAATGCAGGTGCATGTCGATGAGGCCGGGCAGGATGAGGTGCGGGCGATGATCGGTCTCGCTGACCCCGGCCGGTGCCTTGGCCCTGATATCGGCATAGGCGCCGACGGCGGCGATGATGCCGTCCTTGATCAGCAGGCCGCCGTCTTCCTCGTAAAGATAGCTCTCGCTGTCTGCGAGGCTGAGCGGGGCGCGACGGAAGGAGAGCAGGCGCCCGCGCAGGAGTATCGTGGTCATTCTTTGTTGCTTTCGACTGCGCTTTCGAACCAGGCGACGAGCAGCCTGCGCTCGTCGGGCGTGATATCGGTCACGTTGCCCGGCGGCATGGCATGGCTGCGGCCCGCCTGTATATAGATTTCGCGGGCATGGGCGGCGATTTCGGCGTCGTTTTCCAAGATTACGCCCTTCGGCGGCCGGGCGATACCCTCATAGACCGGCTCTGCCGCATGGCACATGGAACAGCGCGTGCCGATCAGCTGCCTGACTTCAGGGAAATGCGGGTCGCCGGCGAACTGCCGGAAGGCGGGTGCCACGGACGCGCTCTGATCCTCGCCGGTCAGCATCTTCGGCGCGGTCGACAGCCACATGATGAGGATGAAGAGCACGACGGTGACGATCCAGGTCCAGGTCGGCCGGCCCTTGCGCGCATGCGTGGTGTTGAACCAGTGGCGGATCGTGACGCCCATCAGGAAGACGAGCGCGGCGATCACCCAGTTGAAGGCGGTGCCGAAGGCCAGGGGATAGTGGTTCGACAGCATGAAGAAGATGACGGGCAGCGTCAGGTAGTTGTTATGGAGCGAGCGCTGCTTGGCCATATAGCCGTATTTTGCATCCGGCGTGCGGCCGGCGATCAGGTCGGCAACGACGATCTTCTGGTTGGGAATGATGATCATGAAGACGTTGGCCGACATGATCGTGGCGGTAAAGGCGCCGAGATGCAGGAAGGCGGCGCGGCCGGTGAAGACCTGCGTATAACCCCAGGCCATGAAGACCAGCACGGCGTAGAGAACCGCCATCAGGCCCCAGGTATTCCTGCCGAGCGGCGATTTGCAGAGCAGGTCGTAGACGATCCAGCCGCCGGCGAGTGAGGCGAGCGAAATCAGGATCGCGACGGGCCTGGAAATATCCAGCACATGGCGGTCGATGAGGAAGAGATCGGCGCCGCCGTAATAGACGATGCACAGCATCAGGAAGCCGGAGAGCCAGGTGAAATAACTCTCGTATTTGAACCAGGTCAAATGTTCCGGCATCTCGGCCGGCGCCACCAGATATTTCTGGATATGGTAGAAGCCGCCGCCATGGACCTGCCATTCCTCGCCGTGGACGCCGGCGGGCAGATGCGGGCGCTTTACCAGGCCGAGGTCGAGCGCGATGAAATAGAAGGACGACCCGATCCAGGCGATGGCGGTGACGACATGGAACCAGCGGGCCGCAAAGGCCAGCCACTCCCACGCTATGGCATATTCATACATTCAGTTCCCCTGTTCTTCTTCCCGACTCGTGAGATTGCGAGAAATTCGCCAGCGAGGGAAGGGGCAACGTGGGGTTTCTTGCCGCAGCAGGCGTTGCGGGAAGCGCTCACGGGGCAGGAAGAGCTTGCCGGGTGCGGCATTTGTGCTAAGGCATCGCCAACGACGCTATTGAGGAGCCGCTGAAACATGCAGATCGAAGTCCCTTGCCCGAAATGCCGCAACACGCGCATGAAGTTTCCGCGCCCGCAGCCGATCGACAGCGACATCATCACCTGCTTCAGCTGCAATTTCGAACTCGGCACCTACGGCTCGATCAAGAAGAAGATGGTGGCGATGCTGAACCGCGTTGCGGCTGCCGAGCAGCAGCAGAAGAAGCACTAGTTCAGGGCTCCACAGGCAGGGGCCGTCTTGCAGCGGGCGTGGCGCGCAGCCGCAGCTTGCCGCGAAGGAAGGCCGCCATTGCGGCGACCCGCGAGCCGGCCGAAGCCGGTGCCTCGGGCTCGGCGACACAATCGGCAATGTCCGCCAGCAGGCGGGCATCGAACTGGCCGACAGAGCGGGGAGCCGGCGTAAGCTTGCCCTGGTCGGGCGACAGGATCGTCAGGGGCGATAACATCGTAACCTCTCATGCTGGTGCGCCGTCTGCGCGATGAGAGGAGATTGCCCCGCCTGCCTGCGCCGGGTCCTTTAGCGGCAGCCTAAAAGATCCAAAGAATACCGAAACGTTCCTAAGCTTCGGGCAGGCCGGCGCGGCGCAGCCCGTCCAGAACGCGGGCCAGGCGTTCGGGAACCTTGGTTGCCTGGCCGGCCGCGATGCTTGCCAGCGTGCTGTCGGGCGCGATGCGCAGGAGATGCTGCAGGAAGCGTCTGGCCTCGTCGATGCGGCCGAGATTCACGTTGTCGGTGATCAGAATCCAGACCGTCGGATCGAAGTTCGGGTTCAGCGCCAGCGAGCGCGACGCCCAGAGAAGCGACTGCTCGTAATTGCCGCAGATCATCTCGATATCGGCGAGGCCGCAGAAGGTGATGTGGGCATAAGGATCAAGCGGGCTCAGGCGGTGGGCGCGCATGAGATATTCCTGCGCACGATCGAGGTTGCCGCAATGAAGATGCGCAATTCCTGCCCGCAGGACGACGTTGAGGCTGTTCGGATTGAGGTCGACGGCGGCCTGCATGATCGCCAGGCCCCAATCATATTCACGCCCGACCTGAATGAGCGACATGCCGCAGGTGGCCATGATCGTCGCATCGCCCTTTGCCAAGGCGACGCCCCGGCGCGCGAGCGCCACGCATTTTTCCGCATCATCAGGCCCGAAGGGCGGCCAACCCATCGTCCTGCGATGTTCGAGCGTGTAGGAGGCAAGTGCCAGGATGCGGGCATTGTCCGGCTCGCGCTCAAGTGCCTCGGTCAGCAGCGCATGCGCCTCGGCGTTCTGGGCTGAGGTTTCGGCCAGGATCTTCGGCAGGACCTGCAGGCAGATGTCATAGACGGAAACGCTGCCCGGCCGCTCCCGGCGCGCCCGCTCCAGCTCGGCGTGGTGGACATGCGGCTCGATGCCTATGGCAACGGATTCGGTGATGCGGTCCTGGAATTCGAAGACCTCTTCCAGATCGCCGTCGAAGCTTTGCGCCCAGAGCTGCACATTGGCCACGGCATCCACGAGGCGGGCATAGATGCGCAGCCTGCTGCCGGATTTGCTGAGGCTGCCTTCGAGCACGTATTTGACGCCGAGTTCACCGGCAATCTTCCTGATATCGCCGCCGCGATAGACGAAGCTGGTATTGCGGGCGATGACGGCAAAGGACGTGAAGCGGCTGAGCGCCGTGATGATGTCGTCGACGATGCCGTCGGCAAAATACTGCTGTTTTGGATCGCCGCTCAGATTTTCGAAGGGCAGGACCGCGAGCGAGGGAAATATGTCATCCCCGGTTTCGGCGGCGGCGACCTGTCTGCGCAAGAGCCGGTAGCCGAGGCGCGGCAGCGTGACGATCCATTCCTGGCCGTCCGGCCGCTGCCCGAGCGCCTTGCGCAGATGCGCGATCTGGACCGAGAGATTGCCTTCCTCCACCATCAGCCCCGGCCAGCCCGCCTCGATCAGCGCCTCCTTCCCGACCGGTCTTCCGTCCGCATCGAGCAGCGCCTTGAGAAGCGCGATCGCGCGCTGGCCGAGCGGGACCGGCTGGCCGTCCCGCCGCAGCACGCCGCTGCCGGGGTCGAGCATGAAACGGCCAAAAGCATATCGCTGCTCTTCCATGGAAATATTTATATCCGCGCAATTTGGGGTGGCAATCCGGTTGCGTGAGGCGGGCACGGCATTCACGTGCCTTAAAAAATCGCGGATTTCTGCGACATCCTGTTTTCCGCCGGTGCTCCGATGCGGGGCAGGCGGTTTCTTGAAATGTGAAGTTTGGGTTACAGTTTTTAAACGCAAGCCGCCGGTATGAGGGGAAACCGCATCATGCCGGCGGCGCATTCATCGACGGAGAAGATGCCCATGCGCAGCATTCTGACATGTGTGATGATTGCCTATGCGTCGTTCGCGACAGCCCACGACGCCGGTACGGGGTGGAGCTACGACCCCTATTGTTGCAATGGAAATGCCGAGAACGGCGATTGCCAGATGATCCCGTCCAAGACCGTGGCGATCACGCCCTACGGCTATCGCGTGACGCTGAAGCCTGGCGATCACCGGCTCGTGACACGCTACCATGTCTTTCTGCTGCCGATGACCAAGGCGATGCATTCGGGCGACAGCGAATATCACATCTGCCTGTTTCCGAACGAGGACACGCCGCGATGTTTCTATGCGCCTGAAATGGGCTTTTAAGCGCTCAGTCTGAGAGCCCTTCCTGCTCGACATGGAATTTGTCCAGCAACCATTTCCGGAAATTCCTGATTTTCGGAACGTTGCGCCTGTTCTCGGGATAGGCCAGCCAGTAGTCGCGCCCGTCGTAGCCGGTCAGTTCGAAGGGCTGGTACAGCCTTCCGGCGGCGACATCGTCCTGGAAGTGGCCGGGATTGAGCATGGCGACGCCGCCGCCGGCCATGGCGATGCTGGCATCGAGGATCTGCGTGCCGAATTCGCTTTTCGGATAGCGGGAAAGATCGGCGTTCTCGACGCCGGCGGCCGCAAACCATTGCGCCCACCAGGGATCGCCGGCGCTGATCAGGGGGAGTTTCAACAGGTCCGCGGGCTCGTGAACGCCGCCGATTTCGGCAGCGAGTTTCGGGCTCAGCATGGGGGCGTAATCAAGCTTCATGATGCGGTGGCTGATGAGGCCCGGCCAATCGCCGCGGCCCCAGCGGATCGCGACATCGGCGGCCTCCTTCTGGAAGTCGACGAGATTGCCCGAGGTGACGAGCCTGACGGCGATATCCGGAAACTGCAGCTGGAAGGAGCCGATGTAGCGCGACAGCCATTGCTGGGCGAAGGTTGCCGTCGAATGGATCGTCAGCGTTTCCTCGGTCGCCTTGCGCATCGAGGCCATGGCGTCGATCAGGATGTTGAATGCGTCGGAGACCCTGGGGGCGAGATACCTGCCCGCTTCCGTCAGTTCGATCTGGCGCGGCCGGCGCAGGAACAGCGGCTCGCCGATATTCTCCTCCAGAAGCTTGATCTGGTAGCTGACGGCCGTCTGCGTCATGCCGAGCTCGTCGCCGGCCTTGGTGAAACTGCCGAGCCGGGCCACGGATTCGAAGACGCGCAGCGCATTCAGCGGGAACTGCTTCGACAGTTTCATGGATAAGTTCTCTTTATGGGTTCAGACGGTTGTTCGATTGGAATTGCATCATTTTTCGCTGCAGACTGCAATCATCTCATCAAACCATCAAGGTGATGTCATGGATTGCCAGGCTATCGAAGAGAACCGTTCTGTCGCAAGAGAGGCATTGATCGCCACCGTTGTCCGCCGGCTGCTCCGGGGGATCGGCAGCCGCATGCCGAAGCTCGATATGGATGTCACGCCCGACCGCATCAAGCGCGATCTCGGTTTCCTGGACGGGCGCGACCCGCGCTACGAGGACGACCGGTCGCGATAGGCGGCAAGCGCCGTCAGGATTTCGGCGGCCGTCATGGCAGCGATCACCTGCGGGCGCTTGTCCTTCACCGCCGATCCGCCGATCGGCAGGGTGAGGCGATCGAGCCAGGCGCGCTCGCCGCCCGCCTCGCGGCAAAGCCAGTTCGCAAAGGTCGCCCGCTTGGTCGCCGAGCCGATCATGCCGATATAGGCAAGGTCGGTGCGGGCGAGCGCTTCGCGGGCGATGAGGAAATCGAGCGCGTGGTCGTGCGTGAGGATGACGAGTGCTGCGCCGGCGGGCATGTCCTTCACCAGGGCCTCGGGCATCGGCACGAGGCGGCTTTTCGTCGGGACCGGCAGATTGGCAAGCTCGTCCTGCCGGGTTTCGATCACGGTGACGGATAGCGGCAGCGGTGCGAGCGCTGCCGCCAGCGCGCGGCCGACATGGCCTGCGCCGAAGACATGGACTTCCGGCAGGCTTTCGGCTTCGCTTTCCTGCCTTCTCTCCATCTCGTTGCGGACCGTATCGGTAACGCGGCGGAAACGCAGTTGCGTGCGGCCGCCGCAGCACTGGCCGATTTCCGGGCCGAGCGGAATATCCATCGTCTCCGTGCCGCCGCTGCCGGCGAGCAGGTCGCGGGCATTGCCGATCGCGATATATTCGAAATGGCCGCCGCCGATCGTGCCCCAGACACTTGCCGCCGAAACCAGCATGAAGGTGCCGGCTTCGCGTGGCGTCGAACCTTGCGTGCCCGATATCTCGATCAGGATCGCTTCGGGCTGCAGGGCCAGAAAGGCGCGGAAGTCGCTGCCGGGTACAAAACCGGAAAGGATTTCGCGCCGCGTCATGGCTACACCCTCTTCATCCTCTCGACTGCCATCAGCACGCGCTCGGGCGTGGCAGGCGCATCGAGATGCGGGCAGACGCGATAGTTGGCAACGCTTGCGACCGCCATGGAAAGGGCTTCCAGCACCGAGATCGCCAGCATGAAGGGCGGCTCGCCGACGGCCTTGGAGCGGCCGATCGTGGCTTCCGCGTTTTCGGACCATTCGGCAAGGCGCACATTGAAGATCTTCGGCCGGTCGGAGGCGAGCGGGATCTTGTAGGTGGAAGGCGCGTGGGTGCGCAGCCGCCCCTTGTCGTCCCACCAGAGTTCTTCGGTCGTCAGCCAGCCCATGCCCTGGACGAAGGCGCCCTCGACCTGGCCGATATCGATTGCCGGGTTCAGCGAGCGGCCGACATCGTGGAGGATATCGGTGCGGTCGACGAGATATTCGCCGGTCAGCGTGTCGATCGACACTTCGCTGCAGGCGGCGCCATAGGCGAAATAGTAGAAGGGCGTGCCGCGGCCGGCCTTGCGGTCCCAGTGGATCTTCGGGGTCTTGTAGAAGCCGGCGGCCGACAGCTGCACGCGGGCGAAATAGGCCTGTTTGATGAAATCGGGGAAGGGGATTTCGATCTCGCCGACCCGCACGCGGTTGGGCAGGAAGACGATGTCGTCCGCCGGAACGCTCCATTTCTCCGCCGCGAAGGCGACGAGCCGTTCCTTGATCTGGCGGGCCGCGTCGAAGGCTGCCATGCCGTTCAGGTCCGAACCGGAGGAAGCGGCGGTCGCCGAGGTGTTCGGCACCTTGCCGGTCGTCGTCGCGGTGATCTTCACCCGGTCGATATCGACCTGGAAACTGTCGGCCAGAACCTGCGCCACCTTGGTATAGAGGCCCTGGCCCATTTCCGTGCCGCCATGGTTCAGGTGGATCGAGCCGTCCTGATAGATATGGACCAGCGCGCCGGCCTGGTTGAAGGCGGTCATGGTGAAGGAAATGCCGAATTTCACCGGTGTCAGCGCAATGCCCTTGCGGATATAGCGGCTGTCGCGGTTGAAGGCGACGATGGCGTTGCGCCGGGCGCGGTAGTCGGCGCTCTCCTCCAATTCGTCGACCACGCGGGCGATGATATTGTCCTCGACCTCCTGATGGTAGGGCGTGGTGGTGCGCCCGGACCCCGGCTGGCCGTAGAAATTCAGCTTGCGGATATCGAGCGGATCCTTGCCGACGGCATAGGCGATCTCCTCGATGAAGCGTTCGGCGCCGAGCATGCCCTGCGGGCCGCCGAAACCGCGGAAAGCGGTGTTGGAGACCGTATGCGTCTTCAGCGGCTGCGAGACCAGATGCACATGCGGGTAGAAATAGCTGGAATCGGCATGGAAGAGGGCGCGGTCGGTGACGGGGCCTGAAAGGTCCGAGGAGAAGCCGCAGCGGGCCGAATAGGTGGCGTCGACCGCGTGGATGCGGCCTTCGTCGTCGAAGCCGAGTTCGTAATCGACGCGGAAATCGTGGCGCTTGCCGGTGGCGCTCATGTCCTCGTCGCGATCGGGACGGAACTTGACGGCGCGCTTCAGCTTCTTGGCCGCAACCGCGGCAAGGGCCGCAAACTGGTTGCCCTGCGTTTCCTTGCCGCCGAAGCCGCCGCCCATGCGGCGCACGTTGACCGTGACGGCATTCGAAGGGATATGCAGCACATGGCCGACAATGTGCTGGATCTCGCTCGGATGCTGGGTCGAAGACCAGACAGTGACCTCGTCATCCTCGCCGGGGATCGCCATGGCGATATGGCTTTCGAGGTAGAAATGCTCCTGGCCGCCGATGCGCATGCGGCCCGTCAGCCGGCGCGGGGCGTTTTCCATTTCCGCTTTCGCTTCGCCGCGCTGCAGGGTCATCGGGGTGATGACGAGCGGGCTGCCGTTTTCGATCGCGCCGTCTATATCGCTCCAGTGCGGCAGGTCGCGATATTCGATCTTCGCCTTGCGGGCGGCGCGGCGGGCGATCTCGCGGCTTTCGGCGATCACCGCGAAGATCGGCTGGCCGTGGAATTCCACCCTGGTTTCGGCAAGCAGCGGCTCGTCGTGGCTGCCGTTGGAGCTGACGTCGTTGACGCCCGGAATGTCCTTGCCGGTGAAGACCCAGACGACGCCGGGGTGTGCGGCGACCTCAGAGAGATCCATCGAGAGGATTTCGGCATGAGCCCGGTCGGACAGGCCGAGCGCGCCGTGCAGGAGATCGGCGGGCTCGGGAATATCGTCGATATAATCGGCACTTCCGGTGACATGCTTATGTGCTGAATCATGCCGCAGCGAGACATGCATCTGGCCGTTGATGAGCTTGCGATCCTCGAAGGTGGACTTGTCCATCAGAGGGCTCCTTCGTGAGGAGATGCGGTGCCGTGTGGCCCCCTTATCCGGCTGCCGCCACCTTCTCCCCGCCGGGGAGAAGTGGATGCCGCGCGGTCTCGTTCCCCCCTTCTCCCCTCGGGGAAAAGGTGCCCGAAGGGCGGATGAGGGGGCCACACGGCATCAACATATCCCATTCTCATCACGCCACCTCCTCGAACCGCTTCAGTTCGGCCGGTGCGCCGACCGTTTCGAGATAGAAGCGCGTCAGCAGGTTCTTCGCCGTGAGCTGGCGGTATTCCGCTGTGGCGCGCCAGTCCGTCAGCGGCTGGAAGTCGGCGTCGAAGGCGGGGCGGGCGGCCTCGATGGTTGCCTCGCTCCAGACCTTGCCGATCAGCTCGGCCTCGACGCTGCGGGCGCGTTTCGGCGTTGCCGCCATGCCGCCGAAGGCGATGCGGATCTCGGCAACGCGCTCGGCCTCGTCCAGCACCAGATAGAAGGCGCCGAGCACGGCGGTAATATCCTCGTCGCGGCGCTTGCTGATCTTGTAGACGGCGAATTTCGCCTCTGCGACCGGGTAGGGCACGAAGACGCTTTCGACGAATTCGCCCGGCCGGCGGTCCTGCTTGCCATAGGCGATGAAATAATCCTCAAGCGGCATCCTGCGCGCGCCTTCGACCGAGCGCAGCGTCAGTTGCGCACCGAGCGCAATCAGCGGCGGCGGGCTGTCGCCGATCGGCGAGCCGTTGGCGATATTGCCGCCGATCGTGCCCATGTTGCGCACCTGCTCGCCGCCGATGCGGGTGATGAGGCGGGCAACGGCGGGAAGCTTGCGGGCAATGGTTTCCAAAGCGCGGCTATAGGTGACGCCGGCACCGATGCTGATGCCGTAGTCGCCGGCAATGATCGACTGAAGCTCGGTCAGGTGGTTGATGAAGACGACCGGGTTCAGCTGCCGCATCTGTTTCGTGACCCAGAGGCCGACATCGGTGGAGCCGGCAACGATCGTGGCCGCCGGTTCGGCCGCAATGATCTTTGCCAGCGCCTCGGCGGAGCGCGGCACGATGAGGCGGCCTTCCTCGGACGTGATCGTCAGCGTTTCGGCCGCCTGCATGGCCCAGAGGCGGGCGATGATTTCGGCGCGGGTCTTTTCCAGCGGGTCGAAGAGCGTGCTCGGGCGCTGCAGGCTCACCTGCTCGGCCGCCCTGACGATCGGCTCGTATCCGGTGCAGCGACAGAGATTGCCCTGGAGCGCCCTTTCGATCTCGGCGCGGTCGGGCTTCTCGTTGGACAGCCAGAGGCCGTAGAGCGACATGACGAAACCGGGCGTGCAGAAGCCGCATTGCGACCCGTGGCAATCGACCATGGCCTGCTGCACCGGGTGCAGCGTGCCGTCTTTTGCCGCCAGATGTTCGACCGTCACCACATGCGTGGCCTGGAGAGAGCCGATGAAGCGAATGCAGGCATTGACGGATTCGTAGAAGAGCTTGCCGTCGATCAGCCGGCCGACAAGCACGGTGCAGGCGCCGCAATCGCCCTCGGCGCAGCCTTCCTTGGTGCCTGTCAGCCGCCGCTTCAGCCGGAGGAAATCGAGAAGCGTCTCGGTCGGCCGGACGTTCTTCAGGGAAACGTCCTCGCCATTGAGGATGAAGCGGATGCTGTCGTTCATGATGTTCCCGAGTATTTTTCCTAAAATGGTTATGCCGCCGTCCAGCCCCCGTCAATCGAGATATGCGTGCCGGTCACCTGCCGGGCTTCCTCGCTTGCGAGGTAAAGCGCCAGTGCGCCGATCTCCTCGGCCTTGACGAATTCGTGCGTCGGCTGCGCCTTGAGGATGACCTCGGTCTTGACCTGCTCTTCGGTCATGCCGCGCGCCTTGGCGGTATCGGGGATCTGCTTTTCAACCAGCGGGGTCAGCACATAGCCGGGGCAGATGGCGTTTACCGTCACGCCGAATTCGGCAAGCTCGAGAGCCGCCGTCTTCGTCAGGCCTAATATACCATGCTTTGCCGCTACATAGGCAGATTTGAAGGGCGAGGCGACAAGGCCGTGGGCCGAGGCGATGTTGATGATGCGGCCGTGTTTTTTCGCCTTCATCAGCGGGATGGCAGCCCGCATCGTATGGAAGGAGCTGGACAGGTTGATGGCGATGATCTGGTCCCATTTCTCGATCGGGAAATCCTCGATCTTTTCGACATGCTGGATGCCGGCATTGTTGACGAGCACATCGACGGTTCCGAAGGTCTTGCCGGCAGTCTCGATCAGGTCGGCGATCTCGGAAGGCTTCGTCATGTCGGCCGGATGATAGAGGACCCCGGCTTTCGACGATGATTCAAGGCGCTCCACTATCGCCTTGATTTCATCCTCCTTTCCGAAGCCGTTGATGACGACGTTATCGCCCCTGGCGGCAAAGGCCGAGGCGATCGCAAGCCCGATGCCGCTGGTTGACCCGGTGACGACGACTGATCTCTTCATGCTTCTTCCTCCCTGGAGCCGAGATGCTGCATTGCAGCGTCAGAGCGAGGTTATGCTCAAAGGCGCCGGGCTGGCAATCGGGAAGTGGCGGCGGTGCGCCGCGGCCACTTACACCCTTCCAAGTGCTGCGGACCTGCCCTATTGATTTGCCACGACAACGGGATGCGCGGGAGGAATCGCATGGGTGGATATGTTCTGGCGGTCGATCAGGGAACGACCTCGACGCGGGCGATCGTCTTCGACGGCGACATGAAGATCGCCGGCATGGGCCAGAAGGAATTCACGCAGATCTATCCGCGCTCCGGCTGGGTGGAGCACGATCCCGAGGAAATCTGGGATTCGGTCGTTTCCACCGTCAACATGGCGCTGCGCGAAGCGAAGGTGAGTGCGACGGATATTGCCGCACTCGGCATCACCAACCAGCGCGAGACTGTCGTCGTCTGGGAGCGCGAGACCGGCAAGCCGATCCAGAACGCCATCGTCTGGCAGGACCGGCGCACGGCAAGCTATTGCGACAATCTCAAGCGGCAGGACCTGGAGCGCACCTTCACGAAGAAGACCGGCCTCATCCTCGATCCGTATTTCTCGGGAACCAAGCTTTCGTGGATGCTCGCCAATGTGAAGGGCGCGCGGGCAAGGGCTGCGCGCGGCGACCTCTGCTTCGGCACGATCGACACGTTCCTGATCTGGCGGCTGACGGGCGGCAAGAGTTTCGTGACCGACGCGACCAACGCGTCGCGCACGCTGATGTATAATATCGCGACCAACGCGTGGGACGAGGACCTGCTCGACATCCTGCGCGTGCCGGCCGCCATGCTGCCGGAGGTGAAGGATTGCGCCGACGATTTCGGCACCGTCGATCCGGCGCTGTTCGGCGCGGCCATACCCATTCTCGGTGTCGCCGGCGACCAGCAGGCGGCGACGATCGGGCAGGCCTGCTTCGAGCCGGGCATGCTGAAATCGACCTACGGCACCGGCTGCTTCGCATTGCTCAATACCGGCAGCGACATGGTGCGCTCGAAAAACCGGCTGCTGACGACGATCGCCTATCGCCTGAACGGCGAGACGACCTATGCGCTGGAAGGTTCGATCTTCATCGCGGGGGCGGCGGTGCAATGGCTGCGCGACGGTCTCGGCATCGTCGATAAGGCATCCGATACCAACGACCTGGCAGAGAAAGCCGATCCGACGCAGGACGTCTATCTGGTGCCGGCCTTTACCGGCCTCGGCGCCCCGCACTGGGATGCCAAGGCGCGCGGCGCGATCTACGGGCTGACACGCAACAGCGGCCCGGCCGAGCTTTCCCGCGCCGCGCTCGAGGCCGTCTGCTACCAGACGCGCGACCTGCTGGAGGCCATGCAGAAGGACTGGAAGAACGGCGCCGACGATACGGTGCTGCGCGTCGACGGCGGCATGGTCGCCTCCGACTGGACGATGCAGCGGCTTGCGGACCTGCTGGAGGCGCCGGTCGACCGCCCCGTCATTCTGGAGACGACGGCGCTCGGGACCGCGTGGCTCGCCGGCAGCAGGGCAGGCGTGTGGCCCAACCGGGAAAAATTTTCCGCCACCTGGAAACGCGACCGCCGCTTCGAGCCCGCAATGGACGAGAAGACCCGTGCCGCGAAGCTCAAGGGCTGGAAGAACGCGGTGAAGCGGACGCTGAGCGAATTCTAGCCGCTCAGTTTGCCGGGCTCATATGCGCATATTGCTTGCGGTATTCCGCAGGCGTGACGCCGAGATGGCGCATGAAGGCGCGGCGCAGCGTGTCGTCGTCGGCAAAGCCGCATTCGCTCGCCACCTGTTTCGGTGCGTGCCCGCTTTCGAGCAGCCGGCGGGCGGCGGCGATGCGGGTGGATTCGACCCAGGCTGCCGGTGTCACGCCGACTTCCTCGCGAAAGAGGCGGGCAAAATGCCGGGGGCTGAGTTCCATGCGGCGGGCGAGCTCGGCGACGCTGTGGTCGGCAGCGGGATTGGCGGCGATCCAGCGCTGCACTTCCTGAAGGGCCGAGCGCCCGGCGGGGGCGGCTTCGCCCTTGCGGCTGAACTGCATCTGGCCGCCGGGGCGCTTGAAGAACATGACGAGCTGGGCTGCGGTGCGCATCGCCACCTCGCGGCCAAGGTCTTCTTCGACAAGGGAGAGGGCAAGGTCCAGTCCCGCGGTGACGCCGGCGGCGGTTCTCAGCTTTCCGTCCGCCACATGGATCGCATCTTCTTCCACGGTTGCGGCGGGATAGGCCTGTCTCAATCTCTCTGCGACGGCCCAGTGGGTCGTCACGCGTCGGCCATCGAGCAGGCCGGCCGCCGCAAGCAGGAATGCGCCGCTGCAGACCGAGCCGTAACGGCGGGCGTGCGGCGCGGCCTTGCCGAGCCACGAAAGCAGCTTTGCATCGTGTTCGGTCTCGGCCGCATTGGGCCGGCCCGCCACCAGCAGCGTGTCCAGCGGACCGGTCTCATCCTCGATCGTATAATCGGCGACCAGGCGCACGCCGGAGGAACTGCGGATATGTCCGTGCGTGGTGGCGATGACGACAGGACGGTAGGCCTCCTTGCCGCTCTGCAGGTTGGCCTCGGCAAAGACGTCGAGCGGGCCGGAGACATCCAGAAGCTGGACGCCGGGAACGGCGAGGATTGCGATGTTCCTGGGTTTCATCTGACGGCCTCATGTCTGCAGCAGGGTGGTTTTGGCAGAAAATGACGGATGGCGTCGATTGCTGACGCGTTCAGCGGCTTTTACGCTCCCTGGCATCCACCATCAAGGAGAAAGACGATGACATTGACGATCGGCGGCATCAGTATTCCCGACAGCAAGCTTGCCCGCGACATTACCGAACTGGTGCGGGACACGGAGTCGCCGCTGCTCTTCCACCATTCCAGCCGGGTCTATTATTTCGGTGCGCTTTCCGGCAAGCGCCGCGGGCTGAGCTTCGATCCGGAACTGCTCTATGCCGGCGCCATGTTCCACGACATGGGGCTGACGCATCAGCACAGTTCGGCGCATGAGCGCTTCGAGGTCGACGGCGCCAATGCCGCGCGCGATTTCCTGAAAAGCTACGGCATCTCGCAGGCCGATATCGATACGGTCTGGACGGCGATCGCGCTGCATACGACGCCCGGCATTCCGCAGCATATGCACCCGGTCGTGGCGCTGGTGACGGCCGGCGTGGAGATGGACGTGCTCGGTATCGACTATCACGGCTTCGGCGATGCCGACCGCGAAGCTGTGGTGCATGCCCATCCGCGCACGCCGCATTTCAAGGAGGATATCATCCAGACCTTCTATGACGGCATCAGGCACAAGCCGGAAACGACTTTCGGCAATGTGAAGGCGGATGTGATCGCGGACAGGGAGCCGCATTTCCACAGAGGCAATTTCTGCAGCGTCATCCGCAATTCGGCCTGGGTCGGCTAGGGCATTCGAAAATATCGGGGCAGGCGGACTTGCGACCGCCTGCCGGCTTTTGTCATTTCTTCAGCCAGGGTGTGGCCGTGCTCCAGAAGATCACGTTGGCGCCGAGATAGTCCTCAGCGAAGGCGGTGAACTCTTCCCTGGTGAAGGGTTTCTTGGTCGCCGGGTTCTTGTAGGTGAGCGTCGGCTCCTGCACGGCGAGGCCGACATAGGGGAGCTTGCCTTTGTACTTGTTGAAGAAGGGGTAGGAGTTCTTCATCTGCGCCTTGCGGTTCGGCACGATATCGGGGCCGCCGAGGCCGACATTGTTCCTGGCGGCATAGTCGAAGAGGCGGCCCATGTAATTATGGTCGTTCTCCCATTCGCAGGGCCAGAAGTTCACATATTGAACGACCAGCGACTTTTCGAAGGCCTTGCGGGCGAAGGCGAGGTTTTCCATCTCGGCCGAAAAATAGGCGTCGCAGGAAAAGCCCTTCGGCTCGTTCCTGGGGTCGAGATCGATGGACGTTTCCGGCAGGTTGATGCCGTAGACCTGGCCGTCGAACTTTTCGGCAAGCGCCTTCAGGAGCGCCTGATAGCGGGCGCGCACGGCCGGGTTCCATTGCTGGGCGACCCAGCCGGAACCGACGGGCTTGTTCTCTCCGGGATTGTCGAATTGCGGGGTCAGGCCACCGTCATATTCCGGTTCGGTCAGCATGTAGTCGGGAATGTTGCGCGCCTTCGGATTGAAGAAGCGGTCCTGAACCTGGATGAACATCTTCCTGTTCAGGCTTTTGGCGATGGCGAGATCGGCTTCGATCGCCGAGAAATCATACTGGCCCTTGGCCGGCTCCAGGCTTTTCCAGTTGTAGACGACCTGCACGCCGCCGATATCGGGCCGGGAAAGTGTTGCCTTTGCGGCGGCGAGATTGCCGGCGCTCGTATAGAGGAAGTTTTCCGGCGCCGAGGCGGCATGGGCCGCCTGCCGCGGCAGGACGAGGGCGGCAAGGGCCGCCAGAAGTATCCGGGATCTGGTCATGGGGTCTCGAACGAAGAGGTGATGGAAAGCGCGCAAAGCTCTCGGGGCCAAATCGGGCAACTCGATGGCGGCCTTTGCCGGGCTCGCGCGCATGGTTAATCCCGGTGTTTCCATCGCGTTTGCCAGTTTCCCCATCGATAATTTTTTGATGCGCCCTGTCTGCCAAGCGGTTACTCCTTCGTCATTCGGAAAGAGGAGTAACCGATGCTTTACGCAATCCTTTGCTACGCCAATGAGGAAACCGTCTTCGCCTGGACCAAGGAGGAAGAGGCTGCCGTCATGGGAAGGCTTCATGCCGTGATCGAGCCGCTCGCCGCTGCCGGCAAGCTCGGCCCGACCGGCCGGCTGATGCCGACGACGGCGGCAACGACCGTGCGCAAGGGCAAGGACGAGGCCTTCGTCGTCGACGGCCCGTTTGCGGAAACGAAAGAGGCGCTTCTCGGCTTCTACACGGTTGATTTCGAAACGCTGGATGAGGCGGTTGCCTTTTCCAAAGAGCTTTCGGCGGTCAATCCGGGTTCCACCTCTTACGAAATACGGCCGTTCTACACGTTCAGGCCGGGAGAAATCGCATCATGACGGACATTGCCTGGATCGACCTCGCGCTTGCCTCGGCCCGGCCGAAGGCACTCGGTGCGCTGCTGCGCTACTTCCGCAATCTCGATACGGCGGAGGAAGCGTTTCAGGAAGCGTGCCTGCGTGCGATCCGGACATGGCCCGAGAAGGGGCCGCCGCGCGACCCGACCGCCTGGCTGATCTTCGTCGGCCGCAACAGCGGCATCGACGCGGTGCGTAAGCGGGCGAAGATCCAGGCGCTGCCGGACGAGGACCAGATTTCCGACAAGGAGGATGCCGAAAGCGATATTGCCGAGCGGCTGGACGATTCCAACTATCGCGACGACATCCTGCGGCTGCTCTTCATCTGCTGCCACCCGGACCTGCCGGCCACGCAGCAGATCGCGCTGGCGCTGCGCATCGTCTCCGGCCTCACGGTAGCGCAGATCGCGCGCGCATTCCTCGTCTCCGAAAGCGCCATGGAACAACGCATCACGCGCGCCAAGGCGCGGGTGGCAAAGGCGGGCGTGCCCTTCGAAACGCCAAGCCCGCAGGAAAGGGCCGAGCGGCTGTCGATCGTCAGCACGATGATCTACCTGATCTTCAACGAGGGCTACAGCCAGGCCGATCCGGAGCAGGAGGCGGCCGCCTTCAGCGACGAGGCGATCCGGCTGGCGCGGCTGATGCTGCATATCTTCCCCGCCGAGCCCGAGCTGATGGGGCTTTTGTCCCTGATGCTCTCGCAGATTTCCCGCAGGCCGGCACGCTTCAGCGCCGAAGGCGAGATCGTGCTGCTGGAAGATCAGGACCGTTCGCTCTGGAACCAGGCCTTCATCAACGAGGCGCTGGCGCTGCTCGACAAGGCGCTGCGCCACCGCCAGCCCGGCCCCTACCAGCTGCAGGCGGCGATTGCCGCCGTCCATTCCCGCGCCAAACGCGCCGAGGATACCGACTGGGTGGAAATCGACCTGCTCTACCGGGCGCTGGAGCGCGTGCAGCCTTCGCCCGTCGTGACGCTCAACCGCGCCGTCGCCATTTCCAAGCTGCACGGCCCGCAGGCCGCACTCGACCTCATCGAACCGCTTGGCGAAAAGCTGGACGGCTACTTCTATTATCACGGCCTGCACGGCAATCTCCTGAAGCAGCTCGGGCGCATTGGCCCGGCACGCATCGCCTTCGACCGCGCCATCGCGCTTGCGCATTCGGCGGCGGAGGCCGCCCATATCCGGCGGGAGATCGACAAGATGCAGGAAGAAGCGGCGCAACCGGCGACGAAATAATCTGTGCCTCCACGCGATGCCGCCCCACGGCTTCCGGGAGCGGGCATCGAAACCATCGATCCGTGGCAGGCGCCGGCCCGACGCGCCTATCAACTTTATCGAACAATCCGTTCCAGAATTTCCGTTTGCTCCAGGCTCTGCCGGACCTTATTTCAGGGGCAAGTCAGAGAGGATGCAGACCATGGAACTCGGCCTTTACACATTTGCAGACGTCAATCCCAATTCGCCCCGCAAGGGCGTGGACGCGGCCGAGCGGATCAGGCATCTGATCGAGGAAATCGAGCTTGCCGATCAGGTCGGCCTCGACGTCTTCGGTCTCGGCGAACATCACAGGCCCGACTATGTGGCCTCGGCACCGGCGGTGGCACTTGCCGCGGCGGCGGCCAGGACGAAGAATATTCGCCTGACCAGCGCCGTCACGGTTCTGTCTTCCGACGATCCGGTGCGGGTGTTCCAGCAGTTTGCGACGCTCGACCTGATTTCCAACGGCCGCGCCGAAATCATGGCCGGGCGCGGTTCCTTCATCGAATCCTTCCCGCTGTTCGGCTACAATCTCGAAGATTACGACCAGCTTTTCGAAGAGAAGCTCGATCTGCTGCTGGCGCTGCGCGACAACGAGGTCATTACCTGGAAAGGGGAACTGCACCCGCCGATCCATGGACGCGGCGTTTATCCCCGGCCGCTGCAGGACCCGCTGCCCTTGTGGATCGCCGTCGGCGGCACGCCGCAATCGGTGGCGCGCGCCGGTGCGCTCGGCCTGCCGGTGGCGCTTGCCATTATCGGCGGCGAATATCCGCGTTTTGCGCCGCTCTTCGATCTCTACCGGGAAGCGGCCCGCCGGGCAGGGCAGGATGCCGCCAAGCTGAAGACCAGCATCAACGTGCACGGTTTCATCGCCGATACGACGGAGGCTGCGGCCGACCAGTTCTACGGCCCGCAGGCCGAGGTGATGAACCGCATCGGGCGCGAGCGCGGCTGGGGGCCGACGAGCCGGGCGCATTTCGACATGGCGCGCGGCCCGACCGGCAATCTCTTCCTCGGCGATCCGGAACGGGTGGCGGAAAAGATCGTTGTGGCCCACAAGATATTCCGCAACGACCGCTTCCTGCTGCAGATGGCGATCGGCCAGATGCCGCACGAGCAGGTGATGCGCGGTATCGAACTCTACGGGACAAAAGTGGCGCCGATCGTCAGAAAGGCATTGACTGGGGCTTCCGAAGGCGCGAAAGCCACCGCTTGACGAAGAGCCTGTCGCTCTCGGCAAAGCCGGAACGGGTCCATGGTAATCGAGAACGACGAAGAACTTTCCAAGCTCAAGGAGATCGGCCGCATCTGCGCCAACGCCATTCAGGTGATGGCGGCGGCCATGGAGCCCGGCATGACGACGCTGGAGCTCGACCAGATCGGCCGCAAGGTGCTGGAAGATGCCGGTGCCCGCTCGGCGCCGGAATTCTGCTACCAGTTTCCGGGCGCGACCTGCATCAGCGTCAACGAGGAAATCGCCCACGGCATTCCCGGCCCGCGCGTCATCCGCCCGGGCGATCTCGTCAATATCGACGTGTCGGCGGAAAAGGACGGCTTCTTTGCCGACACCGGCGCCTCCTTCGCCGTGCCGCCGGTCAAATCCAGGATCGAAAAGCTTTGTCGCGACGGCAAGCGGGCGCTCTGGGTCGGCCTCAACCAGGTGAAGGCCGGCGAGCCGCTGGCAAAGATCGGCAATGCCGTCGGCGCCTTCGCCCAGAAGAACCGCTACACGCTCGTCGCCAACCTCGCCAGCCACGGCGTCGGCCGTTCGCTGCACGAAGAGCCGGCCGAACTTTCCACCTGGCCCGACCCGTCCGAACGGCGCATGATGACGGAAGGGCTGGTCTTTACCGTCGAGCCTTTCCTGTCGCTCGGCGCCACATGGGCCGAAGGCGGCGACGATGCCTGGACGCTCTATGCCGATCCCAAGGCCCCGACGGTGCAGTACGAGCACACCGTCGTTGCAACCCGCAACGGGCCGATTATTCTGACATTGGCGGCCTGAAGGGCTTTCCGTTCGCCGCCGGAGGTCGAGATGGCTGTTGCCTTCACCAAGGAAGAGAGTGCCGAAACGGCAGCGGAAACGCTGCTGCCCGACCGTGCGATCTCGCCGCATCCCAATCTCGTGACGGAAGCCGGGCTGAAGGCGCTGGAACTGCAGGTGCAGGAAGCGCGGCTCGCCTATGAGGCCGCGGGCGCGATCGAGGACGTCAACGAAAAGCGGCGGCAGCAGGCCAATCCGCTGCGCGACCTGCGCTATTTCGTCGAACGCGTTCGCACGGCGCAACTCGTGCCGAACCCGGCCTCGACCGAAACCGTTGCCTTCGGAAGCACCGTCACCTTCAGCCGCGACGACGGCCGGGTGCAGACCTATCGTATCGTCGGAGAGGATGAGGCCGATCCGAAGGCCGGATCGATCTCCTATGTCTCGCCGGTCGCCCGTCTTCTCATGGGCAAGGCCGTCGGCGATGTCGTTGCTGTCGGCGATCAGGAACTCGAGGTCGTCGCGATTTCGTAGAACGCCGCCCGCTCTTTGCGCGCCGCGCCCCGCGTCATGTCAGGCGGCTTGCGGCAGGCGGGCGATCGCCTTGATTTCGAAGTCGAAGCCCGCCAGCCAGTTCACGCCGACGGCCGTCCAGTTCGGGTAGGGCGCTTGGCCGATTTCCTTCATTCTGATGCCGGAGATGACGGGCCACTGCGCTTCGGGGTCGGTATGGAAGGTCGTGACGTCGACGACATCGTCGAAAGTGGCGCCGGCGGCCTTCAGCACGGCTTTCAGATTGTCGAAGGCAAGCTGCACCTGCCGTGCGAAATCCGGCTCGGGCGAACCGTCTTCACGGCTGCCGACCTGGCCGGAGACGAAAAGAAGGTCGCCGGAGCGGATCGCCGCCGAATAGCGGTTGATCTCATAGAGCGCCTGGCGGCCGGCGGGGAAGATCGCATCACGTTTGCTCATCGTTTTCTCCTGTTCGGGCAAAGGGAACCCATCGCCGGGCGGGCGCCCGTCGACAGCGGTCGGATATTCGCGGGTATGGCCTTGCCCATCGTGCGGAGCTTCAATTGATATACGCCTCGTATGTGGATATAATCAGACATACGCTGCGTATGTCAATACACATACGGCGCGTATGTGTATTCTGGAGATGGTGATGGCGGCAAAGACCCGGGCGCAGATGATGGAGGAGACGAGGGCGAAGCTCATTCAGGCCGCCCGGAAGGCTTTCGCAGCCAAGGGTTTTGCGGCTGCTTCGATGGACGACCTGACAGCCGATGTCGGGCTGACGCGCGGGGCGCTCTATCACAATTTCGGCGACAAGAAGGGATTGCTGCAGGCTGTCATCGACCAGATCGACAGCGAAATGGGGGAGCGGCTGCGCATTGAGCGCGACCGGGCGGAGACGGCCTGGCTCGGGCTGCTGGCGGAATATACCGCCTATATCGAAATGGCTCTGGAGCCCGAGATCCAGCGCATCATGCTGCTCGACGGGCCGGCGGTGCTCGGCGATCCCTCGCAATGGCCGAGCCAGAATGCCTGCCTGCGGACGACGACCCAGACAATCCAGGCGCTGATCGACGAGGGCACCGTCAGGCCTGTCGATGCGGAAGCCGCCGCCCGGCTGCTGAACGGGGCCTCGCTCAGCGCCGCACTCTGGATTGCCGCTGCCGATGATCCGCACAGCCTTCTGGCAAAGGTGGTCGAGGCTTTCCGCGGTCTCGCAAGCGGCCTGCTGAAAGCCGGGGATTGACGGGGCGGCAGTTTTGCCGCCCCCGGTCGCAGCGGGTCAGTCCTGCTGCGGATCGGCCTTGCCGCCCTGCAGGATTTCCATGGCGGCGCGCTCCAGGATGCCGGAGATCCTGGCGGCTTCGCTTGCCGACCAGGGATGGCGCATCCGCAGTGCCGAACGCAACAGCTGGCGGGCGGCGCGGACATTGCCGTCGTCGCGGCCGAAATCGTCGTCCTCTTCCTCGCGCCGGCGCCGGCCACCACCGCCGCCGCCGCCGGGGTGCTGATCGGGGTCGAACATGCGGTTGACGAAGGCCATGCCCTCGGCAATGCGCTCCAGCTTGGCAAGGGTCTGGTCGATCGCAGCGCGGTTTTCCTCCACCTTCTGGCGGCCGGCCTCGGTGATCCTGTAGAGTTTCTTGGCTCCGTCGTTTTCCACTTCCGCCAGTCCGGTCTCTTCCAGATAGGTGAGCGCCGGATAGATGACGCCGGGGCTCGGCACGTAAAAGCCGCCGGAACGCTCCTCCAGCGTCTTGATCAGTTCGTAGCCGTGGCTCGGACGCTCTTCCAGAAGCGCCAGCAGGATCGTCTGCAACTCGCCGGCGGAAAACCTGCGGCCCATTCCCATGCGCATCGCCTCACCGGCGAAACCACCTCGAAAACCTCTCATCATAGGCTCCTTTATGCCAGATGTATCGTTCACTACGTCGTACGATATATATCGTAAGATATGACTTTCAAGAGTGCGGCCGAAAAATTCTGTTCGCGAAATTGAAGCACCCATCAGAAATACTCACTTGTCCCGGTTATGCTGCAGCGCGATAAAACGGGCCATGCTGGCTCCCAACGACGACCGCCCGGTCAATCTCCTCACCACAGCGCTTGCAGGGGCCGTCGCCATGGCGGCGGCCATGGGCTTCGGGCGCTTCTCCTTCACGCCGATCCTGCCCGGCATGATGGTCGGCGTGCCGCTTTCGGCCGCCGACGCGGGTTTCATCGCCTCGGCCAATTTCGTCGGTTATCTCGTCGGCGCGGTTCTCGGCGCCTATGGCTGGGCGGCGGGGCGCGAGCGGCTGGTGGCGCTTCTTTCGCTGTTTGCCACCGCAATCCTGCTGGCGGCCATGGCGGCGACGGAATCGGTGCTGCTCTTTGCCGTCATTCGCTTCCTGGCCGGCGTGGCGAGCGCTTTCGCGATGGTCTTCACGTCGGCAATCGTGCTGAGCCACGGGGCGGCAGCCGGCAACGACCACGTTCAGGCGGCGCATTTCGGCGGGCCGGGGGCGGGGATTGCGATTTCCTCCGTCATGGTGCTGGCGCTCGGTTATGCCTTCGACGATGCGGCCGGCGGCTGGCGGGCCGACTGGATCGGCGGCACGCTCTTCTGCCTCGCAAGCCTTGTCGTCGCCTGGGCGTTGCTGCCGATGGCGCCGGTGCGCTCGGGGCGGGCGAAGGAGCCCGGTCTCGTCTGGAGCCGGCCGATGGTGCTGCTGACGCTCTCCTACGGGTTCTTCGGCTTCGGCTATGTCATCACCGCAACCTTCCTCGTCGCCATCGCGCGCATGAGCGCCTCGGGACCGATCGTCGAATTCCTGTGCTGGTTCATTGCCGGGGTGACGGCGACGGTGGCGCTGTTCATCTGGAGGCCCTTCGTGCGGCCGCTCGGGCTCGGCGGCGTCTATGTCGCCGCGCTTGTCATCGAGGCGATCGGAGTGCTGGCGACCGTGGAACTGCCGCGTTCGGTCGCGCCCCTGATCGGCGGCGCGCTGTTCGGCGCGACGTTCCTTGCGATCACCGCCTACGGATTGCAGATCGGTCGCCGGCTCTCACCCGAAAGCCCGCGCCGCATCCTGGCGCTGATGACGGCCGCCTTCGGCGTCGGCCAGATCATCGGCCCCGTCGTCGCCGGCTGGATTGCCGAGGCGACGGGCAATTTCGTGCTGCCGACCATCATCGCGGCCATCGTGCTGGTTTTCTGCGCGCTGCTCGTGATGCCGGTGATGAAGAAAATCCCTTAAGTGGTTACAAGTGCGTAACAATGGCTTGAGCCCATTGCTGCTTTCTTCGAACTGCCTTAATTTCCGGGCAACCAGTGGTTCGCCACTCTTCCGTGACTCCAGTTCAGGAAAGCAAATCCTCCCGTGTTCCACTCTTTCTTCCCCCAGCCGAAGGCGTTTTTTACTTCGCTCGTAGTCTGGACCCTGGCCGCAATTTTCGGCTGGTATTTCTTCGCCGCCGGTCTCGGCGCCTCGCTTGGCTTTGCGCCGGTTCCTGAGGAGCAGCAGCCGATCGACCTGTCGTTCTTCCTGCTGCCGGAAAACCTCTGGTTTTACGGCTATTTCCTTTTGACCGCGCTGATCTTTTGCGGGGTGTGGCATTTGAAGGCCTTCAGCCATCCGTGGAAGATTTGGTCTATTTGGGGTTCGGCGCTTATCATCTTCGTGACTTATTTTGGCGTGCAGATCACGGTCGTCATCAACAATTGGCGCCGGCCTTTCGGTGATCTGCTGCAGAATGCGCTGACGAAGCAGCCTGGCATCACTGTCGAAAACTTCTACGATCTGTTCCTGATCTTCGCGCAGATCGCTTTCCTGAGCATGTTCGTGTCGATACTGACCGACTTTTTCACCAGCCATTACATCTTCCGCTGGCGGACGGCGATGAACAATTTCTACATGGCCAATTGGGAAAAGCTTCGCCATATCGAAGGCGCATCGCAGCGTGTGCAGGAAGATACGATGCGCTTTTCCACCACTCTGGAAGGTCTCGGCATCAACCTGATCAATTCGGTGATGACGCTGGTCGTCTTCCTGCCGATCATGCTGGCGCTGTCGCATTATGTGACGAGCCTGCCGATTCTTGGCGAAGTGCCGAACTCCCTCTTCTGGCTTGCCATCTTCTGGTCGGCTTTCGGCACCGGGCTGCTCGCCATTGCGGGTATCAAACTGCCCGGACTGAATTTCAAGAACCAGCGCGTGGAAGCCGCCTACCGCAAGGAGCTGGTTTATGGCGAGGATCATGCCGACCGAGCTCAGCCGCCGACGGTCCAGGAACTGTTCTCACGGGTGCGGAAGAACTATTTCACGCTGTACTTCCACTATCTGTACTTCAATGTTGCGCGCTCGTTCTATCTGCAGGCGGACAATCTTTTCGTCTATTTCTTTATGGCGCCGACCATCGTTGCCGGCGCCATCACTTACGGTATCTTCCAGCAGATCGCGACCGCCTTCGGCCAAGTCAGCAACTCGTTCCAATATCTCGTCAATTCCTGGACGACGATCATCGAGCTGCTTTCCATCCACAAACGCCTCAAGGCTTTCGAGGCGGCGATCGACGACGAGCCGCTGCCGGATATCGACCAGCGTTATCTCGAGCGCGAGGCGGGAGCCGTTCACGCCGACGGCTGACACCAACAGAAAAGCCACCGATATGGTGGCTTCAGACTGCTGACAAACCCATGGCTTCGTTCAGGGGTTTGTGATTCATTGGGACATGTTGAAGAAACCCGCTCCTGAACAGACGGCGCTCGAGATGGTGACGCTCGATCAGCTGGTTCCGAAGGATCACCTGCTTCGCAAGATTGA
>NZ_JBHSOR010000011.1:0-55574 GCF_042656325.1 Rhizobium sp. GCM10022189
CAAACCAGCCATGACATGAAGGCAAAAGGCCGCCAACTTCGTCTGCCTCACGGCCAAACCGGAAACAACCAAACCTTCAAAAACAAAACCCGCCGAAAAAATCGACGGGTTTGTCAGCGGTCTGAACCGGGCAAAGTGCCCGGTTTTTTCATGCCCGAACCAATCGCCTGGCCTCGAGAATGGTTCGCCATTGACCGGCCCGGCACGAATTCTTACTATCTGCCGATCGATGGAGGAAGGTAAGAATGGCAAGGGCAACCCTCTCCGCAAAATTCCAGATCTCCATTCCCAAGGAAGTGCGCGAACAGCAGCACTGGTCCGCCGGACAGGAATTCGTCTTCATACCCAAGGGAAAAGGCGTGCTCCTCATCCCTGTCCCTGAACTGACAGATCTCAAGGGCATGGCCAAAGGCGCGGACCCAAGCGACTACCGCGACCGGAAAGACCGGCTTTGATGCGTGTCGTCGATAGCACCGCCTGGATCGAATGGCTGACCCAGGGCCCCGCTGCCGAACGCCTTCAGGCCGAGATGCCCGACCGAGCCAACTGCATCGTCCCCACTATCGTCCAGCTCGAACTCGCCAAGTGGCTGGAACGCGAACACCGCGAAGAAGCCGTCGATTCCTTCTTCGCCTATACCACCACCTGCGTCGTAGTCCCTCTCAACACGACGCTTGCCCGCCGCGCCGCCGAAGTTTCCGCGAGGCGCAAACTCGCCCTCGCGGACGCCATTATCTATGCGACCTCCGAACTGCACGATGCCGACGTGCTGACACTCGACGCCCATTTCAAAGGTCTGGAGCGCGTGGTCTATCTCGAGAAGAACCCATGACAACCTCCTTCTACGACGACAATGCCGAGACCTACGCCACGCGCGACCGGAAACCACCAACGGCAAGGCTCGACTCCTTCCTCGCCGCCCTTCCCGAAGAGGCGCGCATTCTCGAACTCGGCTGCGGCGGCGGACAGGACTGCGCCTACATGCTGTCCAGGGGTTTCGACGTCACGCCGACAGACGGCTCGGCCGAGCTTGCCCGGCAGGCCGAGAAGCTGGTCGGCAGGCCGGTGAAGGTCATGCGCTTCGAGGAGCTTGCCGCGCGCGAGGAATTCGACGGGATCTGGGCCGAGGCGAGCCTGCTGCATGTGCCCCGCACCGATCTCCCCGCCATCCTCGCCCTCATCCGCAACGCCTTGAAGAAAGGCGGCATCTTCCACGCGAGCTTCAAGGCCGGCACCGCCGAAGGCCATGACGGTTTCGGGCGTTATTACAACTATCCTTCGAGCGAATGGCTGCAGGAACTGCTCGTTGCCGGCGGCTGGAGAAACGTCACCATCAACGAAGCCGATGGCGGCGGTTATGACAACAAGCCGACCCGCTGGCTGCATCTTGCCGCTCGTAAATGAAAAAGCCGGAGCTTTCGCGGCAACCTACACCACCACGATGATTAAGCCAGCCGCACTATCCCAGAGGCTCTTCAACGCGCCAAGGCAACCGCCGCAATTCTTCGATTTCATCCAGCAGACGGTCGATCTGCCATTGCTCTCCTGTAGGTATCGCCTCCACCAATTCGATCACTGCGTTTTCGACAGTGGTGCCGGTCACCCAATCAAGGACAAAACGGCGTTTTTCGGCTGCGATATCCTCCCAGAAACCGTTGCCTCGGTAGAGACCCTTTAGATCGGCGCGGGCAAGCTGCAGAAATGCATTCGGAGTCGGCTGCCGTACCCACAGGCCGAGGCAGGACTCAATTTGAAGATCGAGCCTTGCCATCGCCAGTATCCAATCCCAGGCCGACGGATCGAAATCCGGGTCCTGCAGTCTCTTGAAGGCCCAAGCCGCATAGACAACATTCGCGACCGCCGTCTGTTCGGCAACAGGCCACTGCTTCCAATCGCTTAGGGCAAGTTTTGAAGCGATAGCAGGCGGTTCGAAGCCGTAGGAGCAGGGAGAAATGACGGACAGATGAAGGATTCGGGGCAGGAAATGCTTGAATTCATCAGCCGAACCTACCGTGGTCATCGCACTTGCCGCGTATGGTCCGAGCGCTTCGGCGCTCAACTCCCGCAGGGGCGCCGATTTCAGGTCGGAGAGAATTTTCTCTGGGTCGCGCAGAGGCGAAGCATCCAGCGACTGCGGAAACGGATAGTTCTGAAACGCTGAATAGAGAGACCAGAGCCCCTCTTCCAGATCCTGCCTCGCAGACCTCACAATTGCTTCAAACACATCAACCCCATCGAAGTCCATCCTCAGACGGACACTCCAATAGCAAAAAGGCCGGAGCTTTCGCCCCGGCCTCTCGTAATCACGTCGTCAAAACCGCTTGGTTGACCGACTTGTCGACCAGCTCGTTCTTGCCGATTCCCCGCATCGCCGCAGGCGTGCAGCAAAGAGATGACGGGGGTCGGCAAGCCGCTTAGTTGACCGACTTGTCGACCAGCTTGTTCTTGCCGATCCACGGCATCATGCCGCGCAGCTTGGCGCCGACCTCTTCGATCTGGTGAGCGTCGTTGACGCGGCGGATACCCTTGAAGCGGGCCGCGCCCGACTTGTATTCCTGCATCCATTCGGAGGTGAACTTGCCGGTCTGGATGTCCTTCAGGACGCGCTTCATTTCGGCCTTGGTCTCGGCGGTAATGATGCGCGGACCGGAAACGTATTCGCCCCACTCGGCCGTGTTCGAGATCGAGTAGTTCATGTTGGCGATGCCGCCTTCATAGATCAGGTCGACGATCAGCTTCACTTCGTGCAGGCATTCGAAATAGGCCATTTCCGGTGCGTAACCGGCTTCGGTCAGCGTTTCGAAACCGGCGCGGATGAGCTCGACGAGACCGCCGCACAGAACGACCTGTTCGCCGAAGAGGTCGGTTTCGCACTCTTCGCGGAAGTTGGTTTCGATGATGCCCGAACGGCCGCCGCCGACGCCGCAGGCGTAGGAGAGAGCGAGCTCAAGCGCGTTGCCGGATGCGTTCTGGTGAACGGCAACGAGGCAGGGAACGCCGCCGCCCTTCTGGTATTCGCCGCGAACCGTGTGGCCCGGGCCCTTCGGGGCGATCATGACGACATCGACCGAAGCCTTCGGCTCGATGAGGCCGAAATGCACGTTGAGGCCGTGGGCGAAGGCGATCGCTGCGCCGTCGCGGATGTTCGGGGCGATGTCGGCCTTGTAGATATCGGCCTGCAACTCGTCCGGGGTTGCCATCATCATCAGGTCGGCCCAGGCGGCAGCTTCGGCAACCGTCTTGACCTGGAAGCCGTCGGCTTCGGCCTTCTTGACGGTCGGCGAACCGGCCTTGAGCGCGATGACGACGTTCTGGGCGCCGGAATCCTTGAGGTTCAGCGCGTGAGCGCGACCCTGCGAACCGTAGCCGATGACGGCGACCTTCTTCGACTTGATGAGGTTGAGATCGGCATCACGATCGTAATAGACGCGCATTGAAATTCCTTCCCTTTTGCTTGTCTTGTTCACTTCAAAAAACGGGTCAGCCGAGGATCGGCATCTCCGCCAGAACCTTGTCCGTGCCGTAGAGGCGCAGGAAGGCGGTCACCGCCTTCTCGGCCTGACGCGCGGTATCCTTGAGGCCGGGCTCGCCGAGCAGCATGCGCACATGCAGGTCGGAAACGATGAGGCCGTAAAGCGTATGATAGGCCTCGTCCGCATCGTGGAAACGCAGCAGCCCTGCCCTTTTGCCCGCGTCGATCAGCGCCATGGCGCGGCGGTCGATCTGCCGGCGGCCGCGCTCCAGCAGGAGCTTGCCGAGCTTGGAGCCGTCGCGATGCGCCTCATGTGCGCTGGCATGGCCGATCGCCAGCCGGTTCAGCGCCAGCGACACGTCGCCGGCCAGAACCTCCAGCAGGTCGCGCGCGAAGATGACGAGATGGTCGTGCAGGCTCGTATAGGTCAGCCGCTCGCCGCTGCGCTCGAAGGTGCGCACCTTGCTTGCCTGATAGGCGATCATCGCCGACAGCAGGCCGTCACGGTCGCCGAACCACTTGTAGAGGCTCTCCTTGGAGCAATTCGCGGCGCGCGCGACGCCCGAAGTCGTCAGCGCCTTCTCCCCGCCATCGACGAGAAGCTGCAGCGCCTGCTCCAGAACGGCGTTCTGGCGTGGCGAAAACTCGCTCGGCTCTGCGACATCGACTGACACGGTCTCAACTCCCCATTTACGTACCGTACGGTACGGTTCGTGGCGTTTATGCGCCAGATCGCAGGCTCCCGTCAAGAAGCATCCTGAGATTTTTTCATCTCATATGAAACAGCGGAATTCGGCTGTTCGAAGGCGGGCGGATAGGCCAGCATCGCCAGCAAGGAGAATCGCCCATGAAGAAATCCGCGCCCGCCGCCGCCCTGTCGCTTGCCCTCGCCTTTCCGGCGCTTGCCTTTCCGGCCCTTGCCGCCGAGACGCGCTGCGGCTGGATCCAGAACCCGACGCCTGCCAACTGGTGGCTGGACGACGCGCAGAACACCTGGACGATCATGACGCAGGGAAGCGACGACGAGCCCGAGGGCATGGACCTGATACCCGATATTTCCGAGCACGATTATGTGCGCACCAACGGCAATTACGGCTATGCCTGCGCCTGCATGAGCGTCGAGACGGACGGCAGGGAGCGCATTACGCGCATCCTCTCCTTCCGCCAGCTGACGCTTGCGAAATGCCGCAGCGACAAGGCCCTGAAATTTCCCGGCTGATTATTCCGCCGCAATCGCATCCCGCGCGCCGTCCACGTCGCGCGCCGGCGAGGCGCCGTAGAGGCGGCTATATTCGCGGCTGAACTGCGACGGGCTCTGGTAGCCGACGCGGTGGCCGGCCGTGCCCGCATCCAGCCGCTCCACCAGCATCAGCCTTCGCGCCTCGTGCAGGCGAAGCTGCTTCTGATACTGCATCGGCGTCATCGCCGTCACCGACTTGAAGTGATGGTGGAAGGAGGACACGCTCATGTTGACATGGTCGGCCAGTTCCTCGATGCGCAGCGGCCGGGCGAAATTCTCCTTCAGCCAGGCCACCGCCCGCGCGATCCTGTTGCTGTGGCTGTCGGCGGTGGCGATATTGATCAGCCGCTCCCCGTCGGGGCCGGTCAGGATCCGGTAGAGGATTTCCTGCTCGATCAGCGGCGCCATGGCCGGAATGTCTTTCGGACGATCGAGCAAGCGCAGGAGCCGCACGGCAGCATCCAGAAGCTCCGGCGGCGCGACGTTGACGGTCATGCCGCGCTGCCCGTCCGTATGGGCGGCGGGGCGCGGAATGTCGATTCTGCTCAGGAGTTCCAGCAGCTTTTCGGAATCGATCGCCAGCCCGAGACAGAGATGCGGCACCTCGGGGCTTGCCTCGGCGATGCGCCAGGCGACCGGCAGATCGAGCGAGGTCAGAAGATAGTCGCCGGTGCCGTAGCTGATTGTCTCCTCCCCGAGGCGAAGGCTCTTGGCGCCTTGCAGGACAAAGGCAAAGCAGGGCTTGTAGCTGCTGTGCAGCGGATCGCTGGGATTGGAGCGGCGGCTGATGTGAAGATTGCCGATCGATGTCCGGAATTCGCCGTCGCCGGGCGCAAAGCGCATCGCGATATCGACGATTTCCCGGTAGGGATTGAAAGGCAATGTCATGCGGCAACTCTTTCTGTCTGGCGTCAGCGATACCGCCTTTATTTAGAGGCGCTTTTCCGTTTCGCAAACAGGCGCCAGGCTCACATTTGCAGGATCGTGCAAAAAGCTGAGAGTATCGCTCTAACGCTGCGGCAGCGTTCGGCGCAATAGTCCGGCCATCCACTCGCCTCCCCAACTCCCACACATCGAAAAGGATGGTTCCCATGCCTATCGCTAGAGGCTACGCCGCGACTGACGCTTCCAAGCCGCTGACGCCCTTCACCTTCGAGCGCCGCAATCCGAACCCGGATGACGTCGTCATCGAAATCAAGTTTGCCGGCATCTGCCATTCGGACATCCACACCGTCCGCAACGAGTGGAAGAACGCCGTCTATCCCATCGTTCCGGGCCATGAAATCGCCGGCATCGTCACGGCTGTCGGTTCCGAAGTCACCAAGTTCAAGGTCGGCGACCGCGTCGGCGTCGGCTGCTTCGTCGATTCCTGCGTCGGCTGCGCCACCCGCGATCTCGACCGCGAACAGTACATGCCGGGTCTCGTCGGCACCTACAACGAGTTCGAAGCCGATGGCGTCACCCGCACCCAGGGCGGCTATTCCGACTCGATCGTCGTCAAGGAAGGTTACGTCATGTCCATCCCGGACAACCTTCCGCTCGACGCTTCCGCGCCCCTGCTCTGCGCCGGCATCACCCTCTATTCACCGCTGCGCCACTGGAATGCCGGCCCCGGCAAGAAGGTCGCGATCGTCGGCATGGGCGGCCTCGGCCATATGGGCGTCAAGCTCGGTGCGGCCATGGGTGCCGATATCACCGTGCTCTCGCAGACGCTCTCCAAGAAGGAAGACGGCCTGAAGCTCGGCGCCAAGGAATATTACGCCACCAACGACCCGGAAACCTTCACGAAGCTGCGCGGCGCCTTCGACCTCGTCATCTGCACCGTCAGCGCCGAGATCGACTGGAATGCCTATCTCGGCCTCGTGAAGGTGGACGGCGCCTTCGTGGTGGTCGGCGTTCCCGAAAACCCGATCCCGGTCCACGCCTTCTCGCTGGTTCCCGGCCGCAAGAGCATTTCCGGCTCGATGATCGGCTCGATCAAGGAAACCCAGGAAATGCTCGATTTCTGCGGCAAGCACAACATCGTCGCCGAGATCGAGACGATCAACATCCAGCAGGTCAACGAAGCCTATGAGCGCGTGCTGAAGAGCGACGTGCGCTACCGCTTCGTCATCGACATCGCCTCGCTGGCGGCCTGACGGAACAGGAAGGCGGCTTTCGGGCCGCCTTTTTCATGTATGGATAGGGCCTGACGGCGACGGCATCGTCAGCGCCGTTGACCCCGGCGCGGCCGAACAGGGGCGCCCCGCCCGGCCGCATGCGGCAGCCTGCAATCCCCCGCTCCACGCATTCCCGTGAGGGCTGCAGCGCAGGGCGGATCACTACCTGCTCCCCGCAGATAGCGAAATCGCCGAAGTGTATCCGGCACGCCCGACAAGTAACCAGCCGGATAAATATCCTGTTTGCGACTCAATATGTCGCTGAGACATATTTTGGCACCTCGAAGCCAATGTATGTTCACAAAACTTCATAAAGCAGTTCATAATATGCGGATGAAACCAAAGTATCCGTAGCAGCATCCGGCTCCGTTCGCGCGGCAGGCCGTCGATTTCGCATATCTGCACTTGAGGAAAACCGATGCCCGGAACGACGATCTGCGCGTCCGTCGTTCTTTTACTTTCCGGCGTGGCCTGCGGGGACATTGCCGCAACAGGCGCGACACCTGATGAAAAAGGGGACTTCATCATGAACATCTCGAAAAGCACCGGCGGTTTGATGCTTGCCATGGCCATGCTGGCCGCCGCAGGCTCCGGCCATGCGGATGTCGCGAAGATCGGCATCCTCTCCTGCGACGTCTCGAAGGGCGTCGGAGAGATCCTGAGCCGCAAGCAGTCGCTCAATTGCCAGTTCAAGCCCGATGGCGGACAGCCCGAAAATTATGCCGGCAGCATCGATGAATACGGCATCGAACTCGGCAAGGTCGATCAGGGCCATCTGATCTGGGCTGTCGCATCGGCAATGCGCGGCGTCCCGAAAGGCGCGCTTGCCGGCAAATATGTCGGTGTCGGCGCGGGCGCATCCGTGGGGGTCGGCGTCGGGGCCAATGCGCTCGTCGGCGGCAACAACCGGTCGTTTTCGCTGCAGCCGCTTTCCGTTGACGGCCAAACCGGCCTCAACATCGCAACCGGCGTGCTTCAAGTCACCCTGACCGCCGCCAGATAGCAACCGGGACGTCAACCTCATCCGCCATGGCGGGAGAAACGGCGGCTCCCGGCCCTTGCCTTCGATCAACGGCACACTGTCAATCCAGCAAGGATGTCATCGATGATACCAACGCAAAGATTCAGCCTGCTTCTGGCAGGCACGCTCGCATTGCTCGGCGGCAACGCTCTCGCGCAGGATGCAGCCGTCAGGCCGCATATTCCCCTCGAAAAGACCATCGGCGAGGTGAGCCGGCAGGGGCCGGCGGCATCGTTGCTGGTCGTGAACGCGGATGGCGCAAGGCTTGAAGGCAACACGCTGACCCTGACCGGCGTTTCCGCCAACGCCATCATCTTCGCCGATCGCCCCGTGCGGGCAGCGGGCCATCTGGCCACCGCCGAACTCGTCAGGCAGTGGGCCGAAGGTCCCGACAGTTTCGACAAGGATCCGCCGAACGCCACCATCTCCGTTCTCGGCGGCGGTTCCAGCATCGCGGATGCCGTCGTCACGCTGAAGTCTCCGAAACTCGACGGCACGACGCTGACGTTCGACGTGTCGGTGCTGGAGGGCAGCCTTGCCGGCGCATCCGGACCGGCTGCCGTCTTCATCGATCATTGGCACGGCTGGAACAATGCCGGCTGGTACGGCATGGGGCTTGCGACGGGCGCCGCCCTGGGCCTGGCCGCGACGCGACGCCCCGCCTATGCAGTGCCGGCCTATCCCCCGCCCTATTATCCGCCGGTCGCGGCAAACCCCTGCCCTCCCGGCTACTGGCTTGGCCCCTGGGGACATTGCCGCGACACGCCCTATCACGGGCGCCTGCCGAACGGCGAATGGCAGTAAGGGCGCGGATGGGGGCCGGAACGCCCAGGCAAAGGCCCTGCATCCGCGTCTGCATCTAGCCGTCGTCGCGCATCGTCTCGCGCTGGGTGATCAGCCGGGCGCTGTGCTGGCCGCTCATATAGATCCAGAGCCAGTTCCAGGCGACGGCGAAGCGCGAGCGCGTGCCGATCAGGAAGTAGATATGGGCAAGGCCCCAGATCCACCAGGCGAGCCAGCCCTTGAGCTTGAAACGGCCGAAATCGATGATCGCCGCGCTCTTGCCGATCGTCGCCAGGCTGCCCTGATGCCAGTATCTGAACGGCCCCGGCGCCGGCTTGCCGGAGATACGGGCGCGGATCACCTTCGCCGCATAGGCGCCCTGCTGCTTGGCGGCCGGCGCGATGCCCGGCACCGGCTTGCCGCTCTCCTGGGTGACGGAAGCCGTATCGCCGATCACGAAGACATCGGGCAGGCCGGGTGCCGTCAGATCCTTTTCGACGATGGCGCGCCCTGCCCGGTCGGCGGCCACGCCCAGCCAGCGCGCCGCATGCGATGCCTGCACGCCCGCCGCCCAGACGATGGTCCGGCTCGCAATGAACCTGTCGCCGACCGTCACGCCGTCGGCCGTGCATTGCGTCACCGGCGTTCCCGTCAGCACCTCGACGCCGAGCTTTTCCAGCGCCTTCTGCGCATAGGCCGAAAGCGCCTCGGCAAAGGCCGGCAGCACGCGCGGACCTGCCTCGATCAGCACGACGCGGGTCTTGCGCGTATCGATATTGCGGAATTCCTTGGGCAGCGTGAAATGCGCAAGCTCGGCGATGATACCGGCAAGCTCGACACCGGTCGGGCCGGCGCCGACAATGGAGAAGGTCAGCAGCGCATCACGCACGGCCGGATCGCTTTCCACTTCCGCCCGCTCGAAGGCAAGCAGCACGCGCCGGCGGATCGTCGTCGCGTCCTCCAGCGTCTTCAGGCCGGGCGCCACCGGCTCCCATTCGTCATGGCCGAAATAGGCGTGTGTGGCGCCGGTCGCCAGAACCAGCGTATCGTAGTTCAGCACCATGCCGCTGCGCAGCGAAACGGTCTTGGCGCGCGCATCGACGCCGTTGACCTCGCCAAGCAGGGTCGTCACCTCGGGCCGGTCGGCATAGAGATGGCGGATCGGCCAGGCGATCTCCGAGGTGGAAAGGATGGTCGTTGCCACCTGATAGAGAAGCGGCTGGAAGAGATGGTGGTTGCGCCGGTCGACGAGCGTGATCTTCACGCCCGCCCCTTTCAACCCCTTGACGAGCTGCAGCCCGCCGAAACCGCCGCCGACAACGACGACATGATGTTCGCTCATGACCCACCCCTTTCGCGCCATTTCGCTGCATCAAATGTCGCCTTTCGCAGGCAGGATTCAACCGCCGTTTCGGCATAGCACCCCACAATGTCAGGCATAGGAAACGGGAATGGACAGACCCTGTTTCAAAAGCTCCATGGAAATCGAGGCCGAGACGTCGAAAAGCTCGATCTTGCGCACGATCCGCTTGTAGATGACGTCGTAATGCTCGACGCGCGGCAGCACGATCTTCAGGATATAGTCGTAATTGCCCGTCAGCCGGTGCGCCTCGACGATCTCGGGAATATCGCTGATCGCCCGCCGAAAACTCTCGGTCCACTCGTCGGAATGATGCGCGGTCTTGA
This sequence comes from Rhizobium sp. GCM10022189, assembly GCF_042656325.1. NCBI lineage: Bacteria > Pseudomonadati > Pseudomonadota > Alphaproteobacteria > Hyphomicrobiales > Rhizobiaceae > Rhizobium > Rhizobium sp. GCM10022189. The sequence goes on from NZ_JBHSOR010000011.1 coordinate 10,362, forward strand.
CGAGCGCAAAGACGGTCGTCGGCACGCCCATGCGCTCGCGGTCGAGCACGACGATGCGCCGGGCGATGTATCCGGTCTCCTCCAGCCGCTGGATGCGCCGCGAGCAGGCCGAGACGGAGAGCGCCACCTGTTCTGCAAGGTCGGTCACGGAGATGCCTGCATCCTCCTGCAGGATATCCAGAATCCGCCTGTCGCGATCGTCGATCATATCCAGCCTGCGCCGAATTTTTGCGAGAAATAGAAAACCTATGCAAACCAATAGCACATTTTGACAGGAAAGCACAAACAACGCAAACACATTGCGCCCGATCTGCGGCATCATTCCCGCATTCGAAACTGTCAGGGGGGAGCGACCATCCATGAAAACCATCGGCCTGATCGGCGGCATGAGCTTTGAAAGCTCGGCGGTCTACTATCGTCTCATCAACGAAATGGTGCGCGAGCGGCTGGGCGGCCTCGCCTCTGCCGAGCTCACCATGCATTCGGTGAATTTCGAGGAGATCGTTGCCCTGCAGAAGGCCGGCGCCTGGGATATGGCTGCCTCGCGCCTTGGCGATGTCGCGCTGCGCCTGCAGATTTCCGGCGCCCATTGCATGCTGATCTGCACCAACACCATGCACCTGATCGCGCCCGAGGTTGCCGCCCGCATTTCCGTGCCGCTGATCCACATCATCGACGAAACGGCAAGGACCATCCATGAGGCCGGCTGCAAGCGCCCGCTTCTGCTCGCCACGCGCTACACGATGGAACACGGCTTCTATGCCGACCGCATGAAAAGCCTCGGCCTCGAGATCATGGTGCCGGAAGCGGCCGACCGCACGACCGTTCACGACATCATCTTCAGCGAACTCTGCGCCGGCAAGGTGCTCGACAGTTCGCGCCAGAAACTCATGGCCGTGATCGAGCGCGCCCGTGAAAAGGGCGCCGACAGCATCATTCTCGGTTGCACCGAGATCTGCCTGATCCTCGATCCCGATCGCCTTCCCCTGCCCGGCTTCGACACGACCGCGATCCATGCCCGCGCCGCCGTCGATTTCGCGCTGGAGGGAGAACTGACCAAGGTCAAGGAAGATGCAGCCTGAGTCATCAATTTAGTTGACTCAGTCAATCAAAAACGACAGAGTCTTGTTAGAACGCCATGCGTCCATTCTGACGCATGGCGTTCCAACTCTTTGAATCTGCGCATCAGGCTTACCGAAAATCGAAACCGATTCTCGGGCCGATGCTGTAGGAGACCCTGCCGTGACCGATCCTGCCCTCATCGAATCCGCCCGCGAATTCAACCGCTTCTACACGAACTTCCTCGGCCTGCTGAACAAGGCCTATCTCGATACGCCGTTTACGCTGACGGACGCGCGCGTGCTCTTCGAGATCGGCGCTCATGATGGCGTCAATGCCGGCGCGCTCGCCCGCGACCTGCAGCTCGACCCGGCCTATCTGAGCCGCATCCTCAAGCGTTTCCGCGAAGAAGAGCTCATCGAAGCCAGACCCGACCCCGCCGACCAGCGCAGCCAGATCCTTACTGTCACCGGCAAGGGACGCAGCCAGTTCGAGGAATTCGGCCACCGCGCCAATGCCCAGATCGCCGCCCGCTTCGACACGCTTGCCGATGGCGAGCCGGAAGCCGCCGTCGATGCCATGCGCACGATCCGGGCGATCCTCGATCCGCAGGCAAAACCGGCGGCCGCCGTCATCCGCCCGCATCGGGCCGGCGATATCGGCTGGATCGTCCAGAGCCAGGGCCGCTTCTATGCCGAGGAATACGGCTGGGATCTGCGCTTCGAGGGGCTGGTCGCCGAAGTTGCCGGAAAATTCCTCGCCAATTTCGACCCCGCGATGGAATATTGCTGGATCGCCGAGCGCGGCGGCATCAATCTCGGCTCGGTGCTGATCACCAATGGCGGCGACGGCATCGCCAAGCTCCGCCTTCTCTATGTCGACAAGGCCGCCCGCGGTCTCGGGCTCGGCAAACAGCTGGTCGACGAATGCATCGCCTTTTCCCGCCGCAAGGGATACAGGCAGATCTCGCTCTGGACGAACGACTTCCTCCACACCGCCCGCGCCATCTATCAGAAGGCCGGCTTCCGGCTTGTCTCCGAAGAGAGACATCGCATGTTCGGGCCGGAAGCCAACGGCCAGACCTGGGTGCTCGATCTCTGATCTTGCGGCGTCGCAGAAATTTTACTTGATTTGGAAATGGTCATTCCCTAATTAGGCGCCATGACCGTTGACGCCCTGACACCCGATGCAAAGACCCGCAGCCGCGGCCGCCCGCGCGAGTTCGATATGGACGCCGCCCTCGATGCGGCGTTGCGCGTCTTTTCCGAGCGCGGCTACCACGCCGCCTCGATCAGCGAGCTGACCGAGGCCATGGGCCTTGCCTCCGGCAGTGTCTACAAGGCCTTCAAGGACAAGAGCGGCATCTTCCTTGCCGCCTTCAAGCGCTATCGCCAGCTCGGCCGCGGCCGGCTGGAAGCAAGGGTCGCCGCTGCCGCGACCGGCCGCGACAAGGTCTTCCAGATGGTGATGTATTACGCCGAACTGTCCCACGGCGAGGCCGGCCTCAAGGGCTGTCTCGTCGTCGGCGGCGCAAACGATCTCTCGCTGCTGGACGAAGAAGCCGCGGCACATGTGGCCGCCGCCTTTTCCGCCGACGAGAAGCTGATGGCCGATCTCATCCGCATCGGCCAGGCCGACGGCACGATCCCGTCGACAGTGGATGCCGATGCCACCGCCCTTACCTTTCTCTGCCTGACCAAGGGCCTGCGCGTCATCGGGAGGACGGGACGCGGCGAGAAGGAGATGATCGCTGCGGCCGAGGCGGCCATGCGGCTCGTGACCTGACGAGCGAGATACCGTCATCCGGTCAGGGATCGGGCGGCGGCAGACGAATATTTGCATTCAATCCTCCCAATCATTGCCCTCTGGAGTTTCCGATGAGCGTTTCAGCCACCACGCCGGATACGGCCTTGCCCCGCGCCCTGTCCCCCTGGCTAACCTTCCTTTTTGCAGCCTCCTGCGGCTTCGTCGCCGCCAATCTCTATTACGGCCAGCCGCTGGCAGGCCCGATCAGCACCGATCTCGGCTTCACGCCGGCCGCAACCGGCCTCATCGTCACGCTGACGCAGATCGGCTATGGCCTCGGCCTGCTGCTGCTCGTGCCGCTGGCCGACCTCTTCGAAAACCGCCGCCTCATCCTGACGCTGATCGCAGCCTCCGCGCTGGCGCTGATCGGCGCCGCCTTCTCCTCGACGCCGGGCATGTTCCTGACAGCCTCGCTCTGCATCGGCCTCGCCTCGGTCGCAGCCCAGGTTCTCGTCCCCTTCGCCGCCAGCATGGCGCCGGATGCGACGCGCGGCCAGGTCGTCGGCAATGTCATGAGCGGCCTGCTTTGCGGCATCATGCTCGCCCGCCCCTTCGCGAGCCTCGTTGCCGAGGCCTCGTCCTGGCACATGGTCTACTACCTCACCGCCGCCGTCATGATCGCGCTCGGCATCGTGCTGCGCGCCAACCTGCCGGTCCGCGTCCCCCACACGAAGCTGCGTTACGGTGAACTGCTGGCCTCGATGGGCCATCTGGCGCTGAACTCGCGCGTGCTGCAGCGCCGCGCCCTCTATCAGGCCGGCATGTTCGGCGCTTTCAGCCTGTTCTGGACGACGGCGCCGCTGCTGCTCGCTAGCCCCGCCTTCGGCATGTCGCAGAACGGCATCGCGCTGTTTGCCCTTGCCGGTGCTGCCGGCGCCGTGGCCTCGCCGATCGCCGGCCGCCTCGCCGACCGCGGCATGACGAAGGTCGCCTCCACGCTTGCCATGCTGCTCGCCATGGGCTCCTTCCTCGTCAGCCATTTCGCCACCGACGGCTCGCTGACGGCGCTCGTTCTCCTGACGGCCGCCGCGATCCTGCTCGATTTCGGCGTGACGACCAACCTCGTCTGCGGCCAGCGCGCCATCTACGGGCTCAGCCCGGAACATCGCGGCCGCCTGAACGGCCTCTTCATGGCAACCTTCTTCACCGGCGGCGCCATCGGCTCCGCGCTCGGCGGCTGGGCCTATGCGACCGGCGGCTGGACGATGGCGGCCTGGATCGGCTTCTGCTTCCCGGCCCTCGCCTTCCTGTTCTTCCTGACGGAAGGCCGCGAGAAGTAACGCGCTCGGGATCAGGCGGCGTCCCGCCCGCCTGATCCTCTTCCCCGCTCTGCCCTATTGCTCCACGTCGAAACGCAGCCGCGCGGCGCGAACCTCGTCATGGTTGGCTTCCGCCCAGTTCAGAAGCTGCGACAGAACCGTGTAGAGCGAGCGGCCGAGATCGGTCATCCGGTATTCCACGCTCGGCGGCTTCGTCGGAAAAACCTCCCGCTCGATATAGCCGTCCCGCTGCAGGTCGCGCAGCGATTGCGTCAGCATGCGCTGGGAAATATCCGGGATCATCCGGCGCAATTCACCGAAACGGTAGGGCTGCTTGGCAAGCGCTTCGAGAAGCAGCGTCGACCACTTGCCGCCGATCTGCTGCAGCACGTCCCGCACCGGGCAATTGGTAAAATCCAGGCTCGCAAGGTCGATCTCGCGCCGCGCGCCCTGCGCTCTCGCTTTCAGAGTGACGATGGTTCCGGCCATGAGCTGGTTCCTTTTTGGTAACGAACTCCCGAAAAACTGCCTTCTTTACAGCCCCAGGTCAATTCCTATTCTAGCGTTAGTCTCTTTTTGAGACCACCTATCAACGCTAGAGGAAACCATGAGCGAAACCATTCTCGTCACCGGCGCCGCAGGCCAGCTCGGTCAGCGTGTCATCCATCACCTGATCGAAAGCTACAGGGTCGCCCCGGCAAACATCATTGCCGCAACCCGCAGCCCGGAGAAGCTCGCCACGCTCGCCGCCATTGGCGTCGTGACCCGCAAGGCGGATTTTGACGATGCCGCCGGTCTCGAAGCCGCCTTTGCCGGCGTCGATCGCCTGCTCATCATCAGCACGGATTCGCTCGATACGCCCGGCAAGCGCCTGGCCCAGCACAAGGCTGCCGTTGCCGCCGCCGTCAGGGCCAGGGTGAAGCACATCACCTACACGTCCATGCCCTCGCCCGACGATTCGCTCGTCACCTTCGCGCCCGACCATCTCGGCACCGAAAACGCCATCAGGGAAAGCGGCATCCCCTACACGATCGTGCGCGACGCCTGGTATCACGACAACTACCTGCACAGCATGCCGCACAATCTGCAGGCCGGAAAATGGTTCACCTCGGCCGGCGACGGCAAGATCTCGACCATCTCGCGTGACGATTGCGCGCTCGCCATCGCCTCGGTGCTGGCAGCGGGCATTGCCGAAAGCGCCACCTACACGCTGACCGGCAAACAGTCGCTGACGCCGAAGGAAATTGCCGCAATCGCCACCGAAGCCACCGGCAAGCCGCTCGAAGTCATCACCGTGACCGACGAGCAGCTCGGTCAGGGCATTCGCGGCGCCGGCCTGCCGGGCTTCGTCGCCGACATGCTGGTTTCGGCCGACGCCAATACGCGCGCCGGCAAGTTCGATATCGTCACCGACGATTTCGCCAGGCTGACCGGAAAGCAGCCGCAGTCGCTCAAGGATTATTTCGTCGCCAACAAGGCAGCACTCACCGCCTGAGCCTGCCGGAAGGCCCGCCCTCGCATCCACCGCGGGCGGGCCGTCTTTCAGATCTTCTGGCCGCAGGCCCGGCAGAAGCGGCGCACCGTTTCCGCCATGCCATATTCCAGCGCATCGGCCGTCAGCCCGTGGCCGATCGAAACTTCGGCGAGATCGGGAATGCGCTTCACCAGCGCCGGCAGGTTTGCCACCGTCAGGTCATGGCCGCCATTGACGGCAAGGCCGAGCGCGAGCGCGGCATCGGCCGTCCTGCCGAGCCCTTCGAGGATCGGCGCCGCCCTTTCCGGCGCGTCGTAGCAGCCGCCATAGGGGCCGGTGTAAAGTTCGATCCGGTCGGCCCCGGTCGCCTTTGCGGCCTTCACGGCTTCCGCGTCGCCATCGCCGTCGGCAAAGAGCGAGACGCGAAATCCCATCTTCTTCAGCCGTCCCACGACATCGGTCAGAAACGCCTGATGCTTGCGAAAATCCCAGCCGTGATCCGAGGTCGCCTGCGAAGGATCGTCCGGCACCAGCGTCACCTGCTCCGGCTGGGCCTTGGCGCAAAGCTCCAGGAATTCCTCGGTCGGATAGCCCTCGATATTGAATTCGGCATCCGGAAACTCGTCGTCGATCAGGTTGCGGATGACAGGCAGGTCGGAAAAGCGGATATGGCGCTGGTCCGGCCGCGGATGCACCGTCAGGCCCGAAGCGCCGGCGGCAAGCGCGATGCGCCCGAGCCCTTCCACGCTTGGCCAGGGCAGGTCGCGGCGGTTGCGCAGCATGGCAATGGCATTGAGGTTCACGGAGAGTTTGGCGGGCATGGCGCTATCCGGTCAGAGGTGGAGACTCGCCCCGCTTTTAAGCCAAGCGGCCCGCCAAGGCCAATGAGATTCGCAGATGCGTTCATGCCGGCCGGTGATGGCCCGTCCGGACAACGTTCTGACGTCATGCGCGTACCGCAGATAGTAATTCCCGTTCCGCCGGAAGTTCATTCGCCGGTAGCGGCAAACCATATGGTAGCTTTGTACCACACATCGCCAGCAAGAGGTGGATCGGGCCGCCCGAACATTGCTATCCCATTTAAAAACGGTTATTTTTAGCACTTACAAAAAAGACCGCCCGCGCATAAGCTGGGCGCTGCGTAACGAGTAAGTACGCCGAGTACTGCTTCTCCCAACGATAAGAACGCTTGAGGAAACCCCACTCGCCGCGCTCCGGAAGCAACTGGCAAACCGCATGAGGTGCAACTCTATGCCCCAGGAGGGTTCATGCCAGACGGTTCCAGACGTTTGTTTGCTGCCGCCGGTATCGCTTCGGAGGCCCGGTCGAAATACCGGTTCCTGCCTTCGGCCGCTTTGCCGCCGGATCTCCCGCAAGGTCCCGTTCCCATTGCCGACATGGCCAATGCTTTCGGCGTCACGCACAGGACTTTGCATTTCTATGAAGAAAAAGGCCTGATTTCCGCCAACCGCATCGGCCTGATGCGCGTCTACGATCAGGATGACGTCATGCGCATGGCGGTCATCACCGTCTGCCGCGAAACCGGCATGCCGATCGCCGTCATCCAGGAATTGATGGACGTGCTGCGCAGCGCCGCCTCCCAGGAAGAGGCCGAATCGATCTTCCGCGAGGCCCTGTCCCAGCGCAAGCGCGAGCTGACGGCCGAAATGTCGACGCTGCACCGCCAGCTTCAGCAGGTCAGCGACCTGCTCGATTACGACACCAGCCTCGACCTGCCGCCGATCAACGACAACAGGGACCGGGCAAGCCTGACCGATCAGGAGCGCCAGTGCCTGGAACTGATGGCCGAGGGCTATTCGACGCCGCGCATTGCCCGCGCCCTTGACCTCAAGCATGAGGAAGCGCGCGCGCTCGAAGCCGATATCATTCTGAAATTCCACGCCAACAATCGCTTCCAGGCGATCGCCAAGGCGGTCCTGCACGGCATCGTGCAGGCCTGATTCCCCCATCCCGGCTGCGGCCGCCACCGCATGCCCCCGCGGCAGCGAAAGCCGGATATCAGCGCACGATGGTCAGCGTCTCGGCCGCGCGGGTGATCGCGGTGTAGAGCCAGCGCTCGCGCGTATCGCGAAAGGCCCAGCTTTCGTCGAACAGCACGACATTGTTCCACTGCGAGCCCTGCGCCTTGTGCACCGTCAGCGCATAGCCGTAGTCGAATTCGTCATAGCGCTTGCGCGTGTTCCAGGGGATCTCGCCTTCGACATTCTCGAAGGCCTGCTTGAGCAGCTTGATCTTCGCCGCGCCCCGATCCATGTCGTCGTCCTCGGGGCGGACCAGCAGGTTGATGCCGGGCTTCGTCGTTTCCTTCGACGAGGTCATCACCTGCCACAGCGAGCCGTTGAGAAGGCCCTTGGCCGGGTCGTTGCGCAGGCAGACCAGCTTGTCGCCGGTCTGCGGATGTTCGGTCGTAAAGCCCTTCAATTCACGCAGGCGCTGGTTATAGCGCCGCCGCGTCTTGTTGGTGCCGACAAGCACCTGGTCGGCGTCGAGCACCAACGGCTGCGTCACCTCGTTCTTCGAGATCACCTGCGCCTTGCCGTAGTCGCCATGCATGATCTCCCTGCCCTCGCGCACCTGCATGGCAAGCTGGATGATCGGGTTGTCGCGCGCCTGCCGGTGAATGTCGGTCAGCAGGTAGTCCGGCTCCTGATTGGTGAAGAAGCCGCCGCCCGTCACCGGCGGCAGCTGGCCGGGATCGCCGAGCACCAGGATCGGCGTGCCGAAGCTCATCAGGTCCTTGCCCAGCGCCTCGTCCACCATCGAACACTCGTCGACGATGATGAGCGCCGCCTTGGCGACCGGGCTCTGGCGGTTGATGGAAAACATCGGCGCGATCGAGGTCTTGCCGGTTTCCTCGTCCTCCACCTCTTCCTCGCCGCGCGGCCGGTAGATCAGCGAATGGATGGTCTTGGCGTTCGATGCCCCGCGCGAGCGCAGCACCTGCGCCGCCTTGCCGGTAAAGGCCGCAAACAGCACGTCGCCATCCACATGCTCGGCAAAATGCTTCGCAAGCGTCGTCTTGCCCGTGCCGGCATAGCCGAACAGCCGAAAGAGCGGCGACCTGCCCTCCTTCAGCCAGTTCGAAACGGCCTTCAGGGCTTCATCCTGTTGCGGGGCGAATTGCATGGAAGCGACTTGGCAGGATTCGCCTCCCATAGGCAAGGCGGAAATTCCCGTCGGCGGCGCAAGCTCCGCGATCGCCGCCCAGAGCGTCCGCGCCGGCTGCGCAATACGGCAAGACTTGCAAGCCAGGCTTTATAGTCCTTCCACCAGATCGCGGATTATCAATTCGCCAAACCTGCCGCATCTTCCACGCTGGCGCCTGCCCGCGACGGGCGCGCGCTTCCGCCAGCAAGGACCATGCAGCATGTCTGACCTACCGATCGAGCGCAGCCGGGTTTTGCCCCTCTCCCGCACCAGCCTCCTCGCCGGGGCGGTTCTGGCGGCATTGACCGAGGCGATCGCCGGCACCGTGCTGTCGCTGGCAAGGCTCGATATCATGGGGGATACCTATGCCTCCTCGGACGAATTTGTCAGGCTCGATGTCGGCTATACCGCAGCCAAGCTCCTCGCCTTCGGGCTGGCGCCCTGGATTGCCGGCAGGTTCACCCTGCAGGGTGCGCTGAGCGCTGCCACGGCCGCAATGACGCTCGCCTGCGCCCTGTCCGTCTATTGCAGCGAACTGAATACTCTCTTCGCCCTCCGGGTCCTTCAGGGTTTTGCCGGCGGCGTTCTGCTGGTCAGCGCCCAGACGCTGCTCTTTCAGGTCTTTGCCGCAAGGCACCAGCCGATCATCCAGGCCGTTTTTGCCATCGGCGCCGTGGTTGCGCCGGCAACGCTGACGCCCTTCATGCACGGCTGGCTTCTCGACACGGTATCCTGGCAATGGATTTTCGCCGCGGTCATCCCGCTCGGGCTCGCCGCCCTCTGCCTGCTTGCCGGAAGCAGCAACGCAGATGCAGCGGAAGCACGGCGGCTGCGCTTCGACTGGCCGGGAACCGCGCTCTTTGCAGCGGCGGCGGTCTCGATCACCTACCTGCTGAACCAGGGAAACCGGCTGGACTGGCTGCGCAACGACAATGTCCTCCTCCTGGCTCTCGTCGCCGGCGCCAGCACCATCCTGCTCATCGCTCACAGCCTGCGCGGCAAACGCGACGCCACCCTTCTCGATCTCGGCATCTTCGGCAACGGCGGCTTCGCATTCGGCTTCATCGCCAGTTTCGTCGCCGGTTTTGCGCTTCTCGGCAGCAGCTATCTCATCCCGGCCTTTTCGATATCCATCCTGCGCATGACGCCGACTGCGGCAGGCACCCTGCTTCTGCCGAGCAGCCTGATGTTCGTGGCCACGCTGTTTCTGACCGCGCTGCTGATACGCCGCGTCGGCCTGCCGCCGGCGATAACGGTTCCCTTCGGCGTGCTGGGCCTGATGTGCGCCATGTGGATGCTGTCGGGCTCTTCGAGCGGCAGCGGCATTCCCGACATGCTTCCGGCCATCCTCGTTCGCGGCGCCGCCCTCGGCTTCCTCTTCCTGTCGATCACCCTCATCACCATGCTGAGCCTCGGCAGGACCGAGCTGGTCTATGGCATCGCCCTGTTCAACGTCGGGCGCCAGATCGGCGGCCTCATCGGCATCGCCTTCCTGCAGACCTTCATCGAGGATCAGACGGCGCAGAACCGCGCCGTCCTCGCCGCCCACATCACCCCCGGCAATATGGCGGTGATGGAACGCATCGCGCTCACAAGCCGCCGCCTCGCAGCCCACGGAATGGAGATGGGTGCCGCCACCAGGGCTTCGGCCGCGCTGATCGGCAAGCAGCTCATGGTCCAGGCAAGCACGATCGCCTTCAACACCGCCTTCTTTTCGGTCTTCCTGTTTTTCCTCGGCGCAGCCCCCTGCCTGATCCTGTCGAAGATCGTCATCGGCAAGCTCATCGCCCGCCGGAAGCTGGCCGCTGAAGCCTGAACGGTCCAGCTAATGTCGTCAACGGCGGCGCCGGCGTGGATATAATCAGCCACTCCACCTCGACATCCGCGATCAGCGTCAACCTCGCGACTGGTGTCAATACCGGCATTGCCGCCGGCGACATCTTTACCGCCGTTGAGATCGTCCAGGGTACCCTGGCGAGTGTCCAATGGCAGGCTCTCGAAGAGCACAGCGCATCGACTTGAACCTATCTCGCGGAAAGTTGTTTTCGGGCCTTCGGTTCTGCCCGGTCTATTCGTCGCCGTAGCCGGACGGAAGATGCCGTTCGAGTTCCATCGCATCGTAAAGCACGCGGCCGATCCCGATCAGGTCGGGACGGGCAAGGCGGAAGAGCAGCAGATGACGAGGTCGGCGGACGATCCCGTTTTCGTATCGCGCCCGGTCCCGGCTATGGCGTAGATGATAGCTGCGCACGCCTTCGCCAAGTTCAGGACGTTTGACGGTCCCGATCCGATCAGGATCAACCGCCAGATCGCCTAACGCGGTGACGAGCAAATGTTCATAGCGCGACCGCGCCGGTTCGCCGAAGCGTTCATGAGTGCGGGCGAGGAGCTCGACGATATCGGCTTGTGCTGCCGCAGAAATACGAAAATCGGCCATTGCCTCTAGATGCCGGCCTTGCGTGTCCGCTTTTCAGCTTCGCGCCCAAGTCCGGTAATGAAGCTTCCAAGCCGGTCGGCCGGCACGTCGACGAACCGCCCTTCATCCAGATCGGTAAAGCCGATGCGCGCTGCCTCCCGCAAGGCTTCCAATCTTGCTGCGTCGAGGGCCTCACGCTGTTCAATCAAGCGCAAGCCTTCGCGCATGACTTCACTTGCGTTCTGGTAGCGTCCGGATTTCACGAGCCGGTCGATAACCGCTTCGTGATGTTCGGTGAGAACGACATTGCGTGTCGACATGTTGAAATTTCCAATTGGCTGTCGCGATCTCAGACTGCCGCAGCTATGGCATAATATGCCAATAGCGAAACGGATTGCAAGCCGGGGACGCAGTTGCGGGCAACAGACCCGGTCGGAGCCGTCACCGGCACTGTCATCCGGCAAGCTGACAAGCATCGTAACGTTCGGTCTTATCCGGTCTTACCCTATATCCTGAGATAGCCGCCCTCCCTGATGTCGATTTAAGCCCCGAGCTTCGCCGAATTGTCTGCAAAGCGGTCAAGGATACGCTGCGCGTCCGCGCCGTACATGATTTCGGGGGCACGGCGCTGCTCCAGTGCTTCGCCAACAGCGAATTCCCAGGTGCTAGCGCGCCTCGCCGATCACCCGCTCGCGCAACAGGCCGGCGAGATAGAGCGATCCCGTCAGGATGACCCATGTGCCGGATGCGGCCGCCCGTTCGAGCGCCCGCCGGTAGGCCGCCTGGGGGTCCTCGATCACCTCGCTCGCAAGGCCGATCTCGCCGGCAAGCGCCTGCAGTTCGGCCGGCGAACGGAAACGGTTGGAAACCGAGGTAAAGATCGGCGAGACGCCGTATCGGCCGATGACGTCGAGAAGCCCCGCCGCATCCTTGTCCGCCGCAAGCGCGACGACCGCGATGCCCCGGCCGGAAAATCCGTGCATGCCGGAGAGATCGTCAAGCACCGCCTCGAGATTGAACGGCACATGCGCCCCGTCGAGCATGACGCAAACGCGCCGGCCGGCAACAGGCACCGTGAACCGTTCCAGCCGTCCCGGCAGCTGCGATTCCCGCTCGGCGTCCCTGTCGATCAGCCAGCCGCCGACCGCCCTGCCCTCGCGGGCCGTCACACCGCCTTCTCCGAGCACGTCGAGCGCCGCACCGGCGACCGCGACATTGCGTTCGGCAATCGTCTTCAGCCCGGAGAAATCCGGCCGGATCAGCCGTGCGTCAACCTCGGCCGCCCGCTTCGCGATCACCGCGCCGGCTTCGTCCTCCGCCTCAAGCGGGGTGACGACGGCCGAGTGCGGCTTGATGATGCCGGCCTTTTCGAAGGCGATGGCGGCGCGCGTCCTGCCGAGGATTTCCGTATGTTCGAGCCCGATATTGGTGATGACGGAAACGTCGCTGTCGACGATATTGGTCGAATCCAGCCGTCCGCCGAGCCCCGTCTCGACCACCGCCCATTCTATGCCGACATCCCGGAAGATCAGGAAGCCCGCGGCGGTCAGCAGGTCGAACCAGGTCGCCGCCTCCGCGGCCGTCGCTTCCGCCCGTGCCGCCCGCAGCGCATCGAGCGCAAGAAACAGCGCCTCGGCAAGCACGCCTTCCTCGACCGGCCTGCCGTTCACGCTGATGCGCTCGGAAATATGCTCCACATGCGGCGAGGCATAACGCCCGACGGAAATGCCGGCATGGCGCAGCCCCGCCTCGATCAGCGCGCAGGTCGAGCTCTTGCCCTTCGTGCCCGCCACATGGATGGAACGAAAGGCGCGGTGCGGATTGCCGAGCCGGGCGGAGAGATCGAGGATCGGCTCCAGCCCGACGCGCATTTCGCCGCGCGGGCGCTGTTCCCAGTTGGTGAGCTGGTCGAGTTGCGAAAGGGCTTCGATAAGGCGGGGATTCTGGTTTTGCATGGGCATGGCACACATTACGAAGGTTACTTTTGTGCCCAGGCGAGCGGCATCGGCAACCTGCGCTCCCCGATGGTTTTCCATCTGTCTCGCCAGTCACGCAGGCTGCGCGACACTAGAACCTTTCGGATCGTCTGCCTAGCCTGCGAAGCGCCATCGAGCGTGCCCGCCGCGACGCCGGCAGCAAACGGGCCTTCAAAAAAAGGGGGAATAAAACCGCGGCCTGCGGTGTCTCATCTCCGGTATCGCAAGAATGCGTGCCTAACCCGAGGAGAGAGACCATGAAGTCCGTGAAATTCCTGTCCGTGCTGGCAGTTGTCGCTGCCACCGCCGGCGCAGCCTTCGCCGCCCCCGCCGTCACCGAAGTCGAAACGGCCAAGGGCAAGGTTCTTGCCGGTGAAAAGGGCATGACGCTCTACACCTACAAGAAGGACGAAAAGGGCGTTACGAACTGCTACGACAAGTGCGCCGCCAACTGGCCGCCCTTCCTGGCCGCTTCCGATGCCAAGGCCGATGGTGCATACTCGCTCGTCGAACGCAAGGATGGAACCAAGCAGTGGGCCAAGGACGGCATGCCGCTCTATTACTGGGTGAAGGACACCAAGTCCGGCGACATTACCGGCGATGGCGTCGGCGGTGTCTGGGATCTCGCAAAGCCCTGATGAGGCAAGCGTGAAGACGCCCCCACCCGAAACGTTCGAGGGCCAGATCCTGGCCCTCCTTCCCTCGCTCCGCCGCTATTCCCGCAGCCTCACCCGCTCGGATGCCGAAGGCGAGGATCTGCTGCAGGATTGCGTGGAAAAGGTTCTGGCCCGGCGCGGCCAGTGGCGCGGCATCAACCTGCGCGGCTGGGTCCTGACGACGATGACCAACCTCTACCGCAACACCCGCCGCGCAAGCCCCCGCGACCGGCTGGTCGAACTCGACGCCGCCGAGGGCATGGCCGGTCCGGATGCCGAGGGCGACCCGCTGGAGCGCCTGCGGCTGGAACAGGCCCTGAACAGCCTGCCGGAAGACTACCGCGCCGTGCTGATGCTCGTCGTCATCGAGGGCTACAGCTACAGCGAAGTCGCCGCCATGCTGGACATTCCGATCGGCACTGTCATGTCGCGCCTGTCGCGCGCGCGCCAGCGCATGAGCGAACATATGAAAGCCGATAACGTGATTACGCTTCGGAGACCGAAATGAACGAGACCAACCCTGCCGTGACCGAAGCGGACCTGCACGCCTATGCGGACGGGCAATTGCCCGAGGCTGCCCGCGCCCGCGTGGAAGCCTACCTTGCCGAAAACCCCGAAAAGGCCGCCAAGGTCGCCGGCTGGCAGGCACAGAATGCCGGCATCAAATCGCTGTTTGCAGGCTATGAGAAGAGCCGCGAGACGGATCCCCGCATGGTGACACCGGCCAGGCAGCCGGCCTCCCGCTGGGCGATGCGCGCCACCTTCGCCGCCGCCGCCGTCACGCTCTTTGCGCTCGGCGCCCTCAGCGACCGTTTCGTCCCGCCGCTCTTCGAGCGCCCGCCGCTGCAGCTGGCCGAATCCGAGACCCTGCCGAAACAGGCCGAGACCGCCTTCCTCGTCTATGCGAGCGAGGTGCGCCACCCGGTCGAGGTCTTCGCCAACGAGGAGGCGCATCTGGCGACCTGGCTCGGCAAGCGCCTGGCGATCCCCGATCTCAAGGTGCCGGACCTGCAATCGCTCGGCTTCCACCTGGTCGGCGGCCGCCTGCTGCCGGTCGACGGCCGGCCCGGCGCCATGTTCATGTACGAGGACCAGGGCGGCGAACGGCTGACCGTCATCGTCGGCCGCAACAAGGAAAACAGGACGACGAGTTTCCGCTTCGCCTCCGCCAGCGATGTCGAGACCTTCTACTGGATCGACGGCGAACTCGGTTATGCGGTGACGGGCGAAATCTCCCGCGACATGCTGCGCAAGGTGGCCGAGGAATGTTACCGGCAGTTCCCGTCGTAAGACGGCAACCTCACCGCAGCGGATCGTTGGCAAGCTCGATCGGCCTGCCGTGCGGCGTCGCCTCCGCCGCCCGCTGCCAGCTCTTCTGCAGCTCGAGGATCACGTCGGCATCCGCCACGCCGCGGCTGACGAGCAGATCGCAAAGGGCCGCCACCCAGCAATCGAAATAGTCGCTGCCGTCTTCGGCCCGGCCGGGCCTGTGCAATTCCTTCGACAGGACCTGCGCCCATTCGCTCCAGGCAAACAGCCCCTTTTCGTGCAGATGCACGGTCATGGCGAAGGCTTCCGCCGCCCAGGGCTCCGGGAAGACGGGATCACCCTCCGGTGACTTCGGCAGGCCGGGCGATTGCGCCAGCTGGGAGGGCAGCTCACACACGCTCAAGATAGCTCTCCCATGCATCGATCGAGACCGTCAGCGACGGGTCGGCGCCCTCGCCCCAGATCTCGCTGCCGTCGAAGACGACCGTATAGAGCCATTGCGGGTTCTCGCCCTTGCCATGCGCATTGTCGTCGGGGAAGACGAAGGACCCCTGAACCGCCTCGATCGTGCCTGTCCTGGCGCGGGCGTAGCGCGGCAGTCGCGTATGCGTGGCCGGATTGAAATTCCTGGTCTTCACCGTCTCGCCGACCACGAAGAGCGGCGCCGTCTCCACTGGCCGGTCGCAGGGACCGCCCCTGGCGAGCACGCCCGCCACCATATCGGCCTTCAGCACCCGCTTCGGCACCGCGCCGTCCTGCAGCCTGTGGCCGGAGAGCAGCTCTTCCCGCGTCGCAAATCCGTGGCGCTCCAGAAGCATGTCGATGCCGCGAATCCAGATCTCGTAATAGCTCGCCGAGAGATAGTCGGCCGGCGGAATGCTTTCGCGCGCATGCCGGCTCTCGTCGATCGTCCAGGCGCCGAAGGCGCCGCAGGAGAGCGTGATGCCGAGCGCCCGCTTTTCCCATTCGGCATGGAAACAGGGCTCGTTTGCTTCAGGCGCGACAGGGCCGAAACCCATCTGCCCGCCGAGATCGTGCGGCCCGTTCATGACGCCTTCTCCGGCATATGGGCAACGGCAGTGCCGATCATCGCATCGCGGCTGACGAGATCGGCCAGCGCCTCCTCGTCCATGCCTTCGCTCCCCTCCGGCCGTTCGGGAATGACGAGATAGCGCAGCTCCGCCGTCGAATCCCAGACGCGCACCTTCTTGCCCTCCGGCAGCGTCAGCCCGAATTCCGCAAGCACGCCGCGCGGATCGATGACCGCGCGCGAGCGATAGGCCGGCGCCTTGTACCAGACCGGCGGCAGGCCGAGCACCGACCACGGATAGCAGGAGCAGAGCGTGCAGACGATGAGGTTATGCGTATCCGGTGTATTGAAGACGGCCCGCATATGCTCGCCCTGCCGGCCGGTAAACCCAAGGCTCGCGATCGCCGCCGTCGCGTCCCGCTTCAGCCATTCGGCAAAATCCGGATCGCTCCAGGCCTTCGCCACGACCCGCGCCCCGTTGCGCGGCCCGACCTTCGTCTCATAGGTCTCGACGATCGCATCGATCGCCGCCGGATCGATCAGCCCCTTCTCCGTCAGCAGCGTCTCCAGCGCTTTGACGCGCGCCTGCATGTCGGAATAGTGGTTGTCGTGGTGAGGATCATGGTGATCGTGGTCATGATCTGCGTGGTCGTCTGTCGGCCGCATGGCGCTCTCCAGGGTAGAGCGCTCGATCTTATGCGCCGATCGGAGGGCCGCCAAGCATATTTCTCGTCAGAAAATGCGTCAGTCGGCATCATCTGTAATTACAAAAGCAAAAACTAATTAAGCAAATCCTCACTCACGCCGCCATCCTAACCAAACGTTAACGGCTTCGTCTCAACATCGCACTCATGAAAGCTCCGACATTCGGCCGCAGCACCAAACCGCCCGGACCTCCATCCATCCCCTTGCGAGAGGAGATGGAAAGCCTTGCGGACGGCCCGACCTCTGCCGATCCGCGCCGGCGCGAGACCGAAGATACCTTGCAAAGCCCGGGGCTGGTCGCACGCGCCCTGCTCGACCACGTGACTGCGGAAATGGCGACGGACGGCGATGTTCGTTCGATCGATCTCTTCGCGGCCCTGGGATCGGTCGGTGGTTTTTCCTGCGTCCTCACCGCGTTTGACATCGCCTCCGCCGGCCAGCTCAGCGACGCCGCCGATCTCATTGCCATGGAAACCGAGGATGGCTCGCGTTACTATACCGGCAACCTGCCGAACGCCTTCCTGCTGGAAAGCCATGATTCCCTGCTCAACCTGACCTATAGCGCGGCAAGAAGGTCCGGAGCCCTGATCCCGCAAGAGACGGCGATGGAAACGCTTCGTTACGTGATCTCGACCATCGGCCATTCGCAGTTCGGAATACCGCGGCTGACGGACGAGCACCGTCCGGGCGATACGCCCCTTGCCTACGTGCGCCGCCTTTGGCCGAAGCTGGCCGATGCTCTCGATCGAAATCTCGTGCCCATCGGCAAGCGGCCCTTCGCCATCGGCCTGGCGTTGGAACTTGCCTTCTTCCACGTCAGGCCGCCGCTCGATCCATCCCTGGCGGCGCGGATCGTCACCGAATGCGCCGTTCCCATGGCGAAAATCGATCCCCGCCTCGTCGCTTGAACTATCCGAAATGAAAGCAAGGCCGTTCTTGCGCGCAAGACACGCGCGTTTTGCGACGCGCCCCCTGCCCGATATGCCGTTTTTCGGTAGTCTGCCGCCATGAACATCCTGATTCTCGGTGCCACAGGTTTCATCGGCTCGGCGGTCGCAGCGCGCTTGCTGGCCGACGGCTGCACCGTAACCGGGCTTGCCCGCAATCCCGACCGGGCACGCATCCGCCAGCCCGCCATCCGCTGGATCAGGGCCGATCTGGAGAAGATGACCGATGTGGGCGCCTGGGCCTGCGTGCTGCAAGGCCAGCACATGGTCGTCAACAGCGCCGGCGCCCTCCAGGACGGTCTTTCAGACAATCTCGCTGCCACGCAGCAACACGCCATGATCGCGCTCCAGCAAGCGGCGCGACTGGCCGGTGTCACACTCTTCGTCCAGATCTCCGCCCGAACGGACGGCGCCGGCGCCGACCTGCCCTTCCTCGCCACCAAACGCGCCGCCGATATCGCGCTTGCGGCGTCCGGCCTGCCTTACGTGATCCTGCGCCCGTCCCTCGTGCTCGGCCGCAACGCCCACGGCGGCACGGCCCTTCTGCGCGCGCTCGCATCCTTCCCGCTTGCCCTGCCGCTCCTCCATGCCGACAGCCCGGTTGAAACGGTCGCGGCCGAAGATATCGCCGCCGCGGTCTCGGCCGCGATATCGGGGGCGCTTGCCTCCGGCAGCGATATCGCACTGGCCGCCGAAGGACGGCACACGCTCGCAAGCCTTGTCAGGCTGCACCGCGCCTGGCTCGGCCTGCCGGACGCGCCGGTCATCGCCATCCCGCCGGCAATCGCCCGCCCGGTCTCATGGCTTGCCGATCTCGCCGGCCATCTCGGCTGGCGCTCGCCATTGCGCTCCACCGCCATGACCGTCATGTCCGAAGGCGTGCGCATGGACCGGCCGACACCTTCGGGCCTGCCGGCGCTTTCGGCTGCGGAGACGCTTGCCGCCAATCCTTCCGGCGTTCAGGACCTGTGGTTCGCCCGCCTCTATCTGCTGAAGGCGCCCGTCATGGCGGGCCTGTCGCTCTTCTGGCTGCTGTCGGGCCTCATCCCGCTTCTGGCCCCGGCACAGGCCGGCAACCATTTCCTGCCCTTCATGCCGCCGGCTGCCGCGATGGCGCTGACCATCCTCACCTGCCTGATCGACATGGCGCTCGGCGCCGCAGTGCTCGTGCGCCCCTTTGCCCGCCGCGCCCTCATCGGCATGCTCGTCGTTTCGCTCGCCTATCTCGCCGGCGCCACGGCCCTGGAGCCGGCGCTCTGGCTCGATCCGCTCGGCCCGCTCGTCAAGATATTGCCGTCGCTGCTGCTGACCCTTGCCGCCCTCGCCATCCTGGACGAACGCTGATGCTTGCCGAACTGCTGCTTCTTGCCCATGTGGTGGGTGCGACCGTGCTGTTCGGCACCGGCGCCGGCATCGCCTTCTTCATGGTCATGGCCCATCGCACCCGCGATCCCCGGCTCATCGCCCATGTCGCCAGCACCGTCGTCATCGCCGATACGATCTTTACGGCAACCGCCGCCATTCTCCAGCCGGTGACAGGCTATCTCCTTGCCCGCATCATCGGCTGGGATCTGACCGAAAGCTGGATTTTGCTGTCGCTGCTGCTCTATGTCGTGACCGGCATTTTCTGGCTGCCTGTCGTCTGGATCCAGATCAGGCTGCGCAATCTCGCCCGCGCCGCTGCCGCCTCGGGCACCGCGCTGCCGCCGGCCTATTTCGGCCTCTACCGCGTCTGGTTCGCCTTCGGCTTCCCGGCCTTCTTCGCCGTAACAGGCATTTTCTGGCTGATGCTGACCAAGCCGGCGCTATTTTAGCATCGGCCAGAGGCTGAGCACGAGCAGCACCGCCATGGTGATGTTGAACCATTTCAGCCGCACCGGATCGGACAGCCACTCCCGAAGCGCCGAGCCGAAGCCCGCCCAGGTGGAAACGGAGGGCACGTTGACCGCGGCAAAGGCAAGGCCGACCAGCAACACGCTGATGAGATAGAGCTGTTCATTCGTATAGGTCGCCATCGCCGTCACCGCCATCACCCAGGCCTTCGGATTGACCCACTGGAAAGCCGCGGCAGCGAAAAACGACATCGGCTTCACCCCGCTCTTGCCTTCGCTCAGCGATCGCGAGGTCGCGATCTTCCAGGCGATCCAGACGAGATAGGCCCCGCCGGCGAATTTCAGCGCGAGATACACCGCCGGCACCGTATGCAGCAGCGCGCCCAGCCCAAGCCCGACCCCCAGCAGCAGCGACAGGAAACCCGCCCCGATGCCGAACATATGCGGGACGGTGCGGCGGAAGCCGAAATTCACGCCCGAGGCAAACAGCATCATATTGTTCGGCCCCGGCGTGATCGAGGTCGTGAAAGCAAAGAGAAGCAGTGCCAGAAACGTATCCAGCGGCATGAAACCCTCCCCCGGCCGCGCATGTCGATACGTCGGCAGCCCATTGATTTAGGTCAGCATAACTGCCCTAAACCTCTGTCACCATAACATGATTGTCATGGTGACAGGATTGCCTGATAGTCTGCTGATCACCGAAGGACGAGAACTCAGATGGCCGACCCGATCCCCACCATCACCTTTCCCGGCGGCACCGAAGTCCCCGCACTCGGCCAGGGCACCTGGGGCATGGGCGAGGATGCCGGCCATGCGAAGCAGGAAATCGCGAGCCTGCAGGCCGGCCTCGATCTCGGCATGACGATGATCGACACCGCCGAAATGTACGGCGACGGCGGCGCCGAAGAAATCGTCGGGCAGGCGATCAAGGGTCGCCGCGACGAGACCTTCCTCGTCAGCAAGGTCTATCCGTGGAATGCCAACCGCAAGGGAACGATCACCGCCTGCGAAAACAGCCTGGAACGCCTGGGCACCGACCGCATCGATCTCTACCTCCTGCACTGGCGCGGCAACTATCCGCTCGCCGAGACCGTCGAAGCCTTCGAGACGTTGAAAGCCGCCGGAAAGATCCGCGCCTGGGGCGTCTCCAACTTCGATACCGACGATATGGAAGAGCTGCTGTCGGTTCCCGGCGGGCGAAACGTCGCCGCCAATCAGGTCCTCTACAATCTCGCCCGCCGCGGCATCGAATATGACCTCCTGCCCTGGTGCCAGAGCCGCGACATCCCGATCATGGCCTATTCGCCGATCGAACAGGGCCGCATCCTGCACCATCCTGACCTGATCCATATCGCCAAGGCCTATCAGGCCACCCCGGCGCAACTGGCCCTCGCCTTCCTGCTGGAGCGCGACGGCGTCTTTGCCATTCCGAAGACCTCCAGTATCGAGCGCGCCCGCGAAAACCGCGACTGCGTCTCGCTCGATATTACCGACGAGGACTGGGAAGCGCTCGATGAGGTCTTTCCGCCGCCGGCAAGGAAAACGCCGCTGGAAATGCTCTGATCTCCAGCGGCGGACTGTCTTTTCGAAACGAAGGGCCGGAATTACATGCCCTGCGCGCCGCGGTTCATCGCGGCAATGCCGGTGCGGCAGACTTCGATGAGGCCGAGCGGCTTCATGATTGCGATGAACTGGTCGATCTTCGAGGATTTGCCGGTGATCTCCAGAATGAAGTGATCGACCGTCGCATCCACCACCTTGGCGTGGAAGGCGTCGGCCAGCCGCAGCGTTTCCGCACGGGTCTCGCCGTTGCCGATCACCTTCAAGAGCGCCACCTCCCGCTCGATCGGCCGGTCCTGGCCGAGTTCGCGCGCACGCACCGTCAGGTCCACCACGCGATGAACGGGCACGATGCGCTCCAGCTGCGCCTTGATCTGCTCCAGCACCTGCGGCGTGCCGCGCGTGACGATCGTGATGCGCGACAGATGCGCCGCATGCTCCGTCTCCGAAACCGTGAGGCTTTCGATATTGTAGCCGCGGCCGGAAAACAGGCCGATGACGCGGGCGAGAACGCCCGGTTCGTTATCGACCAGCACCGAGAGCGTGTGGCTCTCGACGGCCGCCGTTTCCGGAGAGATGAAATAGGCAGAGCCGGTGGGTTGAAGATGTGCGTTCATGATCCTGGGTTCCTACCTATCTGTTTTTATACGAGCTGACGGCCCTTGGCGTCGATCGCGTTGGCGACCGCCTCGTCCGTGGCTTCGTCCGGCAGCAGCATTTCGTTATGGGCCTTGCCCGAGGGGATCATCGGGAAGCAGTTGGCGAGATTGGCGACGCGGCAATCGAAGATGACCGGCTTCTTGACGTCGATCATCTCCTGGATGGTCGCATCGAGATCCTCGGGCTTTTCGCAGCGCAGGCCGACGGCGCCATAGGCTTCGGCGAGCTTCACGAAATCAGGCATCGCCTCCGTATAGGAATTCGACAGGCGGTTGCCGTGCAACAGCTGCTGCCACTGGCGCACCATGCCCATGTACTGGTTGTTCATGATGAAAATCTTGATCGGCGCATTGTGCTGGATTGCCGCCGACATTTCCTGGATGCACATCTGGATCGAGGCATCGCCGGCAATATCGATGACGAGGCTTTCCGGATGGGCGATCTGCACGCCGAGGGCGGCCGGCAGGCCGTAGCCCATCGTGCCGAGGCCACCCGAGGTCATCCAGCGGTTCGGCTGCTCGAAGCCGTAGAACTGGGCTGCCCACATCTGGTGCTGGCCGACTTCGGTCGTGATGTAGGTGTCGCGATCCTTGGTCAGCTCGTAGAGACGCTCCAGTGCATATTGCGGCATGATGACGTCGTTGCTCTTGGTATAGGCGAAGGAATTGCGCGCGCGCCAGCGGGCAATATCACCCCACCATGCGTCCAGACGCCCCTTCTCCGGCTTCTTCGGCAACGCCCGCCACAGGCGGATCATGTCTTCGAGAATATGGCCGACATCGCCGCGGATGCCGAGATCGACGTGAACGTTCTTGTTGATCGAGGACGGGTCGATATCGATATGGATCTTCTTGGAATTCGGCGAGAAGGCATTCAGGCGGCCGGTGATGCGGTCGTCGAAGCGGGCGCCGATGCAGACCATGACGTCGCAATCGTGCATCGCCATGTTGGCTTCGTAGGAGCCGTGCATGCCGAGCATCTTCAGCCAGTTCTTGCCGGAAGCCGGATAGGCGCCGAGCCCCATCAGCGTCGAGGTGATCGGGAAATCGGTGAGTTCGACCAGTTCGCGCAGCATGCGCGAGGCTTCCGGGCCGGAATTGATGACGCCGCCGCCGGTATAGAAGATCGGCCGGCGCGCGTTCGCCATCATTTCGATGGCCGCGTGGATCTGGTTCAGATCGCCCTGCACCTTCGGCTGGTAGCTCTTCTGGATCGCATGATCGGCCGGCGGCGTGTAGGTGCCGGTGGCGAACTGCACGTCCTTCGGAATATCGACGACGACGGGA
Organism: Rhizobium sp. GCM10022189; assembly: GCF_042656325.1. NCBI lineage: Bacteria > Pseudomonadati > Pseudomonadota > Alphaproteobacteria > Hyphomicrobiales > Rhizobiaceae > Rhizobium > Rhizobium sp. GCM10022189. The sequence goes on from NZ_JBHSOR010000011.1 coordinate 33,465, forward strand.
CCGGGGCGGCCGGACTGCGCAATGCGGAAGGCTTCATGGATGACGGCGGCGAGCTCGTTGACATCCTTGACCAGCCAGTTGTGCTTGGTGCAGGGGCGCGTGATGCCGACGGTGTCGCATTCCTGGAAGGCGTCCGAACCGATGAGCGTGGTCGGAACCTGGCCGGAAAGGCAGACGAGCGGAACGGAATCCATCAGCGCATCCTGCAGCGGCGTCACCGCATTGGTGGCGCCGGGACCCGACGTGACCAGCATGACGCCGACCTTGCCGGTGGAGCGGGCATAACCCTCGGCCGCATGGCCGGCCCCCTGCTCGTGGCGCACGAGGATGTGCTTGATCTCGTCCTGCTGGAAGATCTCGTCGTAGATCGGCAGGACGGCACCGCCGGGATAGCCGAAAATGTGCTCCACGCCGTTGTCCTTCAGCGCGCGGAGAACGATTTCCGCTCCCGTCATCCGATTGCTGTCCGCTTGATTGTCCGTGCTCGCCATGTGTCTGTTCCGTTTGATGCTGGGGATTTGAGTTTGTGGCCGGAAGCCCTGATTTCGGGCATAAAAAAAGGCCCCCGAGGAGCCTTCGTCTAGCGCATGGGTGGCTGTCGCCGGATGGTTACACCATCCTGCCCATGCGCTTTCCCACCACGATAAGAACGTTCGAAATTGTCATGGGCGGAATTGATAGACAGAAAATTTCGCAGCGTCAACGCATTCCGCAATAAAAAATCGGACACGCGTCATCCGCCCCGGCCGCCCGGTTCCGCGGCTGAAGGATTTGTTAAAGGATCGGCTATATCCTGCGCTTTAATGCAGGGAGTAACCCTTTGCTCAACAACGACATGATGACGACAGGCAAAGCCGGCGAGCAGGACCGCCGCGACAGCCTTACGCCGGGGAACAGGTTCCTCGGGCGCGTCGTTGCGTGCAGCGGTTCACGCGCCACCATTGCCGCCGTGGCGGAAGACGGCGGCACCGACCTTACCGAATTGTGGTCCGTCGGCCGGCTGATTTCGATCAGCGTCGGCAGAAACCGCGTCGTCGCCCTCGTCTTTTCCATGAACACCGGCAACCAGGGCTGGGGCGAAGGCCAGGACAACGTCTTCCGCATCGAGACGGAACTGCTCGGCGAAGTGCGCGTCGACGAGGACGGCCGCGAGGAATTCTCGACCGGCATTTCGCGTTATCCCTATCTCGGCGCCATCGCCCACCGCATCCGCGCCGCCGACCTGATGCGCATCTACGATGCCGGCAAGGGCGCCACCGCCGTCATCGGCAACCTGACGCAGGATGAAAGCATCGACGCGGCGATCCACGTTCCCTCGATGCTGTCGAAGCATTTTGCCGTGGTCGGCTCCACCGGCGTCGGCAAGTCGACCGCCGTCTCGCTGCTCCTGCACAAGGCGATCGAGGCCGATCCGAAGCTGCGCGTGCTGATCCTCGATCCGCACAACGAATTTGCCGCCGCCTTCCCCAAACACGCCGTCACCATCGATACCGATACGCTCGATCTGCCCTTCTGGCTGATGCGGCTCGAGGAATTCGCCGAGGTCGTCTTCCGCGGCCGCCCGCCGGTGCCGGAAGAACTCGACATGCTGCGCGATATCCTGCCGGAGGCCAAACGCGCCTTCCGGGGCAGCGACAGCTCGCTGGTGCGCCGCACGACGGAAAAGAGCTCGATCACCGCCGACACGCCGGTCCCCTACCGCATCGCCGACCTGCTCGCCTTGATCGACGAACGGATCGGCAGGCTGGAAGGCCGCGCCGAAAAACCCTTCCTGCGCGCGCTGAAGATGCGCATCATCGCCGCGATCAACGATCCGCGCTACCGCTTCATGTTCTCCAGCAACACGATCAGCGACACGATCACGGAGACCATCGCGCAGATCTTCCGCATCCCCGGCGACAACAGGCCGATCTGCACGTTCCAGCTTGCCGGCATCCCCTCGGAAGTCGTCAATTCCGTCGCCTCGGTGCTCTGCCGCATGGCCTTCGAAATCGCGCTCTGGAGCGACGGCGCCATCCACATGCTGGTCGTCTGCGAGGAAGCGCACCGCTACATCCCGTCCGACCCGAATCTCGGCTTCGTCCCGACGCGCCAGGCGATTGCCCGCATCGCCAAGGAAGGCCGCAAATACGGCGTGTCGCTCGGCATCATCACCCAGCGCCCCGGCGAACTCGACCAGACGATCCTGTCGCAGTGCTCGACGCTCTTTGCCATGCGCCTTGCCAACGACCGCGACCAGGAAATCATCCGCTCGGCCATTCCCAATTCCTCCATCTCGACGACGAGCTTCATCTCCTCGATCGGTAACGGCGAGGCGATCGCCTTCGGCGAGGCGATCCGCGTGCCGATGCGCATGCGCTTCCTGCGCGTCGACGAAAGCCTGCTGCCGAAGGCGCACAGCGCCACCAGCAAACATGCCGAGGAAGATCCCGACACCGTCGACCTGCGCCGCATCGTGACCCGCATGCGGGCGATCACGTCAGGCCCGGATATTTCCAGCTTCCAGCAGAGCTACAGCGCCGCAATGGCGGATTACGAGCCGGAAGACGATTTCGCCGACGACGGTTTCGACCAGCCCTATGCCGCCCCGCCGGCTCCGGAGGTCCCGCTCGAACCCTATCGTCCCGCCCTGCTGCCGCAGGCCCGCGCTCCGCAGCCGGAATCCCCGCCTCTCTCGCCGCAGACCTCCATCGACGCACGCCTGGAAGCGCTGCGTCGCGAAATGCGCCGCGACGAGCAGCCCAAGCCCGCCTTCGGCGAACAGGCGGCACCCCGCCGCGAAGGCGGCATGTCTCTGCGCGAAAGCATCCTGAAGAAGCCGCTGAGCAGCCTCTACAACAAGGACTGAGGGCGGATTACGAACGCTGCTGGCGCGCACTGCGAGAAAACCTCCCTTTCAGCGATCGCTATCGCAAAATCGAAAAGCAGACGCCGCCGCGAGTGTCTTCTCCCCTGGGGGAGAAGATGCCGGCAGGCAGATGAGGGGGCTCCAGGCTCTGGACTTGCCGATTGCGAAGCAAAGGTAGAAATTAAGGATGTGTCGTGTAGCCCCCTCATCCGACCCTTCGGGCCACCTTCTCCCCGATGGGGCGAAGGGGGAGCCAACAGCGAGGCTCGCGATCAACTCTGAGCACCCCTGCATATGCAGCCTGGAAAATCTCTCCAACCTAAACCGCCAACCTCTCCCAGCTTTCGTCCATCTGGTTGCGGAACCAGGTCATCTGCCGCTTGGCATATTGCCGTGTCGCAGCCGCCCCGCGCTCGACAACCTCGTCACGGCCCATCTCGCCGCGCAGCATGGCCGCAATCTGCGACACGCCGATCGCCTTCATGACCGGCATTTCCGATGAAAGACCGAGCGCCAGCAGCGCCTTCACCTCGCCTTCCGCCCCCTGCTCCAGCATCTTGGCGAAACGCCCGTTGATGCGCTGGTGCAGCACGGCGCGATCCGGCAGCACGACGATCTTGCGCGCCGTGTCGGGATCGACGATCACTGGTCCCGCCTGCCCCTGGAAATCGGCGATCGACTGGCCCGTCGCCTCGAAGACTTCAAGCGCCCGCACGATCCTCTGCCCGTCCTGCACGTTCAGGCTTGCCGCAACGGCAGGATCGGCTCCGGTCAGCTCAGCGTGCAACCCCTCCGGCCCCTCTTCCAGAAGCCGCGCGCGCAGCCGCTGCCTTATCTCCTCGGGAATGGCGGGCATTTGCGAAAGCCCGCCCGTCAGCGCCTTGAAATAGAGCCCCGTGCCGCCGACGAAGACCGGCAGCTTGCCCTCGGCGCGGATGCGCGGCAGAAGCGCCGTCACGTCCCGCAGCCAGGCGCCCGTCGAATAGGCTGCTCCCGCCGGCACATGGCCGTAGAGATGATGCGGCACGCCTTCCATGTCCTCGTCCGAGGGCCGTGCCGTCAGCACCCGCAATGTGTCGTAGACCTGCATGCTGTCGGCATTGATCACCACGCCGCCATGCTGTTTGGCCAATTCCACGGCGAGCGCGGACTTGCCGCTGGCGGTCGGCCCGGTTATCAGGATCGCGTTCATAGCGCTCAGAAGGTTTTCCATCATGGCCCTCGTTGCCACGCTTGTTGCCAATCCGTCAAACCCCGTTCTTTCGCCCGCGATCGCCGAACGTGCGGCAGATGCCGTCAAGGCATCCGGGCTCTACTGGCTGGCGGATGGCATTGCCTGCGATATCGTGCTCGCAGACGGCACCGGCAGACAGGCAGCCGAGGCCGATCTGCTCGCCGTCATCGGCAGTGCGGCGATCGACCTCGTCGTCCAGGAACAGGAAACCCGCCGCAAGAAGCTGCTGATCGCCGACATGGATTCGACCATGATCGGCCAGGAATGCATCGACGAACTCGCCGCCGAAGTCGGCCTCAAGGAAAAGGTCGCGGCGATCACCGCCCGCGCCATGAACGGCGAAATCGCCTTCGAGCCCGCCTTGCGTGAACGCGTCGCCCTCCTGAAAGGCCTGCCGATTTCCGTCGTCGACGAGGTGATCGCCAGGCGCATCACCCTGACCCCGGGCGGCCCGGAACTCATCGCCACCATGAAATCGAAGGGCTATTACACCGCCCTCGTCTCCGGCGGCTTCACGGTGTTCACGAGCCGCATCGCAGCAACTCTCGGCTTCGACGAAAACCGCGCCAATATCCTGCTCGAAGAAGGCGGCTTCCTCTCCGGCCAGGTCGCCGAACCCATCCTCGGCAAGCAGGCCAAGGTCGATGCCCTGGAAGACATCGCCGCCCGCCTCGGCATCACGCCGAAAGACGCTATCGCGGTCGGCGACGGCGCCAACGACCTCGGCATGCTGCACCTTGCCGGCTCCGGCGTCGCGCTGCACGCCAAACCCGCCGTCGCCGCCGAAGCCGATATGCGCATCAACCACGGCGACCTGACGGCGCTGCTTTATATCCAGGGCTATCGCAAGACGGATTTTGTTACGGTTTGAGGTCTTGAATTTTACAGATTTGTACATACAATTTTGTAGAGCTTTCGATGCCGAAATTTCAATGGGATGCGGATAAAAACCGGGCGAACAAGGCCAAGCACGGCATCTCGTTCGAGACCGCATCCCTCATATGGGACGATCCGGATTACCTGGTCTTTCCGGATGCCATTTATGACGGTGAAGAAAGATGGCTTGCTGTTGGAACCGTCGGACTGACGACAGTACTTGTCGCGGTGCATACCATTCGCGACAGCAGCGGAATTGAATTGGTCCGTATCATCAGCGCTCGAAAAGCGACATCGCATGAGAGAAGACGATATGAGCAAGCGGCCTTTGACTGAAGAACAACTGGCGGAGCTTCGCGCTTTGGAAGCGCTTGAAGACAAGGACATCGATACCAGCGATATCCCCGAAATTACTGATGACCGTTGGCTTCTCGCGCGGAAGGGCAATCTCTACAAGCCGGTCAAGCAGCCCGTTACTATCCGCCTCGACGCAGATATTATCGAATGGTTCAAGGAACATTCGAATGGTCGCGGCTACCAGACAGAGATCAACACGGCTCTACGCCGTTATGTCATGGAACAAGAAAAAAGGAGCGGCTGAGCGCTCCTTTTGCTTTTAGGTCTGTGCTCGACCCTATTCCATCGGCACCGCGATAAACCGCAGGTCGCCATTGGCGGACGCGACCATCATCTGCGCATTGCGCCGGCCTTCCTGCTTCAGCGACTGCACCTTGTTCGCCACGGCATCCGGTGATTTCATGAATTCCTGTGCCACTTCGACGATCACATCACCGGCCTTCAGCCCCTTTTCGGCAGCGGCAGAGCCCGGCGCGACCTCGGTCACGACAACGCCGTCGACGCTTTCGGCAATGCCGAAGGCCTTGCGGGTTTCAGGGCTGAGCAGCGAGAGCGACAGGCCGAGCACATGCTTGGGCGCGGTCTGGCCGGGTGTTGCCTGATCCTGGCCGGGGGGCTGGCTCTGGCCCTGCTGGTCCGGGCCTTGTCCCTGCTGCGGATCCTGTCCGTCAGGTGCGGTCTGGTTATCGCCGCCCTGATCCGGCTCGTCCATATCGTTATTCTCGCCGGGATCGGGATTGATGACCCCGTCGTCGCTGGAATTGTCGCCGGCGGCGGCCTGGTCGCTGTCTTCGAGACGGCCGAGCGTCACCTTCACGGTCTGCTCCTTGCCGTCGCGCAGCACGACGACGTCGACCTGCTTGCCGACGGGGCTTTCGGCCACGACGCGCGGCAGGTCGCGCATCTCGGTGACGGCCTTGCCGTCGAATTTCAGGATGACGTCGCCGGCCTTGATCGAGCCGTCGTCGACCGGCCCGCCCTTGATGACGCCGGCAACCAGCGCGCCCTTGGCGCTGTCGAGGCCGAGGCTGTCGGCCACTTCGTCGGTGACGGGCTGGATGCGCACGCCGAGCCAGCCGCGCCGCGTCTCGCCATATTCGCGAAGCTGGTCGACCACGCCGGATGCAAGTTCCGACGGCACCGAGAAGCCGATGCCGATCGAGCCGCCCGACGGAGAGATGATCGCCGTGTTGATGCCGATCACCTCGCCCTTCATGTTGAAGAGCGGACCGCCCGAATTGCCCTTGTTGATCGCTGCATCCGTCTGGATGAAATTGTCGTAGGGGCCGGCGTTGATGTTGCGCCCGCGCCCGGAAATGATGCCGACCGTCACCGATCCGCCGAAGCCGAACGGGTTGCCGATCGCCATCACCCAGTCGCCGATGCGCATGACGCTGGAATCGCCGAACTTGACGGATTTCAGCGGCTGCTTCGGCTCGACCTTGAGCACCGAAAGATCGGTCTTGGTGTCCGTGCCGATCAGCTTGGCCTTGAGCTTGGTGCCGTTGGCGAAATTGACCTCGATATCGTCGGCGCCCTCGATCACGTGGTTGTTGGTGACGATGTAGCCCGAGGGGTCGATGACGAAGCCGGAGCCGAGCGAGCTGACATTGTGGTTCGAACCGCGATTGCCCTGCTGCTTGTTGAAGAAATCGTTGAAGAATTCCTGGAAGGGCGAGCCGTCGGGCGCGCGCGGCGCAGGACCGACGCCCTCGTCGTCCTTCACGTTCTGCGAGGTCGAAATATTGACCACGGCATCGAGCAGCCCCTCGGCCAGATCGGCCACGGAAGCCGGCCCGTTGGCCGGGGCCGTCATCTGCATCGGCGGCGCTGCCGGCGCGACCGCGGTGGGCGAAACCGGCGCCGCTTGAGGAGCGGCCGGGGCCGGTGCTGCCTGTTCAGGCGCCGCAGGAGCCGGAGCGGTCTGCGCATGCGCAATACCGCTTGCACCGACATGTGCCAGAAGGGCAGTGCCGGCCAGGAGCGCGAGCGTTCGTCTGAAGGGCGAGCGTGTCGTGGGGGCCATCAAGCTTCCTCGTCTGGGGTAAAGGCGCACATACATCATCAGCATAAGGCGGAATGATGGAGGGCGAAATCACCTTTTCGAGAAATCCCCGTGCGAATGTGATCGAGAGCCTTTCCTGGTTGGATTGCAGCATTCTAACCAGAAAAGGCTCTAGCCTCGTAAAAGCCAGACGAGACCCACGCCAAGCGCCATCGCGGCCAGCCCGAAAGCCCTGAGATGCCGCTCCGGAATCGTGGGAAGCAGCCGTGCCATCTCGACCAAAAAACGAGGGGCCAGCGCATAGGCCAGCCCCTCGATGATGAGGAAGAATGCAAGTCCCGTCAGAAAGTCCTGCATTCAATCCGTCGTTCAGTTCGCCGGCTGGGCCGGAGCTTCGGGCGCTGCCGGCGGCACGAGGCCGCCGGTCTGTCCGGGGGCCGGCGCCTGATTGCCGTTCGCACTGTCGAAATAGCGGAAGAACTCCGACGTCGGCGACAGGACCAGCATCGTATCCTGCGAGGACAGAGCCGAGGAATAGGCCGACATCGAGCGGTAGAACTCGAAGAAGGCCGGATCCTTGCCGAAGGATTCGGCGAAGATGCGGTTGCGTTCCGCGTCGCCTTGACCACGCAGGATTTCGGAATCGCGCTGCGCATCGGCGGTGATCTCGACGACCTGGCGGTCGGCGACGGCGCGGCGGCGCTGGCCCTCTTCGTTACCCTCGGCGCGGATGCGCTCGGCCTCGGCCAGACGCTCGGAGCGCATGGCGTTGTAGGTGTTCGGCGCCACTTCCGGCGAAAGGTCCGTGCGGCGGATACGCACGTCGTCGATATGCAGGCCGAGGTTTTCGGCATCGACGCGCAGGTCGTCGCGGATCTCGAGCATCATCGCCACACGCTCTTCGGAGAGCGCCGCATTATAGTCCCTGAGACCGTAGACGCGGCGAAGCGAGGAATCGAGCTGCGCGCGCAGCCGTGCCTCGGCAGCGTCGCGGTCACCCGACACGGTTTCGCGGAAACGGCGCACGTCGGCGATATTGTAGATCACGAAGGCGTCGACATCGAAGGTCTGGCCGTCCTGGACCTGAACGCGGATATTGTCGAGGTCGAGCCTCAGCGCCCGCTTTTCGACATATTGCACGCGGTCGGCATCCATGAAGCCGAAGGGCAGCTTGAAATAGATGCCCGGCTCGCTCTTGACCGACTGGATCTGGCCGAAGCGCACGACGATCGCCTGCTCACGCGCGTTGACCACAAAGATCGACGAATAGAGGATGACAAGCACGACCGCGACCGCGATCAGGATGGCGGGAAGTCTGTTCGATACCATGGTTCAACCTCCCTATCGTGCCGGTGCCGTTGTCGTCGGTCTGGTGATCTCGTTGAGCGGCAGGTAGGGCACGACGCCCTGCTTGTCGTCGATCACGACCTTCTTGGAGTTCTTCAGGACCTGCTCCATCGTTTCCAGGAACAGGCGCTTGCGCGTCACGTCGGGAGCTTTCGAATATTCGTCGTTGATGGCGGTAAAGCGCTGGGCCTCGCCTTCCGCTTCCTTGACGACGCGATCCTTGTAAGCGGCTGCGTCTTCGCGGATACGGGCGGCGTCGCCTCGTGCCTGACCGAGCTTCTGGTTCGTATAGCGGTTTGCGTCCTCGATCGTGCTGTCGCGGTCGCGGCCGGCACGCTGCACTTCTTCGAAGGCATCGGCGACCTCGCGCGGCGGCGCCACGTTCTGGATCGTCACGCCGGTGACGGTAATGCCGGCGCCGTAACGGTTCATCGTATCCTGGACGATGTTGAGCACCTGCGTCTCGATCGGCTGGCGGTTGCTGCGGAAAGCGTCCTGCGCCGGACGGCGGCCGACGATCTCGCGCATGGCGCTGTCGGAAACCTGCTGCAGCGTTTCGGCCGGGTTCTCGACGCCGAAGAGATAGGCCTTCGGGTCGCTGATCGTATAGAAGACGGCAAACTGCACGTTGATGACGCTTCTGTCACCCGACAGCATCAGCCCGCTGGAGGAGCCGGCCGTCGTCGCGCCGATATTCTGCTGCTGCACCGTCACCTTGACCGTCTCGACGGTCTCGAACGGCCAGAAATGGAAATGCAGGCCCGGCATGGAAATCTCTTCCTTGGGCTTGCCGAAGCGCAGTTCCACGCCGCGCTCGTCCGGCTGGACGACGTAGATGCACTGGAAAAGCCAGAAGATCGCGATGACTGCGACGATGATCGCAACGACACCGCCGTTGAAACCGCCGGGCACGATGCCCCGCAGCTGGTCCTGTCCGCGACGGATAATGTCTTCCAGATCAGGCGGACCGCCCTTGCCGCCGCCACCGCGCGGACGGTTCGGCCCCTGCCCCCATGGTCCCTGATTGTTACCGCCGCCGCCCCAAGGGCCGCCGCCGCCATTCTGATTGCTCCAGGGCATCAAAACCTCGTTGTTCGTTAACTCCCACACATCCGACCGCCGTGGGGGCTGCCGGCGGATGCGATGGGACCGTTATAGGTATCGCCGCATAAGCTTTCAACGCGGCGTCAGAAACTTGGTCAATTTAATTGGAAAATAGTTCCTTTTCAGGCATCTCGACGTTCATAAACGACGAAACGGGTCGGATAGGTGTCCTTTTCCCCGGCCGGAACATCAAGGCTTTCCGTCGCCACCCAGACGGCGGGGTCGATGGGCGGAAAAGCGGTATCGCCATCCACGTCGGCCTCCACATGCGTGATGCACATGCGGTCGGCAATCTCCATCGCCTGCGCGTAGATCTGGCCGCCGCCGAGAATGGAAATCTCGCTCTCGCCCTGCTTGCGCGCCAGGTCCTGCGCCATGCCGATCGCCTCGCCCAGCGAACGGGCCATATGCACGTCGGGATGATCGATATCGGCATTGCGCGAGATCACCACGTGCTGGCGCCCCGGCAGCGGCCTGCCGCCGAAGCTTTCGAAGGTCTTGCGGCCGACGACGACAGGCTTTCCAACCGTCATCGCCTTGAACCGCTTGAGATCGGTCGAAAGTCGCCAGGGCATGTCGCCGTCGCGTCCGATGATGCCGTTGCGCGCAACGGCGACGAAGATGGTCTTGCGGATATCGGAAGCCTTCACGCGCTCACTTCCACCGTCCATAGAGTTCTCCGAGCCTGGGCAGTTCGCGCCAATAATCATCTGCATCCCCTGAACCCGGCGAGACGACAGACAAACTGTAGAACGGCCAGAAGGATAGCACAGCATCCCGAAACTTCCGGCGCGCCGTCACTTCGTCGACGGCCTGCGATCGCTTGGTTTGAATATGCCTTGGTTCCAGACAGTAACTTCAGCGTCATAGTCGAGCGCCTCCTGAAGGGCGTAGGCAACAGGCAAGCCCTCCGTCGATGAGCCCACGAAAATTCGCGGCTGAACCGTCTTCGATTTCATTTTGCAACCGGCGCCTTGATATGCGCTTCGGGCTCATAGCCGACGAGCTGGAAATCCTCGTAGACGAAATCGAAGATGTCCTTGACGTCGCGCTTGATCGCCATGCGCGGCAGAGCACGCGGCTGGCGCGTCAGCTGCAGCTTCGCCTGGTCGAAATGGTTGTGGTAGAGATGCGCGTCGCCGAGCGTGTGGACGAACTCGCCATATTTCAGGCCCGTCACCTGCGCCACCATCATCGTCAGCAGCGCGTAGGAAGCGATGTTGAAGGGCACGCCGAGGAAAATATCGGCCGAGCGCTGGTAGAGCTGGCAGGAAAGCCTGCCGTCGGCCACGTAGAACTGGAACAGGCAGTGGCAGGGCGGCAGCGCCATATTGTCCACTTCCGCCGGGTTCCAGGCCGAGACGATGTGGCGGCGCGAATTCGGGTTCCGGACGATGCCCTTCACCAGATTGTCGATCTGGTCGATATGGCCGCCGTCGGGTGCCGGCCAGGAGCGCCACTGCGCGCCGTAGACGGGGCCGAGGTCGCCGTTCTCGTCGGCCCATTCGTCCCAGATGCTGACGCCGTGTTCGTGCAGGTAGCGGATATTGGTCTCGCCCTTGAGGAACCACAGAAGCTCGTGGATGATCGAGCGCAGGTGCAGCTTCTTCGTCGTCAGCACCGGAAAACCGGCTTCGAGATCGAAGCGCATCTGATGGCCGAAGACCGAGCGCGTGCCCGTACCCGTGCGGTCGCCGCGGTCGGTGCCGTTTTCCATCACATGGCTCAGGAGGTCGAGATATTGCTTCATGGTGTCAGCCGATTCCTTTTGCCGTCAATTTAAGGGCAAAGCGGCTCAAAACCAATGCTGCCGGCTGAATATCCAAGCAAAATCGCTGCCGGACACGACGCTTTTGTGACGTATCCCCTTCCCTTGCCGCGACAAAAACACTATATCACCCATGCCGGCTTTCGGGCCGGCTATGGCGATAAACGGGCGGTGGAATAAACCTATTGGACCCGGGGGCGGTACCCGGCGCCTCCACCAAAAGCAGGCGGCTATCCTTTGGGAGAAGGGCCTGTTTTTGATGGGGGCGAAACAGGATCGACAAGGGTGTAAAGATCGACTTTTCGCTCGGCATGATACCGCCGTTATCGGGTCACAAGTGTAGTTGCAAACGACAACAACGCTAAGGAATACGCTCTCGCTGCCTAATGGCGGTGCGGGAATTCCGCTCTAAGTCCTTACGGCTAGCCCCGTAAGGCGGGGTCCGAAGGCACCTGGCAACAGAAGCCTTCACCTTTCTCCCCTTTTTCAGCGAAATCATGTATGCTCGGCGGACGCATGAATCGGCTTGGCGCTTTCCCAAAGCGCCGGGACGTGCCATATAAGTTCGTGAAAAGACTTCCAAACCGACGAAAGACAGGAAAAGCATGGGGCAGGATCATATCCGCTACGACATTCTGGCACAGGACGCGCTGCGCGGCGTCATCCGCAAGGTCTTGGCCGAAGTCGCAACGACGGGCCGACTGCCCGGCGACCATCACTTCTTCATCACGTTTCTCACGGGCGCTCCCGGCGTGCGCATCTCGCAGCACCTGAAGTCGAAATATCCCGAGCAGATGACCATCGTCATCCAGCACCAGTTCTGGGACCTGAAGATCACCGAATCCCATTTCGAGATCGGCCTGTCCTTCTCCGACGTGCCGGAAAAGCTCGTTATCCCCTTCAACGCCATCAGAGGTTTCTACGACCCCTCGGTCAATTTCGAGCTGGAGTTCGACGTGCCGCTGAGCGATGGCGAGGAACTGCCCGCTGCCGAGATCACCGCCTATCCGGTTGACGCAGCCAAGGCCGATGATACGGCCGCAAAGCCCGCCGCAGAAGGCGAGGAAAAGAAACCGGGCTCCGTCGTATCGCTCGATTCGTTCCGCAAGAAGCAGTAATGCCGAGGGAGGCGAAAGCCTCCCTTTTTCTTTCATGACGGAGGCAACCGCATGAGCGCCGAAATCGTCAATTTGCGCCAGTTCCGCAAGCAGCAGGCTCGCTCCGAAAAGGAGAAGCAGGCAGAGCAGAACCGTATCTCCCACGGCCGCACCAAGGCCGAAAAGCAATTGACCCGCGCCCTTAACGAGAAGGCCGAAAAGGCGCTCGATCAGGGCCGGATCGAAGACGACAAGAGCTGATCGCCGGCAGGTGAAAAGCCTGAGCGATCAACCAGATGCGATTCCTGACTGAATCGCTTTCTCAACGAAGACGAAGCAGGCCGATGATCCGCAAACATTCGGCGACATTGCACGGGCACCGCACCAGTTTCTCGCTGGAAGACGAATTCTGGACCGAGTTGAAGGCGATTGCCGCAAGTCGCTCCGTGCCGCTCGCGGCACTGATATCGGAAATAGACGACAGCCGCGCGCCTGACAGCAACCTCTCCTCGGCGCTGCGCCTGCACGTCCTGTACTGGCTGAAAAACGGCGCCGCGAGCGCCTGACCGGCCGGCCCACGCAGGCGCCTGCTACTGGGCCTGAACGCCCGGCAGCTGGTCGAAATTGAGCTGGCCGGGCGGCAGGGGCTGTTCGGCCCGACGCGCGGCCTCGGCCTCAGACGCAGCCTTTGCCTTCGCTTCCGCCTCGGCCCTGGCACGCGCCTCCGCTTCGGCCTTGCGCTGGGCCGCCTCCTGGGCCAGGACGCGCAGCCGCTGCTCTTCCGCCTGCCGCTGCCGCTCGATTTCGGCAGCAGCAACCCGCTGGGCGTCGTTGAAGCGATAGAGCGCCACCTCGCGCCGCAGCCGCTGTTTTTCCAGCACGTTGGCCTGCAGCCGTTCGACCCGCCGCCGCTCGCGCTCGAAGGCGCGCAGCGAGAGATAGCTGGTGATGTCGGTCACATCCATCGTCTTGCCCGGCGAGGCCAGCAGGCCGGAAAAATTCAGCCGGATGCCGGGCTCCGCGCCGGAAAGCGCCTCCGCTCCGGGATTGAAGCCGATGGCGAGCGTGGCGCTGATGCGCTCCTGCGGCAGTTCGATCTGCGCATCGCCGGTCAGGTGCGCCAGATCGTTGGCGACGCTGACATTCTGGATCCGCAGCGTTCCGTCGGTCACGTTAAAGGGAATGCCGAGCGGCGGCAGCTTCGCCTCGCCGTTGTTGAGCAGCGTCTCGACGATCGGATGCACCTTGCCGGCATTGATCTGGTCCTGCATCGGATCGGTCGCCGCCAGAAGCGGCGCCAGGATCGCAAGGTTGAGCCCGCGGACGCTCGTCTCGCCGAGCCGGATTTCCCCCGAGCCGTTCAGCGAGCTTGCAATCTCGGAAACGGACTTGCCGGAGGCTTCGAGCGCCAGCGACATGCCGAACTTGCCGTTGGCGACGGGCGCCCCGTCGCGCGGCCAGATGACGCCGGCAAGATCGGAATCGGCCAGCGCCAGCCGCGACTGCAGGAAGCCCGTGCCGTTGGCATTGGTGAAGAGCAGGTTGCCGGAGAGCCTCCCGCCCTCCCAGCCGCCGGCCATGTCGTTGAGCTGCAGCTCGTCGCCCTTGTAGGTAACGTTCGAGGTGAAATCGTTGACCGCCGTGTTGAAAAGCCCCGGCCAGAACTGCTTGGCGGCGAGCTTCAGGTTGACGTCGATATCCCGGAAGAGCGGCAGGCCGAGCGCCGCCGTCGTCAGCTGGCCGTTGGCGGGGTCGCGGATCTGCCCGAACACGGCCTCGCCGAGCCAGCCGAGATCGGCCTTGGCAAGCGTAAGCGCGCCGCTGGCACTCGTCTTTGCCGCCTTGCGGTCGAAGGTCAGCGCGCCCGAAAAATCATTGTCGGCCGCATGGCCGTTGAGATCGGCAAGCACAATCTTGTCGGCGTCGATCGTCGCATTGGTCTGCAATTTGAAGGGCAGCCCGGTGCCGAGTTCCGGCAGGGCGATGCCGTTCATGACCAGGTAGGGGTCGAGATCCGCGCTTTCGAGCGAAACGGCGACATTGCCGTTCATGAACGTATCGGGCCGCACATCGACCTTGCCGTTTGCCGTAAACGAGGTCCGGTCGGTGGCAAAGGTCAGCGCCGCATCGGCCGGATCGTTGTCGCTTGCCGTCACCTTCAGCGTCAGGCGCCCGTTGGCGCCGGCATCGACCGGCAGCGGATCGAGGCCCGCCTGCCCGAAGAGGATCGACGGCACGGCATTGTCGAGCGTCGCTTCAAGCGTCGTCGTGCCGTTGCCGGTCAGCGCCAGGAGGTCGGACATACGGTAGTCGAGATTGACGCGGCTGCCATTGGTGACACCCGCCAGCGTCACCGCCAGCGCGTTGCCGTCATCGCCGCCGAGCGTCAGCGCGCCGCGCAGCGCCGTGTTGCCGTACCAGCCCGCGTTGCGCACCAGCCGGTCCATGACCGGGTGATGCGGCAGGTGCTCGCGCAGCATGGCGAAGAAGGGGCCGGGATCGGCGGCCTTGAAGGTGATCTCGCCGGTGCCCTTGTAGTCGAGCAGCGATCCCTCGGCCTTGCCCGTCGCCGTCAGTTCCGCGCCCGCAAGGTTCTTGATCGAAAGCCGGTCGACGGAAAGCGCGCCGTCAGCGAGCGTAAACGTGGTCTCGACATTCTCGGCCTGCACGCCGAAGGCGGTGAATTTGTCGGCCTTGAGCTGCGCGGCAATCCGGTGGTCGAGCACGTTGTCGCCGGCATCCTGGCCGGTAAAGAGCCCGGTCAGCGCCCGCAGCGCATCGAGGTCGAGCGCATCGCCGTTCAGCGCCACCGAAAGCGACGGCGTCTGGCCCTCGGTCGCCTGCCGCTCCAGCCGGCCTTTCAGCGTCGCGGCGCCGATCGCGATTTCCAGATTCTCGAAGCGCTGCAGATCGTGCGTCAGGCTGACATTGGCGGAAAAGCCCGCCTGCCGCAGCTGCCGGATGGCCGGGTCGACCGAGCCCGCCAGCCAGGAGGCGAGCCCCGTCGGCTGGCTGGAGGCAACCACCATCTGGCCGTTGAAGGAGGGATCGCCCGTCAGCGTCAGCTTGCCCTTGCCTTCCACCTGCGTGCGGCCGGGCAGCGTGCCGACGGCACTGTCGATCATCCAGCCGTTGCCGGCGGGCTCTAGTTCCAGCGCCACGTCGCGGATCGTCGTATCGCCGGCCACGATGGCCGGCAGGCGCACCGTCGCCTTGCCCGGCACCTGCGGGATCGGCACCTGGCCGACAATGTCGAGCAGCGAGCTCAGCCGCTGGCGCGCCGAAACGGCCGGGTCGCGATTGGTCTTGCCGGCCGCGCCCTGATTGCCGATGCGGTTGACGTCGATCTGCTGGCCGTCGGCGGTCAGCAGGAATTCCGGCGCACTGCCGGTATCGAGCGTCGCCTCGCCGGTGATCACGTAGGGGTCGCTGGTCGAGCCGACTTCCATGCGGTATTCGGGAATGCGGATGCGATCGTTGGTAAGCTCGAAACGCCCCTTGAGGCGCGGCGGCGCCTCCCCCTTCTCGGTCTTGCCCTCGCGGCTTTCGATCGCGGCAGAGAGCGTGCCCTGATAGTTCGGCCGGCTGTCGACCAGCTTCAGCTCGCCGTCGAGATCGACCGTGACGGGATGCTTGTCCGGCGCAAGCCGGGTGCGCACGCGCAGCACGCCCCTCTCGTCCGGCTGATTGCTGGAAACGGAGAAACTGCCATGTTCGCCGTCGAGCGAGCCGTCGCCCTCGATACGCCATGGACCGGCGAGCGATTTCGCCGACATTTCGGCGTTCAGTCCCGTCACGCGGCGCGAACGGCCGGACTGGTCGTCGACGAACTCGATCTCGCCGCCGTTGACATGCACGTTTTCCAGAACGACGGTCTTGGCCGGGATTTCCGGCTGGCTGCCACGCATCCAGTCCAGCGAGCCGTCCTTCAGAAGCCGCAGCCGCACCTTGGGGTTGACGACGCGCATGTCGAAGATCAGCGCTTCGCCGGACAGGAACGGCGCAAGCTCGGCATCCATGGAGAACTGCTCGACCTGCACGACCGGCGTGCCGTCTTCCTCCTGGCCGACGCGCACGTCATGCAGCGTCACGGACGGAAAGGGCAGAAGCCGCGCATCGACCGTGCCGTGAACCGTCACCTTCTTGCCGATGATGCGGCTTGCCTGATCCTCGAAATTCTTGCGGAAGTCCGTCCAGTCGATGAACAGCGGTGCCAGCAGCGCCACGAAGAGCACTACGACGATCACTCCTCCTAGAAAGACGAGGAACCGGCCTACCAAGTCAGGGATTCTCCATTCGGGATTCTGTTGCCGACACTAGCGCTATTCATGCCGGGAGCAAGGGCCAAGATCATGAGATTGTTCCATTTTCAGCCCAGATAAAAAATCTTGCCGGGATTGAGGATATTGTCGGGATCGAGCGACCGCTTGATCTGGCGCATCAGATCCACGCTCCCCCCGAGCTCCTGCTCCAGAAACGCCATTTTCCCCTGCCCGATCCCGTGTTCGCCCGTGCATGTTCCGTCCATCGCCAGCGCCCGCGCGTTCAGCCGGGCAACGAATTCCTCGGCCGTGGCAATACCCGCCGCACTCTTGTCGTCGAACAGAAGCTGCACATGGAAGTTCCCGTCGCCCGCATGGCCGACGATCGGCGCCAGCAAACCGTTTGCCTCGATATCGGCCTGCGTTTCGGCAACGCAATCCGCAAGCCGCGATATCGGAACACAAACATCGGTCGAAAGTACGGCAAGCCCCGGCGCCAGCGCCCGCACCGACCAATAGGCGTCGTGACGCGCCTTCCAGAGCCTGGTCCGCTCCTCCGGGCTCGCCGCCCATTTGAATTCGCCGCCGCCGCATTCGGCGGCGATCTCGGCAAAGGCGGCCGATTGCAGCGCCACCGTCTCCTCCGTGCCGTGGAATTCGAGGAAGAGCGCCGGGCTTTCCTCATAGGGAAGCTTGGCATAGGCGATGCTGGCGCGCATCTGCAGCGCATCGACAAGCTCGATGCGCGCGACCGGAATACCCATCTGGATCGTCATGATGACGGCGTCGCAGGCCGCCTTGACGCTCGGGAAGGCGCAGACGCCGCCGGCGATCTTCTGCGGAATACCGTGCAGGCGCAGCGTCACCGAGGTCAGGATGCCGAGCGTACCCTCCGCCCCCACGAAAAGCCGCGTCAGGTCGTAGCCGGCGGACGACTTGCGGGCGCGCCGCGCCGTGCGGATTTCCTCGCCGGATGCGGTGACTGCCGTAACGGCAAGCACATTGTCCTTCATCGTTCCGTAACGTACGGCATTGGTGCCGGAGGCCCGCGTCGAGGTCATGCCGCCGATCGAGGCGTTGGCGCCGGGATCGATCGGAAAAAACAGGCCGGTATCGCGCAGATGGAGGTTCAGGGCCTCGCGCGTGACGCCCGGTTCGACCGTGCAGTCGAGATCCTCGGGATTGACTTCGAGCACCCGGTTCATCCGGCTGAAATCGATGGAAATGCCCCCGTTCGGCGCATTGACCTGCCCCTCGAGCGAGGAGCCGGTGCCGAAGCCGATCACCGGCACCTTATGGTCGGCGCAGGCCCTGACGACGGTCTTCACATCGTCGGCGGTCTCGGCAAACATCACGCCGTCGGGCAATTGGGCGGGAATATAGGTGGTCGTGTGCGCATGTTGGGCGCGAAAAGCCTGGCCGGTCTGGAAGCGCTCTCCGAAGCGCTGTTTCAGAATGCCGGTGACGGCCTCGATGCCCGCCTCGTTTCGCACCCCGGCCTTTGCGTCGCGCAGTGCCATGCCCTTGATCTCCCTGCATTCCACAGCCTGCTACAGCATCTGTAGCAGGCCGGGTATGAGGCAAGTCAAAGCGGCTGTCCAGCCAAGATTCGGGAAGATGTCATCAGGGCTTTGTTATAGGAACCGCAGGCGGGTTGAGCCGCGCGAAGCCCTCCTGCCGATAATAGGGAAAATAGGGATAGGGCGGCGTCACGGCACTGACTGCATCCAGCCGCCCGATCTGCTCCGGCGTCAGCCGCCAGCCGACGGCACCGAGATTTTGCCGGAGCTGTTCCTCGTTGCGCGCGCCGATGATGACGCTTGCAACCGTCGGCCGGCCGATCAGCCAGTTGATGGCGATCTGCGGCACCGTCCTGCCGGTCTCGGCAGCGATCGCGTCCAGCACATCGACAATATCGAAAAGCCTCTCGTCGTCGACAGGCGGGCCATAACCCGCCGTCCGGTGCAGGCGGCTTGCCTCGGGAAGCGCCGCACCGCGCCGGATCTTTCCGGTCAGCCGCCCCCAGGCGAGCGGGCTCCAGACCAGCGCCCCCACCTGCTGGTCGGCGGCAAGCGGCATCAGCT
This sequence comes from Rhizobium sp. GCM10022189, assembly GCF_042656325.1. Lineage (NCBI taxonomy): Bacteria > Pseudomonadati > Pseudomonadota > Alphaproteobacteria > Hyphomicrobiales > Rhizobiaceae > Rhizobium > Rhizobium sp. GCM10022189. The sequence goes on from NZ_JBHSOR010000011.1 coordinate 52,447, forward strand.
CCCACTCATAGTCGCGGCCCGCCAGCGAATAATAGACCTGGTGGGCGACATGACGCGGGTAGCCGTATTTTTCGGAAAGCCCGAGCGATTTCATCAGCTGCCAGCCGGAAAAATTGGATGCGCCGACATAACGCACCTTGCCCGAGGCAACCAGCCGGTCGAGCGCCGAAAGCACCTCCTCGACCGGCGTCGAGGCATCGAAGGCGTGAAGCTGCAGAAGGTCGATATAGTCGGTGCCGAGCCGGCGCAGCGCATCCTCGGTCGCGCGCATCAGCCGCGCCCGCGACGTGCCCCAGTCGTTCGGCCCCTCGCCCATCGGCAGCGCCGTCTTGGTCGAGATCAGCACCGCATCGCGCCTTCCCGAAATCGCCTGCCCCAGCACCTCCTCGGAAGCACCGGCCGAATAGACGTCGGCCGTATCGAACAGGGTGACACCCGCCTCCAGGCAGATATCCACCATCCGCCGCGCCTCCTGCGCGTCCGTCGTGCCCCAGGCGCCGAAAAGCGGCCCGCTGCCGCCGAAAGTGCCGGCCCCGAAGCTCAGCACCGGCACCTTCAGGCCCGATGCGCCGAGATTTCTGTATTCCATGATCCGATCTCCTGTTTCGTGAAGAGATAGACCCGGTCGGCTCGATGATATAGATTGCCTTGAAGCATATCATCTGTGATTTCAATTCATCATGAGCCGTCAGGACATCAATCGATCCGGCGAAATGGAAGTCTTCGTCAGCGTCGTCGAACGCGGCGGCTTTTCTGCTGCCGCAGAGGCGCGACGCATGACGCCGTCGGCCGTCAGCAAGCTGGTCGCCCGGCTGGAAGCAAGGCTCGGCGCCCGCCTCGTCAACCGCTCGACGCGCAAGCTGCAGCTGACGCCGGAAGGCTGCGCCTTCTACGAGCGCAGCGTGGCGATCCTCGCCAACATATCGGAGGCCGAGCGTTTCGCCTCGACCGGCGAACAGGCGGCCGGCCGCATCGCCATCAATACCAGCGGCTCCTTCGGCAATCATGTTCTCGCGCCGCTGATCCCGGCCTTCATGGCCGGGCATCCGGGCGTGACGCTCGACATTACCCATACCGACAGGATCGTCGATCTCTTGGAAGAGCGCGCCGATGTGGCGATCCGCACCGGGCCGCTGAAGACGTCGAGCCTGATTGCCCGCAAGCTCGGCTCGGCCAGAAAGACCGTCGTCGCCTCGCCCGACTATCTCAAGCGGCATGGCGAGCCGCGCTCGGTCGCAGAGCTGCACGCCCATCGCCGCATCGGCTTTTCCTATGCCCGGGCGCTGGAAGGCTGGTCGCTCATGGACAATGGCGAGACAGTCACCGTCCCGCTCACGCCCGGCCTGCAGGTCGGCGATGGCGAGGCCATGCGCTATCTGGCCCTCGCGGGCGCCGGCCTTGCCCGCCTCGCCGATTTCACCGTTCGCGCCGACATCGCCGCCGGCCGGCTCGTTCCGGTGCTGGAGGCGCTCAATCCCGGCGATGTCGAGGACTTTTATGCCGTCTATATCGGCCAGGGCGGCCCCTTGCCGGCGCGCGTTCGCGCCCTGCTCGATTTCCTTGCCGAACACGTCAGGCTTTAGGCGCAAAAAGGCCAGATTCGGCAATTGACCCCTTGGCCGCCGCGCGCCTATACCGGGGCTGCGCCTGCCGGCCCTCGCAGCCGGCCTCTTCATGCTGCCGGGGCCTCCTCCCACCTTCGCCTTCGGGCCTGCTCCGGTCGAAAAGTTCGGGGACTACAATTTTGGACGCAAGCAGCTTCCATCAGAAAGCGAGCCTGCCCAAATGGGCATTGCTGCTCGCCTTGTCGGCCATTCTCGTCCTCTTCCTCGAACTCTTTGCCCTGCCCGCCTCGCTGCTGATCGGCCCGATGGTCGCGGCCATCGTCCTGGCGCTCACCATCGGCAAGGGGCATCTGCGCGTGCCCTACTGGCCGCTGCAGTTCGGCCAGGTGCTGGTCGGCCTCCTGATGGCGCGCAACATCACGCCCGACATCCTCGGCACCATGGCGAAGGACGCGCCGCTCTTCTTCGTCTTCATCGTTTCCGTCATCGCCATCGCTGCCGGCCTCGGCTGGCTCCTGACGCGCTGGCAGGTGCTGCCCGGCACCACCGCCGTCTGGGGCTCGACGCCCGGCGGCGCCTCGGCCATGGTCATCATGTCGGAAGCCTATGGCGCCGATGCCCGCCTCGTCGCCTTCATGCAATATCTGCGTGTCGTCTTCGTCGCCGTCGGCGCCTCCGTCATCTCCCGCCTCTGGGTGGCCGCCGATGGCGAGGCGCCGCCGCCTGTCATCTTCTTCCCGCCGGTCGACTGGCCGGCCTTCGCCCTCACCGTCGCCTTCGCCGCCCTCTGCTGCTACGCGGTCTTCCGCTTCCGCATCCAGGGCGGCAATATCGTGGTTCCGCTGTTTGCCGGCGCCGTGCTGCAGGGTTTCGGCCTCCTCAAGATCGAGCTGCCGACCTGGATCCTGGCCTTGAGCTACGCGATGATCGGCTGGAGCATCGGCCTGCGTTTCACCCGCTCCATCATCAAACATGCCGCCCGCGCCCTGCCGCGCGTCTCGGCCTCGATCATCATCCTGATGGCGCTCTGCGGCTGCATGGCGGTGGCGCTTCACACATTCGCCGGCATCGACCCGCTGACCGCCTATCTCGCCACCAGCCCCGGCGGCGCGGATTCCGTCGCCATCATCGCCGCCTCGAGCGATGTCGACGTGCCCTTCGTCATGGCCATGCAGACCGGCCGTTTCCTGATCATATTGCTGATCGGCCCGGCGCTCGCCCGCTTCATCGCCAGGCGCTCCGGGCTGGCTGAAAATTCCGCCTGAGCGGAGATGAAGCACCGGCGCTTCAACGCACCGGTGCTTCGGCCCAGATAGCCCTGCCTAGGACCGATCGACATTCAAGCCATCCACATCATTGCGGCGGCGAGATGGACGAAGCCTTGGAAGTGAATGGTTCTGCGTTCGTAGCGCGTTGCGAAACGGCGAAAGTGCTTCGTGCAGCCGAAGCAGCGCTCGATGCGGTTGCGGTTTATGTAGATCGCTTCATCATGGTCGATGATGATCTTTCGCGTTCGATTTGACGGGATGACCGCTTCGGCTCCCATGGTCGCGATGATCGCGC
>NZ_JBHSOR010000012.1:0-48137 GCF_042656325.1 Rhizobium sp. GCM10022189
TCCTTCGGAACCAGCTGATCGAGCGTCACCATCTCGAGCGCCGTCTGTTCAGGAGCGGGTTTCTTCAACATGTCCCAATGAATCACAAACCCCTGAACGAAGCCAGGGGTTTGTCAGCAGTCTGAACCGGGCACTTTGCCCGGTTTCGATTCTGTCGCATCCGAAATGTCAGATCACAGAACGCGGCGCGTCCAGCCGCGCTCGTCGTTCGTCACACCCTTCTGCAGGCTGACGAGCTGCTGGCGCAGGTCCGTGGTCAGCTTGCCGGTCTGGCCGTCGCCGACCTTGAACTCGCCGCCGGCGTGGCGGACGAGGCCGATGCCGGCGAGCACCGCGGCGGTGCCGCAGGCGAAGGCTTCGACGAGCTTGCCGCTGGCCGCATCAGCCTGCCATTCCTCGAAGGAATAGGGGCGCTGTTCGACACGCAGGCCCTTTTCTTCGGCCAGCACGATGACCGAGGCGCGGGTGATGCCCGGCAGGATCGTGCCGCCGAGCGGCGGGGTGACGACCGTTCCGTCGTTCATGACGAAGAAGACGTTCATGCCGCCGAGTTCTTCGACCCAGCGATGTTCCGCAGCATCGAGGAAGACGACCTGGTCGCAATCCTTCTTGGCGGCTTCCGCCTGCGCCACAAGGCTTGCCGCATAATTGCCGCCGCATTTGGCAGCACCGGTGCCGCCGGCGGCTGCGCGGGTGTAGGTGGTCTCGACCCAGAGGGAAACGGCCTTGGCGCCGCCCTTGAAATAGGCGCCGACCGGAGAGGCGATGATGCAGAAGATATATTCCTGGGCCGGGCGAACGCCGAGGAAGGCCTCGTTGGCGAACATGAAGGGGCGCAGGTAGAGGCTGGCGTCGCCTGCGGGAATCCAGTTCTTGTCGACGCGCACCAGCGCTTCGACCGCCTTCAGGAAGAGGTCTTCCGGCACTTCGGGCATTGCCATGCGGGCTGCCGACTGGGCGAAGCGGCGGGCGTTTTCTTCCGGGCGGAAGAGCAGGATGCGGCCGTCATCGGCCTTGTAGGCCTTCATGCCTTCGAAGATTTCCTGGGCGTAGTGCAGCACGGCGCTGGCCGGATCGAGCTCCAGCGGGCGGCGCGGCGTCACCTTCGCGTCGTGCCAGCCCTTGTCGGCGGTCCAGCGCGCCAGCACCATGTGATCGGTGAAGATCTTGCCGAAGCCGGGTGTTTCCAGTGCCTTGATGCGGTCGGCGTCGGAGACGGGAGACTTGTGGAATTCGATTGTGATTTCAGGAGAGGTCGACGTCGCGGTCATTGCTGGCACCTTGATAGTCCATTGAATAATGGCGCGCACACTACTGCCGCCGGGCCGGTTTTGGAAAGGTCTGATTGTGGCGATTTTTGTCGCGTGATCGGAGGAATAATCGTGCGATGCGGCGAGGTTCCATCGAGTGGGGCAACCGCGCCACGACGCCCGGCGCGAGAGCTTCAAGCCTGTTCCTGCAAACATGCCGATCCAAACTTGTCACGGGGACAAGAAAATAGGTCAGCATTGTTGACATAAATCGTGCTGCATGTTCAGCTGCCGATATTAGAAAATAAGAGGAAACCCCATGCTGAACTGGGACAACATGTTTGCGACGCGCTCTTCGCGGATGCGCGCTTCCGAGATCCGCGAGCTGCTGAAACTTCTCGACCGGCCGGAGATCATCTCCTTTGCCGGCGGCATTCCGGACCCGGCGCTGTTTCCGGACCAGGCGTTCAAGAAGGCCTATGCCGATATTTTCGACAGCGCGGCGGTCAATTCGGCCCTGCAATATTCCGTTTCCGAAGGTTACAAGCCGCTGCGCGAATGGCTGGTGGGGCAGATGGCGGGTCTCGGCATTCCCTGCGGGCTCGACAATGTCTTCATCGTTTCCGGTTCGCAGCAGGGGCTCGATTATCTCGGCAAGCTGTTTCTTTCGCCCAACGATACGGCGCTCGTCACCTGGCCGACCTATCTCGGCGCGCTGCAGGCCTTCAACGCCTACGAGCCCGCCTACGATCAGCTGACGCCGGGCGGCAACCGCACGCCGGGCTCCTACCGCGAGGCCGCGGCGCAGAAAGGCGGCAAGGTGAAATTCGCCTATCTCTCGGCCGAATTCTCCAATCCGACCGGCGAGACCGTCGACCGCGAGGGCCGCGAGAAGCTGCTCGACCTTGCCGACGAACTCGACATCGCCGTCATCGAGGATGCCGCCTACCAGTCGCTGCGCTATGACGGCGAGCCGATCCCGCCGATCCTGGCGCTGGAGATTGCGCGCAAGGGCCATATCAACGAGACGCGCACGATCTATTGCGGCAGCTTCTCCAAGACGCTGGCGCCCGGCCTTCGCGTCGGCTTCATCGTCGCCAACGCGCCCGTCATCCGCAAGCTGGTGCTGATGAAGCAGGCGGCCGACCTGCATTCCTCGACCATCAACCAGATGGCGATTTGCGAAGTCGCCGAGCGCGGTTTCGATGCGCAGGTCGCCAAGATCAGGGCCGTCTACAGCCAGCGGCGCAACTGCATGCTGGCGGCGCTTGAAAAATACATGCCTGCAGGCACGAGCTGGACGAAGCCGGAAGGCGGCATGTTCATCTGGGTGACGCTGCCCGAGGGCATGGACGGCGCCGAACTGCTCGCCAGGTCGCTCGAAAGCGCCAAGGTCGCCTTCGTTCCGGGCAAGGCCTTCTTTGCCGACGGTTCGGGCGCCAATACGTTCCGCGTCAGCTTCTCCTGCGCCAACGAGACGATGATCGAGGAGGGCATCAGCCGCCTCGGCAGGCTGATCGCCAGCGAGATCGGCTGATATAATTCAGGAACGGACGGCGATTGGAGAATTTCCGTTTTTCTTCGAAACACGGAAATGCTCTATCCCCTTGTTTTCGCGCAATTCCGAACGCAAAACCGCTGCACACTTTTGCTGGAATTGCTCTAGAAGATCGTCGTCCAGCCCTCGTTGGCGGTTTCGCTCTTGCCGTAGCCGACGCGGTCGGCAACCGCGCCGTCGGCATTGATGAGGATGATATCGCCGCCCTTGTTGGCGAGCTGCGGGCCGCCGTTTTCCGGGTCGAGCGTGATCGTGCGGAATTCGCCGGCGGCGAGCGAGCCCGACAGCGTCTGGCGGCGGCCTTCGCCGTCTTCCAGCGACCAGCCCTCGATCGAGGTCGTCACGTCGGAGCGGTTGACGAGGGTCACCGTTTCGTCCTCGGTGCCGTCAGGGTGGTTGACCGGGTTGATCATGGCGGCGACGATGCGCAGCGAGGAGGCGACGATCGGCTGCGGGCGTCGGGTGCCTTCGCCGCGGCCCTGACCGCCCCTGTTGTCGCCGACGGGATGGCCGGTATTGGCATCCGTATTCCAGTTCTGCGACTGGAAACCGAGGAAGATTGCCACCCAATGATCGTCGTCGGCGAAATGGATCAGCAGCGCGCCATCCTGATTGGGCGCGTTGGTGGCGCGGAAGCTGCCGCTGTCGCCCTGGTTCATGTGAATGTCGTGAATGCCCCGGCCGGGCTCGAAGCCGAAATATTCGTCCGGCTTGTTGTTCTCCGGCCCCCAGGCTTCGCCGAAGGCGTAGAAATGGATGGACTTGTCGGCAATGCCTTCCTGCACGATCGGTTCGATGAAATCGCGCAGGTCGTTCTTCGGGCCGTTGAGCTGGAAGGGGGCGACGTCCATGTCCTCGCGCTCGATCATGCCGCCGCGCACATAGTCGATCGCCAGATCCTGCCGGTCGCCCCTGATGTCGGTCAGGCCCATCGGCAGGGCTTCGAGCTCGGCCGTCAGCTCCGGATGCTGGAAGTTCATGACATTGGCGTAGAGCAGGTCGTGCGGCGATTCCTTCGAGCGCACGTTCATGGCGATGCGATAGCTGGCGCCATCGGCCTCGATGCGGATTTCGATATGCGGATCGTTGTCGTCGTCAAGGGCGAGCGCCGAAGCCGTACCCTTCAGCACCTTGTAATTCCGGAGCATGGTGAACCTCGTGGTGGGGGACGAAGCATCACGATAGCATGGCGGAAACGCATCTTTTGTGACGCCTGTTTCCGCCATGCAAGGCTTTGGAGAGCTTACTTCTTCAGGTGCGGGCCGAAGAGTTCCATGTCGGCTTCGCTCAGCCGCTCGTTGGCGGTGTTGAGCTGGTGCCAGTAGGGATAGATGACCGGCGGCACGCTGACATCGTCGAGGCGCTTGCGCTCCTCGGCAGTCAGTTTCAGGTCGGCGGCGGCGAGGTTGTCCTTGAACTGGGCTTCGGTGCGGCCGCCGATGATGACCGAGGTGACGGCCCTGCGGCCGATCAGCCAGGCGAGCGCCACCTGGGCCGCGGAAACGCCGCGTTCCTGGCCGATCGCCACCAGCGTCTCGACGATGTTCCAGAGGCGGTTTTCGTCGCGGATCGGCGGTTCGGTCCAGCCGGCGAACTGGCGGGTGCCTTCGGGGGCAGCGGCGTTGCGGCGGTGCTTGCCCGAGAGCAGGCCGCCGGCGAGCGGGCTCCAGACGAGCACGCCGAGGCCCTGGTCGATCGAGATCGGCAGCAGCTCGTATTCGGCGTCGCGGGCTTCCAGCGTATAGTGGATCTGCTGGCTGACGAAGCGCTGGTACTTGTATTCGTTGGCGATGCCGAGCGCCTTCATGATGTGCCAGCCGGAATAGTTCGAGCAGCCGACATAACGCACCTTGCCCTGTTTGATGAGCGTGTCGAGCGCTTCCATCGTCTCTTCGAGCGGCGTCTGGCCGTCCCATTCATGGACCTGGTAGAGGTCGATGACATCGGTCTTCATGCGCTTGAGGCTTGCCTCGCATTCGCGGATCAGGTGGTAGCGCGACAGGCCGCGATCGTTCGGGCCGTCGCCCATGCCGAAGCGGGCCTTGGTGGCGAGCAGCACGCCGTTCGGGCGCTTGCCGCCCAGCACTTCGCCGATGATGCGTTCGGATTCGCCCGCGGAATAGACATTGGCCGTATCGATCAGGTTGACGCCGGCATCGAGGCAGATGTCGACCATGCGGCGGGCTTCCTGCACGCCGAGATCGCCGACGGTCTTGGCCCAGCCGACGCCGCCGAAAGTCATCGTGCCCATGGTCACGGTGGAAACTTTAAGGCCGGATCGGCCGAGCAAACGATATTCCATTGAAATTCCTCCTCATGAAAATGGCCTGACTGACGTGCCGCAATGCGGCCGGCGGTCAACCGGCTGATGCATGTCGCGCAAAAGGGTGGGGCGGTTTTGCGGTCGCGACATGCAGACACAAATGCGTAGAGCGTGGCACGCGAATCGGAAAGATCGCAACGCGCCTCCGATCTTCACGCCTGCGTGAGCTTACGCCCTCCGTTCGTCCCGCGCGAGAACTTTCGGCCTGTAGCACAGCGTGCGGCGGGCCTGCCCGGACGGCAGTCATCTTCCGGATCGGACGGCGATCACCATTTCCGCGGCCACGGCTGGGCTTTGTCGCTCCATTTCCCTCGTCAGGACGCGCGTGTAGACCGGGCTTTCATCCCTGTCCACGGCATCGAGCAGGGCGCGCCGCTCGCCGGAACAGGAACTGCTGATGATGATGCCGAGTTCCAGTGGCGATCCCTGTTGCGAGGCATAGGCCCGTGCGCGCGAGCGAAGGCATTCGGTATAGGCCCGGCCCTCCGGGTAATCGTTCAGATCCTTGTGCGACCGGCTGCCACCGGCCGTCTGGCAGCTGGCAAGGCAGGCAGAGCAGAGCATCAGCAGGACAAAGCGCTTCATTTCATTCCAGACATACGGAAAGAGGGTGTTAGCGTGTAATTTCAATCTGTGGTTTAAACGATTCCGTCCGTTTGGCAAGGGGGCGGCATTGGGCGACGATCCCGGAGGAGGAGGGCAGAGGCGCATCGGGCGGGAACGCCGGGAGGGCCGGACGGGGCTTGCTGTCTGGGCGTGGCCCTGTCACACCGCTGTAAAACACCCCCAATAAGGAGGGGCATCACCATCCGAGGATACCTTCCATGAAAACTCTTGTTTCTGCCGCCGCACTGCTTGCAGCAAGCCTTCTCGCGATTCCGGCTTCCGCTGCCAACCTCGTTCTCTATACCAGTCAGCCGAACGAAGACGCGCAGGCGACCGTGGACGGCTTCATGGCCGCCAATCCCGATATCAAGGTCGACTGGGTGCGCGACGGCACGCCGAAGATCATGGCGAAGCTCCAGGCTGAAATCCAGGCCGGCAACCCGGTTGCCGACGTCCTGCTGATCGCCGATGTCGTGACGCTCGAGCGCCTCAAGGAAGACGGCAAGCTGCTGGCCTACAAGTCGCCGGAAGCTGCCCAGTATGACGCCGCCCTCTACGACGCCGACGGCTATTACTACTCCACGAAGCTCATTACGACCGGCATCATGTACAACACGTCTGCCGCCATGAAGCCGACGAGCTGGAAGGACCTGACCAAGCCGGAAGCCAAGGGCCTCGTCACCATGCCGAGCCCGCTTGCCTCGGGTGCCGCTCTCATCCACGCCCAGACGCTCGCCGCCGTTCCGGGCCTCGGCTGGGACTTCTACAAGTCGCTCGCCGATAATGCCGCCGTCGCTTCCGGCGGCAACGGCGTCGTGCTGAAGTCCGTCGCCTCGGGCGAAAAGGCTTACGGCATGGTCGTCGATTACCTGCCGATCCGCGAAAAGGCCAAGGGTGCCCCGGTCGAGTTCGTCTTCCCGAGCGAAGGCGTTTCGGCCGTGACCGAGCCGGTCGGCATTCTCGCCAGCGCCAAGAATGTCGATGCCGCCAAGAAGTTCGTCGATTACGTTCTCTCCGAAAAGGGCCAGGAAGGCTTCCTGAAGCTCGGCTACATTCCGGCCCGCAACGGCATGAAGCTGCCCGACGGTTTCCCGGCACGCGACACGATCAAGGTTCTGCCGGTCAATGCCGCCGAAGCCCTGAAGAACACCGACAAGGATCTGAAGACCTTTACGGATCTCTTCGGTTCGAAATAATAGACCCATGCAGGGCTATATACGTCCAGGAAACAGCCAGCCCGTCTGGCTGTTTCCTTTTATCGTTTGCGTGGTGCTTTTCCTGAGCGTGCTGCCTCTTGCGCGGCTCGCGGTCGTCGGCATTGCCGCTTTCGCCAATGGCGGCATCACGGTGGTTCTTTCCGACCCCATGGTCTGGTCGGCGGTCTATTACACCATCGTCACGGCGGTTCTCGGCACGGTGATCTCGCTCGCCATCGGCTGCGCCTTCGCCTATCTGCTGACGCTGACCGATATTCCGGCCAAGGGGCCGCTCAGCTTCTTCTTCGTGCTGCCGATGATGATCCCGCCGCAGGTCACGGCGCTCGCCTGGGTGCAGATGTCGGGGCCGTCGAGCCCGCTTCTGAAAGCGCTGCATATCGCGCCGCCGCTCGGCTCGCCGCAGCCGCTCTATTCGGTCGGCGGCATTGCGCTGCTTTACGGCGTGCAGCATGCGCCGCTCGTCTATCTGGCGCTGAGGGCAGGGCTGATGACCCTGCCGCGCGACGGGGTGGAGGCGGCGCGGCTTTCGGGGGCGTCGAGCCTGCGCGTCTTTCGCGATATCATCCTGCCGCTGTCGCTGCCGGGCGTGATTGCGGGGGCGGCGATCTCCTTCGTGTCCTGCACCGGCAATTTCGGCATTCCGGCGATCCTCGGCATTCCCGCCTCGATCTTCACGCTGCCGACGCTGATCTTTTCCAAGTTTACCGCCTTTACCGGCCGCACCTTCGGCGACGTGGCGCTGCTGTCCGCCATTATCGCGCTGATCTCGGTCGCTGGCCTTGCCATTCAGGATCGGGCGCTGCGCGGGCGCGACTATCGCGTCATCGGCCTTTCGGGGGCGACCGCCGCTTTCGAACTTGGCGGGTGGAAGCTTCTCTTCACGCCGCTCCTCTGGATCATCCTGTTCTTCATGCTGGCGGCACCCTTCTTCGCGCTGGTCGCGGGCGCGCTGGTGCCGGCCTATGGGGTGCCGCTCACCTTCAAGACGATGACCTTCCATGCCTTCGAGGAAATCCTCTTCCGGCAGGCGGTGACGCGCACGGCTTTCGTCAATTCGCTGTCGCTGGCGAGCGGGGCGGCCGTCGGGCTGCTGTTCGTGACGGTGCTGGCGGCCTATGCGCTGACACGGCGCCGGGACAGGCTCTCGCGCATCGTCGCCAGCCTTGTCGAAATTCCCTATTCGCTGCCCGGCATCGTCATGGCGGTGTGTTTCATCCTCGTCTTTGCCGCCCCCGTTCCGGTGCTCAACGTGACGCTCTACGGCACGGTCTGGATCATTCTCATCGCCTATTTCTCCTCCTTCTTCGCCGTCAGCCTGAAGCCTGTCGTCAGCGCCTTTCACCAGCTCGATCCGGCGCTGGAGGAGGCGGCGCGGCTTTCGGGGGCCGGCTTCTTCCGGCGGCTCAAGGATATCATCGTGCCGCTGGTCGCGCCGGCGGCCGGCGCCTCGGTCATCCTCGTCTTCCTGATTGCCTGCAACGAGCTGACGATTTCGGCGCTGCTCTGGTCGGCGGGCACGCAGACGCTCGGCGTGGCCATCTACAATCTCGACGACAGCGGCAGTTCCGACCTTGCCTCGGCGCTCTCCGTGCTTGTCGTCTTCATGGTCGTCGTCATGATGCTGCTTCTGGAGCTTCTGGCGAACCGTCTGCCCAAGGGAGTGGTGCCGTGGCGAAGCTGATCCTCAATCAGGTGGCCAAGGATTTCGGCACGGGCAGGGCGGCCGTCAGCGGCTTTTCGCTCGATGTGCGCGAGGGCGGTTTCCTGGCGCTGCTCGGCCCCTCCGGCTGCGGCAAGACGACGGTGCTGCGCATGATCGCCGGTTTCGAGACGCCGAGCGACGGTTCCATCCATCTCGGCGAGCGGCTGCTTGCGGACGCCTCGCAATCGCTGCCGCCGGAAAGGCGCAACATGGCGATGGTGTTCCAGTCCTATGCGCTCTGGCCGCATATGAGCGTCGCCGACAATGTCGGCTATCCCCTGAAGGTGCGCGGCATTTCGGGCGAGGCCTACAAGACCGGGGTGCGTGAGGCGCTGTCGACCGTCCGCCTCGTCGATTATGCCGAGCGACGGCCGGCAGAGCTGTCGGGCGGCCAGCGGCAGCGCGTGGCGCTCGCCCGCTGCCTCGTCACGTCGCCCGATGTCGTGCTGCTCGACGAGCCGCTTGCCAATCTCGACCGGCATCTCAAGCAGGAGATGGAAGAGACCTTCCGCGAGTTCCACCAGCGCTCGGGCGCGACGATGATCTATGTGACGCACGACCAGAGCGAGGCGATGGCGCTGGCGACCGATATCGCCGTCATGTCCGAGGGGCGCCTGCTGCAGGTGGCGCCGCCGGCGGAAATCTATGCGCGGCCGGAAGGGCGCACGGTTGGCGGCCTGATCGGCCGCGGCGCGATCGTCACGCTGCCGGTCATGGGCCATGAACGCGATCTGGAATGGCACGAGCTGGAGGATGCACTGCACGCCGCAAATACGGACGGTGCCGATATTCTCGTGCGGCCGGAAGATGTGGTCATCGGGGTCGAGGGGGCTGCCGCAACGGTCGAATCGGCCCTTTACGAGGGCGAGCGTTACGCGGTGAAGCTGATGCTCGGCAACGGCCAGGTGCTGCGCGCCTTCAGCCGCGTGGCCGTCGTGCCCGGCGAGGCCGTGCGCGTCATCATCCGGGCCGGCTGGCGGCTTTGAGGGACAGGCGGTTCGTCTGCCGCGCAAAACCGCTGCACACTTTTGCTGGAATTGCTTTACTAATGGCCTGATGCCAACCGGGAATGCCTGATGTCGCTTCGCCTTGCCACATTCAATGTCGAGAACCTGCTTACCCGTTTCGATTTCACCGGTTATCGCAACCAGCTCCGGCAGGACCGCGTCATCAAGCTGTTCGAGGTCAATAGCGAAGGTGTCTACCAGCAGCTGGAACAGGCGCGGGTGATCGCTTCCACCGACGACACGCGGCAGATGACGGCGCTGGCGATCGCGGATGCGGATGCCGACATTCTCTGCCTGCAGGAGATCGACAACATGGCCGCCCTGCAGGCCTTCGAATATGGCTATCTCTACCGCATGGTCGGCAACGGCTACCGGCAGAAATACCTGGTCGAGGGCAATGACAGCCGCGGCATCGACGTGGCGGTGCTGATGCGCGAGGAAACGCGCGACGGGCAGAAGATCGAGCTTCGGGACATCAAGAGCCATGCGATGGCAACCTACCGCGATTTCGATCTCTTCGACGAGGAACTCGCCACGACCAACCGGCCGGACGACAAGATCTTCAAGCGCGACTGCCTGGAACTGGACCTGCGGATCGGCGGCGTGCCGATGACGCTTTATGTCGTGCATTTCAAATCGATGGGCAGCCCGCGCGAAGGGCTGGACGGCCGGCAATCGACCCTGCCGATCCGCCGGGCCGAGGCGCGGGCGGTGCGCCGCATCATCGAGGACAGGTTCGGCGCGGGCCATACCGCCAGGAAGAATTTCGTCATCTGCGGCGACATGAACGACTATCAGGAGCGCGTCGACGTCATCGGCCGGCGCGGCGCGGGCTACCGGTTCGAGCATCAGGACGAGGCCGAAAGCGCGCTTGACGTTTTCAGCCATGACGGTTTTGCCGAAAATGTCGTGCGCCGGCGCGATCCGCTCGACCGCTGGACGCTCTATCATTCGCGCGGGCCGGAGGAGCAGTGGCTCTGCCAGCTCGATTATCTCTGGCTGTCGCCGGCGCTTGCCGCTTCCAATGCCACGCGCATCCCGGAAATCATCCGCCACGGACAGCCCTATCGCACCATCTTCCCGCCGGGGCAGGAGGTGGAGCGCTATCCGCGCACCGGCTGGGACAGGCCGAAAGCATCCGACCATTGCCCCGTCGTCATGACCCTGGATCTCTTATGACCGCATATTTTTCAGAAGACCTTTCGGCCTTTCCGCCGGAGCAGACGGTTTTTCCGATCGCCGGCACCAATCTGCGCGTGCTTGACGGCGAGCATCCGCTGCTTGTCGCCAACCGGGCGGCGATCCGCGAGAACTGGGAGCGCGAAATCGCCGCCAACCCGGCGCTCTTCGACGGCCGCATGGTGCTGCAGCACCGGCTGAAGCTTTCCGAGGAGGGCATTGCCAGCGAGGCGCATACCGTTCCCTTCTCGACCTTCATGTGGTGGCGCAGGCAGCCGCAGCGAGAGGGCGCCATCCATCTCTTCGCCTATCCGGTGCTGGAATCGTCAGACGGCGCGCTGGTCGCCATCCGCATGGGCGCGCATACGGCCAATCCCGGCCAGGTCTATTTCGCCGCCGGCTCGCTGGAGCCCGAGGATGTCGTCGACGGGCGTTGCGACATCGACGGCAACATGGCCCGCGAAGTGATGGAGGAGACGGGGCTGGATCTCGCCGATGCCGTGGCGGGCGAGGGGCTTCATGCCAGCCATATCCGCCGCTCGGTCTCGATTTTCCGGCTGTTCCGCTTCGGCATGACGGCCGACGAGATGGTGGATTTCATTGGCCGGCATATGCTTGTCGCCGAGGATAAGGAAATCTCCGGTGCGGTCGCGATCCGCTCGGCCGATCCGCACGCGCATCCCTACAATGCCTCGATGCTGCCGATCATCGACTGGTATTTTGGAGGCAAGCGGGTCTGAAGCTTGCACTTGTGCCGTCTGTCGGGCAGTTTGACGGTTCGATGACCGATTCAGGGAGGCCGATGTGGCGTTAAGCTACAGCGTCTATGACGTGTTCACCGACACCAAGCTTGCCGGCAATCCGCTGGCCGTGATCTTTGATGGCGAAGGGCTCGAGGACGAGGCGATGCAGGCGATTGCCCGCGAAACCAACCTCTCCGAGACGGTTTTCGTGCAGCCCGCCGACAATCCCGCCTATACGGCGCGCATCCGTATCTTCACCCCCGGGCGGGAGCTGCCCTTTGCCGGGCACCCGACCGTCGGCACGGCGATCGCCCTGGCGGAGCGCGCGCACGGGGCCGCGCGGCTCGATCTCGTTTCGGTGCTGGAGGAAAATGTCGGGCCGGTGCGCTGCGCCGTCAGGCTGCGCGAAGGCGAGGCGAGCTTTGCCGAATTCGACCTGCCGCGCAAATCCCAGCAGATATCGCTGCCGCTCGACAAGGCCGGCATCGCCGACGCGCTTTCCCTGAAGACGACCGAGATCGGCTTCGAGAATCATGTGCCGTCGATCTGGAGCGCCGGCGTGCCCTTCCTGATGGTGCCGGTCCACGACGTCGGCGCGGCCGAGCGCCTCGAGTTCGACCCGCAGCTCTGGGAGAAGACGGTGCCCTTCGTCGACGGCGCACTCGCCTCGGCCTATATCTACTGCCGCGGCGGCGTGAACCATGTCGCAAAGTTCCACGCGCGCATGTTTGCAAGCGGCATGGGCATTTCCGAAGACCCGGCCACCGGTTCGGCCGCCGCTGCCCTGTCGGGCGCGATCAACCATTTCGACCGGCTGACGGACGGGCATCATCCCGTGCTCATCGAACAGGGCGTGGAAATGGGCCGCCCGTCCTTCATCCACCTGCATATGGACATCGAAGGCGGGGCCATTTCGAACGCCCGGATCGGCGGTCAGGCGGTGCGGATTGCGAGCGGCACGCTCGACCTTTGATTTCATTGGATTTCCAGCGCCTGACAAAAAAACTTCGCAATTAACCAAAGAAATTTCGAGAGGGCGCTAGACAAGCCGGACGATCCTATTTATATGCCCCGTCACACCGCGCAGCCAAGCTCGGTACGGGTGATTAGCTCAGTTGGTAGAGCAGCTGACTCTTAATCAGCGGGTCGTAGGTTCGAGCCCTACATCACCCACCACTTTTCCTTTCCAGACGAAATGAATGCGATGTTCGCCACCGGATTGCCGGTCGCGATCCGCGATATGCCACCGAAGTTCAAGTCGCCGGGTTATCGTTCGAACCTGCAGGTGGCGCAAGAGAAAGCGCTCCGCTCGCCACGCCCGCGAAAGAATTCGCATCAAGGCACTCCCTGGAATGGCCGGGTGAACATCGGCCGCAGCCGGCATCCATCTGTCTTTTCCGAGGTTGTTGCAGGGTGCTCTTTGCTTTGCGGTAAAGAGATCAAACCAACGTTTAATTGCTGCTCCGGCGGGATTTCCGTAGTTTAATCCACGAAACATCGATGTATAAATCAATTATATATTGGGTTTTTCTGATTTTATTATTTCAATACTCGGATTCCAACCTCAACGGGAAGCGGAAAAATGTTAAATGTTCGGATGAGCAACTTGACGTCGGCTATTCTACTTTCGAGCCTGATGGCTTTTATGGCCCCTTGGACCCCCTCGAATGCACAGCCCGCCGTCGATCCGTACATGGACCCGGCCAAGCCGGCACTCACCAAGGGCAACATGAAACTGGACGTTTCAAAAGCTGCGCTCGTGGTCATCGATCCTCAGAACGACTTCATGAGCCCGAAGGGGCTTGCCTGGCCGGTCGTGGGCGAAAGCGTAACGGAGCATCAGGTTGTTCCGCATCTCGGCCAGCTTTTTGCCGCGGCGAAGCGGGCGGGGATGGTCGTCGCCATTTCGCCCCACCACTATTACAAGTGGGACCATACCTGGAAGGTGCAGGGTCCTCTTGAGATTTTCCAGCACGATGTCGGTATCTTCGACCGGGAAGGGCCTTATACGCTGGACGGATTCGAGGGGTCGGGCGCGGATTTCCTGCCGGATTTCAAGACGTATATCGAGGACGGCAAGACAATCATCGCCTCGCCGCACAAGCTTTACGGTCCGCAGGTGAACGATCTTTCGTTCCAGCTCCGCAAGCAGGGCGTGACGCAGATCATTCTCGCGGGAATGCTGGCGAATATGTGTGTCGAATCCCACCTGCGCGAATTCCTCGAAGAGGGATTTGAAGTCGCGGTCGTGCGGGATGCGGTCGCCGCTCCCAAATTGCCCGAGGGCGACGGGTATCAGGCGGCACTGATCAATTTCCGCTACATGGCGAACGGGCTCTGGACCACCGACGATGCGGTCAGGATGATGCTGACGCATTAGGCAGCGCGCGGACAAGAAAGAGAGGGCGGCCCCGTGCCGCCCTCTTGCTGTTGCGCATCACGATGCCATTCCCGGAGGAGGCAATTTCTGCCCTTGTGCGAAATTGCCCGCGGTATTTAACTCCTGAACCGGCAAAGCCGTTGCCGCGGTATCCGGTGCCGCCGGCGAGCGCAGGAGGACATGCCGATGAGCGACAATCAACAGGATCGTGCCGCCTTGGTCGGGGAGAGCAGGCTGGATGACAAGGTGCTCGATGTGCTCGGCGCCTATCACCGGCGGATGGACGAGGAGCGCCGGGCGCCGCGCCAGGAGGCGCCGGGCGGGCGCGACGGCGGGCAGGACCAGCGGATGCGGGCAGTGGGGCCGCAGACGGGGCGCTTTCTCAATATTCTCGTGCGCAGCCTGACGGCGCCGACGATTCTCGAACTCGGCACATCCTTCGGCTATTCCGGCATCTGGCTTGCGGAGGCGGCGCGCGCCACCGGCGGCAAACTCGTCACCATGGAAGTGCATGGCTATAAATCCGCCTATGCGCAGGCCATGGCGGAAAAGGCCGGGCTTGCCGAACATATCGATTTCCGGGTGGGCGATGCGGTTGCCATGATCCGCGAATTGCGGGGCAAGGTGGATTTCGTGCTCGTCGATCTCTGGAAGGATCTCTACCTGCCGTGCCTCGAAGCCTTCTATCCGAAGCTCAATGCCGGCGCGATCGTCGTTGCCGACAACATGATCTATCCCGCCACCGAGGACGTGAAGATCTATGCCCGGGCGATCCGCGCCAAAGCGGGAATATCGAGCGTGCTCCTGCCGGTCGGTTCGGGGCTGGAGGTGAGCCGGTACGAACCGGAGTGAAAATCCAAGGCGGAGTTCACCATAGGCCCGCAAACAGCCGGTATCTCACCTTGCGGCAATAATCCTCGTAGCCCGGCAGGTCCCGGCGCAGGTGGCGCTCCTCGTCGATAAGGCGAAGGATCAGGCCGAGGAAGATCAGCGGCACGACGATCAGCCCCCACAGGGAGGAGAGCGCCAGCGGAATGCCTGAGGCGAGCGGCAGGACGGCGGCATACATGGGGTGGCGCACAAGCGCATAGGGGCCGGTTGAGACGACGTGCTGGTCCGGCGCGACTTCGATGGTGGCGGAGGCGAAGCTGTTTTCCTTCAGGACGAAGAAGACGAAGAGGAAGCCTGCCGAAATCAGCAGGTTGCCGAGGACGATTGCCCAGACCGGAACGGCCGACCAGCCGAAGCGGTAATCGAGCGCCGAGAGGATGACGAGCGCGATCATCACCACGCTGGTGAAAAGCTGGATGCGCTTCTGCAGCGGTTCCGATTCGGCGGACGGGCCGGCGCGCATGCGCTTTTCCAGAAGCGCCGGGTCCCGATGGTAGAAATAGACCGAGGTGCCGGCCGACCAGGCGGCGAAGGTCGCCAGGAACAGCCAGCCCTGCCAATAGGCAAGCGTGCCCGCCGCCAGGAAGACCATGACGGCGAGGGCGGCGAGGAACTTGGCGTTGGCTTCGGCGGCCCTGCGGCCGAGATCGGGTGCTTTCTCCTGCATGACGCCTCCCTGCGGCCATGCCCCCGCAATCCATTTTGCGGCCGGGCCTTTAGAATATGCAAAGCAAGGCCATGATATCAAACCCCTTGCCGGCGGCGCAGGTTCCGGCCCTTCGGGGGCGAGGGGCTCTGTCCCAAGTGCCTTCCGGCAGTTGGTCATGCCGGCCTGGGGCGGCGAGGAGCTTGATGGATATGGGCAAATCCTTTGGTGGCGTCGATGTGCAGACGAAGCTTTCCATCGTCGCGCCCTGCTACAACGAAGCCGAGGGGCTGGACGAATTCTGCCGGCGGGCGAGGGCGGCGGCCGAGGCCGTTGCCGGCCAGTCCTTCGAGATCATTCTCGTCGACGACGGCTCCAGCGACGATACGTGGGGCGTGATATCGCGGCTTGCGGCCGCCATCCCGCAGGTGCTCGGCGTCAAGCTTCTGCGCAATCACGGCCACCAGCTTGCGGCCACCTCCGGCCTTGCCGTGGCGCGCGGCGAGCGCGTGCTGCTCATCGATGCCGATCTGCAGGACCCGCCGGAACTGCTTGCCGAGATGATGGCGATCATGGACCGGGGCGCCGATGTCGTTTACGGGCAGCGCAGCGAGCGCAAGGGCGAGACGAGGTTCAAGCTCATCACCGCCTCCGTCTTCTACCGGCTGCTGACGCGGCTGACGTCCATCTCGATCCCGCAGGATACCGGCGATTTCCGGCTGATGAAGGCGCGCATCGTGCATATCCTGCTCAACATGCCGGAGCGGCACCGCTTCATCCGCGGCATGGTAAGCTGGATCGGCGGCAGGCAGGTGGCGCTGCGGTATACGCGCGATGCCCGTTATGCCGGTTCGACGAAATATCCGCTGAAGAAGATGATCCGCTTCGCGATCGACGCGATCACCAGTTTCTCGATCATTCCGCTGCGGGTGAGCGCATGGATGGGGCTGATTGCGGCCGTCTTTGCGGTGGGGCTGTTGATCTACACGCTGGTGCAATGGTTCGAGGGCAACGTCATCACCGGCTGGTCGAGCATCATGGCCGCCATTTCGGCGCTCAGCGCCATCCAGCTGATTGCGCTCGGCACGCTCGGCGAATATGTCGGCCGGCTGGTGCAGGAGCACAAGCGCCGGCCGATGTTCATGATCGACTGCGTGGTGCAGGGCGAGGTCATGTCCGAATTGCCCGACGATTTTTCCGAACTCGATACGGCCAGCCGCCGATCGGAACTCGGCAAGCTTTCGGCCGCAGGCCTCGGCGCGCAGCCGGCCGGGAGCGCCGCCGGCCGCTGAGCGCGGATTGTTGCCGAACATGTTGACAAAAAATTCCGCTGCGGCGGCATTTGACCTTTCCGATCCGGGCCAAGGGGCGTATGCAGGTTGCATATCCCTCCGCGCGGCTTGCCTGTCGGTCTTCCCGCCCTTTCCCGCGCACCCGAAATTCGCATTGGCAGATCGATGACGGCAGTTCAGACCAGTGAGAAGGCAGACGAGGCGGCAGGCGCCCGCCAGGCGAAGATCGTGGCACTCGTCGTTGCCGTTTCCTTCTTCATGCAGATCCTCGACGGTACGATCGTCACCACGTCGCTGCCGCAGATGGCGGCAAGTTTCGGCGTGCAGCCGGTCGCCATGAGCATCGGCATCACCGTCTACATGCTCACCATGTCGGCCTTCATTCCGCTTTCGGGCTGGCTTGGCGACCGGTTCGGGGCGCGGCGCGTCTTTCTCCTGTCCATCGCCGTGTTTACCGGCGCCTCGCTGTTTTGCGGCCTGTCGGGAAGCCTTGCCGAATTCGTCATCGCGCGCGCGGTGCAGGGTATCGGCAGCGCGCTGATGACGCCGGTCGGGCGCATCATCGTCTTGAAGAACGCCCGCAAGTCCGAACTGGTGCAGGCGATTGCACTGATCACCTGGCCGGCGCTGACCGCACCCGTCGTCGGCCCCGTGCTCGGCAGCTTCATCACCACCTATGCCAGCTGGCACTGGAATTTCCTCATCAATATCCCGATCGGCATGATCGGCATCGCGCTGGTGCTGCGTTTCGTGCCGGAGCAGCGGGAAGAGCGTGTCGGGCCGCTCGACGTCAGGGGCTTTTTCCTGAGCGCGGCGGGCCTGACCTTCCTGCTTGCCGGGCTCGAACTGTCCGTCAAATGGCAGGGCGGTTTTCTGCCGCTCGTTGCGCTGCTTGCCGCCGGCATCGCGTTTTCGGTCATGGCGACGCGGCATTTCCTGCGGGTCGACAATCCGCTGCTCGATCTCTCCGCCTTCAAGGTGCAGACCTTCTCGATGACGACGCTTTCGGCGGGCACGGCCTGCCGGGTGGCGATCAATGCCACGCCCTTCCTGCTGCCGCTGCTCTTCCAGCTGGGATTCGGCCTGAGTTCGATTGCCGCCGGCACCTATCTGCTGGTCTATTTCCTCGGCAATCTCGGCATGAAAGTCGTGACGACGCCGCTGCTCAAGGTTTTCGGCTTCCGCAACGTGCTCTTCTTCAACGGCGTCATCGCTGCCGGCTCGATCGTCGCCTGCGGTTTCGTGACGCCGCAAACGCCTGAAATGCTGATATCGGCGCTGCTCCTGGTTGCCGGGCTTTCGCGCTCGATGGAATTCACGGCGCTGAACACGCTGTCCTTTGCCGATATCGGCCCGGCGCAGAGAAGTTCTGCCTCGACGCTGTCGAGCATGCTGCAGCAGATATCGATGCTGCTTGGCGTAGCCGTTGCCGCGGCCGTGCTCAACATCTCCTCCGGGCTCCGGGGAGCGGCCGATCCGGTGCTTGCCGATTTCCGCTGGGCCTTTTTCGTGGTCGGCATGATCGGCTTCCTGTCCTGCCTGCGCTTCCTGCAGCTTTCAGCCGATGCGGGTGCCGAAGTTTCCCACCACCGCCGCTTTCAAAAAAGCTGACCCGCCGCGGAACCATTTGCCCCAGCCGGCGTTAACGGCCTGGTTTTCAGTATGTGCCTGGCAATTTTCAGGGGGCTTCCGGCCGCGGCCGGGCAGGGATCGACATTATCGATGGCATTTTCCTTCGATCCGCCTGGCATCAGGCGTCATATCATACCAAAGGCTATGGGCTGTTTACGCGCGCCGGCCGATGCAATACGACAGTCTCGTGCAGAAAGACTCGGCGGCCTCACAGCCGATATCGCTGCGGGAAAACGCCCGGAGGCAGAATGAGCGAGTCCAACGGCGATACGGGCGAACCGATCCGTATCCTCTATATCGACGACGACGAAGCGCTGGCTCTGCTGATGCAGAAGAATCTCGGCCGCCGCGGCTTTACGCTCGAATGGGCAAGCGACGGCGAGAGCGGCCTTGCGCGGCTTGCCGAAGGCGGCATCGAGGCCATCGTTCTCGACCACTTCCTGAAGGCCGAAACCGGGCTCGATATCCTGCCGCGCATCACGGCGATGGCGGATCACCCGCCCGTCATCTATGCCACCGGTTCCGGCGATACGAGCATTGCGGTGGCGGCCCTGAAGGCGGGGGCGGACGATTATGTGCTGAAGGGCATTTCGCCCGATTATTTCGATCTTCTGGCCGCGGCCCTCGAACAGGGGCTGGAGCGGGCACGCTTCCGTCGCGATACGGCGCAGGCGCAGGAGGTGATCCGCCAGCAGCGCGACCATGCCGAAATGCTGCTGGCCGAAGTCAATCACCGCATCGCCAACAGCCTCGGCCTCGTCGGCGCCCTGATCCGCATGCAGTCGTCGATGACCAGGGACCAGGTGGCGATCGACGCGCTGCAGGAAACGCAGATGCGCATCAACGCCATCGCCAGCGTCCACCGCCGCCTCTACACCAACCGGCAGGTCGGCACGGTACAGGTGGACGAATATCTGAGCAGCCTGCTGACCGAGCTCGAAGCCTCGATGCGCGACGAGAAGCGGCCGCATCGCGTAGTGCTGACCGCCCATCCGGTCAATCTTTCGACCGACAAGGTCATCACGCTCGGCCTGATCGTCAGCGAACTCGTCACCAACGCTTTCAAATATGCCTATCCGGACGGCAGTCCGGGCGAGATCAACGTCATCGTCGAGCAGGACGGCGAGCTGCTGCGGGTTGTCGTGGAAGATGCCGGCGGCGGTTTCGACCCGTCGGGTCCGGCCAAGGGGACCGGTCTCGGCACGAAAATATTGAACGCCATGGCCGCCAGCCTGAAGGCCGAGCTTGCCTATGACCGGCAGCATGCCGGCACGAGGGCCATTCTCGTCTTTTCCGCCAACTGAGCTGCCGGGGAGGGATGATGAACACGGATATCGTCTGCACGCCCAGCGAAGTCCATGACTTCTGGTTCGTCCGCTGCAGCCGCAAGGACTGGTTCAGCTCGAATGCGGAACTGGATGCGGAAATCCGGACGCGGTTTGCCGCAACCCATCTTGCGCTTGCCCGCAACGTGCCCGGGGAGTGGCGCGCGAGCCCCGAAAGCCGGCTTGCCGCGGTGATCGTGCTCGACCAGTTTGCGCGCAATATCTACCGCGCGACGCCGCTTGCCTTTGCGACCGACGGCCTGGCGCTGCGCGAGGCGAAGATGGCGCTTGCCGCCGGTGCCGATCAGGCCGTCGAGCCTATCCGGCGCACCTTCTTCTACATGCCGTTCGAACATGCGGAAGACCTTGCCGAGCAGGACCGGTCGGTGGCGCTCTTTACCGCGCTCGGCGACGAGGAGTTCCACGATTATGCGCTTCGCCACCGCCAGGTGATCGCCACATACGGGCGCTTTCCGCATCGCAACGCCATTATCGGGCGGGAGTCGAACGAGGCCGAACGCGCCTATCTGGCGCTTCCCGGCGCCGGTTTCTGAGGCTGCGGCGAGATATTCCGCCTTTCTGTCGCCTTTCTTTCCTATAAGAAGCGGTCCATTACCTCTGAGACGAATCCACGCGGGGATCTCTTGCGCTTGACACATTGGCTCTTACGCACCGTTCTTCTGCTGTCGCTGGCTGTCGCCGGCCTGCATCTCGATGGGAGGAGCGCTTTCGCGCAGGCCCCGCAGCCGGCGGCCGAGCCCCAGACCCAGACGCAGGCGGCTCCGACGCAGGCAGCTCCGGCCGCCGAGGCGCCGCTTGCCAACGGCGCGCTCGATCAGGCGCTGAAGGATATCGACAAGGCCAAGAACGAGCTCGCCTCGCTGCAGGACCGCGTCAAGCAGAATGCCGACAATGACGACGCGCTGGTCGAGCTTGCCGGCAAGGCGGACGAACTCGGCCGCGGCGTCATCGCCACGTCCGTCAGCCTGCGCCCGCGCTTCGACCAGATCAAGAATCGCCTGGCCGAGCTTGGCGAGCCGCCGAAGGACGGGCAGCCGCCGGAGGCGCAGATCGTCACCGACGAGCGCAACGCGCTGACGTCGGAGCGTTCGCAGATCAATGCGGTCACGGGCGACGCCGAGAACCTGTCGATCGCCATCACCAAGCTTTCCAACGAGATCACCACGACGCGGCGCCAGCTTTTTGCCGATACGCTGCTGCGGCGGACCGATATTTCCATCTCGGTTCTCGACGATGCGGGCAGCGCCTTCCTGCATGAGGTGGACCAGTTCTCGCAGGCGCTGTCGAGCTGGATCACTTTCGTGTGGAAGTTCAAGCGCTTTCCGCTGTTTGCGGCGATCTTCCTGTCGCTTGGAACGGCATTGATCCTGCTTTCCGGCAGCTACCGGGTCTTCGGCCAGTATCTGCGGCGCAACGAAAGCGTCGAGCAGCCGTCCTATATCAGCCGCCTTGCCTTCGCCTTCTGGTCGACGCTGATCCGGACCGCGGCGCTCGACGTGCTGCTCGTCACATCCTTCATCTTCCTCGACGGTTTCAACGTGCTGCGGCCGGACATCACGCCGGTCATTGCCGCGCTCTTCGGCTCGATCGGCCTCGTCTATTTCGTCGGCCGCTTCGTCAACGCCGTCTTTGCGCCGAACGATCCGCCGTGGCGCCTGGTGCGCCTGTCGAACCTCGGGGCGCGCTCGGTCGGCTACTGCCTGATCGCCATGGCCGTGGTCAACGCGCTCGACTATCTGTTCGGCACCGTCAGCGAGGCGATGGGATCGCCGCTTGTCGTGACCGTGGTGCGCAGCCTGTTTGCGGCGCTGATTATCGGCCTCATCCTGATTGCCGTTTCCTTCGGCAAGCCGATGCTGGCGAAGAACGGCGATCCGGATGCGCCGGGCCGCCACTGGCCGCGGGGCATGGGCATCCTGCTGCGCGTGTTCGGCGCCGGGCTCATCCTGACGGCGCTTTCCGGCTATGTGGGGCTTGCCCGCTTCATCGCCACGCAGCTCATCATCACCAGCGCCATCATCGTCACCACCTATATCGGCCTGCTGCTCGGCAAGGCGATCTCGCGGCAGGACAATTTCGGCGACACGTTGCTCGGCCGCTTCCTGGAAACCCGCTTCAAGCTCGGGCCGGTGGCGATCGATCAGGTGGGGCTGGTGGTCGGCCTGCTGATCTATGCGGTGGCGCTTTTGACCGGCATTCCGCTGATCCTGCTGCTCTGGGGCTTCCATGTGCAGGACCTGCAGCTGCTTGCCTATCGGCTGTTTACCGAAGTGCGGCTCGGCGGCATCAGCATTTCGCTCGTCGGCATCTTCACCGGCATCCTGCTTTTTGCCGGCGGTTATCTGGCGACGCGCTGGGTGCAGAAGTGGCTGGACAGCAATGTCATGGCGCGCAGCCATGTCGATCTCGGCGTGCGCAATTCGGTCAAGACCGGCATCGGCTATCTCGGCGTCGGCGTGGCGGCGATCTTCGGCGTTTCGGCGGCGGGCATCGACCTTTCCAATCTCGCACTCGTCGCCTCGGCGCTATCGGTCGGTATCGGTTTCGGCCTGCAGAATATCGTCTCGAATTTCGTCTCGGGCCTCATCCTTTTGGTCGAGCGCCCCTTCAAGGTGGGCGACCATGTGGTTTCCGGCACGGCCGAAGGCATCGTCAAGCGCATCTCGGTGCGCGCCACCGAAATCGAGACCTTCCGCAAGCAGTCGATCATCGTGCCGAATTCGGAGCTTATCAACGGGCTCGTCGGCAACTGGACGCACCGCAACAAGCTCGGGCGTTCGGAAATCCCCGTTTCCGTGAGTTACGAGGCCGATCCGCGCAAGGTGATGGATATCCTGCTGGAGCTGGCGGCGGCCGTGCCGCTGATCCTGCGCAACCCGGAACCGCATGTCGAATTCCTGCGCTTCGGTCCCTATTCGCTCGATTTCGAGCTGCGCTTCTTCCTTGCCGACATGGGCGACGGGCTTGCGGTGCGCAACGATCTGAGGATCGAGATCCTCAGGCGCTTCAAGGCCGAAGGCATCGAGATCCCGCTGCCGCAGAGCGACCTGACCATCCACCGGCAGGCCAATGCGGAGGTGGAGAAGGCGCTTGTCGAAAAGCCGGCCCGGTCCGAGGCCGCCGAACCCGAAGCCGAAATCGATGAGGCGGAGGAAGAGGAACAGCCGGTCCGCCAGCTGCGCGGCAAGACGGCGGACGGCAAGCTCAAAGGCTGAACGGGGCATTCAGCGCTCGTTCACGGGTCTGCGCTATAAGCTGGAGCATCCGATCGCCGCCTTTGCGGCGACGAGCGCTCCAGGGGAGGGCGTGCAGCCTATGTCGCATGTCGTGGCACGATCCGCAGTCGCATTTCTTCTTCTCCTTTCCGCTGCCGCTCCGGCGCTTGCCGCCTCCGTCACCAACAAGGATGACGCGCCGGTGGTGCTGACCGTCACCGAGGGCGGCAACCGCGTGGAGGTCGTCGTGGATGCCGGCGCATCCGAGCGGATCTGCCCCTCCGGATGTTTCATGACGACGCCCGACGGCGACCGGATCGGGCTTTCCGGCGACGAGACGATCGAGATCGTCAAGGGCTCGGCCGTCGTCAAGTAACGGCGGTTCCGGCTGCGGCGCCGCTCGTTTTGCGATTTTTCGAGGCTCGCGGCTTTTGACGCTTGTCTATTTGCGCCTCGTCGCGGCAAGCTTTTCCCATGTCGTAAACAGGCCTCTTGCGGCGCATGCCTCGCGGCATAGTTCGCGACATGGTTCGTCCGGGCCGGGCTCGGACATTCGGTTGAAGAGGGTATTTCTCCATGAAGTCACATGCGCGGGCAGTGGTCATCGGCGGCGGCGTGGTCGGCGTTTCGACGCTCTATCACCTTGCGAAGAAGGGGTGGGGCGACAGCGTGCTCATCGAGCGCAAGGAGCTGACGTCAGGCTCGACCTGGCACGCGGCGGGCCTGCTGCCGCTCTTCAACATGAGCTATTCGGTCGGCCAGATCCATAAATATTCCGTGCGCTTCTATCAGGAACTGCAGGAAGAGACCGGCATGAATGTCGGTTTCAGCCAGGTCTCCAATATCCGTCTCGCCCGCACCAAGGACCGCTGGGACGAATATATGTATTATGCCGGCATTGCCGAGACGATCGGCGTCAAGGTCAATATCCTGACCCCGGAGCAGGTGAAGGAAATCTGGCCGCTCTGCGAGACCGACGGGCTTCTCGGCGCCATCCAGCATCCCGATGACGGCTATATCCAGCCGGCCGATCTCACCCAGGCGCTTGCCAAGGGTGCGCGCGACCGGGGTGCTGCGATCTACCGCAACACGACCGTCACCGCCATCCAACAGCAGCCCGACGGGCTCTGGAAGGTGACGACGGACAAGGGCGAGATCACCGCCGAACACGTCATCTCCTGCACCGGCAACTTTGCCCGCAAGACCGGCGAGATGGTGGGCATCAACATTCCGGTCATCCCGGTCGAGCACCAGTATATCGTCACCGAGCCGCATCCCGACATTCTGGCACGCAAGGCCAAGGGCCTGCCGGAAATGGGTGTCCTGCGCGAATCCGACAGCGCCTGGTACATGCGCGAGGAAAACGGCGGCCTGCTGCTTGGCCCCTACGAGCACGGCGCGCCGGCCTGTTATGTCAACGGTCCGTCCGACGACAGCGAATACGAGCTGTTCCAGGAGGACCTGGAGCGGCTGATGCCGCATATCGAAACGGCGATCGCCCGCGTGCCGGCCTTCGGCGAAGTCGGCATCAAGAAGGTCTATAACGGCGCCATCGCCTATACGCCCGACGGCAACCCGATCGTCGGCCCCGCGCCGGGGCTGAAGAACTTCTGGCTGAACGAAGGCCATTCCTTCGGCATTACGGCTGCCGGCGGCGCCGGCTGGCAGCTGGCCGAATGGATCGTCGACGGCGAGCCGACCGTCGACATGATGGGTGTGGACCCGCGCCGCTTCGGCCCCTATGCCAAGGAAGGCTATCTCATCGCCAAGAACGAGGAAGCCTATGCCAACGTCTTCACCATGCATTATCCGGACGAGGAGCGCGCGGCTGCCCGTCCGCTGAAGACGACGCCGGTCTACGACCGGCTGAAGAAGCTCGGCGCCGTCTTCGGCTCCGTCTACGGCTGGGAGCGCGCCAACTGGTTTGCGCCCGAGGGTTACGACCTGCCGAAGGACCAGATCGGCGTCGGCGCCGACGTGCTGACCAACCACAATCACTCGGCGCCGACCGAAGACGGCCGCATTCTGGAAAGATGGTCCTTCCGCCGCTCGAACTATTTCGAGCATGTCGGCAACGAGGTCCTGAACGTCCACAGACATGTCGGCGTGCTCGACATGTCGGCCTTCGCCAAGGCGCTGGTGACCGGCCCCGGTGCGCGCGAATGGCTGGAATCGATCTTCGCCAATGCGATCCCGAAGAAGCGCGGGCGCATCGCGCTCTGCCACATGCTGACTAAGGAAGGCGGCGTGCGCGCAGAGTTCACCGTCTATGAGAGCGCCCCCGGCACCTTCTACCTCGTCTCGGCTGGCGCCTACGAGGCGCATGACCACGACTATATGCGCAAGCTCCTGCCGGCTGACGGCAGCGTCAAGTTCACGCCGATCACCCAGGCCTGGGGCGTGCTGGTGCTTGCCGGCCCGAAATCGCGCGACGTGCTGAAGAAGCTGACGCGCACCAGCCTCGACAACAAGGATTTCCCCTGGCTGTCCGGCAAGGAGATCTCGGTCGGCGCGGCGAGCGCCCATGCGCTGCGCGTCAATTTCGTCGGCGAGCTCGGCTGGGAACTGCATCACCCGATCGAGATGCAGAACTACATCTTCGACAAGCTGATGGAAGCCGGCGCCGAATTCGGCATCAAGCCCTTCGGCATCCGCGCCATGCTGTCCATGTCGGTGGAGAAATCCTACCGCCTGATCCCGCGCGAAATGTCGATCGAGTACAATGCCTATGAATCCGGCCTCGACCGCTTCATCAAGCCGGAGAAGCAGTTCCTCGGCCGCGACGGCCTGCTGGCCTACAAGGAGAAGGGCCTGAAGTGGAACTTCGCGACGCTCGTCGTCGAGACCGGCAACGATGTCGATGCGCGCGGTTCCGAGGCGATCTACAACGAGGCGGGCGAGCTGGTCGGGCGCGCCACCAACGGCACGTTCGGCTTCCGCATCAACCGGTCGCTCGCACTTGCCATGCTGCGGCCCGACTATGCCAAGGAAGGCACAAAGCTGAAGATCAAGATCCTCGGCACGACCTATAATGCCACCGTCGTCGGCGAGAGCCCGTTCGACGCCGAGAATGCGGCCCTTAGAAGCTGAATTATTAAGCATATGAAGAAGAAATGGGCGGCCGATGCTTCGGCCGCCTTTTTCATAGCTGGCTATGGCTCGCCGATTAACAATTACTCAAACGAATTCATGTAACCGTTCCGTTCGGGGACAGAATTTCCACTTTAAAGGTTTGCCATGGCGTTTCTAGGTATTTCGGGAATGCAATATTCCGGAGAAATGTTTGCCGGCGCGCGTATTATCCTCGCTGAAGATTCGAACGTCTTCACCTCGATGATCGGAAAGCGCCTGAAGGAGCTCTTCGATATCGAAGTCGAGATCTGCCGCACCTTCGAGGAACTGCAGCTCTCCTACGACAAATCTTCCGAGCCGATCACGCTCGCGATCTCCAACATCAACCTGCCGGGCGCCGAAAACGGCGAGGCGCTGGAATATCTGGTCGATCTGTCGATCCCGACGATCGTCTTCACCGGCACCTTCCAGGAAGGCATGCGCGACAAGCTGCTGGCCAAGGATATCGTCGACTATATCCTCAAGGACAATGTCTTTGCCGTCGACCTGCTGGCGGAATCGATCTGCCGCTTCCTGACCAACCACCGCCACCACGTGCTGATCGTCGACGATAGCGCCACTGCCCGCGCGCTGCTGTCGAGCCGCCTGAAGCGCTATAATTTCCGCGTCAGCACCGCCGAAAACGGCGCCAAGGCGCTGGAGATCCTCAAGGCCAACCGCGATATCGGCCTGATGGTGACCGACTACAACATGCCCGATATCGACGGCTTCGAGCTGACGCGTCGCATCCGCGCGTCGATCGGCTCGCACGAGCTGCGCATCATCGGCGTTTCCTCCTCTTCCAACCGCCTGCTGTCGGCACGGTTCCTGAAGGCCGGCGGCAACGATTTCATGCTGCGCCCGTTCATCGACGAGGAGTTCTACTGCCGCGTCAACCAGAACCTGGACACGCTCCTGCAGATCCAGTCCATGCGCAAGGTGCGCGCGGTTGCCTGACCCGGCCGCACAGATAAGCGACAGGGGTGCCCCCCGATGATCGGCCTGCACCGGGGCGGCGCAAGGGCGGCGCATATTTATGCAATCACAAGTGTTGCCGTCGCCATTTGTCCCCTTCACGGAAGATGGGCTCTCGGTTATCGTCCCGCGCGTTACGAGAAAGGGCGAGTCGAGCCCTTCGGGCGTGTGGGGGGATAGGCTGCTGTGACGTTCCAGGGGGAGTTTCAGCGAGATGTTTCGGGTCCTCGGTTCGGGGGCGTTCGCATACTGCTGGTTGAAGATTCCCGGATGTTCTCGGCCGTGCTGTGCCACCGGTTCCAGACCGAGCTCAACCTCAACGTCAAATGCTGCCCTTCGCTGAAGGCGCTGCGCGAGGAGCTTTCGCAGGAAGGCCATGACTACAGCATGGCCGTGGTCGATCTGAACCTGCCGGATTCGCCCTATGGCGAGGCGCTGGACTGCGCGATCGAACACCATATTCCGACCATCGTCTTTACCGCCACGTTCGATCTCAACACGCGCGCCCGCATCCTGGAGCGCAACGTCATCGACTATGTGCTGAAGGACAACGAATTCGCGCTCGACAATCTGGTCGCGACGGTGCGCCGGGCACTGATGAACCGCAAGACACGCGTGCTCGTGGTCGACGACGTCGCTTCGGCGCGCCAGGCGCTGGTGGATCTGCTCAAGGCCCAGCAATATCTGGTCGTCGAGGCGAGTTCCGGGCTCGAGGCGCTCGCGACGCTGGAAACCTATAGCGACATCGAACTCGTCGTCACCGACCACCACATGCCCGACATGAGCGGCTACGAGCTGACGCGGCGCATCCGCCACCGGTTCGGCTCGGACAAGATGCGGGTGATCGGCGTATCTTCCTCGAACGACCGCATGCTCTCGGCGAGTTTCCTGAAGGCCGGGGCCAGCGATTTCGTCTACCGGCCGTTCGTGGCCGAAGAGCTGCAGTGCCGCATCGCCAACAATGTCGAGACGCTGACGCAGATGAAGCAGCTGCGCGCGGCCGCCGCCTGCGATTACCTGACTGGCCTCTACAACAGGCGCTACTTCTACGACAACGGCCCGAAGCTGGTGAACGAGTGCCTGCGCCTGAAATTGCCGAGCTCGGTCGCCATTCTGGATATCGACCATTTCAAGCGACTGAACGACACCTACGGCCACGAGATCGGCGACAGGGTGCTGAAGGCCGTCGCAGACAGGTTGCATGCGATCTTCGAAGGCAGCGACAATCTTCTCTCACGCCTCGGTGGGGAGGAATTCGCCATCCTCTTCCCGCAGATGGATTCGCTGGCCGCCACCAAGCTCTGCGACGAGATCCGTTCGGATATTTCCCGCCTCAGGGTGACGGCCGACGACGAGGACCTTGGCGTGACGGTATCGATCGGGGTCGCCGAGATTGCCGGCTACGAGACTTTCGAAAATCATCTGAATGCGGCCGACCAGTTTCTCTACATGGCCAAGCACAAGGGACGCAACCTTGTCTATTCCGATGCCAGGATGACGGAAGAGGCGGCGCAGTAGAACCGCTGCCGTCTTGTCGTTGTTGCCTCGGTCGCCCTTGCCTGTCGCCGTGCCCGGGCTTGTCCCGAACATGGCGGAGGAGGGGACGCCCTCGCAAACCAAAGAGATGCCCAGAGAAAAAAAGGCGGCCGCGACGCCGCCTTTCATGTTCGGTTATTGTCTCAGGCCGCAACCGCCTGCTGGCGGGCCGTTGCCATGGTCATCTTGCGGTCGGCGCGCTCCTGCTGCGGGGAGCGCTGGTAGAGTTCGCGATAACACTTGGAGAAGTGCGAGGCGGAGACGAAGCCGCAGGCGACGGCGACTTCGACGACCGGCATGGAGGACTGCACCAGCAGGTGGCGGGCGCGGTCGAGGCGGATTTCCAGATAGTAGCGGGCGGGGGACCGGCCCATTTCCTGGCGGAACAGGCGCTCGATCTGGCGGCGCGACAGGCCCGCCCCCTCGGCAATCTCCAGCAGCGACAGCGGCTCGGCGAGATTGCCTTCCATCAGTTCGATGATCGACAGCACCTTGGCGTTCTGGACGCCGAGGCGGGCGCGCAGCGGCAGGCGCTGGCGGTCGTGCGGGTTGCGCACGCGGTCGGTCAGGTGCTGCTCGCAGATGCGGTTGACGAGGCTTTCGCCGAAATCCTCGCCGACGAGGTTCAGCATCATGTCGAGCGAGGCGGTGCCGCCGGCGCAGGTATAGAGATTGTTGTCGATCTCGTAGAGATCGGCATAGACCTCGGCCTGCGGGAAGGCCTCGGAGAAGCCCGGCAGGTTTTCCCAGTGGATGGCGCAGCGCTTGCCGTTCAGCAGACCCGCCTGGGCAAGCACATGCGCGCCCGTACAGAGCGAGCCGACGGCCACGCCGCGATTGTAGGATTCGCGCAGCCAGGCGTTGACGGACTTGTTGTTGAAGGTCTCGACATCGATGCCGGAACAGACGAGCACCATGCCCGGACGGTTTTCACCGGCAAGATGGCGGCGCTCTTCGGCGAGCGAGGAATTGGCCTCCACGCCGATGCCGCAGGAGGAATAGACTTTTTCGCCGTCGACGGAACTCAGACGCCACGTATAGGCGGGATAACCGAGCATGCGGTTTGCGATGCGCAGCGTATCGACCGCCGCCGAAAAGGGCAGCATGGTGAATTGCGGCACCATGAAGAAGACTATGGAACGTTTCTTGAGCTGCATCTTGTTCATTGGAAAATCCATGCTCGAGGGCGACTGCATATTGGTCGCGTGGAATGCGTCGTTCCGATGTTCTAAAAGCGACACTGGCATGGATAAATGCGGCTAGGAAGAGCAAATCTGCGACATCGCCGGTGATCGGCGGCGTGAGCCGGGCAAGCGGTGCGGCTGCGGCGCGGCAGGGCCATGAAATCGGGCGGGAAAATGCGGGCTGCGGATATGAAGAAGGCGGTGCTGCTTGGGACAGGCACCGCCTTCAACCTGGGAGGTATGTCGCATTCATTGCATGGTCTTGCATTCACGAGCCCTGTCGTTAGTGAGCCCTGTTCTTGCCGGTTTCATCGGCGCTCGGCCAGCCGATATCCTTGCGGATGTCGAAGGGCATGGATTCGATCTGGCGCTCCGTCTGCCAGCG
Source organism: Rhizobium sp. GCM10022189 (assembly GCF_042656325.1). Lineage (NCBI taxonomy): Bacteria > Pseudomonadati > Pseudomonadota > Alphaproteobacteria > Hyphomicrobiales > Rhizobiaceae > Rhizobium > Rhizobium sp. GCM10022189. The sequence goes on from NZ_JBHSOR010000012.1 coordinate 30,179, forward strand.
GCGCCATGCGCGCACGAGCTTGTTGGCATAGGAACCGAGCGAAGAATATCTGCCAAAGGATGACAGGCTCTTGCCGCCATCTCTGAAGGTTATCGTGGTCATTGCCGTTTCCTTTCCTTTGGGGACACGGGTCTGCCGTATCCTTGAGATGAAATATGGGGCCGCGGCACTCATCATTCAAACGAATAGATTTTATGAGTACCATAAGCGGTTTTGAACTATCGCTGCTGCTCGTCGAGGGCGGGCAGGGCGCGGATATCGGCCGCGAGATGCGGCGGATAGTGCTTCATTTCCTGCCTGATCCGCTCGCGGGGCGCCACCCGAAACAGGCGCGCGCGGAATGCGAAGAAAGCCTGGAGGATGTTGAAGCAAGCTGTTTGCGACATGATCGGCCTCCTTTTCATCAGCCTCATCGTCACAAGCTAAAATATAGGGATCGGGATCGATTCAAACAAATGAAATGATCTGGCTTTTACATTCAGATAAATTGAAAGCTGAAGGCGCGTGCGGAACCGCCGCGGCGGCTTGCCGCCGGCTCCGCTTCCGCCTGTCCGGGAGCATGGCGGCGAAGGGACGGGCGCGGACGATCCACGCCGGTACCGTCAAATCACCATCTGCTCTCCAAGTTCCACCACGCGGTTGCTGGGGAGCTGGAAATAGTCTGAGGGGTCGATGGCGAAGCCGGCCATGGCGATGAAGAGCCGGTCCTGCCAGGCCGGCAGGCCGGTATTCGGGTCGCCGACGAGCTTGCGCCGGCCGACATAGAAGGAGGTCGACATGATCTCGAAATCGAAGCCCGCCTTGCGGCAGAGCGGCAAGGCCCGGGAAACGTCCTGATCTTCCATGAAGCCGAACAGGAGCTGGATCTTGATGAACCGCTCCGAGAGCTTTTCGATCGTCACCCGCTCGGCCTCCGGCACATAGGGGCGAGGGGCGGTCTTGATGTTGAGGATCACGTTGCGGGCATGCAGGACGCGGTTGTGTTTCAGGTTGTGCAGCAGCACGCCCGGCGCCATGTCGGTCAGGCTTGTCAGGAAGATCGCGGTTCCCGGCACCTGGACGGGCGAATGGTCCGACTTGCGTTCGATCGAGGCGATGAAGGGCATCAGCGGTATCTCGCTGCGTGCCGCCTTCTCGCGCACCAGCAGCGTGCCTTTCTTCCAGGTCCACATCATGACCATCAGCGCGCCGGCGATGAGCACGGGAACATAACCGCCATCATGAACCTTCAGCAGGTTGGCGCCGAGGAAGACGCTTTCGAGCACGAAGAGCGGCAGCAGGACGGCGGCGGCCGACAGCATCGTCCAGCCCCAGACGACACGCAGGAACTGGAAGGAGAGGACCGTCGTGACGACCATCGCGCCCGTGACGGAAATGCCGTAGGCGGTGGCAAGGGCCTCGGACGAGCCGAAGGCGAAGATCAGGGCGAGCACGCCGAAGAGCAGCGCGATATTGACGGCCGGCACGTAGATCTGGCCGGTATTGGCGGCCGAGGTGAAGCAGATCTCCAGCCGCGGCAGGAAGCCGAGATGGATTGCCTGGCGGGCCAGCGAAAAGGCCCCGGTAATGACCGCCTGGCTGGCGATGATGGTGGCGGCGGTCGCAAGGATGACCACGGGAAGCAGCGCCCATTCCGGAAACATCAGGAAGAACGGATCGGAGACGGCCTGCGGATTGGCGAGCACCAGCCCGCCCTGGCCGAGATAGTTCAGCGCCAGCGACGGGAAGACGACGGCGAACCAGGCAGCCTGGATCGGCTTGCGGCCGAAATGGCCGAGATCGGCATAGAGCGCTTCCGCGCCCGTCACCGTCAGGAAGACGGCGCCGAGAACGACGAGACCGACAAGGCCCGCATGGGTGATGAAGTCGAAGGCGTAGAGCGGATTGAGCGCCGCGAAAATGGCGGGATCGTCGGCGAGATGGATGAGGCCGCCGAGCCCCATGACCACGAACCAGAGCAGGGTGATCGGGCCGAAAAGCTTCGAAACGGAAGCGGTGCCGACCGATTGCACCAGGAAGAGCAGCAGCATGATGGCGATGGCGACCGGCAGGATATAGGGCGTGAAGACCGGGGTCACGAGCTTCAGGCCCTCCAGCGCCGAGAGCACCGACAAGGCCGGCGTAATCATGGCGTCGCCGATGAAGAGGGCCGCGCCGATAATGCCCGCGAAGAAGAAGACCGTCGCATGCCGGCTGCTCTTCTTCATGAGCAGCGCCAGCAGCGAAAGGGTTCCGCCTTCGCCCTCGTTGTCGGCCCGCAGGAGAAACAGCACATATTTGAAGGTGACGATGATCGTCAGCGTCCAGATCATCAGCGAGATCAGGCCGATGACCTCGTTCGGCGTCACGCCGTCATGGGAAAAGGGCCGCAGCGCCTCGCGGAAGGCATAAAGCGGGCTCGTGCCGATATCGCCATAGACCACGCCGACGGCGCCGAGCAGAAGGGCCGCAAACTTCTGCTGGCCGTGATGGAACCGATCTGCATCCTGGGTCGTCGTGGCGGACATGGAGCTTCCCCTGATTGGCCGGATTAAGATATGGGGCCGGGCGATGAGAATGGCAGACCGAAATGCGCGCGCCGGGCGCGAAACTTACGCAGATTGCATTGGGACCGGCGATGCGCCGGTCATAGTTCCGCCCGCGCCTCGTCCCTGGCCAGGGCGCTGACGAGAACCTTGTCGACGCGCCGGCCGTCGAGGTCGATCACTTCGAATTTCCAGTCGTTCTTGACGAAGGTTTCCCCAAGTTCGGGCAGGTGCTTCAGTTCCTCCAGGACGAGGCCGGCGACGGTCTGATATTCGACGTCGTCGTCGAGCGGGAAGTTCATGAATTCCGAAAACTCGTCGATCGGCGTCCATCCGGAGACGAGGTAGGAGCCGTCGTCGCGCCGCTTGATCGCCGGCTCCTCGCCGGAGGCCGCATCGCCGAAAACGCCCATGATCGATTCCAGGATGTCGCCCGAGGTGATGACGCCCTCGAAGTGGCCGTATTCGTCGTAGACGAGAACCATATGCTGCGACGACCGCCGGATCGCTTCGATCACCGAGGAGGCGGGGGCGAGGTCCGAAATGATCGGAACGTCGCGCACCAGCGTCATGATGTCGACCGACCGGCTGGTGGCAAGCGCGTCGTAATAATCCTTGACGGCGAGAACGCCGAGAACCTCGTCGGAGCTGCCCTTGCGGGCCGGCAGCCGGGTCCGCGAGGTCGACTGGATGGCCTTGCGGATCTCCTCGGCGGAATCCTCGATATCGACCAGCTCGACATCGCGGCGCGGCGTCATCAGCGCGCGCGCCGTCCTGTCGGCAAGGCGCATGACGCCGGTAATCATGGCGGATTCGCCGCTTTCGATGACGCCGGCGCTCTGGGCCTCGGCGAGAACCGTCTTGATCTCCTCGTCGGTGACGCCGTCGGCGTTCTTTCCGGACTGGCCGAGCAGGGCGAGAACGAGCTTGCCCGAGCCGTCGAGCAGCCAGACGAGGGGAAGGGCGGCCTTGGACAGGTAGGTCATGGTCGGCGCGACCCTGGCGGCAACCGCTTCCGGCGCGCGAAGCGCCATCTGCTTGGGCACCAGTTCGCCGATGATGAGGGAGAGATAGGTGATCGCCACGACGACGGTGCCGACGCCGAGCCCGTCCGCCCAGGCATCGGGAAGGCCCTGCGCCAAAAGCCAGGAGGAGAATCGCGTGCCGAGCGTGGCGCCCGAGAAGGCGCCGGACAGCACGCCGACGAGGGTGATGCCGATCTGGACCGTCGACAGGAAACGGCCGGGGTCTTCAGCCAGCCGCAGGGCCAGTCGCGCTCCCCGGCTTCCCTGGTCCGACAGGACCTTGAGGCGTGCCGGGCGGGCGGAGACGATCGCAAGCTCCGACATTGCAAGGACGCCATTGAGAATGGTGAGAAGAACGACGATGGCTATTTCGGTATACAAACTCGGGCCTGTTCTGATGATAGTGATCCGTCGAAACTATTCGATCTCGCTCCGCTTTGCGAGGGTTCCGAGCGAAGATCATGGCGCCTGGAAGAGATAATTGTGGCAGAACTTGCCGCCGCCGGCGGGCCGGGCGCACCGCCCTGAAACGGCTCTCCACACAATCGGCGGCTCATAAACCCCCTCTTAAGGATCTGTTGACCATAATGAAGGCTTAACGCCGCCCGCCTGTGCGGTGCCTGTGATGTTTTCGTGTCTCGCACCAAGGACGAAGCCCGTGTTTCTTCACCATGCCATCGCCGCCATTCCGACGACCGCTTCCGCATGGCTGCTGTCTGTCGTTGCCCATCGCATGGCGATCGCGGCGGCCTTCGTTCTGGCACTCGTTGCGGGCGCGGGCGAGGCGGCGGCCGAGGACCGGGCGCTGAAACTCTACTTCACGCATACGGGCGAGCGGGCGACGATCGTCTTCAAGCGCAACGGCAAGTTCGACCAGCGCGGCCTCAACCAGATCAACCGCTTCCTGCGCGACTGGCGGCGCAACGAGCCGGCCAGGATGGACCCGCGCCTGCTCGATCTCGTCTGGGAGGTCTATCGCAAGAGCGGGGCGAAGGAAGCGATCCACGTCGTTTCGGCCTATCGCTCGCCGGCAACCAACAACATGCTGCGCAACCGATCGCGCAATACCGGCGTTGCCAAGCGCAGCCAGCACATGCTCGGCAAGGCGATGGATTTCTATATTCCGGGCGTCAAGCTGGCGACGCTGCGCGCGCTTGCCATGCAGATGCAGGTCGGCGGCGTCGGCTATTACCCGACATCGGGTTCGCCCTTCGTGCATCTCGACGTCGGCAATGTGCGCGCCTGGCCGCGCATGTCGCGCCAGGAGCTGGCGCGGCTGTTCCCGGACGGACGCACGATCCACCTGCCGGCGGACGGACGGCCGCTGCCGGGCTACCAGCTGGCGCTTGCCGAACGCAAGAAGGGCATCCGTTCCGCCCCGATCGAAATCGCCGCAAGCGAGGATGAGGATGACGATGCGCCGGCAAGGCCGAAGGCAGCCGCGCCGGCCGTGCTGACGGCGCGCGCCGCAGTCCCCGCCGGGGCGCCCGATCCCGTCGTGACCGGAAGCCTTGTCACCGCCATGCTGCCGACGCCGCAGAAGCGGGCCGAGGCCGGGCTGGCGCCGCAGCTTGCCACGCCAGGAGACAAGGCGATTGCCGACCGGGCCTTTGCCGATCTTGCTTCGCTTACCGTCCCGCTGCCGACGCTGCGGCCGGCGGAGAGCGAGGCGGTGACGGGCGGGATGCCGGTTCCGTCGCTTGCCGCGCCGTCTGCCCCGCCGGCTTCCCCTGCGCCTCTGCTTTCATCCGTCGAGCCGGCGCCTGCCGATTTCACGCGCTTCGTCGTCGGCCGCAAGCCCGCCAATGCCTCGGGCATTGCCGACCGGCTGGCCCATCCGGCACCGACGGCCGAGCAGATCGCGGTATTGCCGGTCTCCGCCTCCGGGCACGTCTCGGGCGGCGTCGGCAAGATGTCGGCGCGGGCGCTGATCGCCTGGGCGGTGCGCTCTCCGCAAACCTCGGTCGAACTGACCGCGCCCGCCATGATCGGCAGGTTCTATCCGGAGGGCGCTCGCGGCAGCACGGTGGCGGCGGGCGCGAGCGGGAAAACGTTCAATGCCGGGCGCTTCGGCCGGGAAGGTTGAGGGCAGGCCGCATGGCGCCACGGCCCCTGAAAGGCGGGGGCAGGTTGACTTTCAATCAAATAGAATGATAATGCCTTCTCATTCAGAAAAATTGAAAGATGTGACGATGACCATCCCGTTTCGCCGTCCCATTCCTCTGCTTGACAACGACGTGCTGCGCACGTTCGTCGCCATTGCGGAGACCGGTAATTTTTCGACAGCGGCCGAAGCCGTGTTCCGTACGCCCTCGGCCGTTTCCATGCAGATCAAGAAGCTCGAAGAGCAGCTTGGCGCGACGCTGTTTCGCCGCGACGCGCGCTCGGTGACGCTGACGCAGCATGGCGAAATGCTGCTGTCCTACGCGCGCAACATCCTGGCGCTTTCCAACGAGGCGGTATCGCGCTTCATCATGCCCGAACTCAGCGGCGTGGTGCGGCTCGGCGCGCCCGAGGATATCGGCGAGCGTCTGCTGCCGCAGATCCTCAAGAGCTTCGCGCAGATCTATCCCGGCATCATGGTCGACGTGACGATCGACATGAGCATCGGCCTGAAAAAGCGGATGGAGGAGCAGCGCCTCGATCTGGCGCTCATCAACTGCGCCACGCGGCCTTTCCCGACCAATGGCGAGGTCGTCTTTCGCGAGCGGCTCGTCTGGGCGGGCGCCAAATGCGGCTCGGCGCACCGGCGCGATCCGCTGCCGATCTCGATCTGGGAAGACGGCTGCATCTGGCGGCAGGAGGCGATCACCCAGCTGGAGCGCAACAAGCGGCCCTATCGCGTCGCCTATCTCAGCGCCCACACGATGGCGCAGCGCGCCGCCGTGGTCTCCGATCTCGCCATTGCGCCGCTGCCGCTCTCCTATGTCGGCGAGGACATGGCGATCCTCGGCATTCAGGAAGGGCTGCCGGAACTGGGGTCTTTCGACATCCAGCTTCTGACCGCATCGCAGATGACAGGGCCGATCGAGACGGTGGCCGACAGTATCCGCGCATCCTTCGCCGAAAGGGCAAAAGCGGCCGCGGCCTGACCGTATCCGAGCCTGTCTGAAAGGCGGTTCCCGGCGGGAACCGGCATGTTCGTCGCATCATACAGGTTTCGATACTGCCCTGGAGGGAAGGTCAGGTCATGGATCAGCACATCCGGCTTTTTGGCGCCATCGCGGTCCGGCCCGCGGTGCTTGCCGTTCTGCCCCGGTTCGAAACGGCCACGGGGTTGAAGGTCGCGGTGCGGTGGGAACTCAATCCGGCCGTCCGGCGGCAGATCGAAGCCGGCGAGCCGTTCGATCTCGTCATCACCAATCCGAACCACGTTGCGGATCTGACCGCGCTCGGAAAGGTGCGGGCGGGAAGCCAGGTCGCCTTCGGCCGCATTGCAATGGGCGTGGCGGCCAGAGCGGGCAGCCGGCCGCTCGACATCGGCTCCGTCACCGCGTTCAAACAGGCCCTGGCGGGCGCCCGGTCGATCGCCTATGCCTTTGACGGAACCAGCGGCGGCTATTTTTCCGGCCTCCTGGAGCGCCTGGGGATGGAAGACGAGGTGAAACCCAAGCTGGTGCCGACCGAGGGAGGGCAGACGGTGGCGGCCGTCGGCCGCGGGCAGTCCGAACTCGGGGTGGTTCCGATAACGTCCATCCTTGCCGCCGCTCCCGAAATCATGCTCGTCGGCAGGTTTCCGGCGGAACTGCAGAGCTATATCGACTTTGCCATCGGCATCGGCGCCGATGCGGGCGATGCGGAGGCAGCCGGGCGGCTGTCGGCATTTCTGGCGTCGGCCGCCATCGACGAGGCGCTGGCCGCGAAGGGCTTCGAGCGCGGCTGAACGGCAAGCGCCGGTGGCCTGGAGGAAAGGCTTTCAGCCGGTGAACTTTTCGCTCACGAATGCGTTATCCCGCCCGGGCGGCATCCGCCGTTCGGGTTGATTTAAAAAAGGGATTTCACACATGACGACCACGGGTAAAATCGCATCCGCCTTGATGATCCTTCTTGCGCTGTCTTCCTGCGCCAACACGATCCGCGGCATGGGCAGGGACACAGCGAATGCCGTCAATGCAACGCAGGATGCCGGCCGTAGCGTCGATCGCGCAGCGAAGAGGTAATTGTTTTCAGATTTTTGATGCCGGATAGGCTTTTTCGAGACCGCCGGATCGGGTCAGCCCGGTCCGGAACGCCGCATAGGCGGGGTGCTGGCTGGAACGGGCCGCCTCCATGAGCCTGATCTGCAGCCGGGCGGGCGCGGCTTCGCCGATCCACTTGCCAAGCGTTTCGAGCTTCAGCGAATTGAGAAGACGCGCGGAGGAGGCGAGATCGAGATGGCGATGCAGGCCGTCGAGCAGGTTGTCGTCCTGAGCCGGATTTTCCATCAGCAGCGACAGGTAGGATTTGTCGGTTTGCGAAAGCGCCGCGAGTTTTTCCGCGACGGTATCGCGATCGGGGAAGGGCACCGTGCCAGTCATAGCGAATCGTCCAGTCCTTGTTGTCGGGACGGTTTATAGACTGGCCTTGACCTTCTCGGCTACATCGGCCGGAACCCAGCGGCTCCAGAGTTCCTCGTAATTCTCCAGGAAATAGAGGGCTGCGTCCTCGTCGTCCTCGCCGTTTTCATCCTTCCAGGCCAGGACCTGGCTGATCGTTTCGTTGTCCCAGCTGCGGATCTTCAGGTAGTTCATGACCGGGCCGGCACGGTCGGCAAAAGCCCTGGTCGTCAGCGTGAAGGCCTGCGACACCGGATAGGCGTTCACCTTGGGATCGGCGCAATGCGGCACCGAGGTGCAGGCGTCCCATTCGGCCTGATCGTGCGGCACGCCGAAGCCGAGCTGCTTCATGTCGTATTTGCCGAGAACCGATGTCGGCGACCAGTAATAGCCCAGCCAGCCGACCTTGTTGTCGAAGGCGCGGGCAATGGAATCGTCGAAATCGTCGGGGCTGCGGCTGTTCACCAGCGTAAAACCCAGCTTGTCGGCGCCGAGCGCCCGGAAGAGGTTGCTGGTCGAGATCTGGCAGGCCCATTCTCCCGGGCAATTGTAGACCGCGGCATGCGAGGGATCGTCGGTATCGGGAAAGAGTTCGGGATGTTTGAGCGCATCCTGCACGGAACGGATATCCGGGTTGGCGTCGGCGATGAATTTCGGGATGTACCAGCCCTCGACCGCGCCGTCGGCCAGAATTTCGGCGCCCTTGACCAGCCGGCCGGCGCTGATGGCGGCATCGAGCTGCGGCTTGACGGCCTTCACCCAGAATTCCGAGGCGATATCGGGCGTGCCGCTGTCGTTCATGGAGGCGAAGGTGGGCAGCGTATCGCCGTCGACGATGGTGACGGAGCAGCCGTAGCCCTTTTCCAGGATGAATTTGTCGAAGCTCGCGGCAATGGCGGCGGAGCCCCAGCGCATCTCGGCAATCGAGACCTTGCCGCATCCGGCGGCCTGCGCCTCCGACATTCCGGCATACAGGCAGACGGCAAGAATGAACGACGTGAAAAATGTCTTCATTATACTTCCCCGGAATTTTCATGTGATCGAACGCGCATGCACCGGGCAATCAGCCGACAAATCTCTCCGCCGCTTCAGGGTGCCAACCGCCCGGCCGCAACTGGCTCTGCCGGGCTTTCCTGTCTGCGGCGCCGTTCGTCTCGCTTTCCGGCGGCTCGTCGCTGGCCATTTCTATCGATGGCTGATTATGAGCAAACCTATTGATTTGCGAGAAGAAATCAACTCTCTTTTCCGTGTAGGTCACGAACTAAATTATTGAATCCGAAGAATTTATACAGGCGCTCGGACGGAGGCGGCCGCATGTGCCGCCGGGCGAAATTCCCCCTGCGCGGCGCCGGCCGAAAGCGGTTCCGGCAGCAGAAAATTCGAAAAAGTTCAAAAAAGGTCGAAATTCGCCTCCCGGCGGGCGTTCACTAACCATCCGGTAAGAATGTGCCGTTATCTGTTGATGCGCGGCGGGGGACAACCGCTGCTTTTCCGGATCAGGTATTGCGTCCCGGAAAAAGCGAGCTTCATTGCGTATTGGTGAAGGCGCCAGCGTTTTTCGGCAAACCGCGTAGGGCCATGGCCCGATCGCGGTTTTCGCATTTCAGGCCCTCTGTTGACCTGGGATCGGCCCGCATTGTAGGCCTGCCGGAAATGCTTCACGGACAGGGGCCAATGACCAGAGCCATCATGCTGCAGGGAACCGGCTCGGATGTCGGCAAGACGGTGCTGGTGGCGGGGCTTTGCCGGCTGGCGGCCAATCGCGGCCTGAAGGTCAGGCCCTTCAAGCCGCAGAACATGTCGAACAACGCGGCCGTTTCCGACGACGGCGGGGAGATCGGCCGGGCGCAATGGCTGCAGTCGCTCGCGGCCCGCACGCCGTCTTCCGTGCACATGAACCCGGTGCTGCTCAAGCCGCAATCCGAAAACGGCAGCCAGATCATCGTGCAGGGCAAGGTGTTCGGGCAGGCGAGGGCGCGCGACTACCAGCGGCTGAAGCCGCAGCTCGTCGCTTCCGTGCTGGAAAGCTACGGCAAGGTCTGCGAAGGGGCCGAGCTCGTCATCGTCGAGGGGGCGGGTTCGCCGGCCGAAATCAATCTGCGGGCCGGCGATATCGCCAATATGGGCTTTGCGACGCGCGCAAACGTGCCCGTCGTGCTTGTCGGCGATATCGACCGCGGCGGCGTGATCGCCTCGCTCGTCGGCACCCATGCGATCCTTCCGGAAGAGGATCGCCGGATGATTTCGGGCTATATCATCAACAAGTTCCGCGGCGATGTCAGCCTGTTCGACGACGGGATCGCCTCGATCGGGCAATTCACCGGCTGGCCCTGTTTTGGCGTCGTGCCCTGGCTGACGGCGGCCGGCAGGCTGCCGGCGGAGGATTCCGTCGTGCTGGAGCGGCTGGCGAGGGGACGCGCCGGAGCGCTGAAGATTGCCGTGCCGGTGCTGCCGCGCATTGCCAATTTCGACGATCTCGACCCGCTGCGCGCCGAGCCCGATCTCGAACTCGTCTTCGTGCGGCCGGGCGAGCGGCTGCCTGCCGATGCGGGGCTCGTCATCCTGCCGGGCTCGAAATCGACCATTGCCGATCTGGCCGATCTGAGGGCGCAGGGATGGGACCGCGAGATCGGCGCCCATGTCCGGCGCGGCGGAAGGGTGATCGGCATCTGCGGCGGCTACCAGATGCTGGGCCGGCGGGTGCGCGATCCGCTCGGCATCGAGGGAGCGGCAAGCGAGATCGAGGGACTTGGGCTGCTCGATGTCGAAACGGACATGGCGCCGGAAAAGACGGTGCGCAACAGCCGCGCGCATTCGGCCGAATATGACGTGCCGCTGTCGGGCTATCAGATCCATCTCGGCGTAACGTCCGGGGCCGATTGCGAGCGGCCGGCGGCCATCGTCGACGACGAGCCGGATGGCGCGGTTTCGGCGGACGGGCGCATCATGGGCACCTATCTGCACGGACTGTTCGGCTCCGATGCCTACCGGGCGCGGCTGCTCGCAAGCTTCGGGCTTGCGGGCGAGCGGACCAATTATCGCGAAAGCGTCGACCGGGCGCTGGACGAGGTTGCCGCCGAGCTGGAGCGTCATCTCGACGCCGGTTTTCTTTCGGATCTCGTTGGCAGCTAGATCTCGCCCGAGACCTCGCGGCGGCGGCGGTCGAGCTCTTCGCTGTAGCGGCGCAGCGTATGGCTTTCGCTGAGCTGGCCGATCACCTTGCGCTCGATGAGGTTGTTGACGACGGCGAGCGCTTCGCTTTCCGTCTTGTCGAAGATCGCGGCGGCCTGTTTGGCGTTCATCTGCGGCTGCAGGAAATCGTTCCTGTAGCGGATGAAATCGGCAAGCTTCTGGCCCTCGTCCTGCGTGCTCGTCGGATTGGCGTAAACCTCCGGAACCAGCACGAGGCCGGCATATTTGTCGTGGTCGTCGACGAGGATGACGCGCTGCGTCGAGCCGATCGGGAAGGCCTGCCTGAACTCGTCGAGGGTGAGGCTGTTTTTCGCTTTCTTCACGTCCGAGCGCATCAGCCTGTCGACGGTGAGGTTGCGGATCCAGCCGACGTCGTGGGCGCTGCGGATGCTTTCGCCGCGCAGATGGAAGCGCCACGTGGCGAAGGAATAGCCGAAGGTGGTGCGCACCACGAGCGAGGAGGTGATGACGGCGGCGAGCACCAGGGCGGTGATCGGAAAGTCGCCGGTGATTTCCAGCGCCAGGAAGGTCATGGTCAGCGGCCCGCCGATGACGGCAACGGCAAGCGAACTCATGCCGACCACGGCATAGATGACGGGCGTCAGCGTCGCATCGGCGAAATAGGGGGCGCAATAGGCGAAGAGCTTGCCGAGCAGCGCGCCCATGAAGAGCGAGGCGAAGAACAGGCCGCCCCTGAAGCCGGAGCCGATGGAGACGGCGGAGGCCACCGATTTCAGCAGGAAGAGGCCGATGAGGGCCGGGATGGTCACCTCATGGGCAAGGTTGAGGTGCAGCGCCCCGTGGCCGGCGGCAAGCACCTGCGGCGAGACCAGCGCCAGCAGGCCGACGATGATGCCGCCGAGCGCCGGGCGGAAGGGCAGCGCGATGGAACTCTTGCGCGCCAGTTCCTCGACGAAGGAGACGCCCTGCATGATGAGAATGCCGATGCCGGCGCAGAAGGCGCCAAGCGCGATGGCCGGCACGTAATCGGCCGGCTGGACGGCGCCGAAGCTGCCGACGTCGATGACGAAATCGCTGCCGGCCAGCAGCCGCGCGACCAGCGTGGCGACGAGGGCCGCGACGACGACGGGTGTCAGCGAGACGATCGTGTAGGTGCCGACGATCAGCTCGAAGGCGTAGAAGGCACCCGTCAGCGGCGCGTTGAAGGCGGCGGCGATGGCGCCGGCCGCGCCGCAGCCGACGAGAACGCGCAGATCGGCGCGGCGCAGCTGCAGCTTCAGGCCGAACTTCGAGGCGATGCCGGCGGCAAGCTGCGTGTAGCCGGCCTCCAGCCCCACGGACGCGCCGAAGCCGTTGGACACGAGATTCTGGACGGCGACGAGGATGCTGTCGGTCAGCGACAGGCGGCCGCCATGCAGCGCGTTGGCCTCGATCGGATCGACCATCGGCTTCTTGCGCCATCTGGCGAGGATGAAGATCAGCAGGCCGAGGAGGGCGCCGCCGGCAATCGGGGCGGTCATCAGCAGGAACTTGCTGTCGATCTGCGAGGCGCTGAGCCTTGCCGTCCCGTCAATGCCGAAGATCAGCCTGTGCATCTGTTCCGAGACATAGCTCATGGCCGTGACCGCAAGCCCCGAGGCGATGCCGACGAGCGCGCCGGCAAAGACCATGCCCATTTCGCTGTGGCGCACGAGCGCCCGCAGGCGTCCCAAATCGAAAATGGTGGTGAGGGGCCGGAAACGGCGGATATCCATTCGGGAGAGCATCATGGGGAAACTAGGCGGCATGAGTGGGGGTCAAGGGCGGAGCCGGCATCCGCATGAGCGGCAATTGCGGCAAAATACCGGCTGGGCGGTAAAGTTTTTATGACGTAAGTTTTTGAATAAACTCGATAATCTTGGTAGTGTAAGTCGAGATGAACGGCTTTGGCACATCGGCCGGCAATTGACACGGGGATTGCGCGCGCCTAACCATGAAACCACATAATGGATGGTTCCGGATCGGCTTGCGCCTTCCGGATGAAAAGGGAATGTGACGGGGCGGACCCAAGCCGGGCGCCTTCATCACAGCCGACCCCGCGACTGTAGAGCAGTCAGGGTCTTCCGTCCGGCATGTGCGCCGCTGCGCCGACGGCCTCGCATTCCGCGGGCGGGCAAGGCGGAGCAGGTGCCGGAAAAGCCACTGGAAATGCATCGTGATCAGCCGGGGCAGGACGCCTCTATTTCTACGAATCGTCCGCCTTTTCACGACAGGCAGCCGGGAAGGCGAGGCGGATCCGCTGGCACGATCAGGGGCGACCTGCAGAGGTCGCCCCGGTCGGGGCCGATAGCTGCGAGCCAGGAGACCTGCCATCCGTGCCGGGCATAATGCCCAATCTGGGTATCTTGCCCGCTGCCAGCACGGAGGTTGTCTTGGCTGAAGAATGCGATTCGGCGCTGCCTCGTGTGGTGAGATGTGGGGGTGGTGTTTCGACGCCCGTCGGTAATGGGGTTCTGGCGCCTGACGGTGGTAGGCCCCTGGCGCGCGCTTTCCTCTCCTCCCTCATTCCTGTGCTTGTCACAGGAATCCAGCCACGGCGCGTCTGCGCCGTGAATGAATCTATGCCATCGTTGAACGAGTCTCTCGTGCCCAAGGACTTGGGCACGCTGGATTCCTGTGACAAGCACAGGAATGAGGGGAGGAGAGAGGGGCACGCCCTCTCTCCCAGGGCAGCATTATCATGACCGCCACCTTCATCCTCGGCGGCGCCCGTTCCGGCAAATCCCGCTTCGCCGAAAATCTCGTCACCGCAAGCGGCCTCGAGCGCCATTACGTCGCCACCGGCCGCGCCTGGGACGACGAGATGCAGGCGCGCATCGACCAGCACAGGGCCGATCGCGGCCCCGCCTGGACCACGCATGAGGAGCCGCTCGATCTTGCCGAGCGGCTTGCCGCCATCGACGGCGAGGGCCGGGCGGTCCTCGTCGATTGCCTGACGCTGTGGCTGACCAACCTGATGATGGAGGGGGGCGATATCGCCGCCCGGTCGGCCGCGCTTGCCGCCTTCCTGCCGCGGGCAAAGGCGCGGCTCGTCATCGTTTCCAATGAAGTCGGCCTCGGCATCGTGCCGGAGAACCGCATGGCGCGCGAGTTTCGCGACCATGCCGGACGGCTGCACCAGATGATCGCGGCGCAAGCCGACGACGTTTATTTCATCGCGGCCGGACTGCCGCTGAAAATGAAGGGTTAGACCATGCAGCAGAAAATTCCCGCAACCGTCATCACCGGCTTTCTCGGCGCCGGCAAGACGACCATGATCCGCAACCTGCTCACCAATGCCGGCGGCAGGAAGATCGCGCTCATCATCAACGAGTTCGGCGATCTCGGCGTCGACGGCGACGTGCTGAAGGGCTGCGGGGCGGAGAATTGCACCGAGGACGACATTATCGAGCTGACCAACGGCTGCATCTGCTGCACGGTGGCCGACGATTTCATCCCGACCATGACGAAGCTTCTGGAGCGCGACCAGCGCCCGGACCATATCGTCATCGAAACCTCGGGCCTTGCCCTGCCGCAGCCGCTCGTCGCCGCCTTCAACTGGCCTGACATCCGCAGCGAAGTGACCGTCGACGGCGTCATCACCGTGGTCGATAGCGCGGCGGTTGCCGCCGGGCGTTTTGCCGACGACCACGATGCCGTCGACGCGCGCCGCGCGGCGGACGAATCGCTCGATCACGAAAGCCCGATCGAGGAACTGTTCGAGGACCAGCTGACCTGCGCCGACCTGATCGTGCTCAACAAGACCGATCTGATCGATGCCGACGGGCTTGGCCGCGTGAAGAGCGAAGTCGCCTCGCGCATCGCCCGCAAGCCCGTGATGATCGAGGCCAGGAACGGCGAGGTGCCGGCCGGCGTGCTGCTCGGCCTCGGCATCGGCACGGAAGACGATATCGGCAACCGCAAGTCCCATCACGAGCTGGAGCATGAGGACGGCGCGCCGCACGACCATGACGAATTTGACAGTTTCGTCGTCGAGCTCGGTGCCGTCCCGGATGCGGCCGGCTTCGTCGAGAAGCTGAAGGGCATCATCGCCGAACATGACGTGCTGCGCCTGAAGGGCTTCGTCGATGTTTCCGGCAAGCCGATGCGCCTGCAGCTGCAGGCCGTGGGGGCGCGCGTCGACCAGTATTTCGACCGCGCCTGGGCGCCGGGTGAAACGCGCAATACACGCCTCGTCGTCATCGGCCTGCACGAGATGGACCAGGACGCGGTGCGCAAGGCGATCGAAGCGCTCGTCTGAGGATATTGAATGCATCTGCTTCTCGCCCAGCAGGGAACGATCAGCGACGGGGACGAGGCGATCGACCTCGGCCAGTCGCCGGGCGATATCCTGTTCCTGTCGGCCGCCGATACCGAGCTTGCGGCGGTTGCCGCGGCGCATGCCGGCGGGGCGGGCTATTCCCTGAGGCTTGCGAGCCTGATGAGCCTGAAACATCCGATGTCGGTCGATACCTATGTGGAACGCACGGCGCGGCATGCGAAGCTCATCATCGTGCGGGCGCTCGGCGGGGCGAGCTATTTTCACTATGCGCTGGAGGCGCTGCATGCGGCCGCCGCACGCAGCGGGGCGCTGATTGCGGTGCTGCCGGGCGACAGCAGGCCGGATGCGGGGCTGACGCCGTTTTCGAACGTGGCGCTGGAGGATCTGAACGCGCTCTGGGCCTATCTGATCGAGGGCGGGGATGCCAATGCGCGGGGCTTTCTCGCCTATGCGGCGGCGATGCTTTCGGGCGAGGAGAAGCCGGCGCCGGCCGCGCCGCTGATGAAGGCGGGGATCTGGTGGCCGGGGCGGGGGCTGGTTGGGGTTGAGGAGTGGAAGGAGTTTACCGGTTCGGTCTTCGCCCCAGCGGGGAGAAGATGCCCGACAGGGCAGATGAGGGGGGCGAGCGACGCAAGGAGTGAGCAACAGGAACACGATGCAGACGTTTGTGGGGTGGCCCCCTCATCCGACCCTTCGGGCCACCGACCGGGGTCGAGCCGCGGGTCTCGACCCGTCCTTCGGACCCCCGACGGGGAGAAGGGACGGTCGTTGCCCATCGTCGCCATCGCCTTCTACCGCGCCCTCGTGCAGAGCGGCGAAACCCGCCCCGTCGAAGCCCTGATCGAAGCCCTGCAGGCGCAGGGCCTGCGGCCGCTGCCGGTCTTTGCCTACAGCCTCAAGGACCCCATCTCCAAAGGTATCCTCGAATCTATCTTCGCCGAGCTCAAACCCGACGTCGTCATCAACACGACAGGCTTTGCCGTCTCTGCACCCGGCGCCGATCGCGAGCCGACGGTGCTGGAGGCCAATGACGCCGTCGTGCTGCAGGCGATCTTTTCCGCCTCGTCGCGGGAGGCCTGGGCCGGTTCCTCGCAGGGGCTGTCGGCCCGCGATCTCGGCATGAATGTGGCGCTGCCGGAGGTGGATGGCCGCGTGCTGTCGCGCGCCGTCTCCTTCAAGGCCGCCGCCCGCTACGATGCTGATGTCGAGGCCAATATCGTGTCCAGCGAGCCGGATGGCGGGCGCATGGCCTATGTCGCGGCCCTTGCCGCCAGCTGGGCGCGGCTGCGGCAGCGGCCAGTTTCGGAGCGGCGGATTGCGCTTGTCATGGCGAACTATCCGAACCGGGACGGACGGCTCGGCAACGGCGTCGGGCTCGATACGCCGGCCGGGACGATCGAGGTGATGCGGGCGATGGCGCAGGCGGGTTATCCGCTTGCCGATATTCCCGCCGATGGCGACGCGCTGATGCGGCACCTGATGGCGGGGCCGACCAATTCCGGCTTCGACGGCAAGGTGGTGCGCGAGACGCTTTCCTTGAGTCGATACAAGGGCTTCTTTGGCTCTCTTCCCAATCAGATTCAGGATGAGGTGACGGCGCGCTGGGGGGATCCGGAGGCCGATCCCTATCTGCGTGACGGTGCTTTCGCTCTGCCATTCGCGCGTTTCGGCGGGCTGCTTGTCGGCATCCAGCCGGCGCGCGGCTACAATATCGATCCCAAGGAAAGTTATCATTCGCCGGATCTCGTGCCGCCACACGGCTATTTCGCCTTCTATGCCTTCCTGCGCGAAGAGTTCGGCGCCGATGCGATCATTCACATGGGCAAGCACGGCAATCTGGAATGGCTGCCGGGCAAGGCGCTGGCGTTGTCGGAAACCTGCTACCCGGAAGCGATCCTCGGGCCGCTGCCGCATCTTTATCCCTTCATCGTCAACGATCCCGGCGAGGGCACGCAGGCCAAGCGCCGCACGGCCGCCGTCATCATCGATCACCTGACGCCGCCGCTGACGCGGGCCGAGAGCTACGGGCCGCTGAAGGATCTGGAGGCGCTGGTGGATGAATATTACGAGGCTTCGGGTGGCGATCCCAGGCGTATCCGGCTCCTGTCGCGGCAGATCCTCGAGCTTGTTGCCGATATCGGGCTCGACCGGGATGCGGGGATAACCAAGGGCGAGAGCGAAGGCGAGGCGCTGAAGAAGCTCGATGCCTATCTCTGCGATCTCAAGGAGATGCAGATCCGCGATGGCTTGCATGTGTTCGGGGTATCGCCGGAAGGACGGTTGCTGACGGATCTCACCGTGGCGCTGGCGCGGGTGCCACGCGGGCTGGGCGAGGGCGGCGATGCGAGCCTGCAGCGGGCGATTGCGGGGGATGTGTTGCAAAACCCCTCCCCAACCCCTCCCCACAAGGGGGAGGGGCTT
>NZ_JBHSOR010000012.1:48343-89807 GCF_042656325.1 Rhizobium sp. GCM10022189
CCGCCCCTTGGGCCGGCCCGCGCCCGGCAATTCTCGCCGAGATCACCGACGCTCCCTGGCGCACCAACGGCGACACGGTCGAGCGCATCGAACTGCTCGCCGCCAGGCTCGTTTCCGGCGAACTCGCCTGTCCAAGCCTCTGGTCGCGAACCGGAGCCGTGCTCGCCGAAATCGAGGCCCGCCTCAAGCCCTCCATCCTCGCCTGCGGCCCGGCTGAAATCGCCGGCCTGCTCCGCGGCCTCGACGGCCGTTTCGTCGCTCCCGGCCCATCCGGCGCGCCGACGCGCGGGCGGCCGGATGTGTTGCCGACGGGGCGGAATTTCTACTCGGTGGACAGCCGCGCGGTGCCGACGCCCGCCGCCTACGAACTCGGCAGGAAATCCGCCGAACTGCTGATCCGCCGTTACGTGCAGGATCACGGCGAATGGCCCGTCTCCTTCGGGCTGACGGCCTGGGGCACGTCGAACATGCGCACCGGCGGTGACGATATCGCCCAGGCGCTGGCGCTGATCGGCGTCAAGCCGGTCTGGGACATGGCCTCGCGGCGTGTCACCGGCTACGAGATCATTCCGCCGGCCATGCTGCGGCGGCCGCGGGTGGATGTGACATTGCGCATTTCCGGTTTCTTCCGTGATGCTTTTCCCGAGCAGATCGCACTGTTCGACAAGGCGATCCGCGCGGTCGGCGCGCTGGAGGAGGATGTGGCCGACAACCCGATTGCCGGGCGCATGCGCGGCGAGGCGGCGCGGCTGACCGCCGCCGGGCTCGACGGGAAGGCGGCGGCCAGGCGGGCGGGCTACCGTGTCTTCGGCTCGAAGCCGGGGGCCTATGGCGCGGGCCTGCAGGCGCTGATCGACGAGAAGGGCTGGGAGCGGCGGGCCGATCTTGCCGAGGCCTATCTCGTCTGGGGCAGTTATGCCTATGGCGCGGGCGAGGAGGGGCAGGCCGAGCGCGACCTCTTCGAGGAGCGGCTGCGCTCCGTTCAGGCCGTGGTGCAGAACCAGGACAATCGCGAGCACGACCTGCTCGACAGCGACGACTATTACCAGTTCGAGGGCGGCATGGCGGCGGCGGCGGAAGCGCTGGGCGGCGTGCGGCCGGCGATCTACCACAACGACCATTCGCGGCCGGAAAAGCCCGTGATCCGCTCGCTGGAAGAGGAAATCGGGCGCGTGGTGCGCGGGCGCGTCGTCAATCCGAAATGGATCGAGGGCGTCATGCGCCACGGCTACAAGGGCGCTTTCGAGATAGCAGCGACGGTCGATTATCTCTTTGCCTTCGCGGCGACGACGGGCGCTGTCGGCAACCACCATTTCGAGGCGGTCTACCGGGCCTTCGTCGCCGATCCCCGGGTGCGCGACTTCATGGAAGAGAAGAACCCGGCCGCCCTTTCCGAAATGAAGGAGCGGCTGCTGGAGGCGATCGAGCGCGGGCTGTGGACGCCGCGCAGCAACTCGGCGCAATTTGATCTTACAGACCACAACGAAACCAGGAAAAGAGCAGGCAGCCAGCCATGAGCGAAGAGCCAGTAGACTCCACCGAAAAGGACGACGCCCGTCACAACGAGAAGATGGCGAAGAAGAAGGCCGCGCGTGACAAGATCATGGCGACCAAGACGGACGAGAAGGGGCTCGTCATCGTCCATACCGGCAAGGGCAAGGGCAAGTCGTCTGCCGCCTTCGGCATGATCTTCCGCCACATCGCCCACGGCAAGCCGTCGGCCGTCGTGCAGTTCATCAAGGGCGCGATGTGGACGGGCGAGCGCGACCTGATCGAGAAGCATTTCTCCGATGTCTGCCAGTTCTACACGATGGGCGAGGGCTTTACCTGGGAAACGCAGGACCGGGCGCGCGATGTGGCGGCGGCTGCCGCCGCCTGGGAAAAGGCCAAGGAACTGATCCGCGACGAGCGCAATTCCATGGTGCTGCTCGACGAGATCAATATCGCGCTGCGCTACGACTATCTCGATATCAACGAGGTGGTGGAGTTCCTGAAGACCGAGAAGCCCTACATGACGCATGTCGTGCTGACGGGGCGCAACGCCAAGGACGAGCTGATCGAGATCGCCGATCTCGTGACCGAGATGGAGCTCGTCAAACATCCCTTCCGCTCCGGCATCAAGGGGCAGCCGGGCGTGGAGTTCTAGTTCAGCGACAGGCTGCGCAGGACCGCCGCCGTTTCCTCATCGGCCGGGAAGAGCGTTTCGATGGCGAGTTCCGACAGGGTGATGTCGACGGGCGTGCCGAAGACGGTGGTGGTCGAGATGAAGGAGAGCAGGCCGGCTTTGGTCGAAAGCTGCAGGGGAACGGCGATGCCGGCAAAGTCGGCGTGCGGCTCGACCGCGTCTTCGGGGGCGGGATAGGAGAGCAGGTCTTTCAGCAGCTTTTCCAGAACGGGATCGCCCGAGACCGAAATCTGCTGGCGCAGCCGGTCGAGAAGGTGGGCGCGCCATTCGGCGAGGTTGGCGATATGCTGCGCCATGCCCCGCGGATGCAGGCTGAGGCGCAGCACGTTGACGGGTGGCTCCAGCAAGGCCGGATCAGCAACGGTTTCGAGCAGCGGCGCCAGGGCGGCGTTGGCGGCGATCAGCGTCCAGTGGCGGTCGATGGCGATGGCGGGGTAGGGCTCGTGTCCCTTCAGAATCCGGTCGATGGCGCGGCGTGCGGGAAGAAGGGCGGGATCGTCCAGCCTGCGCTCGGCAAAGACGGGGGCGTAACCGGCGGCCAGCAGCAGCGGATTGCGGTCACGCAGGGGAACGCCGAGGCGTTCGGCCAGATGCAGCAGCATTTCGCGGCTCGGGGTCGAACGCCCGCTCTCGATGAAGCTCAGGTGCCGTTGCGAAATATCGGCCTCCAGCGCGAGGTCCAGCTGGCTCATGCGGCGGCGCTGGCGCCATTCGCGCAGGTGGTCTCCGAGAGAGCGGGCGGTCGGGTTCATCAGGCGGCTTCCGGCAGCTGATCGATGAAGCCGCGGACGGATTTCAGCTTGCCGTCTTCGAGCTCGGCAAAATCCGTGCCCTTGATCAGCGCTTCGCCATTCTCGGGGCCGAGGCCCCAGGAGAAGCGCAGGTTGTTGCCGTAGCCGTCGGCCGTGCCGATCAGTTCGAAGCGGAAGCCGGGGAAGCGGCTCTGGACGGCCTCGACCAGCGCGTTGATCTGCTCATGGCCTTCGCCGCGCATCAGCGGGTCGGTATAGGTTGCGGCCTCCGTCCAGCTTTCGGCGATCAGAGCGCGGCGGCGGGCGGCATCCGTTTCGTTCCAGATGGCGAGGTAGCGCTCGGCTTTGGTCTTTGCGTCGGTCATCTTGTCATCTCCTTTTGATCGCCTGTCACGTTCAGGCAGGGCGATCATCGGTCAAAGCGGTGCAGCCTATCAATTACGCCTGACGTAATGGAAGCAGGATCAAATTCAGGTCTCGGCTTGGTGATTTGACAGGCGGGCGGGGAGTTCGGAGATTTGCCGCGACCCCTTTTGCCCGGAGGAGACCTGCCCATGAAAGCCCGTTCCCGCAAAGCCTTGGCCGCATTCGCCATAACTATTTTCGGCACCTCCGCCGCCCATGCGACCATTATCGACGACTGGAATACGATCAAGGCGCCGGCAGCGCCGCAGTTGAAGCCGGTTGATGTCGATACGTCCGATACGGCGCTGCTGCTGCTCGATTTCAACGGCGCGCAGGACCCGTCCAAGGGGCCGTGCAACACGAAGACCAAGCCGCGCTGCATCGCCTCGCTGCCGAAGGTGGCAAAGCTGACGGATGAGGCGCGCAAGAGCGGCGTGCCTGTGATCTACAGCATCACAGGCGGGGCGGCGAAGGGCGATATTGCCGAAGCGCTGGCGCCCGAGGCGGACGATCCGATCGTGCAGTCGGGCGCCAACAAGTTCATCAATACCGACCTCGAAAAGATCCTCTCCGACAGGCATATCAAGACGGTGATCGTGACCGGCACGGCCTCGGAAGGTGCGGTGCTGAACACGGCGGCCTATGCGGCGCTGAAGGGCATGAATGTCATCCTGCCAGTCGATGGCATGTCGTCGACCGACCCTTACGCCGAGCAATATGTCGCCTGGCATTTCGCCAATGCGCCGGGTGTCTCGGCCAAGACGGTGCTTACCGATATCGACGATATCAAGTTCGGGGATTAACCGCCAAGCCAGACACGCAGCGGGTTTGCCGGGTCGGCCAGAAGCTTGATCGCGAAGGCGATGCAGACGACGACGAGCAACGGCTTGATGAGCCTGGCGCCGATGCGCATGGCAAGCCGCGAGCCGAGCTGGGCGCCGAGGAACTGGCAGGCGCCCATCAGCAGGCCGATCTTCCAGAGTGTGGCGCCGAAGCTTGCGAAGACGATCAGCGCGCCGAAATTCGAGCCGAGATTGAGAAGCTTGGTGTGGGCGGTCGCCTTCAGCATGCCGAAGCCGGCGAGGGTGACGAAGGCCAGCATGAGGAAGGAGCCGGTGCCGGGGCCGAAGACGCCGTCGTAAAAGCCGATGACGGGAACCAGCGTCAGGCCGAAGAGGAAGGGCGTCATGCGGCGGTGCGTGTCGGAATCGTTGAGGTTCGGCTTGACGGCGAAGAAGATGGCGATCGCCACCAGAAGCACCGGCATGACGGCCTGCAGCACCTGGCCGGGCACCAGCGTGGCGAGGGCTGCGCCCAGCGCGCCGCCCATGACGGCCATCAGCGCCATCGGCAATTGTTCGGAAAGCTTCACATGGCCCTTGCGGGCATAGGCGATGGTTGCCGAGGCCGCGCCGAAGAGGGACTGAACCTTGTTGGTGCCGAGTGTCTGCAGCGGCGGGATGCCTGATATCAGCATGGCGGGAACGGTGATGAGGCCGCCGCCGCCGGCGATGGAATCGACGAAACCGGCAAAGAAGGCGGCCGCGCAGAGCAGCAGAAGCAGGTGGATGGCAATGTCAGGCAAGAGGCACTTCCGGGGAGGGTATTCTTGGATGGGCTTTCGGGCGGCCTTGTTGCATTTCCGGCCTCAAGCTGCAATGGCTCGGCGCACGCAATGAGGCGCAATCGGCTGACGGGAATGGGCGAAATCATCATCGACGCGGCAAGGCGGCATGTGCTCGGGCTCGGTTGCGAGCGCGGGACGCCCGATCGCGAGGTGATGGCGCTTGCGATGGACGCGCTTGACAGGGCCGGGATCGGCGGGGCGCAGCTTGCCGCCGTGGCCTCGATCGACAGCCGCAGCGAAGAGACGGCGATCCTTGCCGTTGCCGCGCGTTTTTCCGTGCCGGCCCTGTTCTTCGGCGCGGCGCGGCTGGAGGAAGAGACGCCGCGGCTCCAAAACCCGTCCAGGATCGTCTTTGCCCGTGTCGGCTGCCACGGCGTGGCGGAAGCGGCGGCGCTTGCGGCGCTCGGCGCGGAGGCGCAGCTGATCCTCGGCAAGATCAAATCTGCCCATGCGACAGCGGCCGTCGCCCGGATCGGGTTGCACAAAGCCTGACGGGCGTTATGGTGGCGGCACTTCGCGGCGCCGTCCGGCCGCCGGCGATTCAATCTTGTTTCAACGCAAGGGCGGAGGCAAAGGCGCGACGCATTGCGCTGGAATTGCTTCTAGAGGATACACATGCACAAGGTCATTTATGACACGGATCCGGGCGTCGACGATGCAATGGCGCTGCTTTTCCTGCACCGCCATCCCGAGATCGACCTGATCGGCATCACCACCGTCTTCGGCAATGCCTCGGTCGAGACGACGACGCGCAACGCGCTGTTCCTGAAGCGGGAATGGGATATTCCGGCGCCGGTCGCCAAGGGCGCCAGCGTCACCATCGATCCCGCCCGCCGGGAGCGGCCCTGGCCGACCATGGTGCATGGCGAAAACGGCCTCGGCGACATGCCGGTGCCGGAGACGATCGACCTGCCGGTCGATCCGCGCCCGGCGCATCGTTTCATCATCGAGACCGTGCGCGCCAATCCGGGCGAGGTGACGCTGGTGGCCGTCGGCCGCATGACGAACCTCGCGCTGGCGCTGAAGGAAGACCCCGAGATTGCCAGCCTCGTGAAGGGCGTCGTCATTATGGGCGGTAACTTCTACGTGCCGGGCAATGTCTCGCCGGTGGCCGAAGCCAATATTCACGGCGATCCGGAAGCGGCCGATATCGTCATGACCGCGCCGTGGAAAGTGGTCGTCATCGGCCTCGATGTGACCGCGATCACGACGATGAGCCGCTCCTATCTGCGCGACATGGCGGCAAAGGGCGACAAGGCGGTCAGGCAGCTCGACGAGCTTTCGCAGTCCTATATCGATTTCTACAAGCATGCGGTCGAAGACGGCATGATGGTGCATGACAGCTGTGCGGCCGTCTATGTCGTGGCGCCGGACCTGTTTTCGACGATCACCGGTCCGGTGCGCGTCGTCTGCGGCGGCATTGCCGACGGGCAGACGGTCGTCAAGCCGGACGGCCGCCGCTTCCCGCCGGGTGACTGGGACGGCCTGCCGAGCCAGGTCGTGGCCACCGGCATCGAATCGGAAAAGGTGCTCGATCTGATCCGCGACACGCTTCTGCGCGCCTGAACGGCCTTGACCGGCCGGCCGCGTTCCGGGCCGCCGGCCGGTCTTTCATTGCTGAGCCCGATCAATCGCTTGGCCGGATTTCCTGCGGGTTTGATTCCGCTTCCTGCGAGGTTGATCCAACGGCGTTTCGTCAACTTGCGGTGCGCGACTTCTGATTCCGTTGACCTCGCCATCTGGCGGGCCTAGATCAACGGGATGATCGATAGCGCATTCTCACATCTGCCGTCGCTGGAGCCGGGCAGCGTCTGGCTCGTTGGCGCCGGTCCGGGCGATCCGGGCCTGCTGACCCTGCTTGCCGCGCGGGGGCTCGCGCAGGCCGACGTGATCGTGCATGACGCGCTGGTCAACGAGGACTGTCTGAAGCTCGCCCGTTCCGGCGCAGAGCTGGAATATGCCGGCAAACGCGGCGGCAAGCCTTCGGCCCGGCAGCGGGACATCTCGCTGCGGCTGGTGGAACTGGCGCGCGCGGGCAAGCGGGTGCTGCGGCTGAAGGGCGGCGATCCCTTCGTCTTCGGGCGGGGCGGGGAAGAGGCGCTGACGCTGGTCGAGCACAATATCCCCTTCCGCATCGTGCCGGGCATCACCGCCGGCATCGGCGGCCTTGCCTATGCCGGCATTCCGGTGACGCATCGCGAGATCAACCATGCCGTGACGTTTCTGACCGGGCACGATTCCTCCGGCATCGTGCCCGACGCGATCGACTGGGAGGCGATCGGCAGGGGCTCGCCCGTCATCGTCATCTATATGGCGATGAAACATATCGCCCAGATCAGCGCCAATCTCATCGCGTCCGGCCGTTCCGCATCCGAGCCCGTGGCCTTCGTCTGCAATGCGGCGACCGGCGCGCAGCAGGTGCTGGAGACGACGCTCGGGCAGGCGCCCGAAGCGGTTGCCGCCTCCGGGCTGGAGCCGCCGGCAATCGTCGTCGTCGGCGAGGTGGTGCGGCTGCGCGCCTCGCTCGACTGGCTCGGCGCGCTCGGCGGGCGCCGCCTGCAGCCCGATCCTTTCCGCCAGGCCGACGGCCGGGGAAAGGAGACGGCATGAGCGGGCTTCTGATCGCGGCGCCTTCCTCCGGTTCCGGCAAGACGACGGTAACGCTCGGGCTGCTGCGGGCGCTGCGCGATCGCGGCGTGGCGGTGGCGCCCGGCAAGGCCGGGCCTGACTATATCGACCCGGCGTTCCATGCGGCGGCAAGCGGCGCGCACTGCCTGAATTTCGACCCCTGGGGCATGCGGCCGGAGCTGATCTCGGCCAATGCGACGCTGCACCGTTCCGGCGACCGCATCCTGCTCATCGAGGGCATGATGGGCCTTTTCGACGGGGCGGCGGACGGACACGGCACGGCGGCGGAACTTGCCGCGCAGCTCGGGCTTTCGGTCGTGCTCGTCGTCGATGCCTCGCGCCTGTCGCAATCCGTGGCGCCGCTGGTCAGCGGTTTTGCCGGGTTCCGGGCCGACGTGCGCATTGCCGGCGTCATCCTCAACAAGGTCGGCAGCGACCGGCAGGAGGCGATGCTGCGCCAGGCGCTGGACAAGATCCGCATGCCCGTCGTCGCCGTCATCCGCAAGGATGCGATGCTGGCGCTGCCGGAGCGGCATCTGGGGCTGGTGCAGGCGGGCGAACACGCCGCGCTTGAGGAATTCATCGACAACGCGGCCGCAGCCGTTTCGGAAGAGTGCAATTTCGAATTCCTGCTGCGCATCGCCCGCCAGGGGCTGAACCGGCCCTCGGCGGCCAATATTGCCCGGCTGATGCCCTTCGGCAGCCGCATTGCCGTTGCCCGCGATATCGCCTTCGCCTTCTGCTACGAGCATATGCTGCTCGGCTGGCGGCGGCGCGGGGCGGAGATTTCCTTCTTCTCGCCGCTGGCCGACGAGGCGCCGGCGGCCGATGCCGATGCGATCTACCTGCCGGGCGGCTATCCCGAGCTGCATGCGGGCAAGCTTGCGGGCGCGGGCAATTTTGCGGCTGCGATGAAGGCTGCGGCCGCGCGCGGCGTGCGCATCTACGGCGAATGCGGCGGCTATATGGTGCTCGGCGACGGGCTGGTCGACGGGGCGGGCGGGCGCCATGAAATGCTCGGCCTGCTGCCTGTCGTGACCAGCTACGAGAAGCGCGAGCGGCATCTCGGCTACCGGCGGGTCACGCCGCTCGAAGGCGCGTTTTTCGACAGGCCGATGGCGGCGCATGAATTCCACTACTCGACCATCGTTTCCGAAGGCGAGGCCGACCGGCTGTTTGCGGCGCGGGATGCGCTCGGCAACGATCTCGGCCCTGCGGGTCTGAGGCGCGGGCAGGTGGCCGGCTCCTACATGCACCTCATCGATCTGGCGGGAGCTGCCGCATGAATGCGCCGATCGTGCATGGCGGCGGCATTACGGCCGCGGCGGCCAGCTTCGGCGGCCGGGTGGAGGACTGGCTCGACCTTTCGACCGGGATCAATCCCAATCCGGTGGCGCTGCCGCAGATCCCGCCGCGGGTCTGGCACCGGCTGCCGGACCGGCACCTTGTCGAGACGGCGCGCCATGCGGCGCGCGACCACTATCGCAGCGGCGCGATCCTGCCGCTGCCGGTTCCGGGCACGCAGTCGGTGATCCAGCTTCTGCCGCGCCTGGCGCCCACGGGCCGGCGGGTGGCGATCCTTTCGCCGACCTACGGGGAATATGCGCGGGCATTCGGCGCTGCCGGTTTTGCGGTCGATACGGTCGGCGGGATCGACGAGATCGGGCCGGAGCACGGGCTGGCCGTCGTCGTCAATCCGAACAATCCGGACGGCCGGGTCCATGCCGCCGACAGGCTGGAAGAACTGCACGACCGGCTGAAGGCAGGCGGCGGTTTTCTCGTGGTCGACGAGGCGTTCGGGGATACGAGCCCGGAAACGAGCCTTGCGCCGCGCGCGGCCGGTCTCGCAAACCTCATCATCTTCCGCTCCTTCGGGAAGTTCTTCGGGCTTGCGGGGCTCAGGCTCGGCTTTGCCATTGCGCGGGGCGACATTCTCATGCGCCTGGAGGACTGGCTCGGCCCCTGGGCCGTCTCGGGGCCGGCGCTTGCGCTTGCCGGTTCGCTGCTGAATTCGGACGTTTCGCCGATTGCCCGCTCGATCGGCGAGCGGCAGAAAGCCCTTCATGCCGTGCTTGCCGGGGCGGGGCTTGCCGTTGCCGGCGGCACGCCGTTGTTTGCGCTCGTTGCCGATGCCAGGGCGGGCGACATTTACACCGAACTCTGCCGCCATCATATTCTCGTACGCCGATTCGACTACGCGCCGGACTGGCTGCGCTTCGGCCTGACGCCGGATGTTTCTGACGATGCAAGACTGGCTGCTGCCCTTCGGAGCTTTACCCGATGAATCTGGATGAACATTTCCTCGTGCTGGTTCTGGCGCTGCTGCTCGACCGCATTATCGGCGATCCGCAATGGCTGTGGATGCGCGTGCCGCATCCGGTCGCGATCTTCGGCCGGGCGATCGGCTATTTCGACCAGCATTTCAACCGCGAGATCCTGAGCAAGGCGCAGCGCAAGCAGAACGGCGTGGTGGCGATCCTGGCGCTCTCGGCGCTCGCCGTCGTCACCGGTGTCGTGCTGCACTGGTTCCTGATGCTCTTCGGCCCGATCGGCATCCTGGTCGAAATCTTCTGCGTGGCGATCTTCCTGGCGCAGAAGAGCCTGTCGGACCATGTCGCGGCGGTCGTCACCGCGCTCAGAAGCGAAGGGCTCGTGGGCGGGCGCAAGGCGGTGTCGCGCATCGTCGGGCGCGATCCGGAAACGCTGGACGAGCCTGCCGTCTGCCGCGCGGCGATCGAAAGCCTTGCGGAGAATTTCTCCGACGGCGTGGTGGCGCCGGCGCTCTGGTATGCGATCTTCGGCCTGCCGGGCCTGTTCTTCTACAAGATGCTGAACACGGCGGATTCGATGATCGGCCACCGCTCGGAAAAATACGTTGATTTCGGCTGGGCCTCGGCGCGGCTCGACGATATCGCCAACTGGCCGGCCGCGCGCCTCTCCATCCTGCTGATTGCCGTCGGCGCCGGCATCCGCCGCGGCACCTCGGCTTTCCGCGATGCCTTCAAGGTCGGTATCCGCGACGGCAAGCTGCACCGCTCGCCGAATTCCGGCCGCCCGGAAGCGGCCATGGCCGGCGCGCTCGATCTGCAGCTTGCCGGCCCGCGCGTCTATTCCGGCATGGTGGTGCGCGAGCCGATGATCAACGGTTCGGGCCGCGACGTGGCGACAGCGGGCGACGTCGAGGACGGGATCTCCGTCTTCCAGGCAAGCTGCATGGCGCTGACGCTGCTTGTCTTCGTGGGTTTCGTCTGCCTGCTCTAGGCTTGCCGCCTGACGACCAGAAACACCGCCAGCACGCCACTCAGCAGGCCGAGCGAGAGCGGCAGGCCGTGATGGCCGATCATCTGCATCGCCAGGCCCGTCGCGGGTGAACCTGCAATGCCGCCGAGGCCCCAGACGAGGGCGAAGGCGGCGTTGCCGGCGATCAGCGACTGGCCGGTGAAGCGCTCGCCGAGCTGGATCAGCGACAGCGTGTAGAGGCCGAAGGAGACGCCGCCCCAGAGGAAGAAGAGCGGCCAGACGAGCCATGTGCCGAAGGCGACCGGCAGGAGCAGGCAGCCGGCAAGCGAGGCGAGCGCGCAGAGGAGCAGGGTGGGGCGCGAGCCGAACTGTTCGGCGAGGCGGCCAAGTACGATCTGCAGCGCGGCATTGCCGGCGATGAAGCAGGTCATCAGCGCGGCGATGCGCTGTTCCGGGCTGTCGAGGGCGGCGCCATAGACGGCGAAGAGGGCAAGCAGGATCTGCTCGAAACCGGCGGCGACGAAGACGGCGAAGAGCAGGAGCGGCGCCAGCACGAAGACGGCGGCGACGGAGGTCGCTTCGCCTTCCTGCGGCATGTCGGGCAGGCGTCTTGAAACGGCCAGCACGATCAGGCCGCAGAGGAGGAAGGCTGCGATGCCGATCAGGAAGGGCGGCCAGCCCTCGGTGCCGGCAAGCCCGAGCGTGAGCGGGCCGATGGCGAAGCCGCCGGAGACGACCGACGAATAGAGGCCCATGATGCGGCCGCGGCGCCGGGCGGGCGTGACGGCGAGCAGCCAGGTTTCGCTGATGACGTAAAGCGGATTGGCGAAGGCGCCGAGCAGGAAGCGCAGCGGCATCCAGGCCCAGACCTGCTGTATCGACGCGATGCCCGTCAGGCTGACGGCGGCGAGGATCGAGCACAGGATGGCGAGGCGCCCGCCGCCGATACGGCGCGAGAGCGCGGGAATGACGGGGGCGGAGACGATGAAGCCAAGCGGTGTCATCGCCGCCGACAGGCCGATGAGGCCGGAGATTACGCCCTGCCGCTCCAGGATGAAGCTTAGCAGCGGATAGGTCAGGCCCTGCGCCATCGCAAAGACCGTGACCGTGGCGATGATGCCGGCCATCGCCGCCGAGCGGACGCGGTCGCCGGTCGTTGCGGCAAGGGGCAGAAGGCGCTCGTCGGTCATCTTACACATGCCAGAAGAAGCCGGCGGTCTCGCAACCTGCCTGTTGCGTCGGCAGGCCGATATCGTCGAGCAGGGCGGGGCTGATTTTCGACCTTCGTTTCCATTCCCGGCGGATGCGGATGCGCCGGAGCCAGCGCGCGATTGCGCCTCGCAGGTTGGGACGGTCGTGGTGGGGCGCGCATGTGAGGGTGCAGCAAGCGCTCATGATGACCTCCATCGGGCTTGAGGGCTCGCAAGCTTTCGGCTGCGAACAGGCCCGGAGTCTGGCGAAGGCGCGGCGCGGCGTCCTTAAACCCTTCCAAATTGTTCGCAAAAACTTCCAAAGCGATTATAGATGCGCCCATGCAGGGAGCGCGTTTTGCCTTTGGTCCGTTCGTGCTTGATCCGGATGCGGGGACGCTTTTTCGGGGCGGCGAACCCGTTGCCGTCGGGCATCGCGGGGTCGGGCTGCTGGCGGCTCTCGTCGGGCGGGCCGGCGAAATAGTCGCCAAGGCCGAGCTGATGGAGGCGGCCTGGCCGGGCATGGCGGTGGAGGAGGGCAATCTCACCGTCCAGATCGCGCAGCTGCGCAAGCTGCTGGGGCCGGCCGAAGGCGGCGGCGAGTGGATATCGACGGTTCCGCGCATCGGCTATCGTTTCCTGGGGGCCGTCAGGCCGCTTGCCGGCGCGAAACAGAAATTCCTGCCGCTGCCCGACAAGCCTTCGATCGCCGTTCTGCCCTTCGTCCATGTCGGCAGCGAGCCGGATCAGGGCTTTTTCGCCGACGGCCTGACCGAAGACCTGATTACCGATCTCTCGCGCATGCCGGGCCTGTTCGTCATCGCCCGCAACTCGTCCTTCGCCTACAAGGGAAAGGCGATGGATGTGCGTGACATCGCCGGGGAGCTGGGCGTGCGCTACCTGCTCAACGGCAGCGCAAGGCGCGCGGCCGGCCGTGTGCGCATCAATGCGCAGCTGGTGGATGCCGCCACCGGCGAGCATCTCTGGGCGGAGCGTTTCGATCGCGGTCTCGACGATATTTTTGCCGTTCAGGACGAGGTGACGGGCAAGATCGTCGAGGCGCTGCTCGGCCGGCTGCGGCCGCCATTGCCGCGCAACCGGCCGAAGAACCTGGAGGCCTACGATCTTTGCGTGCGGGCGCGCACGCTGATGGACGACGCGCCGCAGGCTGCCCGTGAGACGCAGCTGATGCTCAGGCGGGCGATTGCGCTCGACCCCGGTTATGCCGAGGCGCACCGCTGGCTGGCGCTCAACCACTGGATGGGGTGGGTGCATAGCGGCGGACCGACCGAAGCCGATCGCGCCATCGCGCTCGAACTGGCGCGCAAGGCCGTGGCGCTCGATGCCAACGATGCCGGCTGCCGCTGGGTGCTGGCTTACCTGCTGGCCTATGAGCGCAGCTTTGCCGACGCGGATGCGGAATTCGAAAAGGCGCTCGCGCTCGACCCGAACGAGGCCGATACCTGGGCGGCGCTGTCGGATATCCGTGTTCTCGCCGGGCGCATCGACGAAGGCCTGGCCCATATCGGCAAGGCCTTCCGGCTGAACCCGTTTCCGGCCAGCTGGTACTATCTGACGCTCGGCCAGGCACAATATGCCGCCCGCGACTATGAGGCCGTCGTCGAGACGCTGAGGAAGGAAGAGACCTATCGCACCAGTTCACGCCGCTTTCTGGCGGCAGGCCTTGCCCAGCTCGGCCGGCTGGACGAAGCGCGTGCGGAGGTGGAGCTGTTCCTCGTCGCAAACCCGCAATTTACGATCGGCCACTGGGCCGCGATGGAACCGTTCCGCGACGAGGCGACGCTTGCGCATTTCATCGACGGATACCGCAAGGCCGGTTTTCCCGAGTGACGGCTTGGCTCGTGACTGATCCTGTCCTGTTAAAAATGTGATTACCATTCGAGTTAAAGCAAAATAGGCAGTATTGTTGTAGTCTCTTCTCTTGTTGGGCAGAAAGCCTTTGGAATTCGACAGAGGGATTACTATGAAGACGTTTTTCGCGGCTGCGACCGCAGTATTGTTGCTGCAGTTTTCTCCCGTTGCAGCCGAGGCGGCCACGCTGGTCGCCAATATCAGCCTCAGCAAGCAGACGATGACCGTGACCGAGAACGGCTGGGTCAAGTATCGCTGGAAAGTTTCGACGGCGCGCAAGGGTTATACCACGCCGACCGGCTCGTGGAGCGCCAAGTGGCTGTCGCGCGATCACCGCTCGAAGAAATACGACAATGCGCCGATGCCTTTCGCGGTGTTCTTCAACGGCGGTTATGCGGTGCACGGCACCTTCGACCGCAAGCGGCTCGGCACGCCGGCCTCGCATGGCTGCGTGCGCCTCGACCCCAACAATGCGGCGGAGTTTTTCGCGATGACGCAGGAAAACGGCCTTGCCAATACGCGCGTGGTCATCACGCACTAGAGCAATTCCAGCAAAAGTGGGAACCGGTTTTGCGTCCGGAATTGCGGGGAAAACAATAAGCGAGAGCATTGAAGGCGACTCCGTTTTCGCCGGAAATGCTCTAGGCAGCCCTCACGCGGTGACCCGGCGCTCCAGCTCGTCCATGTCGGGAACGACGATATGACGGTTGTTCTCGATGCGGATGACGCCCTGCTTGCGCAGCTTGGTCATCTGGCGGCTGACGGTCTCGATCGTCAGCCCCAGGAAATCGGCGATCTCGGCGCGTGAGAGCGGCAGGTCGAAGGTCGTGCTGCAGGTCGTTTCCGGCTCGGCATGGGTGGCGATGAGATAGAGAAGGCTGGCGACCTTTTCCTGGGCCGTGCGGCGGCCGAGCGTCAGCATCCATTCGCGGGCCGCATCCAGTTCCTTCAGCGCCTGGGCATGCAGGTTATGCTGCAGTTCCGGCGTATCCGCGATCATGCGGTCCAGCAGCCCGCGGGGGAAGACGCAGATTTCCGTCGGCGTGGCCGCTTCGGCCGAGAGCGTGCTTTCCGGCACGAAGGGGCGGCCGATGAAATCGGGCGCGAACTGCAGGCCGACGATCTGCTGGCGCCCGTCCGGCATGACCTTGCAGAGCTTCACCACGCCATTCATGATGTTGGAATAGGAGGAGACCTCTTCGCCCTGGGCGACGATCTCGCAGCCGGCATCAAGCTTGCGGCGCGTGGAGTGCTTGCAAAGCTCGCGCAGCTGTGCGGCCGCCAGCGCGCCGCAGACGACGCCGTGGCGCGCCTCGCAGACGCGGCAGGTGGCCGGAATACTTATGTCTGGATCTTCACTGCGCGCGATGTCCATGTTGCGATGCCCCGATCCGACCTTGTGCCTGCGTTCTGTTACGCTTCGGCCGCAAGGTCATCTATCCCGATTTCTTGCGTCTCTGTCTTGATCTTTATCAATTTCAACCGGATTCCAATTTGATCCAGATCAAACTATCCTTCTTCTGCAGTTTTATTTGAAGCGAAACCTGCCTGACGGATTTTCCGCTTTGAAAAGCCGGCCCGGCGCGGAAAATTCCGGCGCCCTTCGAGCTGTAGGAACTCTCGGGCGGCAGCGCAATCGAACGCAGGTTTGGGGTGGCGGATGCGGGCTGTCCTGGCGTCGATCGGGCCGGAAGAACCTTTAGCCGGGTGGCCGCATCGGGCTGCGGCGCCTGTCCGGCGGGGGGCGGAAGGCCCCGTTCCATTGCTGTTTAGGCAACACCTTTGCGCCAAATTGGCGTACAACCGGGACGAAAGCATTGGCTTTTGAAAAGGATTTGCCTATGAGGGGGAGAATCTTCATTTCCAAGAGGTAGAGCGAGTGACCGCTACATTCGATAAAGTTGCCGACATCATTGCTGAAACCAGCGAGATCGACCGCGCAACGATCACGCCGGAAAGCCACACGATCGACGACCTCGGTATCGACAGCCTCGACTTCCTCGATATCGTTTTCGCGATCGACAAGGAATTCGGCATCAAGATTCCGCTCGAGAAGTGGACGCAGGAAGTCAACGAAGGCAAGGTTTCCACCGAAGAATATTTCGTGCTGAAGAACCTTTGTGCCAAGATCGACGAGCTGCGCGCCGCCAAGGCTTGAAGCCAAGCCATCATGTTTTTTTCACGCCCTGCCGCCGTTGATATGGCGGCCGGGCGATTTTGTTCCTAAGTAGGCCTTCCGACGGGCTTGTCGCGCGTCGCGCCGGAGAAGACTGATGCTGCTGGAATATTTCCAGATGATTGACCGCGTCGAGGCGGTGGACCTTGAGAAGCGCACGCTCAATGCGCGCTCGGTCGTGCCGGCCAAAAGCCCCGTTTTCGAGGGGCATTTTCCGGGCATGCCGCTCGTTCCCGGCGTGCTTCTGATCGAAACCATGGCGCAGGCCTCCGGCATGCTGGTGCTGGCCGCCACCGATTTTACGTCGATGCCCTTCCTGATGTCGGTCGACGGCGCCAAGATGCGCACCTTCGTCGAGCCGGAAGCCGTGCTCGACATCGAGGCTTTTCTCGAACATGACGGCTCCGGTTTTGCCGTCACCAAGGCAAAGATCACCAGCGGCGGCAAGAAGGTCTGCGATGCGCAGCTGAAACTGCGCACCATGCCGTTCAGCGAAATTCCGCTCGGCGATATCGTTAGGAAACGTGCCGGCGAGGTGGGCCTGATGGACGCCATCGCCGCGCAGGGGGCGAAGGCCCAGGGGGTGAGTGAATGAGCAAGGCCGCCAATGACGTCGTCATCACCGGTGTCGGCATTGTAACCTGTCAGGGTGTCGGCAAGGATGCGCATGTCGCGCTGCTGACCGCCGATGCGGCGCCCGCGACCATCATCGAAACCGAGAAGTTCAAGCCCTATCCGGTGCATCCGCTGCCCGAGATCGACTGGTCGCAGCAGATCGCCAAGCGCGGCGACCAGCGCCAGATGGAGAACTGGCAGCGCATCGGCGTTTTCGCCGCGGGTCTCGCGCTCGACGATGCCGGCTTCAAGGACGATCTCGAAGCCTGCGGCACGATGGACATGATCGTGGCGGCCGGCGGCGGCGAACGCGACATCAATGTCGATACGCTGATCGTGGACGAGGGCCTGAAGCGCAACGACCGCGAGCTGCTGCTGAACGAGAAGCTGACGACGGAACTCAGGCCCACGCTGTTTCTGGCACAGCTTTCCAACCTGCTGGCCGGCAATATTTCCATCGTCCACAAGGTCACCGGCTCCTCGCGCACCTTCATGGGCGAGGAAGCCTCCGGCGTTTCCGCCGTCGAGACGGCCTTCTGGCGCATCAAGTCGGGCGAATCCACCCATGCGCTGGTCGGCGGCGCCTTTGCTGCCGAACGTCAGGACATGATCCTGCTCACCGAAGCGATCGGCGCCAATACGCGCGGTGAGTGGGCGCCGCTCTGGTCGCGCTCCGGGCTTGAGGGCGGCGGCATCATCCTGGGTTCTGCCGGCGCCTTCCTGGTGCTGGAATCGCGCAAGCATGCCGAAGAGCGCGGCGCGCATATCTATGCGACGATGGGCGCGGTCGAGGGCGACCGCGGCAACCGAAACGCCGGCAATTTCGAAAAGCGCATGGAGCGGCTGCTGAAACCCGCCGGCGACCTGCCGGCCGAAACCACGGCGGTCTTCTCCGGCTCGACCGGCATGCACGAGCTTGCCGCCCGCGAAAAGGCGGTGCTGGAACATCAGCTTCCGGGGGCTGCGATCCGCGGCTTCGGCGGCGTTTCGGGCCACACGATCGAGGCGCAGTTCACGCTCGGCCTTGCGCTCGCAGCCCTTGCCGTCGATGCCAAGGCCAAGGTTCCGCCGTTCGACGCGGCGCACGAAGCGCCGATGACGGCAGGCACGAAGGCCGCCGTCGTAACGACGGTCGGACATCAGCGCGGCGAAGGCGTCGCCGTTCTTTCCGCAGAAGCGTGAGGAGTGACTGAAATGACAGCGTCCGCTTACAGGGATCATCTCGGCCGGCCGATCGTCGCCGTGACCGGCATGGGCATCATCACCTCGCTCGGCCAGGGCCTGAAGGACAATTGGGCGGCCCTTTCGTCCGGCACGTCGGGCATCCACGAAATCACCCGCTTCCCGACCGAAGGGCTTTCGACGCGCATTGCCGGCACGGTCGATTTCATCGACATTCCCGTGCCGAACGCGGTCGAGCGCTCCTACGCCTTTGCGCGCGAGACGACGATCGAGGCGCTGGCCGATGCCGATCTCTCCGGCGATTTCAACGGCCCGCTGTTCCTCGCCGCCCCGCCGATCGAGCCGGAATGGAGCGCCCGTTTCGAGCTTGCCGACCGATCGCCGGCCGCCGACCATCCGGGCGACGCCTACGAGCGGTTTTTGGCCGCCATGCGCCAGCGCCCGGACCCGGCTTTCCATGAGGCGGCGCTGTTCGGCGCGATTTCGGAGCGCCTGGCCGACCGGTTCGGCACGCGCGGCCTGCCGGTGACGCTGTCGACGGCCTGTGCATCGGGTGTGACGGCGATCCAGCTCGGCATCGAGGCGATCCGCCAGGGGCGCACCGAGCGGGCGCTGACGGTTGCGACCGACGGTTCGCTGAGCGCGGAAGCGCTGATCCGCTTTTCTCTGCTCTCGGCCCTTTCCACCCAGAACGATCCGCCGACCAAGGCTTCCAAGCCTTTCAGCAAGGATCGCGACGGTTTCGTCATTGCCGAAGGTGCGGCGACCCTGGTTCTGGAATCGCTTGAGGCGGCCATTGCCCGCGGCGCCAAGGTGCTCGGCATCATGAAGGGGGCGGGCGACAAGGCCGACAGCTTCCACCGCACGCGCTCTTCGCCGGACGGCGGCCCGGCGATCGCGACGATGCGCGCAGCACTTGCCGATGCCGGCATGAGCGAGGACGATATCGGCTATATCAACGCGCACGGCACTTCGACACCCGAAAACGACAAGATGGAATACGGCTCCATGTCGGCCGTCTTCAGCGAGAAGCTGGTCGGCATTCCGACCTCGTCCAACAAGTCGATGATCGGCCATACGCTGACGGCGGCCGGCGCGGTCGAGGCGGTGTTCTCGCTGCAGACGATGCTGACCGGCACCTTGCCGCCGACGATCAACTACAACAACCCCGATCCGTCGATCGTTCTCGATGTCGTGCCCAACAAGAAGCGGGAAGCCCAGGTCTCGGCCGTGCTTTCCAACTCTTTCGGCTTCGGCGGGCAGAACGCAAGCCTTGTCATGGCGCTCGAACCGGCTTAGAGACCCTGCTTGACTTTGGGACGAAGCGGTTTTTGACGTCGTCCTCGGGCTTGTCCCGAGGATCTACCCACGTCACTCGATGAATGCTGGCAGATGCTCGGGACAGGCCCGGGCATGACGACGATCCGCGTAGAAGAAAGAACTGCACATCATGCGCGCTTTGCAACTGATCGATGACCGCAAGCTTGAGATCACCGACCTGCCGGAACCGGATGCACCTTCGGCCGGCGAAGTGACGTTGCGCGTCAAGGCGGTTGCGCTGAACCATATCGATGTCTGGGGCTGGCGCGGCATGGCATTCGCCAAGCGCAAGATGCCGCTCGTCATCGGCGCGGAAGCCTCCGGCGTGGTCGAAGCGATCGGTCCGGGTGTCGCCAACGTTCTGCCCGGCCAGCTCGTGTCGATCTACGGCGCGCGCACCTGCGGCCTCTGCCGCCCGTGCCGCGAGGGCCGCGACAATCTCTGCGAACATGTCTCCGGCGTGCACGGCTTCCATCTCGACGGTTTCGCGCAGGAGAAGGTGAACCTGCCGGCGCGCCTGCTGGTGCCGGCGCCTCCCGGCGTCGATGCCGTCGGTGCGGCGCTCGCGCCCGTTACCTTCGGCACGGTCGAGCATATGCTCTTCGACAATGCCAGGCTGGAGCCCGGCGAGACGATCCTCATTCATGCCGGCGGCTCCGGCATCGGCACGGCGGCGATCCAGCTTGCCAAGAAGATCGGCTGCACCGTGATTACGACCGTCGGTTCGGACGACAAGATCGAGAAGGCCAGGGCGCTCGGCGCCGATCACGTCATCAACTACCGCACCGACCGTTTCGAGGGCGTTGTGCGCAAGCTCACCAGGAAGAAGGGCGTCGATGTCGTCTTCGAACATGTGGGCAAGGACACCTGGGCGGGCTCCATGCTCTGCATGAAGCGCGGCGGGCGTCTCGTCACCTGCGGCTCGACCTCGGGTGTTTCGACCGAGATGAACCTGATGATGCTGTTCCAGCAGCAACTGAAGCTGCTCGGCTCCTTCGGCTGCCGCATGGAAAACATGGCCGACGCCATGCAGAAGATGGGCCGCGGCCTCGTTCATCCCGTCATCGATACCGAAGTCGGCTTCGACGATATCGACCGCGCGCTGGAGCGCATGGAAGGCCGGCAGATCTTCGGCAAGATCATCCTGAAGATGGACTGACCCTGCGTGAAGCTTTTCATCACCCGGATCGTTCTGGCGCTCAGGCACTTCCAGCAATGGCTGGTGGCGCAGGTGATGTTCGGTTTCCTGAATTTCCTGAAGCTTTTCCCGGCTGACGGCGCCATGCGCTTTGCCGACTG
This sequence comes from Rhizobium sp. GCM10022189, assembly GCF_042656325.1. Lineage (NCBI taxonomy): Bacteria > Pseudomonadati > Pseudomonadota > Alphaproteobacteria > Hyphomicrobiales > Rhizobiaceae > Rhizobium > Rhizobium sp. GCM10022189. Next base: position 68,835 of record NZ_JBHSOR010000012.1, read on the forward strand.
GCTGACGCGCCAGATCGGCCGGCGGCTGAAGCGCCACAGGCTGATGCTCTACAATCTGCGCCGGGCTTTTCCGGAAAAGAGCGATGCGGAGCTGGAGGAAATCGCGCTCGAAAGCTGGGGCAATATGGGCCGGCTTGCAGCCGAATATGTCTTCCTCGACCAGCTTTTCGATTTCGATCCTGAGCGGGCCGAGCCCGGCCGGGTGGAAGTCTCGGGCATTCCGATCTTCCTGGAACTGCGCGACAATCCGCGTCCCTTCATCGTCTTTACCGGCCATACCGGCAATTTCGAGCTCTTGCCGGTTGCCGGCAACGCGTTCGGCCTCAGCGTGACCGTGCTCTTCCGGCCGCCGAACAATCCATACGTCGCCAGGAGGGTCTTCGATTTCCGCAGCGGCCGCATGGGCAAGCTGGTGCCTTCCCATGCCGGCTCTTCCTTCGCGCTGGCGCGCCAGCTCGAAGCGGGGCAGGGCGTGGGCGTTCTCGTCGATCAGAAATTCAGCCGCGGGTTGAAGACGACCTTCTTCGGGCTCGAGACCAAGACCAATCCGCTGCTGCCGAAACTGGTGCGGCAGTTCAACTGCGACGTCTATCCGGCCCGCTGCATCCGTCTTCCCGGCGGCCGCTACCGGCTGGAAATCGAGCCGAAACTGGACATGCCGCGCGACGAAAAGGGCAATCTGGACCTTGCCGCCACGGCGCAGATGCTGAACGACAAGGTGGAAAGCTGGGTGCGCGAATACCCGGCCCAATGGCTGTGGTATCACGACCGCTGGGATATCAAGCGTTCCGTCAGCCTGTAAGGTTGCGCCTGTAAGATTTTGCTCCTGATTTATAATCGGTGAAAAGCGACAGGTCCGGCTTGGTTGAAAATGAGTACGGTTCATGTTATGCGTTTCTACCAGGGCGCGTAAGGCGCCTACCGTAAGGCGTAATCTTTCATTAAGCATAGGCCTCGACCGGTTTCGGAACGTTTCTCAGGAAATGGATATGGGGGTATCTTGCTTGAGTTGTTCAGGGCCTTCTCCTTGCGCTGTGCGCAGATCGAGGAAGCGATAAGGCTAGGGGACGATGAGCGCGTGGAGGCGCTCGACCGCGATATCCAGCCGCTCGTCGAAGCGATACTCGCTTGCAGGGCGTCCAGTCTCATTGAAGTTTATATGCAACTTCAGTTTGTGAGCTACCTCATCAGCCAGGACGCCGACGACGGGGCTTTCGTAACGCAATATGCCGCCGTGCTGTCCTATCTGCTCGACCGTTATTTCGGCGCCCATGCGCCGGACTGGCGCGTGCCGCTGCCGGCGGAGGTGAAGCTGCGCCCGCCGCCGGCCTATGTTCCCGATACCGACAACGGCCAGTTCCTCAACGCGGCGATCCTGCAGACGCTGCCGGACCGGGTGGCGGTGCTGACGAAGGACTACCGCTACCTCTATTCCAACCCGGCCAATTGCGCCCATCTCGGCCGCAACGCCATGCAGCTCATCGGCCGCCATATCGTCGAATTCGTCGGCGAGGAGCGTTTCGCGGGCGAGGTGAAGGAAAAGCTCGACGCCTGCTTCGAGGGCGTGTCGGTCGATTATGTCTACGAGCGGGACGCGCGGCGCAACCGCTGCCGCATGGTGCCGCTGCACGATGCGGCCAGGAAGGTGATCGGGGCGCTCATCACCATTCAGAATCTCGGTGCCGCGGCAAGGGTAGACGCCTGAGCGGACCGCGATATTCGCGCGCCAGGCTTGAGGCTTTTGCTTCTGCCGCAGCCCTCGCTGAACCGCGACACCGTTCCGCGCGCCATGCCCTAATTCCTGCTCCAGACCGCAAGTTCGTAACCGTCCCTGTCGCGGAAATGGAAGCGCCGGCCGCCGGGGAAGGGGGTGATCGGCTTTGCTATCGTGCCGCCGGCCTTTTCGACGGCGGCGAGCGCATCTTCCAGCCTTTCCGCATAGAGGATGACGAGCGGGCCGCCGCCGGCTCGCACCGGGGCGAGATTGGTGAAGCCGCCCTTCAGCCTGCCGTCGTCGAATTCGCAATAGTTCTCGCCGTAATCGGTGAAGCGCCAGCCGAAGGCTGCGCCATAAAAGGCTTTTGCCGCGCCGATATCGGCGACGTTGAATTCGACATAGTCGATGCGGCGGTCGTTTTCCGTGTCGTTTCCGGCCATCTCATTTCTCCATTATCGATTTCAGCGCCGCCAGGTCCTTCTGGACATGGGCGGCGTCGGCGGCAAACTGCTCGTCGGTCATGCCCGGCAGGCGCAGCAGCGTGAACATCGCCTCGCAACCGTCGCCGTTCGGTACGATGCGCAGCGCGTTATAGACGCGCAGGCCGGATTCGATGGTGACGGTATGGTCGATGACGCCGAATTCGTTCGGCGGCACGAAGCTCACGCGGACGCTGCCGAGCGGGCCATGGGCGATCCAGTCCTCGCCGTCGGGTTCCAGGCCGCTCGCAAGGCCGGAGGCCCAGAGCGGCATGTTCTCCGGGCGACCGGCGAAATCATAGACATCGCGCCAGTCTCTCCTGATCGTGATGTGGACGATGCGGGCGGGCATTGTGTTCATTGGTCTGTCCTTTTGCTTTGCATCAGACTACAGCGCCGGCACGGGCCGTCTTGAACGAAACGGTCAGCCTGCCGCCAATTGAGCGCGCATGGCGGATGGCGTCAGCGTCGTCAGGTCGCCGATCTCGCGGGTCATGTGGGCCTGGTCGGAAAAGCCGGCTTCGAGGGCAAGCGCGGCAAGGGACGGGGGCTCGCCGGCGCGGCACAGGGCCATGAAACGCTGCAGCCGGCGGATACGCTCCAGCGTCTTGATGCCGTAGCCGAAATGGTTGTGGGCGCGGCGGCGCAGCTGCCGCTCGCCGATGCCGAGGCCGCGCTGCAGGCCGCCGATCCGGCCCGGCCCGCCATCGGCGGCGGCAAAGATCAGGCGCGCCTCGGGGTCGGGCGCGTCCTCGCTGCCTGCGAGGTCTTTCAACAGGGTGGCGAAAAGCGGGAGAGCGGCGGCCCCATCCGGGCCGTCGGTGAGGCGAGGTTCGAGCAGGGCCGCCTTTGCGGGTGCAAGCTCACGCAAGGGAACGGAGAGGCCGGTGATTTCCGACAGGGGCAGTTTCAGCCAGGCGGCACCCGCGCCCGGCGCAAAACGCGCGCCGAGAATGCGCATGCCCGGCGCCATCGGCGGGAAGGCGGCGGTGCGGTCCGGCCCGGCAACGAAGAGGCGGCCGTCTGCGAAAAGCAGGTCGCAATAACCGTCGGGCACGATGGCGACAGGGTTTGCGGTTTTTATCTCATGCGACCAGAGGCAGGTGAAATGCGGCGCAAGGGCAGGCGAGGGCGCATATTCGCGGTAGCGCCCGGCTTTGCCTGCCAGAAGCGGCCCGCTGTCGCCCCGGCTTTCAGTGCTGGCTGTCATTGCGGCCTCCCCGACCCCTTCATATGGTGCGCGCCAGGCCATTCGAAAAGCCTGTTCCGGCGGCCTTTTTTCGCCGCGAATCGGCCGTTGCGACCTTGCCGTTTGACCGAGAGAGTGCCACAACATCGCACCATTTGACTCATCGGAGGTTTGTCGTGGAAAAGGCAGAAATCGGACTGATCGGCCTTGCCGTCATGGGTTCCAACCTGGCGCTCAACATTGCGGAAAAGGGCAACAAGATCGCGGTTTTCAACCGCACTCCTGAAAAAACGGATGAATTCTACGAAAGCGCCGGCGATCTCAAGAAGCAGATCATTCCCTGCAAGACGATCGAGGAATTCGTCGAGGCGATCCGCCCGCCGCGGCCGATCATCATCATGATCAAGGCAGGCGAAGCCGTAGACCAGCAGATGGAGGCGCTTCGCCCGCACCTGCAGAAGAACGACATCATGATCGATGCCGGCAACGCCAACTTCCGCGATACGGTCGCCCGCTTCGACCGCCTCAAGGATACGGGCCTGACCTTCATCGGCATGGGCGTTTCGGGCGGCGAGGAAGGTGCCCGCCACGGCCCGTCGATCATGGTCGGCGGCACGGAAGATTCGTGGAAGCGCGTCGAGAAGGTGCTGACCTCGATCGCCGCCAAATATGATGGCGCCCCCTGCGTCGCATGGCTCGGCAACGACGGTGCGGGCCATTTCGTCAAGACGATCCATAACGGCATCGAATATGCCGACATGCAGATGATCGCCGAAATCTACGGCATCCTGCGCGACGGCCTCGGCAAGAGCGCGTCGGAAATTTCCGGCATTTTCGGCGAGTGGAACAAGGGCCGCCTGAATTCCTACCTGATCGAAATCTCCGAAAAGGTTCTGGCCGCCACCGACCCGATCTCCAAGACGCCGATGGTCGACATGATCCTCGACAAGGCCGGCCAGAAGGGCACCGGCAAGTGGTCGGCGATCGAAGCGCAGAACATGGGCATTCCGGCAACCGGCATCGAAGCCGCCGTTGCCGCCCGCAGCCTGTCGTCGATGAAGGAACAGCGCGAAGCCGCCCAGGAGATCTTCGGCGATCTCGGCGCGGCCTTCCCGGTCGCCTACGGCCCAGACTTCAACAAGGACCTGGAACTGGCGCTGTTTGCCGGCAAGATCGGCGCCTATGCGCAGGGCTTTGCCGTCATGGCGGAAGCCTCCAAGGAGTTCAACTGGTCGCTGCCGATGCCGACGATCGCCCGTATCTGGCGCGCCGGCTGCATCATCCGCTCGCAGTTCCTCGACGAGATCACCAAGGCGTTTACGGATGCGCCCGATGCGGCAAACCTCATCGTCACGCCGGCGTTTTCGGCCATGGTCAAGGAATCGATCCCGGCGCTCCGCCGCGTCGTGACCGCAGCAATGGCGGCCGGCCTGCCGGTGCCGGCACTGGCCTCGGCGCTCACCTATTTCGACGCCTACCGCCAGGGCCGCGGCACTGCCAACCTCATCCAGGCGCAGCGCGACTTCTTCGGCGCCCACGGCTTCGACCGCCTCGACGGCAAGGACTTCCACCACGGCCCCTGGGGCAGCGGTGCCTCGACCTTCTGAGGTTTGTGCGGATAGTGACGAAGAGCCCGGCCATCGCGCCGGGCTTTTTGTCATGCAGCCGTCAGTGGCTGATCGCTGCAGCGAGGTTTTTGATGCTGCGTCACGCATTCTTCGGGAAAGGGACATGCCGCACCGTCTCCGCCTTCCCGGCGACGGCACAAATGCCTCTCCCCTGAGAACGCCCGTTCAGGGCAATATCGGCGGAATGTGATAGACGACGCAACCGTATTTGGGGGTCTGACGGCGTTCCCTGACCTCGCCGCCGTAGGCTTCGGCAATCCTCCTGCTGGCAAGGTTTTCCTCGGCGACCGGGTATTCGAAATAGCGCACCGTCTGCGTTCTGCTCACCCATCTTGCCACTGCGCCGATCAGTTCGCTACCGAGGCGCTTGCCATGCACATCGCGGCGTAGCCAGATTCCGAGCTCCGGTGTGTCCGATTTGATGGCGTGCACGCCGAGAATGCCGAGGCAGCGGCTATCCTCCCGGCAGCGGGGGACGAGCGTGAGTTCCAATCCATCTTCCATTGCAGGGAGCCAGCTCTGCCAGACTTCGGCAAAGGCCGCCTCGCTCGCCGGCGCTTGCCAGGCGGTGAAGCGGGTGATCTCGGGGGAGATACAGGCGAAAACTTCACTGGCATCCTCTGCCCTGAAGGAGCTGAGGATCGTGCGTTCGGTCGGTATCTCGATTTTTCGCATGTATCTCTCCGCGCTCGAACGTCAGCGTGACTGTCGTCCTGGATGCTTACCGCCCGTTCGGCCATTCCGGCTTGCTGATCGACTGCAGCAGCTCGGCATCCACGCCATCGATGCGGGCGATCACCTGTTTGGCCATTTCGCGGCCGGCGTGGCGGACGTCTTCGTAGGCGGCGATGATTTCCGGGCGGATCCAGTTGAGGATCGGGGCGGATTGTTTGGAGACGAGGTCGACGTCGTGGCCGAGGCGCTTGCCGGCGGCCTCGATGCCGGCATTGACGGCGATGGTGGCGCTGCCGGCCGAGGAGACGATGCCGTCGGGGGCGCCGGGCGAGCGCATCATCTGCTCCACCGCGTCGCGGATCTCGGCAAGCGGGGCGTCGATATTGACGCGCAGCGGCACCTCTTCGGCGCCGTAATCGTGCAGGCCGGTCTGAAAGCCGATGCGGGTATGGGTATAGTAGGTGAGCTTGCTCGGCGGCTGCAGCAGCGCGATGCGCTTGCGGCCGCGGCTGACGAGCTTCTGCACGGCCTGATGGGCGTAAGCCTCGTTGTCGAAGTCGTGATAGGGATGCATGAGCCCGCCATCGGTGCGGCCGTGGGTGGTAAAGGGCATGCCGCTTTCGACGAGCAGGCGCACGCGCGGATCGTCAGGCTCGACGCGGGAAATGATGACGCCGTCGGCCGAGCCCGTGTCGAGGATATAGCGCACCGGCAGCATGGGGTCCTTGCTGTGCGAATGCGGGGTGACGACGATATGGTAGGGCGTGCCGGTCAGCACTTCGGAAATGCCGAAGACCATCTGGCTGGAAAAGCCCATAATCTCCTCGTCGATGCTGAGGACGAGGGCGATGACGTTGGTCTTGCCGGTTCTCAGACGCACGCCGGCCCTGTTCGGCTGGTAGCCGAGCTGGCGGGCAACCATGCGCACCCGCTCCTTCGTTTCCGCGCCAATGTCCGGTGCGTCCTTCAGCGCCCGCGACACGGTCGTCACGCCGAGACCCGTCATGAAGGCGATCGTCTTCAATGTCGGGCGTTCGCGCTGAACGGAACCGGATGCAGCTCCGCCGAAATTTCCGTTGTTTTCCATCCCTCTAGGCCCGCCTCGCGCGATTTGCTTCGCCTTATAGAGGCTTTTTTCCACGCTGTAAGCATGCCGGCGTGGAAAAAGCTCTCCTCCCTGAGCGAAACAATCTGTAACGATACAGTAGAAATGTCGAGCCTTTTTTCTGATCAGCGTTGCAGAGCAGTCCTCTCTGGTTGAATCGCCTGCCTGTCCCGCGATTTTTTGCGCCCGCGAAATCCACAACAGGGGAAATTGTCGGATTATTCAAAAATTAATCAGAAAAATCATTAGTTTGTTCGGATGCTGCACTTGCGAGATCGCTTGCTTACGCTTTTCTCATGGAGCCGGGATGGGGCGGATGATTGCAGCCACAGGCTGTATTGACGTCTTTCACAGAAAATTTTGCGAGCGGGCGGTTGCGCGGATAAATCGATTGCTCTAAGTTTTTCCGGCAACGTTTCAGTGAGGGAGGAGAACTCATGAAAATCCGTATGATGGCGGCCGTGCTTGCCGCTTCCGTGGTCATCCCGTTCGGCGCCGCCAACGCGACCGATCTCGAAGTCACCCACTGGTGGACTTCGGGCGGTGAGGCCGCCGCCGTGGCCGAGCTCGCAAAGGCATTCGACGCCACCGGCAATCACTGGGTTGACGGCGCAATCGCCGGCTCCGGCAGCACCGCGCGTCCGATCATGATCAGCCGCATCACCGGCGGCGACCCGATGGGTGCGACCCAGTTCAACCATGGCCGTCAGGCCGAGGAACTTGTCCAGGCCGGCCTCATGAAGGACCTGACCGACGTGGCGACCGCAGGCAAGTGGAAGGACATCATCCGTCCGTCGCCCCTGCTCGATTCCTGCACGATCGACGGCAAGATCTATTGCGCGCCCGTCAACATCCACTCCTGGCAGTGGCTGTGGCTGTCGAACGCGGCCTTCGCGAAGGCCGGCGTGCCGGTTCCGAAGAACTGGGATGAATTCGTCGCCGCCGCTCCGGCTCTGGAAAAGGCCGGGATCGTTCCTCTTGCTGTCGGCGGTCAGGGCTGGCAGGCCAGCGGCGCCTTCAACGTTCTGATGATCGCCATCGGCGGCAAGGACAACTACCTGAAGGTCTTCAAGGACAAGGACGCCAAGGTTGCGGCCGGACCGGAAATTGCCAAGGTGTTCAAGGCTGCCGACGATGCGCGCCGCATGTCCAAGGGCAGCAACGTGCAGGACTGGAACCAGGCCACCAACCTCGTCATCACCGGCAAGGCCGGCGGCCAGATCATGGGTGACTGGGCGCAGGGCGAATTCCAGGTCGCCAAGCAGGTTGCCGGCAAGGACTATACCTGCCTTCCGGGCCTCGGCGTGAACGAGATCATCTCGACCAGCGGTGACGCCTTCTACTTCCCGCTCCAGAAGGATGCGGAAAAGGCCAAGGCTCAGGACGTGCTTGCCGCGACACTTCTCGACCCGAAGACCCAGGTTGCCTTCAACCTGAAGAAGGGCTCGCTGCCGGTTCGCGGCGACGTCGATCTCGCCGCCGCCAACGACTGCATGAAGAAGGGTCTCGATATCCTCGCCAAGGGCAATATCGTCACCAGCTCCGATCAGCTCGCTTCGCCGGATACGACAAAGCAGATCGAAGACCTCTTCGCCGAGTTCTTCGCCAATGAGACGATGACGCCCGACGCAGCCCAGAAGCGCTTCGCCGACATCATCGCCGCTGCCGACTGATCCTCGGTCCTCAAGCCTAACAGGTCCGGCCCCGCTTGCCGCAGGGCCGGACCGCGCCGACGGATCTGCGATCCAGCCGGCGACGGCGCGTCACACCGGCTGCGGTCGCCCAAGACCGCATGGCCGACGTGGCAGGGACGGGAAGGGCGGGCCTCTTCGGACGGCGCCCCGATCACCGAAGCGACTGTGCTTCAGGAGGAAACTCAATGACAGGTCAAGCGAAAGCGGGCCGACCGTTTAAATTGTTTCGCAATCTGAATTCGAAGATTGCTTCCATTCCCATGATCCTCACCGCCATGGTCATCTTTCTCGGTGGCACGATCTGGACGGTGGTTTATTCCTTCACCAATTCCAAGCTGCTGCCGCGCCTGACCTTTGTCGGCTTCGAGCAATATCAGCGTCTCTGGTCCGCCCCGCGCTGGGTCGTGTCCATCGAGAACCTGGCGATTTACGGCATTCTGTCGCTGATCTTCAGCCTGGTCATCGGTTTCCTGCTGGCGGCTCTCATGGATCAGAAGATCCGTTTCGAGAACACGTTCCGCACGATCTTCCTCTATCCGTTCGCGCTGTCCTTCATCGTCACCGGCCTCGTGTGGCAGTGGATCCTCAACCCGGAATTCGGCGTTCAGGCGGTGGTGCGGTCGCTCGGATGGACGAGCTTCACCTTCGATCCGCTCTATACGCCTGAAATCGTCATCTACGGGGTTCTGATCGCCGCCCTCTGGCAGGGCACCGGCCTCGTGATGTGCCTGATGCTGGCGGGGCTTCGCGGCATCGACGAGGATATCTGGAAGGCGGCCCGCGTCGACGGCATTCCGATGTGGCGCACCTATCTCTTCGTCGTCATCCCGATGATGCGGCCGGTCTTCATCACCACGCTCGTCATCATCGCCAGCGGCATCGTCAAGGTCTACGACCTCGTCGTCGCCCAGACCAGCGGCGGTCCGGGCATCTCGTCGGAAGTGCCGGCGAAATACGTCTACGACTACATGTTCCAGGCACAGAATCTCGGCCAGGGTTTCGCAGCGTCGACCATGATGCTGATCACTGTGGCGATCATCATCATTCCCTGGGCATATCTTGAATTTGGCGGAGGGCGCAAACGTGGCTGACAAGATCGCTCTCAAGGCCGTCGACGGCGGCGGCATCCCCTTCGAGAAGAAGGCGGTTTCCGGTCCGGCAGGGCCAAAGCCGCGGCCGGTCGTATCGGCGCGCAACATCATCGTCTACGGCACGCTTTTCGTGGCCGCCGTCTATTACATGGTCCCGCTTTACGTGATGGTCGTCACCTCGCTGAAGGGGATGCCGGAAATCCGGCTCGGCAACATCTTCGCGCCGCCGATGGAAATCACCTTCGAGCCCTGGGTCAAGGCCTGGGCAACGGCCTGCACCGGGCTTAACTGCGACGGTCTTTCGCGCGGGTTCTGGAATTCCGTGCGCATCACCGTTCCCTCGGTCGTCGTCTCCATCGCGATCGCCTCGGTCAACGGTTATGCGCTGGCGAACTGGCGTTTCAAGGGATCGGAATTCTTCTTTTCCATCCTCATCATCGGCGCCTTCATTCCCTATCAGGTGATGATCTATCCGATCGTCATCATCCTGCGCGAAATCGGCATCTACGGGTCGCTGACGGGCCTCGTCATCGTGCATTCGATCTTCGGCATGCCGATCCTGACGCTGCTCTTCCGCAACTACTTCGTGTCGCTGCCGGAGGAACTGTTCAAGGCGGCGCGTGTCGACGGGGCGGGCTTCTGGCACATCTTCCTGCAGATCATGCTGCCGATGTCGCTGCCGATCTTCGTCGTCGCGATGATCCTGCAGGTGACGGGCATCTGGAACGACTTCCTGTTCGGCGTGGTCTTCACCCGGCCGGATACCTATCCGATGACCGTGCAGCTCAACAACATCGTCAATTCCGTCCAGGGCGTGAAGGAATACAACGTCAACATGGCGGCAACGATCCTGACAGGACTTGTGCCGCTCGTCGTCTATTTCGTGTCGGGGCGGCTTTTCGTCCGTGGCATCGCCGCCGGCGCAGTGAAGGGTTGATCCCATGAACATGAATGCAAGTGTTTCCATCAAGGACCTGTCGCTGAACTTCGGCGCGGTCAGCGTGCTCAAGGATCTGAACCTCGATATCAACGACGGCGAATTCCTGGTGCTGCTCGGCTCTTCGGGCTGCGGCAAGTCGACCCTGCTGAACTGCATCGCCGGACTGCTCGACGCCTCGGAAGGGCAGATCTTCATCAAGGGCAAGAACGTCACCTGGGAAGAGCCGAAGGACCGCGGCATCGGCATGGTGTTCCAGTCCTATGCGCTTTATCCGCAGATGACGGTCGAAAAGAACCTCTCCTTCGGCCTTCGCGTCGCCAAGGTGCCGCAGGCCGAGATCGACAAGCGCGTGGCGCGCGCGGCCGAGATCCTGCAGATCCAGCCGCTGCTCAAGCGCAAGCCGGCCGAGCTTTCCGGCGGCCAGCGCCAGCGCGTGGCGATCGGCCGCGCGCTGGTGCGCGATGTCGACGTCTTCCTCTTCGACGAGCCGCTGTCCAACCTCGATGCCAAGCTGCGTTCGGAGCTGCGCGTGGAAATCAAGCGCCTGCACCAGTCGCTGAAGAATACGATGATCTACGTCACGCACGACCAGATCGAGGCGCTGACGCTTGCCGACCGTATCGCCATCATGAAGAGCGGCATTATCCAGCAGCTCGACGATCCGACGACGATCTACAACAAGCCGCGCAATCTCTTCGTCGCCGGCTTCATCGGCTCGCCGTCGATGAACTTCCTGCACGGCGAACTGGTCAAGGCGGGCGACGGGCTCGCCTTCAGCGCCAACGGCGTCAATTTCTCGCTTGCCGCCTATGACGGCTACGAGAAGCTGCAGCCCGGCCGCAAGGTGGTGCTCGGCGTTCGCCCCGAACATATCAAGGTCAACGAGAATGCCGGCGGCGAAGAGCATGATGCGACCGTCGATATCGAAGAGCCGATGGGTGCCGACAATCTGCTCTGGCTGAAACATGCCGGTCACACGATGTCGGTACGCATCAACGGTGCGCGCCGATTCAATGTCGGCAGCAAGGTGAAGCTCAGCTTCGACATGGCGCTTGCCTCGGTCTTCGATGCCGAAAGCGAAGTGCGTCTCTAGAATATTCCGCGGGCGGGTCCAGAGACGGTGCCGCCCGCTCAGTGCTATGCCATTGCTTAGGAATTCGACGGATGCTCCGTATTCCCTCATTCCTGTGCTTGTCACAGGAATCCAGTGTGCCCAAGTCCTTGGGCACGGGAGACTTGTTTCCTTTTGGGGCTGAGTCATTCACCGCGCGGACGCGCGGTGGCTGGATTCCTGTGACAGGCACAGGAATGAGGGAGGGGAGGCGACGTCCTTTCCAGAATTGTAGATCGGAAGCGATATCGTGACCCACCAATCGACTATTTCCAGCATCGACCTGTCCGGCTCCTGGCAACTTTCTTCAAGCGACGGTGAAATCAGGAGCGCGATCACGCTTCCGGGCGACGTGCATACGGCGCTCGCCAGGGCCAATCTCATTCCCGATCCCTATTTCGGGCGCAATGAGGAAGTGGTGCAGTGGGTGGCGCATCGTGACTGGGTGATCGAGCGCAGCTTCAATCTGCCGGAGGCGGAGGGGGACTGGTATCTCGATATCGACTACCTCGATACGATTGCCGAAATCCATGTGAACGACCGTCTGGCGCTCTCGGCCGACAACGCGTTCCGCCGCTACCGGCCGGATGTGTCGAACCTGCTGAAGGCGGGCGAAAACAAAATCCGCATCGTGCTGCATTCGAGCATTGCCGAAGGTGCCGCGCGGCAGAAGAAGCAGCCCTTCTACATTCCCTACCATCCCGGCAACTCGCCGATCCCCGACGGCAACATGCTGCGCAAGCCGCAGTGCCATTTCGGCTGGGACTGGAATATCGCCATTGCGCCGCTTGGCCTTTACGGCACGATCGCGCTGAGGAAACTGGAGACGGCGCGCATCGAGCATGTGCTGACGCGCCAGACGCATAATGCCGACGGCTCGGTGGAGCTGCAGGTCACGGCAACGCTCTTTGCCAAGGACCCCGGCATCGCCCAGCTGCATTTCGATCTGGACGGCGAGCGGGTGCGGCTCGATGTCGGCGTCAATGCCGGCGAAACCAATGTCAACCACGTCTTCGAGATCGGCAATCCGCGCCTGTGGTGGCCGTCCGGCAGCGGCGAGCAGGCGCTCTATGCGCTCACCGTCGAGCTTGGCGCCGAGAGCGTGACGAAGCAGATCGGCCTGCGCACGATCGAGCTGATAACCACGCCCGACGAAGCCGGCAGCCGCTTCGCCTTCAAGGTCAACGGGCGGGAAATCTTCTGCCGCGGCGCCAACTGGATTCCGGCCGATGCGCTCTTCTCGCTCTCCTCGCCGGAGAAGACCGAGGACCTGCTGGCCTCGGCCAAGGCCGCCAACATGAACATGATCCGCGTCTGGGGCGGCGGTTTTTACGAGCACGACTGGTTTTACGACATCTGCGACCGGCTCGGCCTCATGGTCTGGCAGGACTTCATGTTTGCCTGCAACCTCTATCCCTCGACCGACGACTTCCTCGACAATGTCGCGGCCGAGGTGGATTACCAGGTTCGCCGGCTTTCCTCGCATGCCTCGATCGCGCTCTGGTGCGGCGATAACGAGCTCGTCGGCGCGCTCAACTGGTTCGAGGAATCCCGCAAGGATCGCGACCGCTATATCGTGTCCTACGACCGCCTCAACCGCACGATCGAGCAGGCGGTGAAGAGAGCGATGCCGGGTGCTACCTGGTGGCCGTCGAGCCCGGCTTCCGGCTATCTCGATTTCGGCGATGCCTGGCATGCCGACGGTTCCGGCGACATGCATTACTGGTCGGTCTGGCACGAGAACAAGTCGTTCGACAATTACCGCTCGGTCAGGCCGCGCTTCTGCTCGGAATTCGGCTTCCAGTCCTATACGTCGCTGCCGGTCATCAAGACCTATGCCGACGCCAAGGACATGAACGTCGCTTCGCCCGTCATGGAGCTGCACCAGAAGAATGCCGGCGGCAACGAGCGTATTGCCGGCACGATGTTCCGCTATTTCCGCTTCCCGAAGGATTTCCCGAACTTCGTCTATCTCTCGCAGATCCAGCAGGGCCTGGCGATCAAGACGGCGGTGGAATACTGGCGCTCGCTCAAACCCCATTGCATGGGCACGATCTACTGGCAGCTCAACGACACCTGGCCGGTCGCCTCCTGGTCGAGCCTCGATTACGGCGGTCGCTGGAAGGCGATGCACTATCTCGTCAAGCGCTTCTTCCAGCCGGTGGCGGTCGCCGCCATTCCGTCCGAGGACGGCAAGTCGATCCGCTTCTCGCTGGTCAACGATACGCTTGCCGATGTCAGCGTCGATCTTTCGATCTCGATCCTGACCATGAAGGGCGAGCGCCGGCACCTGAAGAACGTGCAGGCCATGTGCGGGCCGGATGCGGCCTGCACCGCCGCAACGCTCGACATGTCCGAGATCCCCGCCGGCACGCTGCTTGCCTGGCATTTCACGGCGTCGAACGGCATGGGCGGCGAGGGGCATTATGTCCACGGCACCTACAAGGCGCTGGAACTGGAGCCTGCCGGCCTGACCGTGACGCACGAATATGTCGAGGCGAACGGCTCGGTCGACATCAACGTCACCGCCAGGGGACTGGCGCTCTTCGTGATGATCGAGACCGACACGGACGGCAAATATTCCGACAACGCCTTCGACCTTGCGGCCGGCGAAAGCCGCCGCATCACCTTTACCCCGGCCAAGCCGCTCGAAAAGGGCAAGCTGCCGGAATTCCGCTTCTACGACCTGCATTCCTGCCAGTCGGCAGATTGATCTTACGTGAGAACGGGCACGCGGCCCGAGGAGGATGACATGACCAAGCTCAGCTATCAGCTCTATAGCGCCCGCAATTTCCCGCCGCTTTCGGCGATTTTCGAAAAGCTCGGCAAGGCCGGCTACGGCGAAGTCGAAGGTTTCGGCGGCATCTATGCCGAACTCGACGAGGCGGGCCTGAAGAGCCTGCGCGCCGATCTCGACAAGAACGGGCTGGTGATGACGACCGGCCATTTCAGCCCGGACTTCCTCGACGGCGAGGTGGAGAAGTCGCTCAGGATCGCCAAGATCCTCGGCATGGATTCGATCTATGCGCCGCACCTGATGCCCGACCAGCGCCCGAAGGATGCCGCCGGCTGGCTGGCTTTCGGCAAGCGCCTGCATGAGATGAGCAAGCCCTACAAGGATGCGGGCTATGAATTCGGCTGGCACAACCACGACTTCGAATTCGTAAAGCTTTCGGACGGCTCGCTGCCGATCGAGCGCATTTTCGAAGGCGCGCCCGATATTTCCTGGGAAGCCGATATTGCCTGGGTCGTTCGCGGCGGCGCCGACCCCTATGCCTGGGTCGAGAAGCTTGGAAACCGCATCAGCGCCGTCCACGTCAAGGATATCGCGCCGGCCGGCGAGGCAACCGATGAAGGCGGCTGGGCCGATGTCGGCCACGGCACGATCGGCTGGGCGAAGCTGCTGCCGGTCGTCAAGGCCAAGACCAAGGCCAGGCATTTCGTCGTCGAGCACGACAACCCGAACGATATCGACCGCAACATCACGCGCTCGATCGCTTCCTTCAAGAGCTATTGAGGCAAACCATGACCAGGGAACTTGGCGTCGGCATCATCGGATGCGGCAATATCTCCACCACCTATTTCTCGCTGGCCCCGCTCTTCAAGGGGCTGAAGGTGCTCGCCTGCGCCGATATCAACATGCAGGCGGCAAAGCAGCGCGCCGAAGAATATGGCGTGAAGGCACAGACGATCGACGAGCTTCTCGCCAATGACGAGATCGACGTCGTCGTCAACCTGACGATACCGGACGCGCATTATCCGGTCTCGAAGGCGGCGCTCGAAGCCGGCAAGCATGTCTATTCGGAAAAGCCGCTCGTGCTCTCGCTGGAGCAGGGCGAAGAGCTTCGCCGCATCGCCAAGGAAAAGGGCCTCGCCGTCGGCTGCGCGCCCGATACGTTCCTCGGCGGCGCGCACCAGCTCGCCCGCAAGTTCGTCGATGACGGCGGTATCGGCCGCATCACCTCGGGCGCCTGCTACGTCATGGGGCCGGGCATGGAAATGTGGCATCCGAACCCGGACTTCTTCTTCCTGCCGGGCGGCGGCCCGATCCTCGACATGGGGCCGTATTACATCGCCAACCTGATCAACCTGATCGGGCCGGTCAAGCGCGTCGCCGGCCTGACCTCGATGGCGTCGGAAACCCGCACCATCACCAGCCAGCCGCGCAATGGCGAGGTCATCCCGGTCAAGACGCCGACGACGATCCAGGCGCTGCTCGAATTCGTCTCGGGCGCGACCGTGACGCTGACGGCGAGCTGGGATGTGTGGTCGCACCGCCATGCCAATATGGAGCTCTACGGCACGGACGGTTCGCTCTACGTGCCGGACCCGAACTTCTTCGGCGGCGTCGTCGAGGCGAGCGGCCGCAACAAGGACATCAAGGCGCTGGAAGCCTGGGAGCATCCGTTCGGCAAGTTCAACCAGGACAGCCCGAACGGCCCGCGCGCCAATTACCGCACGGCCGGCCTTGCCGACATGGCGATGGCGCTGATCGAGGGCCGCGACGCACGCTGCTCGCTCGACCGCACGCTGCACGGCGTCGACATCATGACCTCGATCCTGAAGTCGGGTGCGGAAGGCCGGTTCATCGAGCTGACGACCACCTGCACGCAGCCGGCGGCGCTCGGCATCGAAGAGGCGCAGGCGCTGTTGAAGTAAGGCGAGGGGGCGCCGTGCGCTTGTCGTGCGGCGCGCTTGCTCCTGCGCTTGCGTCATCCGCGGCCTTGTGCCGAGGATCTGCCGGGAGCGCAGCAGAGGCTCGGGACAAGCCCGAGCATGACGGCATCGGCGGGTGTGGCGTGCCTTCGGGCAATGTCAGCATGTGAAGTTGTCGAGAACATCCGCCACGCGCTTGCCGTATCGGCGTGCTTGATCCAATAGTGCCGTCGCGCCCGGCCCCCGCATGAGGCGCGACGTTTTCAGCTTTCGCCCGCACCGCGGGATACGAAAGGGAAGCACTTTTACAGGTTGAGGAGACCTCAGATGAGCTGGCAACCGGCCGAAGACCGTTATTCGAAGATGAAATATAACCGCACGGGCCGTTCCGGCCTGAAGCTGCCGGCCGTTTCGCTGGGGCTGTGGCACAATTTCGGCGGCGACACCCCGCATGACCGCAAGGTCGACATGTGCCGCACGGCCTTCGATCTCGGCATCACCCATTTCGATCTCGCCAACAATTACGGCCCGCCTCCCGGCAGCGCCGAAACGGCCTTCGGCGAAATCCTGCGCACCGATTTTGCCGGCCTGCGCGACGAGCTGATTATCTCCTCCAAGGCCGGCTACGGCATGTGGCCGGGCCCCTATGGCGAATGGGGCAGCCGCAAATATCTCGTCGCCTCCTGCGACCAGAGCCTTCAGCGCATGGGCCTCGACTATGTCGATATTTTCTATTCGCACCGTTTCGACCCGGATACGCCGCTGGAAGAGACCTGCGGCGCGCTCGACTATATCGTGCGCTCCGGCCGCGCGCTCTATGTCGGCATTTCCTCCTATAACTCGCAGCGCACCCGCGAGGCGGCCGCGATCCTGAAGGATCTCGGCACGCCCTGCCTCATCCACCAGCCGAGCTATTCCATGCTCAACCGCTGGGTCGAGGACGACAAGCTGCTCGATACGCTCGACGAGGTCGGCATGGGCTCGATCGTCTTCTCGCCGCTCGCCCAGGGCATGCTGACGACGAAATATCTCGGCGGCATTCCTTCCGACAGCCGCGCGGCGCAGAACCATTTCCTCAAGAAGGACTTCATCCGCCCCGCCATCATCGACAATATCCGCAAGCTCAACGAGATCGCCGAAAAGCGCGGCCAGACGCTGGCGCAGATGGCAATCGCCTGGGTGCTGCGCGGCGGCCGCGTGACCTCGGCGCTGATCGGCGCCAGCCGTTCCTCGCAGATCGTCGATTGCGTTGCCGCGCTCGACAATCTCGACTTTTCGGCCGAGGAGCTGAAGGAGATCGATGTCTATGCCAAGGAGGCGGATATCAATCTCTGGGCCAAGTCGGCCGAGCTGGAATAGGCTAGGCCCAAAAGAAATCTCAATGGGAGATTGGGGCAGCACAATCGCCCCAATCTCTCCTCATCTCTGTGCTCGTCACAGAGATCCAGCCAGCCCAAGTCCTTGGGCTGAAAAGAGTCTCTTCGCCGCGCAGACGCGCGGCGGCTGGATTCCTGTGATGATCCCCGGAACAAGCCCGAGGACAGGAATGAGGGCGTTGTGTTTGACGTACGTACCGCAGTTTATCCTTTGGAGGAGCCGCCAATGATCCGCAATCCCATCCTGCCCGGTTTCAATCCCGATCCGTCCATCTGCCGCGTCGGCGACGATTATTATATCGCGACCTCCACGTTCGAATGGTATCCGGGCGTGCAGATCCACCATTCGCGCGATCTGGTGAACTGGAAGCTGGTGCGCCGGCCGCTGGAGCGCGCCTCGCAGCTCGACATGCGCGGCAATCCCGACAGCTGCGGCATCTGGGCGCCGTGCCTTTCCTATGCGGACGGGCAGTTCTGGCTCGTCTATACGGACGTCAAGCGTTTCGACGGCAATTTCAAGGATGCGCATAATTACATCGTCACTTCGCCCACCATCGAGGGCGAATGGTCCGAGCCCGTCTATGTCAATTCCTCCGGCTTCGACCCGTCGCTCTTCCATGACGAGGACGGGCGCAAATGGTTCATCAACATGCAGTGGAACCACCGCACGGAGAGCTATGGCGGTTCGCCGAAATCGCCCGCCTTCGACGGCATCCTGCTGCAGGAATGGGACCCGCAGGCCAAGGCGCTGAAGGGGCCGATCCGGAATATCTTTGCCGGCAGCCCGCTCGGCCTCGTGGAGGGGCCGCATCTCTTCAAGAGAAACGGCTGGTATTATCTGACGACGGCCGAGGGCGGCACGGGTTACGACCATGCAGTGACGATGGCGCGCTCGCGCACTATCGAGGGCCCTTACGAGCTGCATCCGAACCGGCACCTGATTACCTCCAAGGACCATCCGGAAGCGGTGCTGCAGCGGGCAGGGCACGGGCAATATGTGGAGACGCCCGACGGGCAGGTCTATCACACCCATCTCTGCGGCCGGCCGCTGCCGCCGAAGCGGCGCTGCACGCTGGGGCGCGAGACCGCGCTGCAGAAATGCGTCTGGCGCGAGGATGGCTGGCTCTATCTCGAAAACGGCACGACCGTACCCGAAGTCGAGGTGCCGGGTCTTGGCGGCGCGACACGCGCCGAAAAGCCTGTTCGCAGCGAATATGCCTTCGACGGCGGCACGCTGCCCGCCGATTTCCAGTGGCTGCGCACGCCGCAGCCGGAGCGCATCTTCAACCTGACCGACCGCCCCGGCCATCTGCGCCTGATCGGCCGCGAAAGCATCGGCTCCTGGTTCGAGCAGGCGCTTGTCGCCCGCCGGCAGGAGCATCACAGTTTCCGTGCCGAGACGGTGGTGGAGTTCGATCCGGATACCTATCAGCAGGTGGCGGGCCTGACGCATTATTACAACCGCCACAAGTTCCATGCCGTGGTCGTCACGCTGCATGAGAAGCTTGGCCGCTGCGTCACGATCTTTTCCTGCGACGGCGACTATCCGAACGGGCGCATGACCTTCCCGGCCGGACCGGGCGTGGCGATCCCGGCAGGGGGCCGCGTGCAGCTTTCCATGGAAATCCGCGACAACGACCTGCAATTCTTCTGGCAGACGGAAGGCAAGGGCGCCTGGCAGCCGATCGGCCCGGTTCTCGATGCCGGCGTCGTCTCGGACGAGGGCGGGCGCGGCGAGCATGGCTCGTTTACCGGCGCCTTTGCCGGCGTCTTCGCCTTCGATACGTCGGGACGGGCAAAGACGGCCGATTTCGACTGGTTCAGCTACGAGGAACTGTGAGGGCTGGCATGGCCGGAAATATCCGGATCGAGCGCATGACCGAAGAGCATGTCGAGGGTTTTCACCGGGCTCTCGATACGGTGGCGCGCGAGCGGAAATATCTGACGCTGCTCGAAGCGCCGCCGATCGAGGATACGCGCGGGTTCGCGCTGTCCTCGATGGCCAAGGGCAATGTGCATCTGGTGGCTCTCGACGGCGGCGAAGTGGTCGGCTGGTGCGATATCCGCCGGCACTTCTTTCCCTCGCAGGCCCATTGCGCCTCGCTCGGCATGGGCCTTGTTCCGGCCTATCGCGGGCAGGGGATCGGGCGGCGGCTGATCGAGGCGGCGATAGCGCAGGCGCGCGCGGCGGGCATGATCCGCATCGAACTCGGCGTGCATGCCGACAATGTGCGGGCGACCCGGCTCTACGAGCGGGTGGGATTCGTGCACGAAGGGGTGAGCCGCGACGCGTTCTGCGTGGATGGGACGTATGTGGACGTGGTAAACATGGCGATGGTTTCGCGGTGATTTCTCCTTCTCCCCGGCGGGGAGAAGGGGCGTGCCCGCCCGATTACGCAGACGTGATCACCTGGCGGCATGATCTTGCCATCGTCCGTTATGCCGAAATTAGAATATTAGGAATTAGACATAAGTGTCCGATTCCATTACAAATCTTTAATTTTATTTTCAGAATTCGTTCATTTTCGAAGACGTAGTTTCGGGGCGTGTTCAACACGAGGAAGCCCCCATGAAAAAGATTTTTGCAGCTCTTCTTTCCGCCTCTTTCCTGCTCTCGCCGATCGTCGCATCCGAAGCGAGCGCGGCCGATCATCGCCGTCCGCCTGTCGTGGTCGAGAAGAAGGTCGTCGTGCGTCCGCACTGGTCCAGAGGCTACCGCATGTCGGCTGCCGAGCGTCATCGCTACGCCGAGGTGCGCGACTACCGCCGCTACCGCCTGGCACCGCCGCCGCGCGGCTATCACTGGGTGAAGGCCGATAACGACTATCTTCTCGTCGGCATCGCCACCGGCGTGATTTCCAGCATCATCGCCGCCAATCGCTGATTTCGCGCGATCGGCCAGGAAAGGGCGGCTTCGCAGCCTGTGTGATAAGTTCGCCAAATCAGTTAGTCTGGCCGCATTGGAAACGATGCGGCCATTTTCATGGGTTATGTTTCAGGAACGGATCGAGGTCAGGCATGTTTGCTGCCTGATCGGATTGAGGATTATGTTGCCGCGGATGCGGCTGTGCGCGTGATCGATGCCTTTGTCGATCGGCTGAACATGGCCGAACTTGGTTTCCAGCGTGCGGTTGCGCCGTCGATTGGGCGACCGTCTTACGATCCGCGCGATCTTTTGAAGCTCTCTATCTACGGCTATTTCAACGAGGTGCGCTCGTCGCGTCGGCTGGAACGGGAATGCCGCCGCAACGTCGAGGCCATGTGGCTGATGCGGCGCCTTGTCCCCGACTTCAAGACGGTTGCCGACTTCCG
>NZ_JBHSOR010000013.1:0-120952 GCF_042656325.1 Rhizobium sp. GCM10022189
CAAACCAGCCATGACATGAAGGCAAAAGGCCGCCAACTTCGTCTGCCTCACGGCCAAACCGGAAACAACCAAACCTTCAAAAACAAAACCCGCCGAAAAAATCGACGGGTTTGTCAGCGGTCTGAGCCACCGATATGGTGGCTTTTTTTATTGGGGGATATTCAAATGTGCCGGTTCATTACAACCCGGAAGTCTGCTGCAGCCTGCCGCGCGTCTCGATCATCGGGATCGCTTCGGAATAGCTGACGCAGGCAACGTCCGACCTGTGGCAGACGTCGCTGACCAGCCTGTCGAGCGCGCGCCAATAGGCGCCGCCGTTCATTTCCACGAAATGAAAGCCGAGCTGCAGGGGAATGCGGCTGCCGGCATATTGTTTGTCGAAGGCTTCCTTGAAGGCGGCGTAGGCGCGCTCCTCGAAAGCGGCGCTGTCGGCGGCATCCTCCTCGCCTCTGGAATGGCGGACGAAGAGGTTGTAGTCCATGCCGATGATGGGCTTTTCCGCCGGGCCTTCAGGGATGAGCGGCAGGCCGAAGCGGAGGATGCCGTCCTCCTCGACGGGCATTGCGGGTCCTTTCGTGACGAGGCTTGCGTCATAGGTGAAGCCGGCCTTCTTCTCGGCCGCGATCATATCCGCGCCGCCGCCGGTCGAAAGATAGGGCGCGCGAAAACCCTTTATGCCGTGATCGACGAGATCCTGCCAGCCGGCCGGCTCATCGAGGCCGACGCTTTTCCAGGCGTTCTTCAGCGTTGTCCTGAAGGTTGCGTATTCCGCCGACCAGTCCGCCTCGCTCCACTGGCGGCCGTCGAAATGGCCGCAGGCATGGCTGGAAATGTCATGGCCTTCCAGATGGGCGTGCCAGATATTGCCGAGACGCTGGCGGATCTCGTCGTCGCTCTGGGCAAAGCCCACGTTGGATTTTCCGCGCTTCTGGTGCGGGGCCTCGTAGGCCTTCTTGGCCGCCTCGTTCATCAGGAAGGTGCAGGAGAGGAAATAGGTGAAATGTGCGCCGTTCCGGGCCGCCATTTCGCGGCTCCTCTGCCAGAGCGCATTATCATGGGCGCCGTCGAAGGAGATGATGACGAGCTGTTTCGGCTTGTCGGCTGCACCGGCAGCGACAGGAACAATCAGGGACAAGGCGAGGGAAGCAGGAAAAATCGAACGAAACATGGGCACCGCGACAATTTGCATTGCGGTTTTCCTGTTACAGAAATGCGGCGAAGCTGCGGTCTTGCTTTCATTTTTCGTCCGGGACCGGTAATCCATGGCTGACCAAGAAACGGGAAAACAAGATCATCATGGCTCTGCTCGTCCTCAGCCTCATTCTCTTCCTCGGCGTTCACCTGATCCGCGTCGTCGTGCCGGGCTTCCGGCAGGCGATGATCGACGGGATCGGCAGGCCGGCCTGGATCGCCATCCATTCGGCCGCGAGCATCCTGACGCTGGTTTTCGTGATCTACGCCTTCGGCGCGGCCCGCAGCGAGCCGATCGGCCTGCTCTACAATCCGCCCATGGGCATGGCGCATCTGACCGTCACGCTGATGCTGATCGCTGTCATCTGTCTGGTGGCGGGTTTCCTGCCGGCCGGTCATATCAAGACGAAGACGAAACATCCGATCGTGCTGTCGGTAAAGATCTGGGCGCTGGCCCATCTCCTGTCGAACGGCGAGGCCTATTCGGTGCTGCTGTTTGCGGCGTTCCTCGCCTGGGGCGTGGTGATGCGCATCTCGCTGAAGCGGCGTCAGCGGCGCGACGAGATCACGCTGCCGGTCTTCGTCTCGGCCAAATACGACCTCTACGCCGTCATCATCGGCGCGGTCGTCTGGGCGCTGATGATCTGGCGCGTTCACGAATGGCTGATCGGCGTCGCGCCGCTGCCGATGCTCGCTTCGTGACGATTCTGCGATATCCCCCTTACAACGGCCGCAAAATGGAGTAGAAGGCCCGACAATGTGCGTTTTGCACTATGTATGGGCACTACCCGGCCGGAGACGAGAATGGCATTCAACGACGACAGCTTCATTCGTGAAGTCAATGAGGAACTGCGTTCCGACCAGATGAAGGGCGCATGGCGCCGGTTCGGCCGCTATATCATTGCTATCGCCGTTCTCATCGTGCTCGGAACCGTCGGCAAGGTTGCCTATGAATATTGGGACGACAGCCAGTCTTCCGGCGCCGGCGACCAGTTCCTGGCGGCGATGAAGCTGGCCGACGAGAACAAGACGGACGAGGCGCTGGCCGCGCTCGAGAAGCTCGAGAAGGAAGGCCACGGCGCATACCCGGTTCTGGCGCGCATGCGTGCCGCGACCGTTCTGGCGCAGAAGGGCGACAATGCCGGCGCCATCTCGTCCTTCCAGGAAATTGCCAAGGACAAGTCCGTTCCGGCTGCGGTGCAGGATGCCGCCAAGATGCGCGCCGGCTGGCTGCTGATCGAGAACGGCACCTATGAGCAGGTTTCCGCCGCCGTCGAGGAAATGGCCGTGCCGGGCAACGCCTTCCGCCATTCGGCGCGCGAGGCGCTTGGCCTTGCCGCCTACAAGGCCGGCAACATGGCGCAGGCGCGCCAGTGGTTCCAATCGATCGTCGACGATGTCGACAGCCCGCGCGCTGTTGCCAATCGCGCCCATATGATGCTTGATCTCATCACCGCATCCGGCAAGGCGCCCGCCGCGCAGGGCTGAGCTTAAGGGAAAAGAATGAGCTTTACGGTCGCCATCGTCGGTCGCCCGAATGTCGGCAAGTCGACGCTTTTCAACCGCCTGGTTGGCAAGAAGCTTGCGCTTGTCGACGACACGCCGGGCGTGACGCGCGACCGCCGGCCGGGCGAAGCGCGGCTTGTCGATCTGCGTTTTACGATCGTCGATACGGCAGGCCTCGAGGATGTGACGGATGAGAGCCTGCAGGGCCGCATGCGCCAGCAGACGGAGGCGGCAATCGACGAGGCCGATCTGGCGCTCTTCATCGTCGATGCCAAGACCGGGCTGACGCCGGTCGATACGGCGCTCGGCGAGATGCTGCGCCGCCGCGGCAAACCCGTCGTGCTCGTCGCCAACAAGTCGGAGGCGCGCGGGTCCGACAGCGGTTTCTACGACGCCTTTTCGCTCGGGCTCGGCGAACCCGTGCCGATTTCGGCCGAACACGGGCAGGGCATGCTCGATCTGCGCGATGCCATCGTCGCGGCGGTGGGCGAGGATATCGCCTTTCCGCCGAAGGAGGACGTGGCCGTTACCGACGTGGACCTGCCGCAGGCGTCGGGCGAAGAGGACGAGGATGACGAAGAGCCCGTCTACGACGACAGCAAGCCGCTGCGTGTGGCGATCGTCGGTCGCCCGAATGCCGGCAAGTCGACGCTCATCAACCGTTTTCTCGGCGAAGACCGGCTGCTGACCGGGCCGGAAGCCGGCATCACGCGCGATTCCATCTCGGTGGAGTGGGAATGGCGCGGCCGCACCATCAAGATGTTCGACACGGCCGGCATGCGCCGCAAGGCCAAGGTAATCGAGAAGCTGGAAAAGCTTTCGGTCGCCGATGCGCTGCGCGCCATCCGCTTCGCCGAGACCGTGGTCATCGTCTTCGACGCGACAATCCCTTTCGAGAAGCAGGATCTGCACATCGTCGATCTCGTGCTGCGCGAGGGACGCGCGGCCGTTCTCGCCTTCAACAAATGGGACATGATCGAGGATCGCCAGGCGGTGCTGGCGGACCTGCGCGAAAAGACCGACCGGCTTCTGCCGCAGGCGCGCGGCATCCGCGCCGTGCCGATCTCCGGCCAGACCGGCTGGGGTCTCGACAAGCTGATGCAGTCGATCATCGATACGGACCGCGTCTGGAACAAGCGCATCTCCACCGCCAAGCTCAATCGCTGGCTGGAGCAGCAGCAGGTGCAGCACCCGCCACCGGCCGTTTCGGGCCGCCGCATCAAGCTCAAGTACATGACGCAGGTAAAGGCCCGCCCGCCGGCCTTCATGGTGTCCTGCACCCGCGCCGACGCATTGCCGGAATCCTATACGCGCTATCTGATCAACGGCTTGCGTGCCGATTTCGATATGCCGAGCGTGCCGATCCGGATTCACTACCGGTCGCCTGACAATCCCTATGAGGGCAGGAAGAAGCGGACCTAAGTCCGCCTCCTGGGGCAGGCTGCGCAAGCCGGGGTGGGCCTGCCGGACATGCCTAGCTTGAAGATGCGCTTCTATTCAGTGCTTCCCGCAGGGCGACGATCTCCGCCTGCAGCCGTGCCAGCTGGTCCGCATCACGGCCGCTGGCGTCGATGATGCAGCCGGGCACGGTCTCGGCCCTTTCCTGCAGCCGTTTGCCTTCCTCCGTCAGGCGAAGCAGGACGACGCGCTCGTCCTTGCTGCTGCGTTCGCGGCGGATGTAGCCTGCCGTTTCCAGGCGCTTGAGGAGGGGGGTCAACGTACTCGATTCCAGGAACAGTTTTTCGCCGAGGCCGCCGACGGTCTGGCCGTCTTCTTCCCAGAGACAGACCATGGCCAGATATTGCGGGTAGGTGAGGCTGAGCTCGTCGAGCAGGGGCTTGTAGACGCGGTTGAAGGCGTGGCCTGCCGTATAGACGGCAAAGCAGATGAACGTATCGAGTTTCAGCTGGTCCGACATGGCTCAATCTCCAGAACCCGCAGATATTATATCGTGCGATAAATAATCGCATACGCTTTTAACGCATGGCAGCTATGCAATCATTTATATCGCGCGATAATCAGTCGCGTGCGATATAAATGGCGTGTTCAGGACGAACGCAATGAACCCCAAGAGGATACGACAATGTCTGGCATCAAGACCGCAGTTTCCGCAGCAGCAATCCTGGCAGCTTCCGCCGTTGGAGCGTTTGCCGATCCCGTGCTGGAACCGACAACGCAGAAATTCATCGATAGCCTGGCAGGCTCCAAGCCGATCTACACATTCTCGCCCGCCGATGCCCGCGACATCCTTGCCGGCGCCCAGAAGGGCGACGTGAAGAAGCTCGCCGCCCAGGAGGAAGACAAGGTCATCAAGGCCGGCCCGACCGGCAGCGTCAAGCTGCGCATCGTGCGTCCCGAAGGCGCCAAGGGCACGCTGCCGGTGGTGATGTATTTCCACGGCGGCGGCTGGGTGCTGGGCGATGCCGATACGCATGACCGGCTGGTGCGCGAAATCGCCAACGGCGCCAAGGCGGCCGTCGTCTTCGTCGATTACGACCGCTCGCCGGAAGCCCGCTACCCCGTTGCCATCGAGCAGGCTTACGCCGCCACGAAATATGTCGCCGAACATGCCAAGGAGTTCAACGTGGATGCGAGCCGCCTTGCCGTTGCCGGCGATAGTGTCGGCGGCAACATGACGGCCGCCGTCACCCTGCTTGCCAAGGAACGCGGCGGTCCGGCCATCGACCAGCAGGTGCTCTTCTACCCCGTCACCGACGCCAATTTCGACACCGGTTCCTACAACCAGTTCGCCAATGGCCCCTGGCTGACCAAGGAAGCCATGAAGTGGTTCTGGGATGCCTATCTGCCCGACGAAGCCAAGCGCAAGGAACCGACCGCTTCGCCGCTGCAGGCTTCGCTCGAACAGCTGAACGGTCTGCCGCCGGCACTCGTCATCGTCGATGAGAACGACGTGCTGCGCGATGAGGGCGAGGCCTATGCCCGCAAGCTCTCCCAGGCCGGCGTGAGGGTCACCTCGATCCGTTACAACGGCACGATCCACGATTTCGTGCTGCTGAACGCAATCGCCGAGACGCCGGCCGTGCGCAGCGCGATCTCGGTCGCCAACACCACGCTGCGGGCCGCCCTTCAGAAGTAAGGGTCAGTCGGAGGATGCAAGAGGCCCGGCGCTATCGCCGGGCTTCCTTCTTGGAAGGGACTTTGTGGCATATTGCCATGCCTTCTTCCATTTCGGCGTGATGACGCCATTGGCGGCGCGGATATTGTTGATGAACTGCAGCGTCGCCGCTTCCCACGAGTATTGCATGGCAAGCTCGCGCGCCTTCTCCCGCGAGCCCGACAGAGCCGCGAGGCAGGCCGCCCGCAGGTCCTCGTCCAGCGCGCCGACCTGGCTGTCCTCGCCGATAATGTCCAGCGGGCCGGTGACGGGATAGGCTGCGATCGGCACGCCCGAGGCCAGAGCCTCCAGGATGGTGTTGCCGAACGTATCCGTCAGCGACGGAAAGACGAAGACATCGGCCTGCGCATAGGCTTTCGCCAGCTCCTCGCCGAATTTCACGCCGGTAAAATGCACGTCGGGATAACGTTCCTCGAGTTCGGCACGCGCAGGGCCGTCGCCGACCACCACTTTCGAGCCGGGCAGGTCGAGGTCGAGGAAGGCCGGCAGGTTCTTTTCCAATGCCACACGGCCGACCGTCATGAAGATCGGGCGGGGAAGGCCGAAGGGATTTTCTTCGAGGGGCATCGGATGGAATTGCGTGGCATCGATGCCGCGGCTCCAGGGCATCAGGTTCTTGAGCCCGCGGGCGGAGAGTTCGCGGGCAAGGCTCGGGGTTGCGACCATGCAGCCGGCGCCGCCATTGTGGAACCAGCGCACGAAGGCATAGAGCCAGCTCTCAGGGATCGGCAGGCGGGCCGAGACATATTCGGGAAAACGCGTGTGGTAGCTGGTGGAGAAGGGCATGCGCTTCCTGATGCACCAGCGGCGCGCCGTCAGGCCGAGCGGGCCTTCCGTCGCGATGTGGACGTAGGACGGATTGTGCTTTTCGATCTCGCGGGCAACGCGGCTGTACCAGGCGATCGACAGGCGGATCTCGGGATAGGTGGGGCAGGGCACGCTTGCGAAGCGCTCGGGCGTCACCATCGAGACTTCGACGCCCATCCTGGCCAGTTCGCGATTGGTGTTCTCGATCGAGCGGACAACGCCGTTGACCTGCGGATGCCAGGCGTCCGTCACGATCACCAGCCGTTCCGGCATGGCGCCGGCGGCTGCGGCACGAGCCCAGCTTTCGCCGCTATATGAATTTGACGGACGTTGCAGCATGCTTCCATTTCCATCAGCGTCGCATGGTTCTGGCAACGCACAACCCCTGGCGGGGTTCCGGAATGGCGATTCCCGCGTGCCTATTCTGGCGGAAGTGCATGATGGAAATATTACAGCCCTGTATGAGCATATACAGGAACTTACGGCAGGCGAGGCCGGCAATTATGTCGGAACGACGGGCAGAGAGCCGAGGGGCAAAAAAGCAGCGGCGCCGGCGGGGAGGCCGGCGCCGCTATGAAACTCAGGCTGCGGCCGAAGCGAAGCCGGACGTCGGGACTTCCGAGATCGTCTTCAGAACCTGCGAAGCGATCTGGTAGGGGTCGCCCTGGGAGTTCGGGCGGCGGTCTTCGAGATAGCCCCTGTAATCGTTCTTGATGAAGGAGTGCGGAACGCGGATCGAGGCGCCACGGTCAGCAACGCCGTAGGAGAACTTGTTCCACGGAGCCGTTTCGTGCTTGCCGGTCAGGCGCATGTGGTTGTCCGGGCCGTAAACGTCGATATGGGCCTGCAGGTTCTTGTCGAACTGCGCCATCAGCGCTTCGAAATAGGCCTTGCCGCCGACTTCGCGCATGAACTTGGTCGAGAAGTTGCAGTGCATGCCCGAGCCGTTCCAGTCCGTGTCGCCGAGCGGCTTGCAGTGGAACTCGATGTCGATGCCGTACTTTTCGCACAGGCGCAGGAGCAGGTAGCGTGCCATCCAGATCTGGTCGGCGGCCTTCTTGGAGCCCTTGCCGAAAATCTGGAATTCCCACTGGCCCTTGGCCACTTCGGCATTGATGCCTTCGTGGTTGATGCCGGCGGCCAGGCACAGGTCGAGGTGTTCTTCGACGATTTCGCGGGCAACCGAACCGACGTTCTTGAAGCCGACGCCGGTGTAGTAGGGACCCTGCGGAGCCGGGTAGCCGCTTTCCGGGAAGCCGAGCGGACGGCCGTTTTCGTAGAAGAAATATTCCTGCTCGAAGCCGAACCATGCATCCTCGTCGTCGAGGATCGTGGCGCGCTTGTTGGATTCATGCGGCGTGACGCCATCCGGCATCATGACTTCGCACATGACCAGGACGCCGTTCGTACGGGCCGGATCGGGATAGAGTGCGACGGGCTTCAGCACGCAGTCGGAGCTGCGGCCTTCGGCCTGCATCGTCGATGAACCGTCGAAGCCCCAGAGCGGGAGCTGTTCGAGCGTCGGGAAATCATCGAATTCCTTGATCTGCGTCTTGCCACGCAGGTTCGGTACCGGAGTGTACCCATCGAGCCAAATGTACTCGAGCTTATACTTTGTCATCGCTACTCTCTCTGCTGCGAACGTGAGCAAATCCTGAGGCAGTAGACGCAAGGGTGCGGCCACCCGCCAGGGGATGCCTAAAGTAAAGCACGTAGCGTGCCAGATCGCGCGAGTGACACAAAAAATTTACGAATCACCTCGCGGGTGCCGTTTGGCAGCGGCTGCGGCCGGTGGCCGAGACCGTCCGGCGCGCGCCTATCCCGCTTTGCGACGGGCATTTTTCGCGTTGGAACCAGATGAAAATTCCGGCGTTGAGCGGGATGGATGAAGTTTTGGACAAATCAGCGCAAGCTTAATCAGGAAATGTTGCGGCGATCGTTTATTATTGCGACATTGCCGTTATTTTGTGCAGTTTGCATAAACTATGTGCATTGTGCTACTATACAGACCGTGAATGTTGATAGGCCGAGCTGAAGAAAGGCTATCTCATGGCAATCGGTTTCCATCGCGAATCCGCGACGATCTACCAGTTTCCCATCAAGGCCGTTCAGGCCCGAAGCCGCTTCGAGCGTTTTCGCACGATGGAGCGAGAGGCTGCCGATGTGTGCGATGCCGCACTCGACAGCTGCTGGTATCACGACGAAGCCGTGCGTGCCGAAGACAAGAAGCCCAATTCCTGATGCGGCTCGACGATCAATGACCGCTTAGGCGGGGGCGAGCCTGCGCGTGGCCGCGCGACAAGCGACATGCGCAGGCTTCAACGACGATGTCAGAGGCCGAGCTTTTCCTTCGGCACGAGCGCGCCATGCTCGCTGACGACGCGGGCGGCGATTTTGGCCCCGAAGCGGGCGGCTGCCGGGGCGTCCCGGTTTTCCAGATAATGTGCAAGGAACGCGCCGTTGAAACTGTCGCCGGCGCTCGTCGTATCGACGACCTTTTTGACCTTTTCGGCCGGCACGTGGACTTTCTCGCTGGCGAAGCTCAGTGTCGCGCCCTCCGCGCCGTTCTTGACGACGACATGGGCGGCGCCGAGCGCGCGATAGCGCTCGATCGTGGCCTCGATGGAGGCGTCGCCGAAATGGGCAACCTCGTCGTCGAAGCTCGGCATGACCAGCGAGGAGGCGCGGCCGCCTTCGCTGATCGTCGTGTGCATGACGTCGTAGCTCGACCAGAGGCGGGGACGGATGTTCGGGTCGAAGACGACGAATTTGCCGACGGCCTTGGCGCGGCGGATTTCGGCCAGCAACGTTTCGGCATCGTCGTGGGAGAGGATGGCGAGCGTGATGCCGGAGAAATAGACGACATCGGCGCTTTCCACCGCTTCGCGCAGCCGGTCGGGGTCGGCGGCGAGGCTGCGGGCGGCCGAGCTGTCGCGCCAATAGCTGAAGGAGCGCTCGCCGTCCCTCAGGTTAATCATATAGAGGCCGGGCGTCTTGCCCTTGATGCGCCGGATGAGGCCCGTGCCGATGCTGGCCTTGCCCATGAAGGCGACCATTTCGTCGGACATCGGATCATCGCCGAGCGCGGTAAAATAATCGACCGACCAGGCGGCAGGCAGGCAGGCACGGGCGTACCACGCGGTGTTGAAAGTATCGCCGGCAAAGCCTTTGCGCAGCAGGCCCTCACCCGCCTGCGAGAGTTCCACCATGCATTCGCCGATCGACAGAAACCGTCCGCTCAAAGCCATCCTCCCGGATTTTTTCCGTCTTTGCGGATACGCGAAGAGGCGGGAGGAGACAAGCGGCGAGTTACCACAAGTGGCCTAAGCAGGCTGCACCCAGGCATCCCACCGGAACTCTTCCTTAACTGCCCGGAGTGATGATCGTAATAACCGGGGGTGGGTATGGCATTAAGGCAATTTCAGATCATACAGTCGTTGGGACAAGCACTCGAATGGTTCCAGAAAGAGCTTTCATGGGGAGTGCCCCGCAGCTGAGCTCAATCATCTGACCGGTCGGATCGGTGAACTTTACACCGCGATGTTTACATACGGGCAAATGGCCACCGAGGTGAACCAGCGCGGCTATGATGTTGTCAGCGCTGAAGGTGAAAGAATTTCTGTCAAGACGATTACATCGAGCACCCATGTCAGCTTCAATCAGCAGACATTCGACCAAGTCGATCGTGTCGTTGTTTTGCGTATCAACACCGACGAGCTTGCTATCGAAATCCTGATGGATAAGCCGGTTAATGAAGCTCGGGCATTGATGCGTCAGTCAACCGGCAAACTGATCTTCCCAACCTACCGACCGCCAGAGGAGCGGCTTGTCCGACCACTCAGCGAGATGGTCGTCATTGCTCGGGCGATGTTTGGTCCACATTTGATCAGACAATACGAAAATGGGTCGATAGAGGTTTTAACAGATGGGGTAACCGAACCGGTCGCCAAGCCTATCCTCAGAAAGATTGCGGCTGATATTCAGGTCGATTTGCTGAACGGCACCGGATCGCCGAAAACCACTCGGCAACTTGGCGACCACATCATCAAGAAGCTGAGAGAGCTGGAGGCCGCGTGAGCCAATCCTCCAGGGGAGGATTGGCGAAGCGATACTAAGGCCGGTCCATATGATAGCAGGCGGCCGTCTGGCCGGGACGGACCAGTTCCGTCGGCGGCATTTCGGTGCGGCAGATATCCGTCGCCTTCCAGCAGCGCGGCGAGAAGACACAGCCCTTCGGCGGGTTGAGCGGCGAGGGCGGGTCTCCCTGCAGGCGGATGCGGCTGCGCAGGCGCGCGAGCTTCGGATCGGGGATCGGAGCGGCCGAAAACAGCGCCTGCGTGTAGGGATGGGCCGGATGTTCGAAGACCGTGGCGCAATCGCCGGCCTCGACCACCTTGCCGAGATAGAGAACCAGCACGTCGTCCGAGATCAGGCGCACGACGGAGAGATCGTGGCTGATGAAGATCAGTGTCAGGCCGAACTCCTTGCGCAGCTTGCGCAGCAGCGTGATGACCTGGCCCTGGATCGACACGTCGAGGGCCGAAACCGGTTCGTCGCAGATGATGAGCTTCGGCTTGGTGACGACGGCGCGGGCAATGCCGATGCGCTGCGCCTGACCGCCCGAAAATTCGTGCGGATAGCGGTTGATCATTTCCGGCACGAGGCCGACGGCGGCCATGATCTCGCGCACGCGCTCGAGCCGCTGGGCCTTGGTCAGCTTCGGTTCGAAGACGGTGAGCGGCTCGGCGATGATGTCGCCGACCGTCATGCGCGGATCGAGCGAGGCGATCGGATCCTGGAAGATGATCTGCATGTCGCGGCGGGCGGCACGCATTTCTTCGTCCGACAGGTCGAGCAGGTTGCGGCCCTGCCAGAGGATGCGGCCCTTCTGCGACTTCAGGAGCCGCAGGATGGAGCGGCCGAGCGTGGATTTTCCGCAGCCGGATTCGCCGACGATGCCGAGCGTGCGGCCTTCGGCGAGATCGAAGCTGACATTGTTGACGGCCGTCAGCATGACCGGCGGCTTGAAGAGCGATTTCGAGGGGATCTCGAACTGGGTCGTCAGGTTCTCGACCCTCAGAAGCGAGCGATCAGCCATTGACGAGCAACTCCTCGCGGCGGGGGAAGGGGTGGAAGCAGGCGGCACAGTGGTTTGCGGCCTGCGGTTGAAGCTGCGGCGGGCGGTCGATGCAATCGTCCTGAACCTGCGAGCAGCGCGGCGAGAAATTGCAGCCCTTCGGCAGGTGCTGCAGGTTCGGCGGCCGGCCGGGGATGACGACGAGGTCGTCGACATCCTGGTCCGGGCGCGGGATCGAGGCGTGCAGGGCCGCCGTATAGGGATGGGCCGGGTTTTCGAAGAGTTCGTCAACCGGGGCTTCCTCGACAATGCGGCCGGCATACATGACGGCGACCTTGTCGGCGAGACCGGCCACGACGCCGAGGTCGTGGGTGATCATGACGAGCGCCGTGTTCATCTCGGCCGTCAGGTCGTTGAACAGGTCGAGGATCTGCGCCTGGATCGTCACGTCGAGCGCGGTCGTCGGCTCGTCGGCGA
This sequence comes from Rhizobium sp. GCM10022189, assembly GCF_042656325.1. Taxonomy (NCBI): domain Bacteria; kingdom Pseudomonadati; phylum Pseudomonadota; class Alphaproteobacteria; order Hyphomicrobiales; family Rhizobiaceae; genus Rhizobium; species Rhizobium sp. GCM10022189. Next base: position 12,195 of record NZ_JBHSOR010000013.1, read on the forward strand.
TCAGGAGCTTCGGTTTGGTGAGCAGCGCCATGGCAATGACGATGCGCTGGCGCATGCCGCCCGAAAGCTCGTGCGGATAGAGGTTGAAGCGCCGCGTCGGGTCAGGGATGCCGACGCGCTTCAGCATGTCGAGCGCCGTGGCCGAGGCTGCTTTCGCCGTGAAGCCGCGGTGGATCTCAAGCTGTTCCGTCAGCTGCCGGGAAATCCTCAGAGACGGGTTCAGCGCCGTCATCGGGTCCTGGAAGACCATGGCCATGTCCTTGCCGCGGACTTGGTCGAGTTCGCGCGGCTTCAGCGCCAGCACGTCCTTGCCTTCGAGCAGGGCCTGGCCGCTGGTTTTGCCGTTCTTGGCAAGCAGGCCCATGATGCCGAGGAAGGTCTGGCTCTTGCCGGAGCCGGATTCGCCGACGATGGCGATGCGCTCGCCGCGGCGAACCGTGAGGTTCATGTTCGAGACCGCCGTCACCTGACCCTCGGGGGTCTCGAAGGTGATCGAGTAGTCCTTCAGTTCGAGAAGGGTATCGTTCTGTTTTTCTTGATTCATCCTATCGATCCTTCGGGTCGAACGCATCGCGCAGCCCGTCGCCGATGAAGAGCAGACTGAGCAGCAGGGCCACGAGGAAGCTTGCCGGGAAGATCAGCAGCCAGGGCATGCTTTCCATGGCATCGGTGCCTTCGGCGATCAGGGTGCCGAGCGAGGTCAGCGGTTCCTGCACGCCGAAGCCGAGGTAGGAGAGGAAGCTTTCGGTTGCGATGATCTCCGGCACTGTCAGCGCCGCGAAGATGACGACGGGGCCGACGAGGTTCGGGATGATGTGCTTGGTGATGATCTTGAACGGCTTCTGACCGGAGGCGCGGGCCGCTTCCACGAATTCGCGGTGCTTGAGCGACAGGGTCTGGCCGCGCACGATGCGGGCCATGGTCAGCCATTCGAGCGCGCCGATCGCCGCAAAGAGCAGGTAGACGTTGCGGCCGAAGATCACCATCAGCAGGATGACGAAGAGGATGTAGGGAAGCGCATACATGATATCGACGAAGCGCATCATGATGGAGTCCAGCCTGCCGCCGATATAGCCCGAGATCGCGCCATAGAGCACGCCGATGACGACCGAGACGAGGGTTGCGGTCAGCGCCACGGCGAGCGAGATGCGGGTGCCGTAGAGCACGCGGGCAAGCAGGTCGCGGCCGTTCGGGTCGGTGCCGAAATAATGGCCGCTTTCGAAGGACGGGGGCGTGCGGAAGGCGGCCCAATCCGGGTCCTCGTAGTTGAAGGGAATGAAATTCGGGCCGAGGAAGGCGGCAAGGATCAGGAGAACCAGAACGCCGATCGATACGACCGCAGCCTTGTTGCGCGAGAGGCGGCGCAGCGCATCCCTGGTCAGCGAGCGGCCTTCCGGAGACAGGCCTTCGGCTTCCAGCAATTCGGCTGCAAGCAGCTCTCTTTTTGCGGGATTGAGGATCATCTGTTTCTCACTTTCGGGTCCAGCCAGGCGTAGGCGATATCGACCAGAAGGTTCAGGAAGACGATCAGCACCATGTAGAAGATGACCGTACCGAGAACCATGCCGTAATCGCGGTTCAGCGCCGCGTTGACGAAATAGCGGCCGATGCCGGGCAATCCGAAGATGCTCTCGACGACCAGCGAGCCGGTGAGAAGATAACTTGCCGCCGGACCCAGATAGGAGACGACGGGCATCATGGCGGGTTTCAGCGCATGGCGCATGACCGTCAGGCGCGGGCCGATGCCCTTGGCCTTGGCGGTGCGGATGAAGTTCTGGTTCATCACCTCGATCATCGAGCCGCGGGTGATGCGCGAGATGCGGCCGGCATGCGGCAGCGCCAGAACGACGATCGGCAGGACGAGGAACTTGATCGAGCCGTCACCCCAGCCGCCGACCGGAAACCAGGCGAGGCGGATGCCGAAGATCAGCTGCATGATCGGGGCGATCAGGAAGTTCGGAAGGACGACGCCCACCAGAATGAGAGCACTCAGAATATAGTCCGGCGCCTTGTTCTGATAGAGCGCCCCAAGACAGCCGACGGCCACGCCGACGATGATGGCGATCAGGAAGGCAGCCGTACCGATGGTGAACGTATAGGGCAGACCGATCATGATCTGCTGGGCGACAGTGAAGTCCTCGCTCGCGAAGGAGGGGCCGAGGTCGCCTTTCAGCAGGTCGCCGACATAGATCAGGTACTGCTGGACGAGCGGCTTATCCAGATTGTAGTGGGCCGCAAGATTTTTCAGGATCACCGGCGGCAATGGCCTTTCGCCATCGAAGGGGCCGCCGGGGGCAAGGCGCAAAACGAAAAAGCAGGCTGTGACGGCGATCCACAGGACGGGGATCGTCGACAGCAATCGACGGAGGGCGTATTTGATCATGGTCGTGGAGCGGCTCTTCCCGGACCAGCCGGGAAGAGCCTTTCATCCTTATTCCTTGATGGACAGCCAGCGCGTGCGGTGGATGTCCTGAATATTGTCGACGAAGCCTTCGACCTTCGGCGAGACGACATTCTTTGAGACGTAGTAGTAAAGCGGAATGGCAGCGCTATCGTCGAGAGCCAACTGTTCGGCTTTCTTCAAAATTTCAGCGCGCTTGCCGATGTCTCTTTCGGCGTTTCCTTCTTTGACCAGCTTGTCGTAATCGGCATTGCTCCAGCGACCGTAATTCATCGATACGCCAGTTGTAAGCAGATTCAGGAAGTTATCCGGATCGTTGTAATCGGCGATCCAGCCGGCTCGACCGATTTCTACCTGACCGCGCTGCATTTCGTCGTAATGCACTTTAGTTTCGGCGTTATAGAGTTCAACTTCGACGCCGAGTGGCTTCCACATAGAGGCGATCGCAACCGCAACACGCTTGTGGTTATCGTTGGTGTTATAACGGAGCTGCGCCTTTAGCGGGTGGTCCGGGCCGAAACCGGCTTCCTTCAACAGTTTCTTGGCTTCTTCGACTTTGTCCTTGTAAGGAAGATCCTTCCAGGAAACGTACGCTGGTTCGCCATAGTTTGCCGTGCCCGGCGGAACCCAAGAATAGGCTGGTGGTTCTTGCGTGCCGAGGATTTTCGGACCGATTACCTCACGGTTGACCGCCATCGAAAGAGCCTGGCGCACGCGCTTGTCGTTGAAGGGCGGTTTCTGGGCGTTTACGACATAATAATAGCTGGCAAGAAACGGAGACACGTGCGCCTGACCCGGCAGGTTTTTCTTCATCCATTCATACTGGTCGGTTGGGAAGTCGGTCATGATGTCGAATTCGCCGGCGCGGTAGCGCTTCAGCGCGGCTTCCTGGTCTTCAAGCACGAAGAACTTCGCGCCGTCGATCTTCACATCCTTGGCGCCGTAATACTGGTCGTTCTTGACAGTCGTGACGTGCGAACCCGGCACCCACTCGACCGGCTTGTACGGGCCGTTGGTGACGATGTTGCCGATCTTGACCCAGTCCTGACCCTTGGCCTCGACGACATGCTTCGGCAGCGGATAGGCCGTGTAGTGCATGAGCGCGTTGATGAAATAGGGGGTCGGGTTTTCAAGGGTGATTTCGAGCGTCTTGTCGTCGATCGCCTTGACGCCGAGCTCGTTGAGATCGGTGATCTCGCCCTTGTTGATCTTTTCCGCGTTCTTGATGGTGAACTGCAGATAGGCATAGTCGGCAGCGTTCTTCGGGTCGATCAGGCGCTGGAAGGCGAAGACGAAATCGCCTGCCGTCACCGGCTGGCCGTCCGACCACTTGATGCCGTCGCGCAGTTTGAACGTGTAGACCTTGCCGTCCGGGGAAATGGTCCAGCTTTCGGCCTGGCCCGGAATCGGGTTGTCCTTGGCGTCTTCGGTGACGAGGCCTTCGAAGATATCGCCGGCAATACGGTTTTCCCAGTCGCCGGAGAGTTTTTGCGGATCCAGCGAGGTGGGGTCGCCACCATTATGGATGTTGATTGTGGCCGCGTGGGCCGAAAATGCGAGCAATGAGCCAACCATTGCGGACGCGAGAAATTTTTTCGTAAAAAAGGACATAGTTTGTCCACCTTTCTAGGCTTTTCGCCTTTTCTTTAGTCATTTGTTCCCGGTTGGACCTGTTACGTGCAGGTCAACGGCACCTTAACGCAAAGGTTTGGCGTTGCAACCCCTAAACCGGTGGGTAGCATTAGGGTGTGGACAAGCCTATAAGCGTCTCCCCTTTGCCGGATCGCGACGGCCTCTCTTTGCGGCCGGCCATGCCGCCAGCATTGTTTTTGCTGAACTGGTTTAAAACGTGAAGCGATCTTCCGGATTCGCGCGCCACGCTTTAAGTCTTGTCCGGCATGTTGTGATCGCAAAACCGCTGCACGGTCTTGCGCGACATGCTTTAAGTGTTGCGGGCAAAATGACGCAGGAGGCGGCGGGCAATGGCATTGCAGACGGGCGGGAATGCGGATTGGTGGCGCGGCGCGGTGATCTATCAGGTCTATCCGCGCTCGTTTCAGGACACTGACGGAGACGGGCTCGGCGATCTCAAGGGGATAACCCGGCGGCTCTCCCATATTGCAAGCCTCGGCGTCGACGCGATCTGGCTCTCTCCCTTCTTCAAATCGCCGATGGCCGACATGGGCTACGACGTCTCGGACTATTGCGACGTCGACCCGATTTTCGGCACGCTCGACGATTTCGACGAGATGATGGCCGAGGCGCACAGGCTCGGCATCAAGGTCATCATCGATCAGGTGATTTCCCACACGTCCGACCGGCATCCGTGGTTTATCGAGAGCCGCTCCAGCCGCGCGAACGACAGGGCCGACTGGTACGTCTGGGCCGATCCGAAGCCCGATGGAACGGCGCCGAACAACTGGCTGTCGATCTTCGGCGGGCCGGGCTGGGAATGGGACGGCGTGCGCCGGCAATATTACCAGCACAACTTCCTGACATCGCAGCCGGACCTGAACTTCCACAGCAAGCCGGTTCAGGATGCGCTGCTGAAGACGGTGAAATTCTGGCTCGACCGCGGCGTCGACGGCTTCCGGCTCGATACGGTGAACTATTACTTCTGCGACAGGCTGCTCCGGGACAATCCGCCGCATGTGTCCGATCCGGATCAGGCCGGCCTCGATGCGCCCGACAGCAATCCCTACGGCATGCAGAACCATCTCTACGACAAGACGCAGCCGGAGAACCTTGAATTCCTCCGGCGTTTCCGGGCTCTGCTCGATCAGTACGAAGGGCGCACGACCGTCGGCGAAGTGGGGGACGGCGCGCGTTCGCTGAAGACGGTGGCTGCCTATACGAGCGGCGGCGACAAGCTGCACATGTGCTACACGTTCGATCTGCTCGGCCCGGACTTCACGGCCGCCCATATCCGCAACTGCGTCGAGAGCTTCCAGCGTATGGTCAGGGACGGCTGGGTCTGCTGGGCTTTCTCCAACCACGACGTCAACCGCCACGTCAGCCGTTTCGCGCTGACGGAGGAGGAGCGGCCGGTGATCGCCAAGCTGGCGATTTCGGTGCTTGCGGCCCTGCGCGGTTCGATCTGCCTCTATCAGGGCGAGGAACTGGGGTTGCCGGAGGCGGAGCTTGCCTTCGAGGACCTGCGCGACCCCTACGGCATCCGCTTCTGGCCGGCCTTCAAGGGCCGCGACGGATGCCGCACGCCGATGCCCTGGGAGGCCGGCAAGGCGCATGCAGGGTTCACCAGCGCAGAGAAGAGCTGGCTGCCGGTGCCTTATGAACAGGCGGCACTTTCCGTCGATACGCAGGAAAACAGCGACAGTTCGGTTCTGCACCACTACCGGCGCACGCTGGAATTCCGCAAAAGCCAGCCCGCGCTGCTCGACGGCAGCATGGAATTCGTCGGCACCAATAAGGATCTGCTAGCGTTTGTTCGCGAGAAAGATGACGAGAAGCTACTTTTCGTTTTTAACCTGACGCGTGAGCCTGCAGAGTTTCGCTTTCCCGCCGGGATTAAGCTCGTTGCTGCTCTGGCGATGCCTGGCTTCCAGGCGGCAGCCGACAATGATGTCGTTAGACTCTCGGCACTGGATGCTTTTTGCGCGAGAGTTCGGTGATCAGGCGGCGGTAGGGCGCTTGACCGTCTGATCGCCGCGTCCGGCCAATAGGCCATTGATCGAGATATCTTCGTCAAGATCAGTCCAGTGAAGGCCCATCGAGCTGATCTCGACAGTGCGAAGCTGTTCCGGCGTCGCATTCAACAGGCGCGGAAACCATGCCAACGGTACGCCCAGAGTGCGCCCGTCATCGAGCGCGACCCACATCGTATTTTCATCGAAAGTCACATCAGTTGCGGAAATGTTCATCCCACGCCCTTTCGATGGCGGATTGGTTCTTGATGACTTCCCGAATGATAACAGCAAGTTCGCGTGGATTGAAGCCTTTGCTGTCGGCAATGCCGATTGCGGGCTGTATCCAGACCTTAGCTTCGCCGTTCGGGCCGCTAACATGAATATGGATTGGCTCGCGAGGATCGCCCTCGTTTGAATAGAAAAAGAACTTCAGGTTTCCGAACGTGAAGACCAATGGCATCGGGTACTCCGTCCGGGTTCAGCCGATCAGCGTGAAGCGATCGACATCGACCATTCCCTTGTCCGAGATCTTCAGATGCGGGATCACGGGCAGGGGCAGGAAGGCGACCTGCAGGAAGGGCTCTTCCAGCGTCGTGCCGAGGGCGTAGGCGGCCTTGCGCAGGCGATGCAGCGTGTCGCGCACCGTTTCGTAGGGCTCGAGGCTCATCAGGCCGGCGACGGGCAGGGCGATCTCGCCGGTGACTTTGCCGTCCTCGACGACGACGAAGCCGCCCTTGATCTCGCCGAGCCTGTTGGCGGCGAGCGCCATGTCATCCTCGTTGACGCCGACGACGCAGATATTGTGGCTGTCATGGCCGACGGTGGAGGCGATCGCGCCCTTCTTCAAGCCAAAACCCTGGACGAAACCGTTGGCATGGTTGCCGTTCTTGCCGTGGCGCTCGATGACGGCGACCTTGACGATGTCGCGGCCAAGATCGATGCCCGTCTGGTTGCCGTTGGCCGGCAGGCGGTAGCGGCGGTGCTCGGTGATGATCTTGCCGGGCATGACGCCGATGACGGGCGTTTCGCCCTCCGAAACCGGCACGCCGAAATGGGCCGCGTTGACCGGCCGCGCCTTGACGCTGTCGAGGCCGACGGGAGCGACCGGCTTGCGGGTGGCAAAGAGCGCGTCGGTGACATGGCGGCCGGCCGAAAAGACCATATCGGCCCGGCAGTTTTCGAGACTGTCGATCACGACGAGATCGGCCCGCCAGCCGGGGGCCACGAGGCCGCGGTCCCGCAGGCCGAAGGCGCGGGCGGCCGATATGGAGGCGGCGCGATACATCGCCAGCGGCTCGACGCCTTCGGCAATTGCCGTGCGGATCATGTAATCGAGGTGGCCCTGCTCGGCGATATCAAGCGGGTTGCGGTCATCGGTGCAGAGCGCCAGATAGGGCGAAAGGCGCTCGGTGATGATCGGCAGCAGCGCGTGCAGATCCTTCGAAACGGAACCCTCGCGCACAAGGATATGCATGCCCTTGCGGATTTTCTCCAGGGCTTCGGCAGCGCTCGTGCATTCATGTTCGGTGCGGATGCCGGCCGACAGATAACCGTTGAGATCGTTGCCCGACAGAAGCGGCGCATGCCCGTCTATATGGCCGCCCTGGAAGGCGTCGAGCTTTGCCATGCAGACCGGATCCTTGTGGATCACGCCCGGGAAATTCATGAATTCGGCAAGGCCGATAACCTTGGGATGATCGCGGTAGGGCAGGAGGCTTTCGACGGGCAGGTCGGCGCCGGATGTTTCCAGATGCGTGGCCGGCACGCAGGAGGAAAGCTGGACGCGGATATCCATGATCGTTTCCAGCGCCGAAGCGAGGAAGAATTCGATGCCGTCCCTGCCGAGCACGTTGGCGATCTCATGGGGATCGCAGATGGCGGTCGTAACGCCGTAGGGCAGGACGCAGCGGTCGAATTCATGCGGCGTGACGAGCGAGGATTCGATGTGCAGATGCGTGTCGATGAAGCCGGGAACGACGATCTTGCCGGAAATATCGATCTCGGTCTCGCCGCCATAGGTGCCGCAGGTGCCAATGATGCGGTCGCCGCCGATGGCGATGTCCGACTGCACGAGATCGCCCGTCACCAGATCGAAGAAGTGCCCGCCTTTCAGGACGATATCGGCGGGAATGCGGCCCACACCCTGATCGATGAGACGTTCGAGCTTGGCGGTCATGACTATCCTCGCGATGCAATCGATTCCGCAAGTTATAGCGCATCTGTTTGCGGATTTGATGCCCGCAAACGAAACCGGGCGCCGATGGCGCCCGGTCCCGTGTCTCGTTCGTTGCGATTACTCGGCAGCGACGATCTTGCCGCCTTCCCACTTGTAGAGCGAGAAGCTCTGCGAGGAGAGGTCGCCGGTTTCGCCATAGGTGAGCTTGCCGATGGCGGTGGGGATCTCTTCGCCGCCCTTCAGGGCTGCTGCGACGGCTTCCGCATCGTCGGCGCTGCCGGCCTTCTCGATGCCGGCCTTCAGAACTTCGACTGCGGCATAGGCGTTGAGCGTGAAGGCTTCGGCCGGGATCTTCCTGGCGGCGAGCGCATCGGCAGCCGCCTTGGAATCCGGGCTCTTGGTGGCGTCGGAGGCGTTGGTGAAGAGCGTGCCGGCTGCCGCATCCGTGCCGATCGTCCAGAATTCGGTGTTGGAGAGGCCGTCGCCGCCGACGATCTGGGCGTTGACCGAGAGGTCATGCAGCTGGCGGGCGAGCAGGCCGCCTTCCGGGTGATAACCGCCGAAATAGATGAGATCGACATTCTCGGCCTTGATGCGGGTCGTCAGCGCCGAAAAGTCCTTGTCGCCGGGGGTGATGGAGTCGTTGATGACTTCGGTGACGCCGCCGGCGTTCAGCGTTGCCTTGAAGGCATCGGCAAGGCCCTTACCGTAGGCGCCCTTGTCGTTGATGATGGCGACGCGCTTGTCCTTGAAATGTTCGAGAACGTATTTTGCGGCGACTTCGGCCTGCTGGTCGTCGCGGCCGCAGGTGCGCAGAACGTTGGTCAGGCCGCGCTTGGTGAGGTCAGGCGCGGTGGCGGTCGGCGTGACCATCAGAACGCCGTTTTCGGCCAGAACGTCGGAAACCGGAATGGCGACGCCGGACGTGACCGGGCCGACGACGAAGCGGATGCCTTCGCCGACAACCTTGTTTGCGGCCGAAACGCCCTGCTTGGGTTCGCCGGCGTCATCGGCGAGCTCGAGGACGACCTTCTGGCCCAGAATGCCGCCATTCTTGTTGATTTCATCGACGGCGGTCTGTGCGCCGTTCTTTACCTGGTCGCCATAGGCGGCCACCGGGCCGGTCAGCGGCGCGATCAGGCCGATGGTGATATCTGCATGCGCAAGCGGCGCGAATGCCAGCGAGGCGATGAGCGTCGCCGTCAGGGTTTTCAAGGTCATGTTCTGTCTCCTTGGATGGGGTCGTTTCGACCACCGGTTGTTTGCCACGCAGATCGTTTCGTCATCAGTGATCCCGCCGGGACCATGCCAAGGATGAGGAAAAACCGCGTGGTCAATGAGCTGTGCGGCCATGTTTGGCTCGCTCGGCGCATGGCAAGATTTCTAGGAATTTCGGTGAGATTCCGCAAGATCTTAACAAGATCGGGCCGGTTTTCGCCAATTTTGGAAAGATTGCGCCCGATTTTTTGTTGTTTCAGTCCATTTCCCGCAATTTTCGGTCGGCGGCGTGCCCCGTGCATGTGACACCGCGGCGCTTCGATATTGCCCGGTCATCTCTTGCCGATCGCATGAAGGCGCACATTTACGGAGAGCCGAAAGCCATCCCGCTTTCCGCAGCCTATCGCATCGGCCGTCAAGCAGTACGCGGAGGAACAGGCGCAAGATTTCCCGATGATGTTCAAATGTCCAAGTCAAATTAATAATTGATTCCAAGAATCATAGTAGAACTATTGTTCCTGGATATATTGTTGCAGTGCAACAGATATGCAGTCTGTCGATATTGGGATTTGGCGGGAGTAGATATCCGGATGCTGAAGCGTATCGAAGCCAGACAAGTGCGAACCGGCATGTTTATCGAGATGATCGAAGGCATCTGGAACGATCCTTTTCTATCCAGGCGGCGGTTCTTACTCCGTCACGAGAGTGATACGTTGAAACTGAACGAGTGCGCCGACGCGGGCGTGGTCATCAACACCACCAAGGGCCTCGATGTCAGCGATGCCTCCCGCAGGATCGAGATCGACGTCAAGGCGGCGCGGGAAACCATCCAGAAGTCGGTGCAGGTGCTCGAGAATGTCTTCGGCCGGCTGCGGGAGGGGGATGCCAGCACTATCGACCAGGTTGAGCCGGTGATCTCTTCCGTCTCGAAATCGATGGACGACCACCCCGCGGTTTTCATGAGCGTGACGCGGCTGAAATCCAAGGACGAAGTCACGTTTCTGCATTCGCTGTCGGTCAGCGCCCTGATGATCCTTTTCAGCCGCCACCTCGGGCTGAACGAGGAGCTGGTGCAGACGCTCGGCACGGCAGGCCTGCTGCACGATGTCGGCAAGCTGGAAATACCGCTTGAGGTGCTCAACAAGGAAGGGCGCCTCAGCGAGGAGGAGATGCAGCTGATCCGCGACCATCCGGAGAAGGGGCATGCGATCCTGTCCCGCCAGGAAGGCATGTCGCAGATCGTTCTCGACGTCTGTCTCAACCATCACGAACGGATCGACGGCAAGGGCTATCCGCGCAAACTGTCCCACGGCCAGATCAGCCTGCACGCACGGCTTGCCGCGATCTGCGACGTCTATGACGCGATCACTTCTGTGCGCCCCTACAAGGCGCCCTGGAGCGCGAAGGAGGCGCTGACCTGGATGCTTGCCAATGAGGGGCATTTCGACCGCCGGCTCGTCAAGAAATTTGCGCTCTGCCTGTCGGTGGCCTCCGTTTCCTGAACGTTTCTCTTTGATCGGACAGGGCCTGCGGGCATGCGATCCAACGCAGGCCGGATGCCGCTATCGCCCGGCGAGCGCCTTTCCCAAGGGCAAGTGCTGGCATGGGATCTCCATTGGGCTGGCTTGCCCTGCCTGCAGGAAATCCGTGACGCCGGAGACCGATAACGCGATCGAGGTCGGCACAAAGGAAAGGGCGAGGCCGCAGCCCCGCCCTTGAATTCAACTGGAACGATCGAATTCAGATATTGTTCTGCAGGATCGTGCGCAGTTTGCCGAAGAGCTCGTCAATGTGCTTCTTCTCGATGATCAGCGGCGGAGACAGCGCGATGATGTCGCCGGTGGTGCGGATCAGGAGACCGCTCTCGTAAGCCTTGAGGAAGGCCGTGAAGGCGCGTTTGGTCGGCTCGCCGGCGATCGGGTCGAGTTCGATCGCGCCGATCAGGCCGGTGTTTCTGATGTCGATGACGTTGGGGCAATCCTTCAGCGAATGCAGCGCATCGGCCCAGTAGTCGGAAAGTTCGGCTGCGCGGGTCAGCAGGCCTTCTTCCTTGTAGGTGTCGAGCGTCGCAATGGCGGCGGCCGAAGCGATCGGGTTCCCGGAATAGGTATAGCCGTGGAAGAACTCGATCATGTGCTCGGGGCCGTTCATGAAGGCATCGTGGATTTCCGAGGTCACGAAGACGGCGCCCATCGGGATGACGCCGTTGGTCAGGCCCTTGGCGGTGGTGATGATATCGGGCTTGACGTCGTAATACTGGGCGGCGAAGGGCGCGCCGAGGCGGCCGAAGCCGGTGATGACTTCGTCGAAGATCAGCAGGATGCCGTGCTTGGTGCAGATTTCGCGCAGCTTCTGCAGGTAGCCTTTCGGCGGGATGAGCACGCCTGTGGAGCCGGCGACCGGCTCGACGATGACGGCGGCGACGGTGGAGGCGTCGTGCAGGGTAACGATGCGCTCGAGTTCGGTGGCGATATCGCCGCCATGCTCGGGTTCGCCGCGCGTGAAGTTGTTCTTGCCGGGCAGGTGGGTGTGCGGCATGTGATCGACGCCGGTCAGGAGCGTGCCGAACATCTTGCGGTTGGTGACGATGCCGCCGACGGAGATGCCGCCGAAATTGACACCATGATAGCCGCGTTCCCGGCCGATCAGGCGGAAGCGCGAACCGTTGCCCTTCACGCGGTGATAGGCGAGCGCCACCTTGAGCGCCGTCTCGACCGATTCAGAACCGGAATTGGTGTAAAGCACGTGGTCCAGGCCCTCGGGGGCGATATCGACCAGGCGGTTGGCAAGCTCGAAAGCCTTGGGATGGCCGAGCTGGAAGGCGGGAGCGTAGTCAAGCTCGCCCGCCTGTTCGCGGATCGCTTCCGTGATCTTCGGGCGGCAGTGTCCGGCATTCACGCACCAGAGGCCAGCCGTGCCGTCCAGCACCTGGCGGCCGTCATGGGTCTGGTAATACATATCCTTCGCGCTCACGAAGAGGCGCGGTTCCTTCTTGAACTGGCGGTTCGCGGTAAAGGGCATCCAGAAGGCGCGAAGGTCGTTTGGCGTTGCATTGAGGCGGTTGGACATGCTGTTCTCCTGACCGTTGGGGTGGCCGTTCCCGTTTTAGGCTTGGCGCCGATTATTTTTACTGCCCGGTCAAATTATCAGCGCCCGGAAAAGCGTCAAGCCGCAGAAACGCCGCCAGCTGCCGTTCTGCGACACGTCAGGCGTCATCAATCCTTCGCCCGGCGTTGCTACAAAAACCGATGGCCGCAATGGCCGAGGGCATTTCATTCATTTCCTTGAAATTCAACCGTTTTTACCGGAGGTAGTCATGACGGACCGCCAGAAGACCAGACCGCGTCCCAATCCGCGGCGCGCATTTGCGCCGAGCTACGGCACCATTCTCGAAGAAGGCGTTCGCCGCCGCACCGTTCTGAAGGGCTTTATTGCAGCCATGGGGGCGGCCGCTTTTGCGCCGGCGCTCGAAGCAACGAAGGCGGAGGCCGCCCAATCGACGCTCACGTTCCCCGAACTGAAGCGTGTGCGCGACACCGCCGACCACTGGCCGGAAGGTTACGAGCGCCAGATCCTCGTGCGCTGGGGTGACGCGCTCTTTGCCGACAGCCCGGAATTCGACGTCAGCAAGCTCGACGGCAAGGCGGCCGAGCGCCAGTTCGGCTACAACAACGACTTCACGCAGTTCCTGCCGCTGCCCTGGGGCGAGAAAAGCTCGGACCACGGCCTGATGGTCGTCAGCCATGAATATGCGACGCCCTACCTGATGTTTCCCGGTCTGGCGGCGGACGACTACCGCGAGAAGATGACCGAGGACCAGATCCGTGCGGTCATGGCCGCCGTCGGCGTCTCCATCTTCGAAGTGCGCAAGGACGGCGACCAGTGGCAGGTGGTCAAGGACGGCAAATATAACCGCCGTATCCACATGAGCACGGAAATCGGCATTGCCGGCCCGGCTGCCGGCGACGACCGCCTGAAGACCAAGGCCGATCCGACCGGCACGGTCGTCTTCGGCACGATCTCGAACTGCAATGGCGGCATCACGCCCTGGGGCACGATGCTTTCAGGCGAAGAAGGCGCGATGGACGTTTTTGCCGGCGACTACAAGACGCTGCCGAACCAGGAACTGGTCGAACGCCAGGGCTGGGACGAGGACGAGAACGACATCTATTCCGTCAGCCGGGTCGAGCCGCGTTTCAAGTTCGAGGAAGAGCCGAACGAGTGGATGCGTTTCGACTGGGTCGTCGAAATCGATCCGTTCGATCCGACGGCAAAGCCGGTCAAGCGCACCTCGCTCGGGCGCATGACGCATGAAGGCGCGCAATGTTGCGTCGCCCCTGACGGGCGCGTCGTGGTCTTCATGGGCGATGACGACGATTTCGAATATATCTACCGCTTCGTCACCCGCGATCCGTGGAACCCGGGCGATCGCGCCGCCAACAAGGACCTGCTCGACCACGGCACGCTGTCGGTCGCCAAGTTCGAGAGCGACGGCACGATGCGCTGGATCCCGCTTACTGCCGGCGAAGGCCCGCTGACGGCGGAAGCCGGCTTCAAGACGCAGGCAGACGTGGTTCTGGCCACGCGCGCTGCCGCCGATCTCGTCGGCGCGACGCCGATGGACGGCCCGGAAGGCTTCATCCCGCATCTCGGCACCGGCAAGCTCTATGTTGCCATGACCGAGAACGAGGATCGCCTGCCGAAGGGGGAGGGCGACGACGAGAAGGAACAGGTCAACGTCGCCAATCCGCGCGGGCCGAACCCGCACGGGCACCTGCTGGAACTGGTGACGCCCGGCGGCCCCGACATGCCGGATTACGCGGCCGAAAGTTTCAAATGGGATGTCTTCGTTCTCTGCGGCGATCCGGCCAAGCCCGAAGACCAGGCGATGTTCCATCCGGCGACGACCGCGGCCGGCTGGTTCACCGATCCCGACAACCTTGCCGTCGATCCGGCCGGCCGCCTCTGGGTGACGACCGACGGCCCGCCGCCGGAAGGCATTGCCGATTCCGTCTATGTGATGGATACGGAAGGTCCGGGCCGCGCGCTGCCGAAACTCATCTATATCGCGCCCGTCGGCTCGGAAACCTGCTCGCCGACCTTCACCCCGGACGGTTCCAGCGTCTTCCTCTCGGTCCAGCATCCGGGCGAATTGCGCATGGCCGACAATGAGGACGCGACGTCGATGGACGATGCCGGCACCAGCTGGCCGGACTTCAAGCCGGGCGTGCCGGCCCGTCCTTCGCTTGTCGTGCTGAGACGCGGCAACAATGCGGTGGTCGGCAGCTGAGCCCGCTCCTGCGCGACATCTGACGCAAAAACAAGACCGGCAATTCGTAAGAATTGCCGGTCTCTAATGCTTCACGCGCTGAAAAGGGGTAAGCGGCGTCCGCGGAAAGATTTCTCTGGAACGCTGCCTATGCCGACATCATGTCAGCGCTAACATCAGGCTGCAGACCTGCTCCGGCTCGGGGCCACGTAAATCTCTTCGAGTGTTGCAAGGATTTTCATGACCGGTTCGGAGTTGCTGGAATAATAGATCGTCTGTGCGTCACGACGGGTCTTGACCAGCTTCTGAGCGCGCAATTTCGACAGATGCTGGGAGAGCGCCGACTGGCTCAGGCCGACCTGGGTGGCGAGAACGCCGACAGGCACCTCTCCCTTTACCAGGCTGGTGAGGATCAGCAAACGCTTGGGGTTGGCCATGGCCGATAATAAAGCTGCCGCCACATTGGTGTGCTCGGCCAAATCAGAGGTTTCCATATTTTTCTTCCTAATGCGAAACGTACATCATCCGTACAGGCACAGGCCGTCAGACGGTTCTTTGACTGACGACGAAAACTAGCAATTGGGCTTGAAGATTGTATATACCTAAATTTAAGGTATCAGGTATGCTATTTTAGATATGTTTGAACAAATGTGATCTAAATCCTCAGCGGGTATGTCGAACTCGCAACGCAACAATAAGTCACCTGAAATCATATCAAAACCTGCGGAATCGACGCCTGATATGCGCCAGGGGCCTGCTTCGGGCGCCTTTAGCCGGGATGCCAGCGCCGAGACCAGATCCGGATGGCGCGCTACTAAATCTTGCACTGCGGCATCAGCTTTTTCAGCGATCTCGTCATTTGCGGCACAGTGAATCATGAGATCGCCGCCATCAAGCACGTAGGCACGGCCGAAACCGCCATTGAGGCTGGCCGTGTGCGGGACGAGGCGGAAGAAGCGGAAATCGGGGAAATCGATATAGAGTTTCGCCTTGGCGTGACGGCTGAGGAAACGGCTGCGGATGCGCGCATGGAGGGGCGTGTCCCGCTCCACCTGTTCGGCACGGCATTGCGTGGTCAGGCGCGCATGGGCGAGCGGATCGCCCTTGCCGGGCTCGCCGGTCAGGAGCGAGGCCCTGGGGTCGGCGGCGAGCGCTTTCGTATGGGCCGAGAGCGCGGAAACGAGAATGACCGGCACGCCGTCAATATCGGTGCCGAGGAGAACCCGGCTTGCGAAGGGAAAGCCGGTTTCAGGATCGAGAACGGCGAGGGCCGCATAGCGGGCGGAGCGCAGGAGGGTGCGGGCCAGCTTGCGGGCTTCGTCGTCGGTTTCGCGCAGTGTTGAGGACGGTTCTTTCATATCCGCCATGTTGCAAAGCGGAGTGAGCGGATCAAGTCTAAAGCGTGTCGCGGTCTTCAAGATCCGCTTGCCACGCTTCAGATCTCGGTTTCACGCATGCCGTGGCCGCATACCGCTGCACACTTTGCGCGGGCATGCTTCATTCCTTCCGCCTGTGCCGCGTGAGGCCGGTGACGACATCCTGTGCCGAGATGGTGCCGACGATCTGGCCGTTATCGACCACGCCGATACTGCCGGGCTGCCTCGACAGCGCATCGAGGACATCGACGAGCGGCGTCGTCGGGCGCGCGGTGGCGCTGACCGACATGCCGATTGCCGCATCGCCAAGTCCGGGCTGCATGATGTCGGAGGCCATCAGCATGTTGATCGGGTTCATGTTCTGCACGAAATCGGCGACATACTGATCGGCAGGGTTCTTGACGATTTCCTGCGGCGTTCCGCACTGGATGATGTGCCCGCCCTCCATGATGGCGATGTGGTTGCCGATGCGGAAGGCCTCGTCGAGATCGTGGCTGACGAAGAGGATGGTCTTCTTCAGCCGCCGCTGGAATTCCAGGAGCTCGTCCTGCAGGCGTGTGCGGATCAGCGGATCAAGTGCTGAGAACGGCTCGTCCATCAAAAGGATCGGCGCGCCGGTGGCGAAGGCGCGGGCAAGGCCGACGCGCTGCTGCATGCCGCCGGAGAGCTCGTTGACCTTGCGGTCGGCCCATTTCGTCAGGTTGACGAGTTCGAGTTGTTCGCTGACGCGGTTCTTGCGTTCCGCATCCTTCATGCCGGCGAGCTCGAGGCCGAAACCGACATTTTCGGCAACGGTGCGCCACGGCAGCAGGGCGAACTGCTGGAACACCATGGAGACCGTATGCGTGCGCAGGTCGCGCAGCGCCTTGGCATTGCATTTGTAGGGGTTTACCGGCCCCGTTGCCGTCGAAACGGCGACGTCGCCGCGCACGACGGGCGCAAGCCCGTTGACGGCGCGCAGGAGCGTCGACTTGCCGGAGCCGGAAAGGCCCATCAAGACGAGGATTTCGCCTTCCTGGATCGTCAGCGAGGCATTGGCGACGCCGAGAACGAGGCCGGTCTCGGCGCTGATCTCGTCGCGCGTGCGGCCCTTATCGACCATGGCAAGCGCGGTTTCCGGCCGGTCGCCGAAGATGATGCTGACGTCCTTGAAACTGACCGCGGTCATGCGCCGTCTCCTTCGCCTGATTTACGGAGCATTCGATCCAGAATGATCGCCAGGATGACGATGCAGAAACCGGATTCAAAGCCCTGGGCGATGTTGACGGTGTTGAGCGCGCGGACAACCGGCACGCCGAGACCGGGGGCGCCGACGAGGGCGGCGATGACGACCATGGAGAGCGACAGCATGATCGACTGTGTCAGGCCGGCCATAATTTGTGGCATTGCAAAAGGCAGTTCTACTTTGCGCAGAACCTGCATCGGCGTGGCCCCGAAGGCGACAGCGGCTTCGACGAGGGAAGGAGGCGTCGAGATAATGCCGAGGCGTGTAAGTCGGATAGGCGCAGGGATTGCGAAGATGATGGTCGCGATCAGGCCCGGCACCATGCCGAGGCCAAAAAGGATAAGAGCCGGAATGAGATAGACGAATGTCGGGATGGTCTGCATGAGATCGAGAATGGGGCGCATGATGGCATAGACCCAGGGGCGGCGGGCAGCGGCAATGCCGAGCGGAATGCCGAGCACCATGTTGACGAAGGTTGCCGCGAGTACGAGCGCCAGCGTTTGCGTCGTCTCTTTCCAGTAGCCCTGGTTCATGATCAGCAGAAGTCCAAGACAGGTAAAGGCTGCGACGATGATCGATCGCCGAAGCCACCACGCAATCAGGGTGATGGCGAGGATGACGATCAGCGGATCGGGCTTCTGCAAGACAAACAGCAGGGCATTGATGACGGCCGACAATAGGGCTGACAGCTGCCTGAAGAACCATTCGCCGTTCGTCGTTAGCCAATCGAAGAAAGATTTGGCCCAAGGACCGGTAGGAATTTTAGAGTCGGTGATCCAATTCACGAAGCGCGCCTGTCTCTTGAGAACGAAGATCGGGATGAAAACGAAAACGGGGCGGCAGGTCCGCCCCGTTCATTTCATCAGAGGCCGAGGCCGGACTTGACGGCTGCGAGGCCGTCGCCGCTGCCGTCGCGCGTCTTGACGCCGGCAAGCCAGGGCTCGACCGTGGACGGATTGGCCTTCAGCCATTCGCCCGCTGCCTTTTCCGGATCTTCGCCGTCGTTCAGGATCTTGTTCATGATCTCGTTCTCCATCTTCAGGGAGAACTTGAGGTTCTTCACGAATGTCCCGACGTTCGGGCATTCTTCGATATAGCCGGCGCGCACGTTGGTATAGACTTCAGCGCCGCCGAAATTCGGCCCGAACGTGTCGTCGCCACCCGACAGGTAGGTCATCTTGAAGTTGGTGTTCATCGGGTGCGGTTCCCAGCCGAGGAAGACGACCGGCTTGCCTTCCTTCTCGGCGCGGGCGACCTGGGCCAGCATGCCCTGCTCGGAGGATTCGACGAGTTCCATGTCCTTCATGCCGAAGGTATTCTTGTCGATCATGTCGATGACATGGCGGTTGCCGTCATTGCCGGGCTCGATGCCGTAGATCTTGCCGTCGAGTTCGTCCTTGTGGGCGGCGATATCCTTGAAGTCCTTGATGCCGAGTTCGGCGCCCTTGGCGTTTGTCGCCAGCGTGTACTTGGCGCCGACCAGGTTCGGGCCGTAGGACTCGACCGACTTGTCGTCGAGATAGGGCTGGATATCGGCCTTCTGGGACTGCATCCAGTTGCCGAGAAAGACGTCGATGTCCTTGTTCTTCATCGACGTATAGGTGACCGGCAGGGAGAGAACCTTGATGTCGGTCTCATAGCCGAGCTTCTTGAGAAGCAGGGCTGCGGTCGCCGTGGTGGACGTAACGTCCGTCCAGCCGATGTCCGACAGATGGACGGTGGAGCAGCTTTCCGGATCTGCGGAGAAGGCGGCGGTCGCAGCGGAGAGGGCAGCGACTGCAGTTGCGGTGATGAGTTTGAATGCGCTTGTTGTTTTCATTTTAGACTCCCAGTCTTACGTTCCCAAGCCAACCATCAATAGACCAGTTTTACAAGCGATCTCGGCGCGTTTGCGGCGTTCCGGACTATGCGATTGCGACGCCCGGCATTTTTTGGGAGAGCTTGGATTTCAAGGCTTTTGGCGATTTCGCCGCCGGGATTTCCTGTGACTATCGTTTTGCCGGGGCTTTTCTTTGCATTCCCGAGCTTCCAAGAAGCCAGATAAGGAGAATCCGATGGCAAAACTCTATTTCAACTACTCGACAATGAATGCCGGCAAGTCGACCATGCTGCTGCAGGCCTCCTACAACTACCAGGAACGCGGCATGCGCACGGTTCTCCTGATTGCGGCCTTCGACGATCGGGTTGCCAGGGGCGTCATCGGTTCGCGCATCGGGCTCGAAGCGGAGGCCATCCCTTTCGAGGGCGACAGCGATCTTTATGCGCTGGTTCGGGAGCTTAGCCGCGAGGGGCAGCCGATCTCCTGCATTTTCGTCGACGAAGCGCATTTCATGACCCGCGACCACATCTGGCAGCTTGCCCGCGTGGTCGACAGGCTTGGCATTCCCGTCATGGTCTACGGGCTCAGGACGGATTTCCAGGGCAAGCTTTTCCCGG
Source organism: Rhizobium sp. GCM10022189 (assembly GCF_042656325.1). Classification (NCBI taxonomy): domain Bacteria; kingdom Pseudomonadati; phylum Pseudomonadota; class Alphaproteobacteria; order Hyphomicrobiales; family Rhizobiaceae; genus Rhizobium; species Rhizobium sp. GCM10022189. The sequence continues at coordinate 31,943 of NZ_JBHSOR010000013.1, forward strand.
CCTCGCAGGAGCTGCTGGCGATTGCCGACGAGATGCGGGAAGTTCGCACCATCTGCCATTGCGGGCGCAAGGCCACGATGGTCGTGCGCCTCGACGGCGAAGGCAAGGTGCTGCACGAAGGTGCGCAGATCGAAGTCGGCGGGAACGAAAAATACGTTTCGCTGTGCCGCCGCCACTGGGACGACGCGATGAACGGCGAATGGGTGGCCGAGGCCGTCTCGGCGGGCTGATGCCTGTTTTCTTTGAAGCGGCAAATGACTAGTCTGCAATCTGCAGATTCCCTGGGAGTGCCCGGTGCGCAAGAGCCCGCCTTTCGACAGCCAGTATGATGCGGCCCGTGACCTTGCCGAGGCCATGGCCGGCGAGGCGGATTATTGCGCTGCCTGCATCACCGGCTTCGATGGCGACGGTTCGCGTTCCTCCGACGAGATTTTCCTGGAGCAGAATGCGCGTTTCCAGGCCTTCCTCAACGACAGCGCCACGCTCGACGTGCTGCTTGCGGAACTCGTCTTCTCGCTCGACCGGCTGACGGCGAAGGTTTCGGCCGATCTCGACAGTTTTCGCGGGCTGACGCGGCGCGAAAAGATGGCCGGCTGGTTTTCCCGCCAGCGCATGTGGCGCATGCACAGCGCGCGGGTGCGCGAGGCGCCGGTCGTGGACCAACTGCTCGATCTTCTGACGAAATCCGACCTGCTGGCGACGCTGCTGCAGGAGCAGAGGCGCTCCCTCGTCGAGCGTCACAAGAGCGCCGAGCAGAGTCTCATCGACATTGTCGAGCGCCGGCGGCGGCTCGTCGACGAGATCGACATCGCGCGGATGCGGATGAAGGAACTCAACGCCAAGGCTTTGAACGCGCAGGGCCGCATCGGCGTTTACGGCAACAAGGCGCATTGGGAGCAGATGGAGGCGGAGCGGCTGGCGCTGAAGGCGGAAGCCGAGCGCATTTCCGTCGAGGAACATGCGATGCGCGACGAAAGCCAGCGGCGCGAGCGCTTCATCGGCATGTTCCAGGCCTTCGTCGACAGGCTGAACGGCCGTATCGCCGGCTGCAACGCGCTCATCCGCAAGCTCTCGGTCGATACCGAAGAGCGGCTCATCATCTATCAGGCGCAGGTCGATACCGACCGTCCGGGCATGAAGGCGCGGATCAAGCCGGAGCTTTTCCCGAATATTGCCGAAACCATCGCGCTTTTCGAAAAGGGCATGCTGGTGCCCCAGGATCTGGTCCAGCGAAAGAGCCGCGCCGACCAGGAATTTGCCCGGAAGTTTCCCGCCTATGCCGAGGAGCCTTCGGACGCGCCGCTGATCGATATGGTGCGAAAATCTCCCGTGTTCGGGTTTGGGTTCCTGCGTTCGCTGCGCTCCTGACAGGCCGCGCGCCTCTTGCGGCCGCAGCCGGCCAAAGCGCCGTCCGGCCGAAATATCCTTGTGCGTTGTTGTGCTTGGGCGATCGAGCGCATATGTGGATGGAAGGGATATCCCTGTTTTCGCCGCCTGACAGGAGACGACGATGCTCGACCGGATTGCCGGTTTTTTCAGACTGATCGGCCAGACGATCGGCCGCTGGGTTCGCCTTTTTGCCGCCTGGGCCATCTGGCCCTTCATGGCCGCGCACGGATGGTATGCGCGGCGGACCTGGATGATCCGGCTGCCGATCATCGCGTTCGTGGCGCTTCTCGTCGTTCTCTACGGCTATTTCATCTGGCAGACGCAGATCTGGTCGAATTTCAACACGAACTTCGTCGATCAATATCGCCTTTCGGACCGCAAGGTGGCTGCAGGGCAGGAGGTTCCGGCGGCGGACGGGACTGCCGCCAAGACCTGCCAGCGCTCGGCCATCGTCGATGTCGCGGCCGATCTGACGGATTTCAACGTCAACCAGAATGCCTGGATTTCGTCGATGGTGCTCTACAAGATGGGCTTCTTCGGCATCGACTGGGACCACACGCCCTTCCTCGACAACAAGGCGTCCTTCCAGCGCGGCATCAATCAGGCCGTCCGGCGGACTTCGGCGGAGCTGGTCGATACGCTTGGGCGCGTGCGCGGCACGTCCGGTATCAACAATGATCTGCAAAGCGCGCGCGGCAATCTGCAGTTCGACGAATTCAGTTGGTATTTCGGGCTCGATCCCTTCGGCCTGAAAACGCCGACGCCAGCCTTCTACCGCACAGCCATCAGGGATCTGCGCAAGTTCAACACCGATCTCGCTGCCTGCAACGCAGTTTTCGACGGTCGCGCCGACAACCTGATGCAGTTCATCGACCGGATCGCGAACGATCTCGGCGCCACTTCCGATATGCTGGCCGAGCGCTCGGAACACCATAATCGCGGCTGGTTCGACACCAGGGCCGACGACCGATTCTGGTTCGCCTATGGTCAGCTATACGCCTATTACGCGATTCTTTCGGCCGCACAGGCAGATTTCTCTCAGGTTGTGTCGGAGCGGAATCTCGGAGCGATCTGGGCGGGCACGACGCGGCAGTTCCAGGCCGCGCTGCGCATCCAGCCGGCCATCATTTCCAACGGGCGCGAGGACGGCTGGATCATGCCGAGCCATCTCGCGACGATGGGCTTCTATATATTGAGGGTGCGTTCGAACCTCGTCGAAATCCGCTCGGTGCTGGACCGCTAGGCCCCTTTGCCGTTAACCGGTGCGGCATCGCTGTCCTCGAAGCCGACGATGCGCAGCTTCTCGACGAATTCGTAGGTGATGCCGACGATGCCGCCGCCGCTGGCGTCGTCGCGGAACTGGCCGACGGTGCGTACCATCTTGTAGCCGCCAAGCCCGTTTTCGACGCGATAGACATAGTGGAAGCCGACGCGATAAAGGCTCGCCTGCTCGAAGGTTTCGGCAATCAGCAGGCGGTCTTCCTCGTGGATGCGCGACATGAGTTCGGTCAGGTTGACCGGACCCTCGCTGTAGGGAAGATCGAAGATCCGGTGTACGTCTTCGCTGGCGAAGAAATGTCCGGTCTCGAGGTTCATGCGCCAGAAGCCGAAGAGGCGGTAGGCGGCGAACATCGTTACCGCTTCGGCATCGGTAATGCCGATATGGGTGCGGGATTGCGGCCGATGCTCGACTGCGGGCTGTTCGAAACGAAGAGGCACGGTTTCTCCCTAGTGGGGGACGACGCGCTGATTCTCTTCTGATTCCTCAGTTGATCAGCTTCAATCGGATAGCTTTTGCTACCAACTGGGTGCGGTTGACGCAATCGAGTTTTTTAATTGCGTTGGTCATATAGGCATTTACCGTGTGATCGGAGAGCGCCAGGATCTGGCCGATCTCGATCGAGGTCTTGCCCTGCGCCGTCCACCGCACGACTTCGAGTTCGCGCGCCGAGAGCGCGCTATGGGCGCTCTCCTCGTTGCGCTTGACGCTGTTATAGGTATCGAGCGCGTGGAGTATGATCATCGCCAGTTCGTTGATCTCGCTCTGGCCCAGCGCCGCGCGTTCGCCGCTGAACCAGAAGACGAGGCGCTGCCCGTCGGCGGAGTTGATCGGCATGGCAATGCCGGCGGTCATGCCGTATTGCAGCATCAGGTTCCTGATGCCGGCGGGGAAAGACTGGGCATGGCCGGGATCGTTGAGGTGCCAGACCTGCGGCACGGCCGATTCCCGCAGCCGCGCGGCGAAGGGACAGGCGCGCAGCATATGGGCGCGATCGAAATCCCTGACGTAGGAAACCGGCAGCGAACTCTCGATAATCAGCGGCTTGAGAAGCAAATCTTCCGCCGCCGGCGCGTGCAAGAGCGTGGCATGCTCAAAGCCGAACGCGGCCGCCACCCGTCCGAGCGCTTGTGCGAAAAGGCCGCGCGTGCGCGCCACGGCCAATTCGTTCGATAGCAATGACTGCCTTTCAGAGGTAGTCATGTAAGACATTATATGCCCCCGCAAGTCCCCATGTTATCGCTATCAAATACATAAATCCGCCTGCATGCTAGCCCTAATTGACTTAGCACACACTGATTAATTCATTTCGTGAAAAATTAACCAGACGAAAAACGCGTTTAAGTTGATTTATGAGATGTTGTGGTAGACGAACTGCGTGTTTTTACTTCCTCGGCGACCGGGCCGGTGAGCTTCGTCAGGCCCGAGAGGGAAGAATCACCTCCGAAAGGCGCTGGCGGCAAGCTTCCGCTTCCGTCCTTACACGATAGCCGAAGACCGGATGCGACGATATGACATTCCGCAACGGTGTCACTGCGATTTACTGCCGCAGTGAAGGCAACGGGGGACATCGGGGCGGAACCGATCCGCTTCGTGGATGCCTCCCGGGATCGCCGCTGCCTGATAAACAAGGGTATAGCGCGGGGCGCTATTCACAGTCCGGGCATATTTCGCTATCCGATTGTGAAATAAACGCCGAGTCCGTCGCGCGCCGAGAGAACGGGGACCTGATCCATGGCTGCCATCAAATCCGATATCGAAATCGCGCGCGCGGCAACGAAGAAACCGATCTTCGAGATCGGCGCCAGCCTCGGCATTCCGCCGGAGCAGCTCGTTCCCTACGGTCACGACAAGGCCAAGATCAGCGCCGAGTTCATCGCCGCGCAGGAGGGCAGGAAGGACGGCAGGCTGATCCTCGTCACGGCGATCAACCCGACGCCGGCGGGCGAGGGCAAGACGACGACCACGGTCGGTCTCGGCGACGGGCTGAACCGCATCGGCAAGAAGGCGATCGTCTGCGTGCGCGAGGCCTCGCTCGGTCCCTGCTTCGGCGTGAAGGGCGGAGCGGCAGGCGGCGGTTATGCGCAGGTCGTGCCGATGGAAGACATCAACCTGCATTTCACCGGCGATTTCCATGCGGTCACCTCGGCGCACAATCTGCTGGCGGCCATGATCGACAACCACATCTATTGGGGTAACGAAGAGAATATCGACCTGCGCCGCGTCACGTGGCGGCGGGTGATGGACATGAACGACCGGGCGCTGCGCAGCATGGTCTCGTCACTCGGCGGCGTATCGAACGGATTTCCGCGTCAGGGTGGCTTCGATATCACCGTGGCCTCGGAAGTCATGGCGATCCTGTGCCTTGCAACCGATCTCAAGGATCTGGAACGCCGCCTCGGCGACATCATCATCGGCTACCGCTTCGACAGGACACCGGTCTATGCCCGGGACCTGAAGGCCGACGGAGCCATGGCCGTGCTCTTGAAGGATGCCATGCAGCCGAACCTCGTGCAGACATTGGAAAACAATCCCGCCTTCGTGCATGGCGGGCCGTTCGCCAATATCGCCCACGGCTGCAATTCGGTGGTCGCGACGAAGACCGCGCTGAAGCTCGGCGAATATGTCGTGACCGAGGCGGGCTTCGGAGCCGATCTCGGCGCGGAAAAATTCTTCAACATCAAGTGCCGCAAGGCGGGATTGAAGCCGAGCGTCGCGGTGATCGTTGCCACCGTCCGGGCGCTGAAGATGAATGGCGGCGTGAAGAAGGACGACCTCGGCGCGGAGAACGTTCCGGCGCTGGTCCGCGGCTGTTCCAACCTCGGCCGCCATATCGCCAATGTGCGCCGCTTCGGCGTACCTGTCGTGGTTGCGATCAACCATTTCGTCTCGGACACGGATGCCGAAATCGCCGCGGTCAAGGAATATGTCGCCCGCCACTGCGCCGAAGCCATCCTCTGCCGCCACTGGGCGGAAGGTTCTGCCGGCATCGAGGATCTTGCCTACAAGGTGGTGGAGCTTGCCGAATCCGGACAGGCGAAGTTCGAGCCGCTCTATGGCGACGACCTGCCGCTGTTCGAAAAGATCGAGATCGTCGCCTCGAAAATCTATCATGCCGGCGAGGTGACGGCCGACAAGGCGGTGCGTGACCAGCTCGCCGCCTGGGAGGAGCAGGGATACGGCAAGCTGCCGGTCTGCATGGCGAAGACGCAATATTCCTTCTCCACCGATCCAAACCTGCGCGGCGCACCCGAAGGACATATCGTGCCGGTGCGCGAGGTGCGCCTGTCGGCGGGGGCCGGCTTCGTCGTGGTCATTACCGGCGAGATCATGACCATGCCCGGCCTGCCGAAATCACCGGCGGCGGAGCGGATTTACCTCAACGACCAGGGTTATATCGAAGGGCTGTTCTGATCGGCAGCCGTCTCACGATCCGGTTCAAGGCTTTCGCAGCGGGGTTGCGATTTTGCGGCCAGGTCTTTGACCTTCCTGCCGAATTTCAGTGGCAATAGCGAAAGCCTCCCTTTCTCTCGATCACGTCGAGATGGAAATGGGTCTCGTGGGCAGCATCGCTTTCCGGATCGAGCACCGTCGTGAAATAGAGGCAGCCGGCGGCGCTGACGGTGCGCTGGAAGGCGCCTGTGAGCGTCGAGTCCTCACGGCGTGAGCGCACTGCGACAGGTTCGCCCTTTTCGAAGCCGAAGCTTGCGATATCGATGGCGTTGCCGCGGGCATGTTCGGAAATCTTGCCGGTGTCGGCGCCGTTCCTCAGCCGGCAGATATAGGCGGAGGCCTGATTGACGGTAATGATACGGCCGCTTTCCGGCAGCGCGACGGATGCTGCGGGAATGACGTTTCCCTTCATCCATCGCGCAAGCGCGAGAGCCGTCGGGCAGCGCAGCGTTGCTTCGGGCTTCAGCGTGATGCCGGGCAGGGCCTCGGAGACGATGATCGGCCTGTCGATGCCGCAACCGTTGCCGCCGTCGATGCGCGGCGTTTCCCGGAAGACGACGCCGAGGCTCTGCAGGTCTTTGGTACATTCGGCATGGTCCGCATCGCTTTCGGGTTCGATGGTCAGATGCTGCTCCTCAAGCGTCTGTTCCCCCGGTCTTGGCGGTCCCTGATATTGCGGCGGGGCGGCAGCCGGTAACGCGTCCTTTCCGGCGGGCGGGGCGGCAGGGGCTTGGCCGGGTTTGGGCTGCGGCGTCGGCACGTCGGATGCTGACGGCTGCGTTTCGGGCTTCTGCCCGGATTCCTCCGGCTGAGGCGCGGGAGCCTTCCCGGTTTCCGGCTTCTCTTCCGGTAGCGGGACCGCCGGCGCTTCGGTTGCCGCTTCCGGTTTTGCCTGTGGCACCGGCCCGGTTCGCGGCAGTCTTGCACCGGGGAGCAGGGCGAGTGCGGCGAGAAGAACCGCCATCTTCCGAAATTCTCTCACACGTCGTTTCCCGTCGTTGATCGAGCGGAGAGGAAACGCAAGAGCGGCGGATTCGTTGCAATTGCGCAACGTTTGCATAGATCGTTAAAACTTGACGGTAATATTCAACATAAGACGGCGGAATATATTGACAATAAAAGTCATGTTTTTTATGCGGCAAAAAGAAGGCGGCCGTTGGGGCCGTTCCACGTGCCTAGCCAGCCCCTCGCGCATTTGATGCCGACCAGCCAGCCCGGTTATTAATCACTCAAGGGTTGGTTTCATGGTTCTTGGACGTTGGCGTTCCGCGCTGTTGGTCTGCACAGCAGCCGTATTCACTTTTCCGATTTCACAGGTCTTCGCGCAGAGCACCACGCCGGCCGCCACAACGGGCGAAAAGCCCACGGTGCTGGCGCCCATCGTCCTGAAAGGCAAGCGGGCCACGAAGGATGCCGGTAGTCCGGCAGACAGCCCGGTCGTCTCGGAGACGACCGCCGAACAGATCGACGAGAAGCAGATCACCAGCATCGAGGATCTCGGCCGCACGACAGAACCGGGCGTTTTCTTCAACGTCAATAACGAAAGCGTAAACATCCGCGGCCTCGAACAGAGCCGTGTCCTGACGACAATCGATGGTATTCCGATCCCGTATATCGACGACGGCGCGCGCGGTGCTGAAGGAGGAATCAACACGTTCAATTTCGATTCGCTATCCACTGTGGATGTCTTGAGGGGAGGCGATTCAAGCCGCGCGGGTTCGGGCGCTCTCGGCGGCGCACTGATCCTGCGTACGTTGGAGCCGGAAGATCTCATCGATCCGAACGCGACGTGGGGCGGTATTTTCAAGTTCGGCTATGACAGCAAGGATCGCAGTTTCGGCGGCTCCGCCGCTGTTGCAAAGCGCATCGACAACACTGCCGTGCTGTTCCAGGGCGACTATCGGAAGGGGCATGAATCCGAAAACAACGGGGACGTTGGCGGCTATGGCGCAACGCGTAGCGAAGAGAACCCGGAAGACTACCGCTCGAAGAATTTTCTCTTCAAGGTTCGCCAGTATACGGATAGTGGCCACACGTTCGGGCTGACAGCCGAACATTATGACAAGGATCGCGATATCGATCTTATGACGGGACAGACGTTGACCGGCACCTATCGTCCGGGCAACCGTAATACGTTCAATGACGCCAGGCGCGATCGCGTTTCGCTGGACTATAAATATGAAGCGACTGATGCCGACAGCCTGATCGATCGGGCCAACGCGGTCTTCTATTGGCAGGATATCGTCAAGAATGTCGGCGACGACAGTATTCGCAGCTCGACGCCGATTGGCGTCTACAAGCGTGACAACGAATTCGAACAGCGGGCGATCGGTTTTGCGGGAAATGCCGAGAAGAGCTTTGAAGCTGGCGGGTTCGATCACAAGGTGACCGCGGGTCTGGATATTTCCTTCTCCAAGGCAAACCAGTATTCCTCCGGCGTGGACAGTTGCGGTCCCGGGCCATTCCCGCCATTCAATACCTGCAACTTCCTGCATACGAACCAATCGGACATGCCTGACGTCGATGGAAGCAAGGTCGGCTTTTTCATTGACGACAAGATCTCTGTCGGAGACAGCCCGTTCTCGCTGACCCCCGGTGTCCGTTTCGATTGGTACGATTACAGCCCGAAGCAGACGACAGCCTATGAAGAAAACCCGGCTTACAGCGGTTTGCCGGCAGGTCAGAGCGATAGCCAGTTCTCGCCCAAGCTCCGTGCTGCCTTCGAGCCGCGTCCGGACGTCGAGATCTATGCGCAGTGGTCGATGGGCTTCCGCGCGCCTGATGTTGAGGAACTTTATCTCGACTACGGTGCGCCGGGCAGTTACCTCAGCCTCGGAAATCCTGACCTGAAGCCGGAAACCAGTCAGGGCATCGAAGTCGGTGCGAATTTCGGCGACAGCGATCTCGGTGGTCACGTCGGTCTCTTCTACAACAAGTACCGCAACTTCATCGATACAGAGACCTTCACAGACACGACCGGGACATATCCGCTCGGCATCACGTCGTATTTCAACCGCGACCGTGTGCGCATCTACGGTATCGAAGCCAATGCGCATAAGACCTTCGACAACGGTTTTCATGTCTCTGCCGGCATCAGCTACATGAACGGTATCGACACGCAGACAAACGAAGTCATTCGCTCGGTCACGCCGTTCAAGGCCATTGCCAGTGCCGGCTATGCAACAGAAACCTGGGGTACGGATGTCACGCTCAACGCTTCGACCGGAGCAAAGGATGACGGCGACCCGGATACGTTCGATGCGCCGGGCTATGGCGTTGTCGATCTGACTGCATGGTGGGAGCCCGAACAGATAAAGGGTATGACGCTTCGGGCCGGTGTCTACAACGTCTTCGACAAGACGTATTACGAAGCGGTAAATACCCAGACGCTTTCTGACTCGCCTGCGCAACCGATCGAATATTATTCGGAGGCGGGACGAACCTTCAAGGTCACGTTGACCCAACGCTTCTAACATCCCGAGGGCGGCTTTCGGGCCGCCCTTTTTCGTGAGGTGATCGCCTCTTGCGCTTGGCTCCATCTCAGGCTAACAATTTCGCTCATGAAGAAGTCCTTGAACATTGCAGTTTGGTGGTGGGCTCGCTGAGGCGGCCTCGACCAATCGTGTCCAAAGACGACGAACGAGCCGCCCGAAACTTCGAGGCGGCTTTTTTGTTTCAAAGGCCGCCTTTCGTCCGGGCCGAGAACGGAGTGGAACTATGGTAACGATCCTGCGGGATGATGGTGCGGAAATCTACGAGACCAAGGGCGGCATCACCGTCACCCGGCAGAGGCGGGCCATTCCCTATGCCGACGCGGTTTCGTCCTATGTCGACAAGCTCGACGAGCGGCGCGGCGCGGTCTTTTCCTCGAACTACGAATATCCGGGCCGCTATACGCGCTGGGATACGGCCGTCGTCGATCCGCCGCTCGGCATTTCCTCTTTCGGCCGCAATGTCTGGATCGAGGCCTATAACGAGCGCGGCGAAGTCATCCTCGGCTTCATTGCCGAGCGGCTGAAAACTGTCAGCGAGCTGGAAACTGGCGCATCGACCGCGCGCCGGCTCGACCTGACGGTGAAGATGCCGGACCGCGTCTTCACCGAGGAAGAGCGCTCCAAGATGCCGACGGTCTTTACCGTGCTTCGCGCCATCACCGATCTCTTCCATTCGCAGGCCGATGCCAGCATCGGCTTCTACGGCGCCTTCGGCTACGACCTTGCCTTCCAGTTCGACGCGATCAACCTGAAACTGGAGCGGCCCGCCGACCAGCGCGACATGGTTCTCTACCTGCCGGACGAAATCCTCGTCGTCGACAACTACGCCGCCAAGGCCTGGATCGACCGCTACGATTTCGCCAAGGACGGCAAGACGACCGAGGGCAAGGCGGGGGACATTGCCGCCGAGCCGTTTGTCCGCACGGATGCCATTCCGCCGAAGAGCGATCATCGGCCGGGGGAATATGCCGAACTGGTCGTCAAGGCGAAGGAGAGCTTCCGCAAGGGCGATCTCTTCGAAGTCGTGCCGGGGCAGAAGTTCATGGAGCGCTGCGAAAGCAAGCCTTCCGACATTTCCAAGCGGTTGAAGGCGATCAATCCGTCGCCCTATTCCTTCTTCATCAATCTCGGAAACCAGGAATATCTGGTCGGGGCCTCGCCCGAGATGTTCGTGCGCGTTTCGGGCCGCCGCATCGAGACCTGCCCGATCTCGGGCACGATCAAGCGCGGCGACGATCCGATCGCCGACAGCGAGCAGATCCTGAAGCTCCTGAACTCCAAGAAGGACGAGTCCGAACTCACCATGTGCTCGGATGTCGACCGAAACGACAAGAGCCGCGTCTGCGAGCCGGGTTCGGTCAAGGTCATCGGCCGCCGGCAGATCGAGATGTATTCGCGGCTCATCCATACGGTGGACCATATCGAAGGCCGTCTTCGCGACGACATGGATGCCTTCGACGGCTTCCTCAGCCACGCCTGGGCCGTGACCGTGACGGGCGCGCCGAAGCTCTGGGCGATGCGCTTCATCGAATCGCATGAGAAGAGCCCGCGCGCGTGGTATGGTGGGGCGATCGGCATGGTCGGCTTCAACGGCGACATGAATACCGGCCTGACGCTGCGCACCGTGCGCATCAAGGACGGTATTGCCGAAGTGCGCGCCGGCGCGACGCTGCTGAACGATTCCATCCCCGAGGAAGAAGAAGCCGAAACCGAACTGAAGGCCTCTGCCATGCTTTCCGCAATCCGCGATGCCAAGACGGGCAATTCCGGCAAGACCCAGCGCGACGTCGCCTCCGTCGGCAAGGGCGTCAACATCCTGCTGATCGACCATGAAGACAGTTTCGTGCATACGCTGGCGAACTATTTCCGCCAGACGGGCGCCACCGTCTCGACCGTGCGCACGCCGGTGCCGGAGGAAGTCTTCGACAGGCTGAACCCGGATCTCGTGGTCCTGTCGCCCGGTCCCGGCAATCCGAAGGATTTCGATTGCAAGGCGACGATCAAGAAGGCCCGCGCCCGCAACCTGCCGATCTTCGGTGTCTGCCTCGGCCTGCAGGCGCTGGCCGAAGCCTATGGCGGCGAGCTTCGCCATCTGGCGCTGCCGATGCATGGCAAGCCGTCGCGCATCCGCGTGCTGGAGCCGGGCATCGTCTTCTCGGGCCTTGCCAAGGAAGTGACGGTCGGCCGCTATCACTCGATCTTTGCCGATCCCTCGACGCTGCCGCGGGAGTTCATCATTACCGCCGAGAGCGAAGACGGCACGATCATGGGCATCGAACATGCCAAGGAGCCGATCGCGGCCGTGCAGTTCCATCCGGAATCGATCATGACGCTCGGCGGCGATGCCGGCATGCGGATGATCGAGAATGTGGTGGCGCACCTGGCGCGGCGGGCCAAGACCAAGGCCGCCTGACGCCGGTCTCCAGAATGGGCAAAACCCGCCGGAAACGGCGGGTTTTGCGTTGGAAATGTTCGTCTAGACGCGCCGCATGAGCCGGGCGACGATGGATACGACGAACAGCACCAGGAAGATGAAGAACAGGACCTGGGCGATCGAAGCGGATGCGCCGGCAATGCCGCCAAATCCAAGGACGCCTGCAATCAGGGCTACGACGAGAAATACCAGAGCATAATACAGCATCGCGATCTCCTTAAGCGGTTGCTGGCAAGGATAACGGAAGCGTGAGCCGTTCGTTCCATTGTCGCTGCGACAATTGGATTTCGCGCCGATTTAAATCTTCTCAACCGAACTGCAGATCGGCCTTGAAAGACCGGTCGCCATCGCGCGGCATGGGCGGTTCTGCTGCGGCAAGATAGGATCTTGCCGGCCCCGTCAGCACGAACCAGAGGCTGGCGCCGATCATGAAACAGGCGGCCGACGGGTCGCTGGAACGCGTGACGAAGGGAAGGCACGCGGCGGTGAAAAGGATGGCGAGCCTGACGGCCCATTCCGCCTCGCGTTTCATGAAGGCCTTGGTCCTCAGCCGCTTGTAAGCGGCGACATCGTAGCCGTCGGCATCGCGGCCGGTGAACAGCGTCCAGGCGGAGGGGAGGGCCAGCATGACGAGGCCGCCATAGCACAGAAGCAGCGCCGGGCCGGCGAGAAAACGGCTGGCTGCGAAGATCAGCAGGCCCGTCACGGCAATATTCCAGAGCGGCTCCAGCCGTTCCGGCGACAGGCCGGTGCGGATGTGCCAGGCCCGCAAGAAACGGGCCGCACCGTCAAGCAACGGCTGGTCGATGTAGCGATTGATCCAATGCATGTCTCATGCGGTCCCCAGTTGACTGCCAGGCCGTCAACACCATGCAATTGGGTCGCTATCATGGCGCAGATGGCGAAAGCAGGCGGCTGTGACCTTTTGGCCGGGCTAGGCGCTGCGCCTGACGACGCGGAAGTTCAGCTCCGACCGCAGCTTGAAGCCGAGCGTCTTGTAGAGCGCGATGGCGGACGTGTTGGTGTAATAGGCATGCAGGAACACGGTATCGCCCCTGGCGGAAATCTCGCCGGCGACATAGCGGAAGAGCAGGGTGCCGAGACCCTTCCCCTGAAAATCGGGGTGGGTGCAGAGACCGCTGAGCTCGCCATGTCCGGGAAGCCGCAGACGCTGACCGGCCATGGCGACGAGGCGGCCGTCGATCTTGACGCCCCAGAAGGTTCCGAGTTTCTGGGCGCCGAGCGTGAAGGGGCCGGGCCTGGTCAGCGTCGCGAGCGCCAGCATTTCCTCCGCATCGTCAGGGGTCAACGGCTGCAGGCGGCTGTCGGAAATGCGCTCGTAGGGACGCTCGGCGATCATCTGCACCAGCTTTCCGTCCGTGAGGACCGTCAGGCCCTGCGGCACGGTGATGGGGCCGGCTTCGACGATGGCCATGACCTCGTCCGCCGCGGGCAGGTTTTCCAGCGCTTCGAGGCTTTCGCGCGTATCGTCGGCGGCAGCCGCGAAAGGCACGATGGAGGGCGGATAGCGCCTGGCGCGTTCGCCGCCCTCAGCGAGATCGGCATGCGCCGTATGCAGCGCGTTCCAGATCGGTCGGTCGAGAATATGGCTCATGGGGTTTTCTCCTGTACGGCGCCCGCGCGGCGGGTGAGCGGCGCTTCGGCAAGGCCGTCCTCGATCGCGGCAAGCTGTTCCAGCAGCGGGCCGTCGAGATCCCGGCAGAGATCGGCGACGGCGGCTGCGATACGCGGCCAGACCTTCTGCCTGGAATAATCGACGAGTTCCTGGCCTTTGGCGGTCAGCGAAACGACCCTGCGCCGCTGATCCTCGGCGGAGGACTGCATGTCGAGGAAGCCGAGTTCCATCAGCTGGGCGGCGGTGCGTGTGGCGCCGGGCTGGGTAATGCCCACGGCCTGGGCCAGTTCGCCGATCGTCAGCGGGCCGAGCCTATCGATGGCGCCGAGGAAAGGATATTGCGCGGCCTGGATGGAGACGCCCAGTTCCTCGATGACCTGCTGCGTGTCGGCCTGCAGGCGTTCGCCGATCCGGCGGAAGCGGCTGCCAAGGCACAAATAGCCCAGCGATTTCACGACATCCTCGACCAAGGCGGGTTCCTCACGTCAGTTACATAACAGGTTATATAAATGCTTATGGAGTTGCCGTCAATCATGCAGGCGGGCCGGTTCTTGCCATTCGCACGGGACGGGCCTGCCTTTTGTGCGACATGTGGCAAAGGCTTTGACTTTTCGGGCCTGATTGCCCATATCACCGGCATTGGCCGCCTGCGCGATTCCCGCGCGGGCGGTTTTGCGTTTCAATGGCTTAAATGCTGCAATTCATTCGCATCCGCAGGGGGACGACATGAACGAAGAAGGCAATCTCACGGTTCGGAAACTGGCGTTCTGGGGCATTCCCCTGTCGCTCGGCGTCATGGGGCTGAAGATGGTCGCCTGGTGGGTTACGGGTTCGGTGGCGCTGCTGTCGGACGGGCTGGAATCCTTCGTCAACGTGGTGGCGGCCTTCATCGCCTTCTTCGTGATCCGTTATGCGCAGAAGCCGGCCGATCACGACCATCCGTTCGGCCATCACAAGGCGGAATATCTCTCGGCCGTGACCGAGGGCGTGATGATCGTCGTCGCCGCGCTGCTGATCGTTCAGGAGGCGGTCGGCCATCTCGCCGACCCGCGCATGCTCGCCGCACCGGTGCTCGGCCTTGCGATCAACTTTGCCGCCGGCGTCGTCAATGCCGTCTGGGCGCAGCTGTTGATCCGTACCGGGCGGAAGCATCGCTCCGCGGCTTTGACGGCGGACGGGCAGCACATCATGTCGGACGTGCTGACTTCCGTCGGCGTTCTTGTTGGCCTGCTTCTGGCGCTCGCCACCGGATATGCGATCTTCGACCCCGTCCTCGCCATTCTCGTGGCGCTCAACATTCTCTATCAGGGCTGGAAGGTGATCTCGCAATCGATCGGCGGCCTGATGGACCAGGCGGTCGATCAGCAGGAGGAGGAGGCGATCAAGCAGGCGATCGCCACCCATGCGGCCGGCTCGATCGGCGTGCATGACCTGAAGACCAGACGCGCCGGTTCGGTGACTTTCGTCGATTTTCATCTTGTCGTGCCGGCCAGGATGACGGTTCGCGAAGCGCATGATATTTGCGACCGCCTTGAAGATGCCATCCGCGCGGCGCATGCGGGCGCGACCATTGCCATTCATGTGGAGCCGGAGGGCGAAAAGGCCCATGGCATCCGCGTCAAAGTGATCAAGGAGGCATAATGCCCACGACAGACGTTTCCAGCCTTTCGATGCTGGGCCAGCAGACGGAAACCGCAAAGAGCCCCGAAGAGGCGGTTCTGGAAAAAGTGCCGGCCAGCCATGCCGGCACCGACTATGTCGTGCGTTTCACCGCACCGGAATTCACCTCGCTCTGCCCGATGACCGGACAGCCGGATTTCGCCCATATCGTCATTGATTACATCCCGAACGAATTTCTGGTGGAATCGAAGTCGCTGAAGTTGTTCCTGCATTCCTTCCGTAACCACGGCGCCTTCCACGAGGATTGCTCGATCTATATCGCCAAGCGCATCGTCGAGCTTCTGGACCCGAAATGGCTGCGCATCGGCGCCTACTGGTATCCGCGCGGCGGCATTCCGATCGACGTCTTCTGGCAGACCGGCAAGCCGCCGGAAGGCGTATGGCTGCCGGATCAGGGCGTTGCGACCTATCGCGGACGTGGGTGAGCCGCGGCCGGGTGCCGCCCGAGCAATCGATGGCTCCTTCTTGAGCGCGCTTGCGGAGGAAAAACCGCAGGGCACTTTTTCTGGAATTGCTGTTGATCGATTGCGGCGGCGAACGCCCTGAAAGGGAGGGGCCGGGCAACGGTGCGGCGGTTCAATACCTCCCCCGTCACCCAGGCTCAGCCATCAGCCTCAAACGTCCATCGTGTCGTCGCCGGAATCATCCATGGAATCGTCGTTGTCGTCGTAATCGGCCTGCTGGATATTGTCGTTATCGTCGGCCTGGCTGTTGTCGCCGTAATAATTGTTGATGACGGTTTCCTCGACCGGGCCGCCGGCATTGCCGAACGGATTGGCGCCGGCGAACGGCGAGCCCCAGCCGAGCGAGGACATGTGGTTGCCGAAGATGCCGGAGAGCGAATTGGCAAGCAGCATGCCGCCGGCGACGCCGGCCGCCGTGCCGAGTGCGCCACGCAGGAAACTGCCGCCGGCGGAGGGCGCATAGGCCTGCTGGCTCCAGGGGCCGGAGGGCTGCTGCGCCATCTGGCGGCTATTGTCGTAGCCGCGAGGCTGCTCGTAGCCCTCTCTTGGCGCGCCACCCCACGGACCGGGGGCGGGTGCCGGCTGCTGGGTCTGGGTGCTGCCGAAAATGGAGCTCAGGAAGCCGCCCTGTTCGGCCTGGCGGCGATCGCCTTCGCCCGCTTCGAGCTGGCGGACGCGCTCTTCAAGCTCCTTGATGTGGTTGGCGGCGGCCTCCAGGCCCTTTTCCTGCACGATGACGGCCTGCGCCAGATAGTAGGCGGCGGAGGGCTGCGCGCGGGTCGCTTCCGATATCAGCGCTTCGGCTTCCGGATCGCGCGGCGTTGCGCCTGCGGTGCGGACGCGATCGAAGAGGGCGGTCAGCAATTGGCGTTCTTCCGGTGACATGTCATGTCTCCTCTAAAGTTCCGCGGCTTCGAGCTTCGGCGGGAGGGCCGCATAAGGCTGAGTTAGGAAGCGATTGGGGCATTTCAAAGCCTGGGCAACTTACATTTTCGTAAGTTCAGGCCTCCCTCAGCCAGACGCGCAGCGTGCCCAGAAGCTCGAAGCCGGTGCGCAGTGCCTCGTCCAGATCGTCGCCATGTTCGTAACCGACAAGCGGCTCTCGCGGATAGAGCGCGGCGGCCTGCGCAATCAGCCCGCGGCGAATGTCTTCGCCGCGCCCGCCTTCCGCAAACAGGTTGGAAAGCCCCACAGCGCCGGCGTGATGGTTGAGGATGCCGCCGCCGAGCGGCCTGCCGTTTTCGAAGGCGAGCAGGAAGGCGATTTCGGGGTCGGCGAGCAGGGGTTCGGCGAAGATCTTCTGCGTCACCGGCCCGTTCGCCTTTTCCCATTCCTGCTCCCAGCGTGAAAAATCGGCGGCGTTCCTCACGCGCTGCCAGGTGATCGGCGAGGGGGCGGAGACCGGATTGCGGATGCCGATCCATTCCGCTTCGAAAAGCATCCTGAAGCCGAGCGGCGCAAGATCAAGAGCGGCGTAGCTGTCCTTGACCGCCCAATCGCGCGTATCGTCGTTGACAAGCGTCGCAATCGCTTCGGTCGTTTCGCCATCCGCCTCGGTCAGGGTCACGACATCGGGATAGAAGGGCGGCGTGCCGCGGCGGTGGAACCAGACCGTCGCCGTGAATTCACCGGGCAAACCCAGCGCCTTGCAGACGGCGTCGCACCAGAAAGCATTGTTGCGCACCGCCGCACGCAGGAGAGAGGAGGTCATTTTGCGTTCTCCCGGTCTTTTCTCAGGATGCGATCATATCGTCCGTTTGTCATAAGAATATCTTCACCGCTTCCTGCTTCCCCTTTTTCCCGCATTGTTTTACGCATTGAGTCGCACTATCTGCGAGGAACCGCATTGGACGTGAGAGAGGTTCGAATGAACGACGAAGAAGAACAGGACGACAAGACGAAGGAACTGCCGCTCGGCAAGGAAACGGAGGCGAACCTTTTCAAGTCGCGTTCGATCTTCATCTATGGGCCGATCACGCAGGAACTGGCGCAGAAGGTCTGCACCCAGCTCGTGGCGCTTGCCGCCGCCAATGACGACGATATCCGCATCTACGTCAATTCGCCCGGCGGCCACGTCGAGTCTGGCGATTCCATCCACGACATGATCAAGTTCATCAAGCCGAAGGTCTGGATGATCGGCACGGGCTGGGTCGCCTCGGCCGGCGCGCTCATCTATGCCGCCGCTCCGAAGGAACGCCGCATCTGCCTGCCGAACACCCGCTTCCTGCTGCACCAGCCCTCCGGCGGCACGCGCGGCATGGCTTCGGATATCGAGATCCAGGCACGCGAAATCATCAAGATGAACGAGCGCCTGATCAAGATCTTCTCGAAGGCCACCGGCCAGTCGGAAGAAAAGATCGCCAAGGACATCGATCGCGACTACTGGCTGTCAGCCGAAGATGCCGTTTCCTACGGCCTCGTTTCGCGCATCGTCACGTCGCAGAGCGAAATCTGATTTTTCGCCGATAAGGACCAAATCCACGCCCCGTCTGTCAGTTGCAGGCGGGGCGTTTCCATATCTGCTGGCGTAGCGCCCGTGCAATCCTTGGGGGATTGCCGGCTCAGCGAACATTTCCGGCGGCAATCCGGCTTGCGCGCTTCCGGCTTATGCTGCTCCATGCGCACTCTTCGCAGCCGGAGTCGCATCATGCTCAAGGACTTTTCCGTTCAAAGCCTCTTTATGGGCCTATTGACGGCTTTTGTCGGGTTCACCAGTTCTTTTGCCGTCGTGCTGCACGGGCTGCAGGCAGTCGGCGCCACCGATGTGCAGGCCGCTTCGGGGCTGATGGCGCTGTCGGTCTCCATGGGGCTTTGTGCCGTCGTGCTCAGCGCCGTTACGCGCCTGCCGGTCAGCATCGCCTGGTCGACGCCGGGGGCGGCGCTGCTGGCGAGCATCGGCACGATCGATGGCGGTTTCAACGCGGCTGTCGGGGCCTTCATCCTCTGCGGCCTGCTGATCGTCATTGCCGGGCTGTTCAAGCCGCTTGGGCGGGCGGTGGCCGCCATCCCGGCGCCGCTTGCCAATGCCATGCTCTCAGGCGTTCTGCTCGGCCTCTGCTTTGCCCCGGTCAAGGCGATTGCCTTCAATCCGCTGCTTGGTCTGCCGATTATTCTGACCTGGATCGTGGTTGGCGCCTTCAAGCGCCTCTGGGCAGTGCCGGCGGCCCTGGTTGCCTTCGCGCTGGTGCTCGCCTTCGGCGTCGATATTCCGGAAGGCGCGCTTGCCTCGCTCAAGCAGTCGCTGGTGCCGGTTATCGACATTGTCCACCCGGTCTTCAATCTTGCCGGTTTCGTATCGATCGCCCTGCCGCTCTTCATCGTGACGATGGCCTCGCAGAATATTCCCGGCATCGCGGTGCTGAAGGTCAATCACTATGATCCGAAGCCTGGGCCGCTCTTTGCCGTGACCGGCGTCTTCTCGCTGCTGGCGGCCCCTTTCGGCGGACATGCGGTTAATCTCGCGGCGATCACGGCGGCGATGTGCGCCGGGCAGGACGCGCATGCCGATCCTTCGCGGCGCTATTGGGCAGCGCTGATTTCGGGCGTGGGTTATGTCGTCCTCGGTTTGCTTGCGGGGGCGGTGACTGCCTTTGTCGCATTGGCGCCGCCCATCCTGATCGAAGCCGTGGCCGGTCTTGCACTTGTCGGCGCATTCTCGGGTTCGGCGATGGCGGCGTTCCAGGCACCGGAATCGCGCGAGGCGGCGGCGATCACTTTCCTCGTGACGGCATCGGGCGTTTCCTTCGGCGGCATTTCCGGCGCTTTCTGGGGGCTGGTCGCGGGCGGGCTGATGCTCGCTCTGTCCCGGATCGTGCAGGCGAGGAAAATATAGGCGAGGGGTTGCCGGAATTTCCGGCGGAGGCTATAAGCGCGGTCATGAAGAATACAGGCGCACGGATTTCCGAGACGATTGCACGCGGCCGCACGGCCCTGCGTGACAATACGCGCGCCCTTACCTCGCTTCTTCTCCTCGGCCTTACGCGCGGTTGCCGGGTCCTTTGAGGAGCGCCCGGCGGCCGAAAGCCCGCCCGGCCATCGCTCCTCGCGACTCACTTTCAAAATTGACCAAACGACCGATCAAAGGTCCGCATTTGCTGTCGCCAAGCCAGATATGATCGGCTAAGAGGCGGGGCAAATGCCGGGACGAGGAGACAAGACAATGGACACGAACACCAGCCGATCCTCCGCAGGCGCCAAGGGCATGCCCGACGCCGCCGTCAAATACCGGCCCTATCCGCAGGTGAATATCCCTGACCGCACCTGGCCGACCAAGACCATCACCAAGGCACCGATCTGGTGCTCCGTCGATCTGCGCGACGGCAACCAAGCGCTCGTCGATCCGATGGGCCATGACCGCAAGGCGCGCATGTTCCACCTGCTCTTGGAAATGGGCTTCAAGGAAATCGAGATCGGTTTCCCGTCGGCCTCGCAGACCGATTTCGATTTTGCCCGCTGGTGCGTGGAAGAGGGCAACGTGCCCGACGACGTATCGTTGCAGGTGCTGGTGCAGTGCCGCCCCGAGCTGATCACGCGCACCTTCGAGGCATTGCAGGGCGCCAACCGGCCGATCGTGCATTTCTACAATTCCACCAGCGAACTGCAGCGCCGCGTGGTCTTCGGCAAGGATGTGCAGGGCATCAAGCAGATCGCCGTCGATGCCGCCAAGATGATTACCGACATGGCGGCCAAGGCCGGCGGCGGCTACCGTTTCGAATATTCGCCGGAAAGCTTTACCGGCACCGAGCTGGATGTGGCGCTGGAAATCTGCAATGCCGTCATCGAGGTCGTAAAGCCGACGCCCGACAACAAGCTCATCATCAACCTGCCCTCGACCGTCGAAATGGCGACGCCGAACGTCTATGCCGACCAGATCGAATGGATGTGCCGCAACCTCGACAACAGGGAAAACCTGATCATCTCGCTGCATCCGCATAATGACCGCGGCACCGGTATTGCCGCGGCCGAGCTGGCGCTGCTGGCCGGCGCCGACCGTGTCGAAGGTACGCTCTTCGGCAATGGCGAGCGCACCGGCAATGTCGATGTCGTCACCATGGCGCTCAACATGTTCACGCAGGGCGTCGATCCGGAAATCGACTGCTCCAACATCGAGCGCATCAAGGAAGTCTTCGAATATTCCAACCAGATGGCGATCGCCGAGCGTCACCCCTATGTGGGCGAACTGGTCTATACGGCTTTCTCCGGCTCGCACCAGGACGCGATCAACAAGGGCATGAAGGCGGCGCAGGTCGCCAACCATCCGGTCTGGGAAGTGCCCTACCTGCCGATCGACCCGCGCGATGTCGGCCGTTCCTACGAGGCGATCATCCGCATCAATTCGCAGTCGGGCAAGGGCGGCATCGCCTATATCCTGCAGCAGGATTACGGGCTCAACCTGCCGCGCAACCTGCAGGTCGAATTCCGCGAGGACATCCAGCGCATCACCGACGAAGAGGGCAAGGAGCTTCCCTCCAAGCGTATCCACGACCGTTTCATCGAGCGTTACGTGACCCAGCCGGGCGCCCGCCTCAAGTTCGTCGACCACCACACCTATCCCGATACGGAGCACAAGGGGCAGCGGATCGTGGCGGCCGAGATTACCGACAGGGGCGAGATCAAGCGTATCGAAGGCCGCGGCAACGGCCCGATCGACGGCTTCATCAATGCGCTGTCGCACTATCTCGGCATCGAGATGTCGGTCGAGGATTATTCGGAGCACTCGCTGCAGCACGGCTCGAATGCCGCCGCCATCTCCTATGTCGAGACATCCTATCCGGGCGGCAAGCTTTTCGGTGCGGGCATCAACACCAACATCGTCGCCGCATCGCTCGAAGCGATCGTGTCGGCTGCCAACCGCGTGCTCGAGGTGAAGGCCGGCAAGGCCTGAACATTCTGATCAGGCCGCGATCGCCTCGGGGTGGCGCGGCCTGACAATGCAATCGGCGAGTTCATCGAGCTCGCCCTGTGCTTGCGCGTGGTTTTGTCCCCACCGGCAGAGAGCAAGGAGGATCGGTTCCAGCCCGAGCCCGAGTTCGGTTGCCGTATACTCCACCCGTGCCGGCACTTCCGCAAAGATTTCCCGGCGTATGAGCCCGTGCTCCTCCATCTCCCGCAATTGCTGGATCAGCACCTTCTGGGTGATCTCGGGCATCATGCGCTTGAGCTGCGAAAGCCGCTTCGGTCCTGAGAAGACATGATAGAGGATCACGGGCTTCCATCGCCCGGAAATGACCTTCAAGGCCCGTTCCACAGGCAGTCTTGGCAATCTTTTCATGGGCTCGGGCATGGTCACCTCCTGGTGGGTATGGCACTGATATGTGTGTATTTTGATCCGTAAATCGAGTGCTACAGCCTGCTTCACGCCATCAAACGTGAGGTCTGTCAATGAAACTCGTCCAGTTCCGCCGCTTCGGTCCGCCTGACGTTCTCGAAACCGTAGAAGTGCCGATCCCGAGGCCCGGGCGCGGAGAGGTGCTTGTGCGTGTCCATGCCGCCGGCGTCAATTTCTTCGAGGTTCTGATGCGGGCGGATCGTTATGCCGTCTCTCCGCCGTTGCCTGCCTTTCCCGGTGTGGAAGTGGCTGGAATCGTGGAGGAACTGGGGACGGATACCGATCCGTCGCTGATTGGCGCACGCGTCGCCGTGCCGCTCTTTGCAATCGGGCGTGGCTTCGGCGGATATGCGGAATATGTGGCTGCGGAAGCCGCAGCGGCAATGCGTCTGCCGGATGGCCTTTCCTTTGCGGATGCGACGGCGCTAATGGTGCAGGGCCTGACGGCGCTGCACATGGTGCGTCGCAGCCCGCCGAAGGAAAAGGTGGTGCTTGTCAATGCTGCCGCCGGCGGGGTTGGGTCTCTGTTGCTGCAGCTCGCCAGGTTCGAGGGGGCTGGCATGGTCATTGCCGCAGCCGGCAGTGAAGCGAAGCGGCAGTCCGCGCTCTCACTCGGCGCCGACCTCGCCGTCGATTACACCGCCGCAGAGTGGGCGGGCGCTGTCAGGGCGAGGACTGGAGGGCAGGGAGCCGATGTCATCTACGAGACGGTCGGCGGTGAGATCGCGCGGGCGTCTGTGGCTGCACTTGCTCCCGCCGGCGAAATGCTGTTTGCGGCTATGGGCCGGTTCTCGCTGGAGCTTTCCGCGATTCGCTCGATGCTGGATATCAACCAGTCGCTGAAGGGCTTTTCACTCCTGCCGCTGATTGCGGCGGACAGATGGAGAGCTGATCTCGGCATCCTCTTCGATCTTGCCGCATCGGGCGCGCTGAAAATCGTGCATGGCGGCCGGTTTTCGCTTGATGAGGCCGCAAGGGCACATCGTGCGCTCGAGGAGCGGCGGGTCAGCGGAAAAGTCGTTCTGGTGCCCTAACCGTCAGATGGCGGCGGCGATTTCCATGGCGAGCTGGCCGAGCGTGGCTTCGGCGGAGGGGCCGGCCAGCACATAGGACGTGCCCGCATTGTGCCAGGTCACGAGGCCGATCTCGTCACGGATCGTCTCCTTGAAGTCCTCCGTTTCCGGGGGCTGCGCATCCTTGCGGAAACAGATCGAGATAATGTCACCATCGGTATTGGAATAGACGAGCTGGCCGACGGGGCGGTTGTCGCCAAGGATCACGCGGGCGCCCTGGAAGGTCCAGGATTCGGCGGAAAGATCCGGCACGCGGAACGGAACGCCGATCGCGGTCGTCAGCCAGGAGGATATTTCTTCGGCCTGCGAGGCCGGCACCTCGACAAGGTGACGCGGCTGGCGCACGAGCAGACGCTGGAAGGCCGTGACATCCCCCAGCCAGTCATTGGTGTTGACCTGCGGGCTCGCTGCGACCGGCGCGGCCTCGTCCGCATCAGGTGCATTGCCGATGAAATAGCCGATGCCACCGCCGACGACGAAGAGAATGAGGGCCGCCGCAAGCGCCTGGCGGCCGTTCGGCGCGAGCTTGAGCTGCGGGCGCGCGTTGCGCTGGGCGATCGGCGTCTTCGGCGGTTGCGTGCTCTTGATGGAACGGACAAGTGCCAGCGGAACGGGCTCTTTCAGCATGTCGTCCAGCTTGCGCCGGCCGAAATCGACGCCGTGGCGCAGCTTGTCGTAGATCTTGCGGGCGTTTTCGTCCGTTGCCAGCCGGCTTTCCAGTTCCAGCTTCTGTTCCGGCGTGGTTTCGCCGTCGAGGAGGGCGGCGAGCTGGGCTTCGAGCGGCTGTTTTTTGAAATCGAGCAAATCAGTCAGTACCTGTGGACGGGCGGATTGTGGCCGGACAATGCGGCGAAATGGAGTCGCGCCGTCGCAAGCTGACCGGCAATGTTGCCGATTGCGATGCCCATGATTTCGGAGGCCGCCTGATAGCTGTGGCCTTCCACGTCGATCAGCAGGAAGATGCTGGCGACGCCCTCGGGCATTTCAGCGAGCATGCGGTGCAGGGCGTCGGTATCGACGACTGCCGTGCGGTCGCGAATGGCGTCGCGGATATCGGTCACGTTGCCTCGGGCCACCGGACGCGGCTTGCGCTTGCGGCTGTCTTCCGCCCATTGCTGGCGGGCCAGCGTATAGATCCAGCTTTCCAGCCGGCCTTCGCCGTTCCACTGATTGCCCCTGGAAATGGCGCGCAGACAGACGGCCTGAACCAGTTCGTCGGCCGCAGCCGTCTCTCCCGCGAGCGTGATGGCAAAGCGGCGGAGGCGGGGCAGGAGACCGACGAGATCACGCCGGATATCGGTGGTGGCTGCGGGTTGGCGCATGGTCTTTCCAAGAAGCATTCACATTGGCCGAAATTCATAGCTGCTTCGTATGCACCCCGGCCATGCAGGCGGCTTTTATGGAGCAAGTCGCCTGTATTTCGCAAGCGCGGGGTTCAATTCATCCATCCCTTCCCAGGGGATTTCCGCACCATATCCCGCGGAGCTTGTCTCAATATGTCCTGTAGCCGTTCAGGCTCTGCAGCAGAGCGCGATAGGCCCAGGTATTTTCGCCGCCGCGATCGCGGATCTCGACGAGCTGGACGCGGGCGCCCTGAATGTCGCCCTGCTCGGCAAGCGCCATGCCCATGTAGGAGCGGGCGAGGATGTAATTCTCGTCCTGCTGCAGGGCCTTCCTGTAGTAGGACATGCCGAGTTCCATGCGGCCGGCCTTGCGATTGGCGTAACCGAGATAGTTCAGGATGCGCGGATCGTTCTGGTTGCTGGCGAGATTGAGCACCGTGATGGCGTTCTCATACTGCCCGGCATAGGCGAATTCGCGGGCGAAATTGAAGAGCTCGTCATCGTTGAAGCTCTGCTTCTTCGGGTCGACGCATTCCTTCTTCTTTGCATCCCACACCTTGCCCTTGGTGCAGGTCTTGGTCGTCTGGGTTTTCTGCGGCGGGGAAGTGTCGTCATTCCCGCCTCCGACCGCGAAGGCGGACGTAGCCAGACCGAGAGCAAAGACGGAAACAAGCGAAAGTCTGCACAGGCGATGAAGAGAAGAAGTCATCGGGCGTACTCCGTTTTGAAGCGCTGTGGTTGCTGAATTGTACGCCGACGCCTAAAAATACCAAGAGCCCCGCGGGCCTTTATTGCTGATGCCGGCGAGGCT
Source organism: Rhizobium sp. GCM10022189 (assembly GCF_042656325.1). Classification (NCBI taxonomy): domain Bacteria; kingdom Pseudomonadati; phylum Pseudomonadota; class Alphaproteobacteria; order Hyphomicrobiales; family Rhizobiaceae; genus Rhizobium; species Rhizobium sp. GCM10022189. The sequence goes on from NZ_JBHSOR010000013.1 coordinate 57,327, forward strand.
GGCGAACGCTCCTCACATAGTGATTCAACGACTGCCGGAATTGATTCCGAAACCGCCGCTAAAGTGCGAAAATATCTGCGCTTTCCCGTTTCATGCCATCGCCAGTGTCATTGATGCTGAAACGTTCGCCCTTGACTTCCCAGGCACCGGGAGAACCGGAAATGGAGAAGAGATTGTAAGCGGCGGGAGGCTTGATGCCGCCCGGCCCCTGCGAGGCCGAGGCGATGCCGACGACCGGCACCGGGCCAGTCTGTCCGCGCAGCCAGTGGAGCGTGTTGAGATGAGTATGGCCGTGCAGCACGAGTTCGGCTCCGCCGGTCGAAACGACGGCGGCGAAACGGCGGATGCCGATCATGCGCTTGTAGAAAGAGGTCGCGCCGCGGATCGGCGGATGGTGGATCATGACGACGCGGAAAAGGCCGGCCTCGCCGGCCGCGCGCAGCATGTTGACCGTCTCGCGGGCCTGGCGCGCGCCGAAAAAGCCGGAGGCCGCAAAAGGCGGCGTGGCGACGGCGGTCGAGCAGCCGACGATTGCGACCTTGTCGCGGATGCGAAGGTAAGGGAAAATGTGCCGGTCTTCCTCCCATTCCGGCGGAGCAAGGTCGCCGCGCACGTAGTCGTACCAGGCGCGCATCGACTTCTCGTAGGCGCCCGGCACATAGGCGTCATGGTTGCCGGGTACGACCGAGGTGGCGGCGGGATCGCCGAGTTCGCGCAGCCAGGCTGCGGCGGTGCGGATCTCGATGCCGCTTGCGAGGTTGACGAGGTCGCCGGTCACGGCCAGATGATCGGCCTTATGGGAGCGGATATCGTCCAGCAGCAGATCGAGCGTGCTGCCGAAAAGATGCTTGCGCCGGTTGCGGTGCCAGTTCACAAAGCCCGTAATACGTTTTGAGAAAAGTTCGTGAATGGAAAGGCGGGGCAGGGGTCCGAGATGGACGTCTGAGATATGCGCGAGCTTGAACATGCAACGACACATAGACCAGCTTATTTACAATTCAAACACATCCGCGCGATGAGAACCTGAAAGAACCCATGGCAGACAAACAAAGATGGCCCCTTCACACGAAAGTGTTGTTGCGGTTGCTGCATGTGTATTTTTCCCTCGTGCGCGGCATGACGATCGGGGTCCGGGCAGCCTGTTTCGACGGGCAGGGACGCCTCTTTCTCGTTCGGCACGGCTATACCGGCGGCTGGCACATGCCGGGCGGCGGGCTGGAGCGCAACGAGACGGCGGAAGAAGCGCTGATCAAGGAATTGCGGGAGGAGGGCAATCTCAGGATCGTCGGCAAGCCGCAGCTCTTTCACGTCTATTTCAACACCAATATCACCCGGCGCGACCATGTGGTCTTCTACCGCGCTATCGTGGAACAGACGGCGCCGCGGCCGCCCGACTGGGAAATTGCCGAGAGCGGCTTCTTCGAGATCGACAATCTGCCGGCGGAGACGACCGAAGCGACGCTGCGAAGGCTGGCCGAACTCCGCGGCGAGGCGGAGCCGGCGCATTACTGGTGAGGCTCAGGCGGCGGCTGCGAGCTTGTCGCGGCCGTGCGGCCGGTCGAGATCGAGCGCCGGACCGACGGGCACGATGCCGGTCGGGTTGATGGTCTTGTGGCTGCGGTAATAGTGCTCCTTGATGTGGCGCAGGTTTACCGTCTCGGCGACGCCCGGCGTCTGGTAGAGGTCACGCAGGTAGCCCGGCAGATTGCGGTAGTCCTCGATGCGGCGGATGTTGCATTTGAAGTGACCGACATAGACCGGGTCGAAACGCACCAACGTGGTGAAGAGCCGCCAGTCGGCCTCGGTCTGGCGGTCGCCGAAAAGGTAGCGGCCCTTGCCCAGACGGTCGTCGAGCATGTCCAGCGTTTCGAAGAGCTTGACGACATTTTCCTCGTAGGCCGATTGCGTGGTGGCAAAGCCTGCCTTGTAGACGCCGTTGTTGACGGTGTCGTAGACGACGTCGTTCAGCGCATCGATGCCGGCCCGCAGCTCTTCCGGGTAGTAATCCGCCGTCGAGCCCGTCAGGTGGTTGAAGGCGCTGTTGAACATGCGGATGATTTCAGCCGACTCGTTGTTGACGATCGCGTTCGTCTTCTTGTCCCACAGCACGGGAACGGTCACGCGGCCGGAATAGTGCGGATCGGCCTTCACATAGATTTCCCAGAGAAACCTGGAGCCGAAGAGCGGGTCGCCGGTGGCGCCGTCGCCGACTTTGAACTCCCAGCCGTTTTCCACCATCAGCGGATCGACGACCGAAACCGAGATCAGCTCTTCGAGCTTCTTCAGCTTGCGGAAGATCAGCGTGCGATGTGCCCAGGGGCAGGCGAGAGAGACATAGAGGTGATAGCGGCCGGCTTCTGCCTTGAAGCCGCCTTTGCCGCTCGGGCCGGCCTCGCCGTCGGCCGTGATCCAGTTGCGGAACTGCGAGGGCTGGCGCTTGAAATGGCCCTTCGTTTCCTTCGTGTCGTACCAGACGTCATGCCAGACGCCATCCACCAGCATGCCCATGCTTTTCACCTCTGAAATTGATCGTTGCCGCATAGATATCGCAGGACGAGACTTTTTGCAGGCGGGCAAAGATTGAACACTGCGTCTCGGTCGGGTCATTTCCGGCCGAATTTTTGCGATGGACGGCGGAAATTTTTCCTGCTATCCGCCTTCCTCACAAAATTCTGGAATCCTGCTTGATGTCTATTCTCAGAGGCCTGCGACGACGCTGATGCTCCCGAACGCCTGACGGCGTGTTCGCGAACCCACATATCTGCGTCTATCCGGTCTCTGTTCCCATGCTCATGTACAAGCACGATCTCGTCTACCTCACCGAGGATGCGTCTCACGACGCCGCTATCGAACTCATCAACGAAGAAGCATTCGGCCCCGGCCGGCACACGCGTGCCGCGGCACGTATCCGCGAGCAGGGTCCGCACGACCTTTCGCTCTCCTTCATCTGTGCCGATGACGGCGAGACGATCGCTTCGGTCAGGATGACGCCGGTTCTGGCGGGAACGGTGAAGGGCCATCTGCTCGGACCGCTCGCCGTGCGGCCATCGCACAAGAGCAGGGGCATCGGCCGGGAACTGGTGCGCATCGCGGTCGAGGCCGCCAGACGCAAGGGTTCGGAAGCCGTCATCCTCGTCGGCGATCCACCCTATTACTGCCCGCTCGGCTTCGAAAAGGTCGCCTATGGCGCCCTGACGTTTCCGGGTCCCGTCGATCCGGGCCGCGTGCTTGTCGTGCCGATCGCGGAAGATGCCCATGCGCGGCTGAAGGGCAAGATCGCCTGGCGGAAATGATCACAATATCTTCCTGAGAAAAGTCCGCGTGCGCCCTTCCGGGAAATCCGGCAATTCGCCGAAGACCTCATAACCCTGGCGCTGGTAGGCGCTGAGCGCGTGCGGATTGAACGTATCGATCCAGGCGCCGCGGCAGCCGCGGGCGGCGGCTTCCTCCTCCGCCTTCGCAAGGATCTTGCCGGCCATGCCGCTGCCGCGCAGCATATCGGGAATGTAGAGCATCTGGACGAAGAGCCAGCCCCATGCGGTAAAGCCGGACAGGCCGCCGGAGACCTTTCCGTCGGTATCGCGGATCAGCACGGCAAGCGGCTGGCGTTGGGACGGACCGACATCGGCCGTGTTGAAAGCCGTCAGGCCATCGGTGATGACGGCGAGCTCTTCCGGCGAGGGGGAGGCGGTGAGCTCGAACTCAGGCACCGTCAGCGTCCTTCACGCCACCACATGGCGCCGAAGGCAAGCAGCAGGATGCCGACACCGGCGAAGCCCGCAAAGAGGGGCAAGGTGTTGATGCCCTTCAATACGGTCTCGTTGGTCATGCGGATCGCCATGCGGTCGGTGTCGGCCACGCGCACCTGGCCGCGCACCGGCAGGATCGGCGGAACCGAGATGGCGCCCGCGCTGTTGACGACACGGGTGACAAGCCCGCGGGTCTTGTCGGTGATCGGCTTCAGTGCCGATGTCGTCGAAATCATCGCCTTGAACTCCGGAGCATCGACGGCGCCGACATGGGCAAGCGTCGTCAGGTCGCCGTTGCGGATTTCGAAGAGGCCGATTTCGTCCATCCGCTTTTCGGCCTTGTAGAGGCCGGGCTCGGTCTGCGTCAGCGGCAGGTTCTCGGTCTTGCCCGAGGGATAGCGCACGACTGCGTCGCCCGGCGCGTCGCCGATGGTCTGGCGGGTGATTTCCAGCGTGCGGCCGGAGGTGCGCGCCGTCAGGGCCTCTTCCTCCAGCGCCGGCTCCTTCATCAGCCAGTGGGCGATGCGGCGATAGAGCGAGACGTGCGGGCCGCCACCTTCAAAGCCGCGCGCCCAGAGCCAGCCCTGATCGGAGAGCAGCATGGCGACACGGCCCTGGCCGGCACGGTTCAATACCAGCAGCGGATGGTTGTCGGCGCCGACCATGACCGTCTGGCCCTGCGGCCGGTCGACATCGACGCTGCGGAACCAGCGGCCCCAATGCGGCGGTTCGTCGCCGGAGCCGTCCAGCCCGCGGGTGACGGGGTGTTTGCGGCCCTGTTCGGAAAGACGGGGATAAAAGGCCTGCTCGATCATCCGGCCGGTCGGCTCCGCCGGCAGCACGGAGGCGAGCGGCGTCATGGCGATCGATTCCGGGCTTGCATGTTCGGGACCGGCGGCGATCAGCAGCGCGCCGCCATTTTCCACATATTGCGCGATGTTGTCGTAGTAGAGCATCGGCAGCACGTTGGCGCGGTCCTGATAGCGGTCGAAGATGATCAGGTCGAAATCCTTGATCTTGTCGACGAAGAGCTCACGAGTGGGGAAGGCGATCAGCGACAGTTCGTTGATCGGCGTGCCGTCCTGTTTTTCCGGTGGCCGCAGGATGGTGAAATGCACGAGATCGACGGAGGCGTCGGACTTCAGGAGATTGCGCCAGGCACGCTCGCCGGCATGCGGCTCGCCCGAGACCAGAAGGACGCGCAGGTTCTGGCGGATGCCGTCGATGATGTGCACGGCGCGGTTATTGGCATCCGTCACTTCGCCGGAAATGCCGGCGACGGAAAATTCCAGCACGTTCGGGCCGCCGCGCGTCACCTTGAAGGAGAAGGGCGTATCCTGGCCGGGCGTCGCCTGCAGGGTGGCGATCTCGTCGCCGTTCAGGCGCACCGTAACATTTGCCAGGCCGCCGGGGCTCGGGCCGTCGTCGAAGACGCGCAGGACGAGCTGCTGCTCTTCGTTGACGATGCCGAAGCGGGGCGCCTTGATAACCTCGATGCGGCGGTCAAACTCGTTCGGCTTGCCGGTGATAAGGCCATGGATCGGCGCGTCGAAGCCGAGCGCCTGGTTAACGCCGGGCACATCATGCACCTCGCCGTCCGTCAGCATGATCGCGCCGCCGACGCGCGAGGGCGGCACATCGGCGATCGAAGCGGACAGGGCCTCGAAAAGGCGGGTCGAGGGCATGTCGGAATTGCGATCTTCGTTCACGTCGACGAAACGCGGCTCGATCTGCGGGAAACGCGAAAGCTGCGTTTTCAGCGAGGCAAGCGCCTCGTCCGTCATCGTCATGCGATCGGCCGTCTGCTGGCTCTGGCTGCGGTCGACGATGACGGGGACGATGGTCGAAAGCTGGTCGCGGTCTTCCTGCAGCAGGACCGGGTTGGCGAGTGCCGCGAGCAGGGCGAGCGCTGCGAGCGTGCGCACCCACGCGCCGCGGATGCCGCGCCAGATCGCGAAGGCGGCAATCAGAAGCACGATGCCGGTCAGTGCCGCGAGATAGGGCCAGGGCAGGAAGGGCGAATAATCGAGGGTCATGTCACTGCCCCAGCCGTTCGAGCAGGTCGGGCACGTGGACCTGGTCCGTCTTGTAGTTGCCGGTCAGCATGTACATCATGATGTTGACACCGGCGCGGAAGGCATATTCGCGCTGCGTTTCGTCCGGCGGCACGGTCGGCAGCAGCGGCGTGTCATTGTCGTCAACGGCCCAGGCGCCGGCAAAATCGTTTGCGGTGATCAGGATCGGCGAGACGCCGTCTGCGGCGGCGGCCGGCCTGTTGGCGTTGTTCTGGTTCTGGCTGCCTTGACGCGCCTCGATCCAGAGCGGGCTGCCGGCGTAGCGGCCGGGGAAGCTGGACAGCAGATAGAAGGACTTGGTCAGCACATGGTCGTGCGGGACGGGTTCCAGCGGCGGAATATCCAGATTGGCGAGGATCTGCTGCAGGCGCTGGCCGTTGGCGGTCGTGTCGCTGCCGCCTTCGAGCGAGTCGATCTGGTCGCGCGTATCGAAAAGCACCGTTCCGCCATTGCGCATATAGGCGTCGATACGGCTGATGGCGGCGTTGGACGGCATCGGTGCGGCCGCAGAAATCGGCCAGTAGATGATCGGGTAGAAGGAGAGCTCGTCCTTGTTGAGGTCGAGGCCGACGGGCGGGGCCGGCTCCAGCGTCGTGCGGTAGGTCAGGAACCTCGTGAGGCCGTTGAGCCCCTCTTCGGAAATATCGTCCACATCCTGCTCGCCGGTCACGACATAGGCGAGATGGGTATTGTCCAGTCGCTGCATGATGATGTCGTCACCGGGCTGGGTATCGTCGGCATGCAGGAGGTCCGGCCGCAGCATGAGGCCTGCCGAAAGCGCAATGGCGATCGTTGCCAGGGTGCGGGCGCGCGGCCGCATCCGCGAGAAGGCGCCGTTCATGAAGAGCACGATCAGGCTGTCGGCCAGCAACAGCAGGAAGGCGACGAAGAAGAGCAGCGGCTTGGCCGACCAGCTTTCACCACCGACGAGGCCGGCGCGCACGACATTGACGCCAGTCATGTCGAGCGGCTTCAATTCGGCATTGTCGGGCAGGACGTTCAGCGCCGCAAAGCCGTCCTCGGAGCCGTAAAGGCCCGGCGGATTGTCGAAATTGGCAACGGGTGCGGCCTTGGCGTTCGGGATCAGCGGACGGGCATTGCCGGTCTCGGTGATGAGCGTGCCCTTGGCCGTCAGCATGCGGAAGGGCGGCAGGGTTTCGGCAACGCGCACACTGCCCGACGATTCCGATGTCACACCGCCGGAACGCGAGATCTGGACGAGGTGGCGCAGCATTTCGACGAAGGTACCCGAGATCGGCAGGTTCGACCAGGTTGCTTCGGCGCTCACATGGAAGAGCACGATCTGGCCGGCATTCATCCTGTTCATGGTCACGAGCGGCGTGCCGTCGGCAAGGCTGGCCCAGGTGCGCTCGGCAAGATCGGGCGTCGGTTCCGCCAGGACCTGACGGTTGATCGTCACGTCGGTCGGGCGCGGAATGCCGGCAAAGGGGCCGAAGGCCGGGAAATCGGCGAGCGCCTGCGGTTCGCTCCACGACAGGCTGCCGCCAAGCGCACGTTCGCCCTGGCGCAGGATGACCGGGATCAGCGGATCGTCGGCCGGTGCGGCGGCAAGGCGCGGGCCGGCAAAGCGCAACAGCATGCCGCCATTCGATATCCAGCGCTGCAAGGGCGCGTAGGTATCCTCCGGCAGGCGGCCGATATCGGCCATGATGATGACCGAGGGATTGTTGGCGAGCAGCTTCGGGATGGCGACAGAAAGATTGGCATCGGTCGGCCGCACGAGATCCGCATAGGGCTCGAGCGCCCGCTGGATGTAGTAGAGCGGGGACAGAAGCGGCTGGAACTCGTCGCCGCTTTCGCCCGACAGAAGCACGACCCTGCGGCGCTTGAAAGCGTCGTCGAGCAGATGCACCGCGCCTGCCGTGGCGCCGGTATTGATGCTGACGCGGGCAAAATCGTTGCGCATCTCGAAGGGGGCGGAAATGCCGGCATTGACGGCTGTCTGGCCCGGCGCGAAATCGGCCCTGCCGGTGGCGATCACGCGGCCCTGGGCGTCCTGCGCGTTGAGCGGGACGGAGGCTGCACCACTGGAGCCGAGGCGGGTCACTTTGACCGTCATGGCATCCGCCGTATTGGCGGCGCCCGAGATTGCGATCGTCTGGGCCGCATCGCCTTCGATCACGCGCAGTTCGGCGGGCTGGAGGTCGGAGAGCTGGCGGACGATGCCGTCGGCATCGCTGCTGGCCGCGCCGTCGGTCAGGAAGGCAAGCGTGCCGGGGCGGGTGCCGTCGAGTGCTGCGCGCAGGGCCTCGAACGCCCGCTGGCGATCCGGCACGAGCGGCTTGGGTTCGGCGGCGCGCAGCTTTTCGCGGGCGGCCGAGGCTGTGCCGGGTGTGGCGTCGTTGCTCGGATCGGCGCTAAAGGCGATCGAGACGATGGCGCCTGCGGATTCGGCATCGTCGATCAGCGCGTCCGCCGTCTGAACGCGGCGCTCCCAATCGGGGGCCGAAGCCCAGCTATTGTCGATGAAGAGAACGAGCGGGCCGCCGGACGCAAGCGAACTCGTGCGCGGATTGAAGACAGGATCGGCGATCGCCAGGATGACGGCGGCCGCAAGCAGCATGCGCAGCAGCGTCAGCCACCAGGGGCTTTGCGCCGGCGTTTCCTCGCGTTTCAGCACGGTCGCGAGGATTTTCAGCGGCGGGAAGACCTCCGCCTGCGGGCGCGGCGGGGTGAGCCGCAGCAGCCACCAGATGACGGGAAGGGCAATCAGCGCGCCGAGGATGGCGGGATAGGCGAAAGCGAAGGGAAGCGCGCTCAAAACTGTCCTCCATGTGTTGCCTTTGCCGGCATGCCGGAAAGATACATATGGACGGCGACCAGCGCTTCGGAGGCGAGATGATCGGTGCGGTGGCTGACGAAGGTCCAGCCGAGATGGCGCAGCGACTGGCCGAGACTTTCGCGCCGGGCAAGATAGGCGTTGCGATAGTCTTCGCGCAGTGCCTCGGCCCGGCCGGAGGTCAGCCTTTCGCCGGTTTCCGGGTCGGTGAATTCGGTGCGGCCGTTATAGGGGAAGATTTCCTCGGCCGGATCGGCGATCTCGACCACGTGGCCGCGCAGGCCGCGACGGGCAAGCGGGCCGAGGCGGGCCATGATGGCAGAGGCGTCATCGAGAAAATCACCGATGAGGATGAGATCGCTCCAGCCGCGCACCATCACGGTTTCGGGCAGGCCACCGGTGAGCGGCGTATGCATCAGGGCGGCTGCGAGCCTTTCGGCCGCGTTGCGGGCGGAGATCGGCTCCATCACGCCGGGGCAGCCGATGCGCTCGCCGGAGCGCGCGAGGATTTCGGCGAGCGCCAGCATGACGACCAGCGCCCGGCTTTCCTTCGACACGCTGCCATAGCTCGACTTGTACATCATCGAGGGCGACATGTCGGCCCAGAGCCAGATCGTGTGGGCGGCTTCCCACTCGCGGTCGCGCACATAGGTATGGTCGTCGCGGGCGGAGCGGCGCCAGTCGATGCGCGAGAGGCTCTCGCCCTCGCTATAGGGACGGAACTGCCAGAAATTCTCGCCGATGCCGCGCTTGCGGCGACCGTGCCAGCCGGCAATGACGGTGTTGGCGATGCGCCTGGCTTCGACCAGGCAATCCGGCACGAGGGCGGCCCGCTGCCTTGCGCGGGAAAGGGCATCATTGCCTGACGTCGGGTTGACGATCTGTCCGATGGATGCCACGCGCTGCGCTTCCTTATCCCTTTGCCTGCCTGACCAGTCCGGCGATCACGTCGCGTACCGACATGCCCTCGGCGCGGGCGGCGAAGGTCAATGCCATGCGGTGCTCGAGAACCGGTTCGGCCAGCGCGTAGATATCGTCGAGCGAGGGCGCCAGACGGCCTTCGTAGAGGGCGCGGGCGCGGGCGCAGAGCATCATCGCCTGGCCGGCGCGCGGGCCGGGACCCCAGGCGACATGCTTGTCCGTGGAGGCGTTGCCCTGGCCGGGACGGGCGGAGCGCACCAGCGAAAGAATGGCATCGACGACAGTATCGCTGACCGGCATCTGGCGCACGAGCGTCTGGATTTCCGACAGGCGCGCGGCATCGATGACCGGCTGGGGTCGGGCTTCGGTCAGGCCCGTGGTTTCCAGCAGGATCTGGCGCTCGGCGGCAAGCTCGGGATAGTGGACGTCGACCTGCAGCAGGAAGCGGTCGAGCTGGGCTTCGGGAAGCGGATAGGTGCCTTCCTGTTCCAGCGGGTTCTGTGTCGCGAGAACATGGAAGGGCGAAGGCAGGTCAAAATGCTGGCCGGCAATGGTGATATGATATTCCTGCATCGCCTGCAGAAGCGCCGACTGGGTGCGCGGGGAGGCGCGGTTGATTTCGTCGGCCATCAGAAGCTGGGCAAAGACCGGACCCTTGACGAAGCGGAAAGAGCGGCGGCCGCTTTCGTCCTGGTCCATGACTTCGGAGCCGAGAATATCCGATGGCATCAGGTCGGGGGTGAACTGGATGCGGTTGGCGGCAAGGCCGAGAACTTCGCCGAGCGTCGTCACCAGCCTTGTCTTGGCGAGGCCGGGAACACCGACGAGCAGGGCATGACCACCGGAGAGAACGGCGAGAAGCGTGTTTTCAACCACGCTTTCCTGACCGAAGATAACCTTGGAGACTTCCGCACGGATGGCGGCGATATCGGATAGCGCTCTTTCTGCGGCGGCGACAATCGCCTGTTCATCGAGGCTGGCTTCGGTCTTGATCATACCCATGGGCATCTCCAACGGCTGAAATCATTCGGCTGCGAATCGTCTGACTTTAATAGGCGTGCCTCATACCCGATACAGTTATGAAGATGTTGCGGGCTGACAAGTTTGTTTCAAATGACTATCTCGTGACTTGATTTTGTTAAAAGCAAACCGGGACGGAAGAATGGCAGCCGAGGAAATGAAGCAGATGGCGGATGCAGCGGGGCTTGCCGCGCTGATTTCGCGCGCTTCCGAGGCGAAATCCGGCAAAAAACGCGGATTGCCGCCTGTCGAAAAGTGGAATCCGCCCTTTTGCGGCGACATCGACATGGAAATCCGGGCGGACGGCACATGGTTCTACATGGGCACGCCGATCGGCCGAATGCCTTTGGTCCAGCTCTTTTCCACCGTTTTACGCAGGGATGACGACGGCAGGACCTATCTCGTAACTCCTGTGGAAAAGGTCGGCATCCGGGTCGTCGACGCGCCTTTTGTGGCCGTCGAGATGAATGCCAGCACGCGGGACGGGCACCAGGTTCTCACCTTCCGCACCAATGTCGGCGATGTCATAGAGGCCGGCAGGGATCATCCGCTGCGCTTTCCCGATCACGGGAAGGACAGCGAACTGAAGCCCTACCTGCATGTGCGGGGCCGGCTTGAAGCCCTGGTGTCACGCGCCGTGATGTACGAACTGGTCGAACTCGGCGAGGTGGCCGCGATCGCCGGCCGCGACATGTTCGTCATCCGTTCGGGCGGCGAGACTTTTCCGATCATGCCGGCCGACGAACTGGAAGCAGCTTCCCGATGAGTGACGCGATCAGCACGACCTATCCGCCGTTTTCGGCAGCCGAGTTCCGCCGCCGCGCGCTCCACCAGGTCGGTGCGCCCGTCGATCACGCCTGGCGCGACCATGGCGATCATGTGCTCAATCCCGATATCGTGGCCTTCGTCGAGACGCTGAAATTGCGGGACGCGGCGGTGCTGGTGCCGGTGGTCGACGACGGCGACGAGGCCAAGGTGATCTTCACCCAGCGGACATCGACGCTGCGCAAGCATTCCGGCCAGATCGCCTTTCCGGGCGGCTCGATCGATCCCGACGACCTGTCTGCGGAGATGGCGGCGATCCGCGAAACCGAAGAGGAAATCGGACTTGCCGGCCAGTTCGTGGAAACGGTCGGGCGGCTGCCGAATTACCTCTCGTCCACGGGCTTTCGCATTACGCCGGTTCTCGGTGTCGTGCGGCGCGGGTTTTCGCTGCAGCTCAATCCAGTCGAAGTGGACGACGTGTTCGAAGTGCCGCTTTCCTTCCTGATGAACCCCGCCAACCATACGCGCGACAAGCGCATGGTCGATGGCATCGACCGGCATTTCTACCGCATGCCCTATGAAACGCGGATGATCTGGGGCATCACCGCCGGCATCGTCCGCACGCTCTACGAAAGGCTCTATGCATGACCTCAGTCGCCGACCAGGCATGGTTTCAGGACCCGGCGCTCGGCCGGGTTTTTGCGCTGCTCAACGCCGATGGCGGGGAGGGGCGCGTGGTGGGCGGCGCCGTGCGCAACAGCCTGATGGGGCTTGCGGTCGCCGATATCGATATCGCCACCACGCTTCTGCCCGACGCGGTGACGGAGCGGGCGGCGGCGGCCGGCATCAAGGCGGTCCCGACAGGCATCGACCATGGCACCGTGACCCTCGTCATCGACGGCAGGCCCTTCGAGGTGACGACGCTGCGCACCGACGTGGAGACGGACGGGCGCCGCGCCAAGGTTGCCTTCAGCACGGACTGGCAGACCGATGCGGAACGGCGCGATCTCACCATCAATGCGCTCTATGCCGATGCCAGCGGCAAGGTGATCGATCTGGTCGGCGGGCTTGGCGATATCGAGAAGCGCAACATCCGCTTTATCGGCGATGCGGCGACGCGGATCGCTGAAGATTATCTGCGCATCCTGCGCTTCTTCCGTTTCTTTGCCTGGTACGGTTCCGGCCGGCCCGATGCGGAAGGGCTGAAAGCGTCGTCGGCAGCAAGGTCGAAGCTGAAGACATTGTCGGCCGAACGGGTCTGGTCCGAACTGCGCAAGCTGCTTGCCGCCGACGATCCCGGCCGGGCGCTGCTATGGATGCGGCAAGTCGCGGTGCTCACGGAAATCCTGCCGGAAACGGAAAAATGGGGCATCGACGCCATTCCGGCGCTCGTCGCCACCGAGAAGGCGCTCGGCTGGGCGCCCGATCCCCTGCTGCGAGTCGCTGCCATCGTCCCGCCGGATGCGGCGCGGCTTGAGGCGCTTGCGGCACGCCTGAAGCTTTCGAATGCGGAAGCGGCCTATTTCAAGGCCTGGGCCAAGGCAGCACCCGTCAATGACGAGATTTCGGCGGCCGGGTTCGAGCGGCTGCTCTATCGAAACGGCACCGAGGGCATCGTCGTGCGGCTGAAGCTGGCGCTCGGTGTCGCGCGGGGCAAGGCAGAGGGCGGCAGCTTCGACGAGATGAGCCGTTCGGCGCGGCTTTCGAAGCTTCTGGACCATGCGCGCCTCTGGAAGAAGCCGCAGTTTCCGCTGAACGGCGCCGATGTGATGGCCGCAGGCATACCGGCCGGCCCGAAGGTCGGCGAAATCCTGTCGACCCTGGAAAACCAGTGGGTGGAAGAGAATTTCGTCTCCGACCGGGCGGCGTTGCTCGCCCGGCTTACGGAGATCGCAGGTTGAAATCAGGCCGCGTTCGCTTCGTCGCGGATGCGGGCCTTGATATTGTCCACCATGTTTTCGCGAATGATCGTTTCGCCGTGGGCAGTCCTCATATGTTCGACGGCGCGGCGAACGACTTCAGCGTCGTTGTCGGCTCTGGTGTGCCAATCGCATCCGGGAACGAGCGTACCGCATTCGAAAAGTCGCATGGTCTTCTCCTGTCTCTGAAATGCAAAACCATCGCGCTTTCGCGCGATTGAGGAATGTGCGGCAATGGAGAAGGTTCCGGGGAGAAAGCTTCGGCCGACCTGGATGTCGGCCGAAAGGCTCTGTTTACTGGTGGGGCATTGCCCAGGCCAGGTAGGTGTCCGAAAGCTGGGCAGGCCTGTTGCTGTTGGCAGCACCTGTTGCCTGCTCTTGAAGTTCTTCCGGAGTCTTGCCGCCCGCAAGCTGCAATTTAACCTGCTCGACAAAGCATGAGAGCGGCAGATCGGAGCCGCTTTTCGCTCTCAAGCCTTCGGCGATGCGCGTTAGAAACTCGGGCGCCTCGATCGCGCGGGACGTTTCCTGGATATCTGCAGAAGCAGGCGAGCCGCTTTGTACCGTCATGACAATCCTCCTCCGATTGTAACGCACAGGTTCTGACTTAGGACGCACTCAGTTCTGATGAAGGCCTTTCAACGCGATTTTACCGGAATAGTGTTTCAAATTTATCAGCAGGCTCTCGCGGCTCAGGGCCAGCGCACGACAGGCGGCAGGGACGAGAGAATGGATTCGACATTGCCGCCGGTTTTCAGGCCGAAGATCGTCCCACGGTCATAGAGCAGATTAAACTCGACATAGCGGCCACGGCGAATCAATTGTTCGTCACGGTCCGCCTCGGTCCACTCCTTGTTGAAGTTCGAGCGGACGATCTTCGGATAGACCATGGAAAAGGCCCGGCCGACATCGCGCGTGAAGGCGAAATCGGCATTCCAGCCGCCGGCCTCCTCGCTGGAATGCAGCCAGTCGTAGAAGATGCCGCCGACGCCGCGCGCCTCGTTGCGATGCTTGAGGAAGAAATAGTCGTCGCACCATTTCTTGTAGGCATCGTAATCGGCGACCGCGTGGTTGCGGCAGGTGATTTCCATGGCCTTGTGGAAGAGCTGCGTATCCTCGTCCTCCTGCGTGCGGCGGCGGTCGAGCACCGGGGTCAGGTCGGCGCCGCCGCCGAACCAGCGGCTGGTGGTGACGACCATGCGGGTGTTCATGTGAACGGCAGGCACGTTGGGATTGACGGGGTGGGCGATCAGCGAAATGCCTGACGCCCAGAAGCGCGGATCCTCGGCGGCGCCGGGGATCTGCCCGCGGAAATCCGGTGCGAATTCGCCGAAGACGGTGGAGGTGTGCACCCCGACTTTCTCGAAAACGCGGCCCTCCATCATCGACATGCGGCCACCGCCGCCGGCCCCGTTGTCCCGCGACCAGTCCTTGGCGACGAAACGGCCGGGCTCCTGATCGGAGAGGGGGCCTTCGAGTTCATCCTCCAGCGCCTCGAAGGACGCGCAGATCGTGTCGCGCAACCCTTCAAACCATGCGCGGGCGGCGGCCTTCTTGTCCTCGATGTCTTCGGGCAGGCCGATCGGCAGTTCCGGTCTTTCCATGCGATTCGCTCTTTCCTGATTGCGCTTCTGGTTTAGCAGGTGCAGCACTTGCCCGCCAGCAGAGGCGAGCACCTGCAAGATTCGACTCGCAAAGGGGGAATTTCGATACTACCTTTTCGTTCAGAGGTAGGTTTTATGGCAAAAATTCCGGGGCCTCCGCCCTTCGAAGGCTTGAAGCGCAGGATCGCAAGGCATCGGGCAGAAGCGTCCGCCCGGGAGAGGGATCATTTCGTCCGCGAAACGTACCGGATGGGACTTATCGAGGCCCGCGCCAAGGCGCGCGAATGGTTCGACGAATATCCGAAAGCCGCCTATTGGACCGAGGTGGAAAGCTGGCGCCAGCTGGAAGGCGACCAGATCGAATTCACCATGCGCCGCCTGCCGTCCGCCGACTGAGCCTATTCCGCCGCCTTGCGCAGGCGGCTTTCGATCAGCAGGCCGCTTTCGTCCATGATCGGATGCGCGACCGAAACGATGTGCGCGTTGATGCGCTTCAGGTCGCGCAGCATGTCGAGATGGAGCGAACTCGTCTGCAGGCTGTCGGCGCGCCCGTCGCGCAGGCGCTCCAGATGCCGCTCGGCCGACTGCTTTTCCATGCGGCGCACTTCGACCTTCACTTCCATCATCTGTCTGGCGAGGTTGAAGTCGCGGGTGACGAAGATCGTCTGGGCCACGCGCAGGTTGTCGATCGTCAGGTCAAACAGCCGGCGCAATTCCCTGTAGCCGTCCTCGGAAAATTTCAGGCCGAGCGAGACCTTCTTGCCGACCTGTTCCAGCAGGCCCTTTTCGATGATGTCGCCGATATGCTCGAGATTGATGGCGTAGTCGATGATGACGATGGAACGGCGCGCGTTCTCGTCGCTGAGGCCGCTGCGGCCGAGCTTGGAGAGATAGATCTTGACCTCCTGCTGCAGCAGATCGACCCGCTTTTCGAGCGCGGGGATTTCGGCGAGCTTGGACATGTCGTTGTGTTCGAAGGCGTCCGAGGCGCGCAGCAGCATGCGTTCGATCAGATCGCCGACGCCGAGCACCTCGCGCGTTGCGCTGGCAAGGGCCACGACAGGGGTCGACAGTTCGTGCATGTCGAGAAATTTGGGACTCTGGTCCGGCTGCGCGTCATCGGGCACGAGGCGGGCGGTCAGGGCGGCCAATATCCGCGAAAAGGGCCAGGCTACGCCAGCAAGAAGGAGGTTGAAGATCAGGTGCGCATCGACCGGCAGCTTGGCCGGGCCGAAGGGCAGCATTTCGAGCAGCGGCGCCGCATAGCCGGCGAGGGGCAGCGCGACCAGGCAGCCGGCGGCGCGGATGATGAGATTGCCGAGCGTCACCCGCTTTGCCGAAGCCGGACCGGAGAGCGTGGCCACGACCGGCGGGATCGCGCCGCCGAGATTGGCGCCGAGCACGAGAACGATGATCAGTTCCGGCGATACGATGCCGGTCGAGGCAAGCGACAGGATCAGGACGACGACGGCAAGGCTCGACGACGAAACGAAGGCAAGTGCCGCAGAGAAGGCCAGGGCGACGGGCCAGGCATCGCTGAGCAGGCCGATGAACGCAGCCAGCGCCGGCGACGTGCGCATGGGTTCCGTCGCGTTGCTGAGCAGATGCAGGGAGAGCAGCATCAGGCCGATGCCGATCAGAGCGGCGCCGCCGCCATGGCGCGTGGTCGATTTTCCGCGATAAAGCACGATGCCGCCGAGGATGAGCAGCGGCGACAGCCATTCGATGCCGGTCGCGACGATCCAGGCGGTGACGGCGGTTCCGACATTTGCGCCGAGCAGCACGATCTGCGCCATGCGCGGCTTGATGAGGTCGCGCTCCACGAAAGAGGCCGTCATCAGGGCCGTCGCCGTCGAACTCTGCAGGGCGACGGTGGCGAGAAAACCCGACAGGATGGATCGAGGCCCGGTTGCCGTGCCTGTCGCAAGTCCAGTCCGCAGGCGCGCGCCGAAGGCGCGTGTGACGCCGTCCTTGACCTGGGCCAGGCCGAAGAGCAGAAGCGCAATCGCGCCGAAGAGATTGATCATGACGATCGTGGATTCCATGGCCCCGGTCTTGTTCTTCTTCTTGAGAAGGTCTTCTCGCCCCCCCCGCGTTTCCGCAGTCGAGCAAATCATTGGAATCTCGCTGCTTACGCAGGTTCATTGATTGCCTGGCTAATTAATATAGGCGCTTTTGCGTCGATTCAAAGCGCGGTTTGCGACATATGGGCCGCCAGGGATCGGCATCGGCGCCGGTTCAGGACCAGGCGGTCTGGCGCATGGCTTCGCCCGTTATCATCGCGGCGGAGACGGCAAGGTTGATCGAGCGCTGGCCTTCCACCATGGGAATCAGGATACGGCCGTCGGCGCGTTCATGCACGTGGTCGGGTGCGCCGGCGCTTTCGCGGCCGAAGAGCAGGATATCGTCGGGACGGAAGGCGAAATCCGTGTAGCGCTGCGCTGCTTTCGTGGTGGCGAGGACCAGGCGGCGGCCGGTCCCCGCGCGCCATTCCTCGAAACGGTCCCAATTGACGTGGCGGGTGAGGGCTGCTGCGGCCAGATAGTCCATGCCCGCGCGCTTCAGGTTCCGGTCGGAAATGTCGAAGCCGGCGGGCTCGATGATATCGACCGCAAAACCCAGGCAGGCGGCAAGCCGCAGGATCGTGCCGGTATTGCCCGGAATATCGGGCTGGTAGAGCGCCAGTCTGAGGTCTGCCATGGGAAGTTGTCCGTTGCCGTGATGGGAAAATGGCCTATCCGAACTGTGATTTTGAAGCAACAAGGCGCTTTTTGACCGTTCAAGCATCATTTTCCCGTAAGGCGGGGCTGGAAATTTAGGCATTTTCGCGTTATCGGTGCATGTCTTCAATCGCCAACAGGGAGCGCCGACATGGATACATTTGTGCTGATGCGCCTCCCGCCCGTGATGCCACGCTTGGCGACCTGGCGCGTATAAGGCGCTTTTCTTTTCCCCATTGCCCATTTGATTCATTGCGCGGCCGCCACGGCCTCGCCCCTTGAGCCTCCGGTTCCCATATGAGCTTGCATGCGCCCTTGCGGGTGCGAAGCCGGGGCCGGGATGCGGAAGTTCCGGAGCGATTTTCATGTTTGGCTGGTTCGAACAGCGACTTAACCCCTTTCCGAGCGCGGAGCCGGTTGCTCCCCCGAAGGGTCTTTTTGCCTTCTGCTGGCACTATACCAAGCCTGCCGCGGGATGGCTTGCGCTCATGGCCTTTCTGACGGCCCTGATCGCCGTCGGCGAAGTGGCGCTTTTTCAGTTTCTCGGCGATATCGTCGACTGGCTGACGAATGCCGACCGCGCGACCTTCCTGCAGAACGAGGGCCACAAGCTCATCTGGATGGGTGCCCTGGTGCTGATCGGCCTGCCGCTCGTCGCCGGTCTCGATTCGCTCATCATGCACCAGATGATGCTCGGCAATTATCCGATGATCGCGCGCTGGCAGATGCACCGCTTCCTGCTGCGCCACAGCATGTCCTTCTTCGCCAACGAGTTTGCCGGACGCGTTGCCACCAAGGTCATGCAGACATCGCTTGCGGTGCGCGAAACGGTCATGAAGATCCTCGACGTTTTCGTCTATGTCGTGACCTATTTCCTGTCGATGATCGTCATCATCGCGGCCGCCGACTGGCGGCTGATGCTGCCGATCCTCGCGTGGCTCGGCGTCTATATCGGCATCGTCGCCTATTTCGTGCCGCGGCTTCGCAAGATTGCGGCACAGCAGGCGGATGCGCGCTCGCTGATGACGGGCCGCGTGGTGGACAGTTACACGAACATTGCCACCGTGAAGCTGTTTTCCCATGCGGGGCGCGAAGAGATCTATGCCAAGGAGAGCATGGACGGCTTCCTGGATACGGTGCACCAGCAGATGCGCAAGGTGACGCTGTTCCATATGAGCGTCTACATGAACAATTGCGTCTCGCTGTTCATCATCTCCAGCCTGTCGATCTGGCTCTGGCTGAACGGCACGATCTCGGTCGGCGCGATTTCCATCGCCATCGGCCTTGCCATGCGCGTCAACGGCATGTCGCAGTGGATCATGTGGGAAGTCTCGGCCCTCTTCGAGAACATCGGCACCGTCTATGACGGCATGGAGATGATGTCGAAGCAGCACGATATCGTCGACAAGCCGGGTGCGCCGCAGCTCACAGCGAAGAAAGGTGCGATCCACTACGAACGCATCGGCTTCCACTACGGCAAGGGCAAGGGCGTCATCGACAACCTGTCGCTCGATATCAGGGCGGGCGAGAAGGTCGGCCTCGTCGGCCGCTCGGGTGCCGGCAAGACGACGCTGATGAACCTGCTTCTGCGTTTCTACGATCTGGAGGCGGGGCGCATCACCATCGACGGGCAGGATATTGCCGAAGTGTCGCAGGACAGCCTTCGTGCGCTGATCGGCGTTGTGACGCAGGATACGTCGCTCCTGCATCGCTCGATCCGCGACAATATCGCCTATGGGCGTCCGGAGGCGAGCGATGAGGACGTGATCGAGGCGGCAAGGCGGGCAAATGCCTGGGAGTTCATCGAAGGGCTTGTCGACATGCAGGGCCGCAAGGGGCTCGACGCACAGGTGGGCGAGCGCGGCGTGAAGCTTTCCGGCGGCCAGCGCCAGCGCATCGCCATCGCCCGCGTCTTCCTGAAGGACGCGCCGATCCTGGTCCTCGACGAGGCGACCTCGGCGCTCGATTCCGAAGTGGAAGCGGCGATCCAGGAAAACCTCTTCGCGCTGATGGAAGGCAAGACCGTCATCGCGATCGCCCACCGCCTGTCGACGCTGACGGAAATGGACCGGCTGATCGTGCTCGACAAGGGCCGCATCATCGAAAGCGGCACGCATGGCGAGCTGGTGAGCCACGGCGGCATCTATGCCGACCTGTGGAACCGCCAGTCCGGTGGCTTCCTTGCCGACCACGAGGAAGAGGCGGAAGTGGCAGCCGAGTAAGAAACAGCCCTTCCCGCATAAGTGGGAAGGGCCTGTCTTTCATCCGGTTGAAAAGATGATCTGCCGTTCAGATCGTGCGCACCCGATCGGCGCAGAGGCTGTCGGCCCAGTCGATGACGCGATGATGCTCCACCACGATGATCGAATTCGACGCGAGCGATTGCAGCGTGAAGATGCGCTGGCGCTCTTCCCGTTCGATCCAGCTTGCGATTGCTTCCGTCACGATGCTGTCGCGCGGCACGTCCAGCGCGTCCGCCAGGGCATCGAGCTTTTCCGCAAGGGGAAGCGGAAGATGCGCATTGAGCGTTTTCGTTTCCATATCTGCGGTCTCCGGTAAGACGCGATCATGGCATGAGATTGTGGCTGCTTCCACCCGTATCAATGCAGATGACGCCGATATTACCGTTCATTACGAAAATATAAGGTTGCGGCTGGCCTATATTCTCTTTGCCGCAATTCTGAACGGGCCTATATCGCGGTGATGCTGCTCACTCCGATCCTTCGCCTGTTCGAAACCTGGATAGATCCTTTCCGCGCCCGCGACAATCTTCAGCCGCCGCGCAATACGTTCGGATTCATCTGGTTCTATATCGGCCAGGCCAGATGGCCGTTCCTCGCCATGCTGGTGCTCGGCGGCATGTCGGCGGCGATCGAGGCCGCGCTCTTCTGGTTCGTCGGTCGGCTCGTCGACATTCTCAGCACGATCAAGCCCGGCGCCGGCTGGAGCACGCTTCTGGCCGCCCACGGCGGCGAGCTTTTCGGCATGCTGGCGCTGATCGGCATCGTTCGTTTCGTCGTCGCCTTCCTGATCGCGCTGATCGACCAGCAGGTCATCACGCCGGGTTTCTACAACCTGGCGCGCTGGCAGTCCTATCTGCATGTGTCGCGCCAGTCGCTTGCCTTCTTCCAGAGCGATTTTTCCGGCCGCATCGTCACCAAGGTCTGGTCGGCGGGGCAGGCGACGGGCGATCTTGTCACGTCGCTGATGGAAAGCGTGTGGTTCGTCGGCATCTATGCCGTCACGACGCTGGTTCTGGTCGGGCAGCTCGATTTCTCGCTGGCGGCGGTGGTTCTGTTCTGGCTGGCGGCTTTCAGCGTGCTTGCCCGCTATTTCGTGCCGCGCATTCGCTTCCATTCGCGCGAAACCGCGGAAGCCGCCTCGCTGCTCAACGGCCGTATCGTCGATGCCTACAGCAATATCCAGACGCTGAAGCTCTTCGCGCGCGACGAGGAGAGCGACCGCTACATGCTCGACGGCTTCAACGCCTATCAGGACACGGTGCTGCAGTTCACGCGCTTCATCACCGGGGTGCGCGCGTCCATGGCGCTGCTGTCGGGCCTGATGATCGTCACCATGGCCGGCATCAGCGTCGATCTGTGGCTGCGCGGGCTGATCAGTTCGGGCGGGGTTGCCTTTTCGCTGACGCTGGTTCTGAGGCTGAACTTCCTGCTCGGCCGACTGATGACGCAGTTCAACGGCATCATGCGCAATCTCGGCACCATCCAGAATGCGGCCGAGCTGATTTCCCAGCCGCTGCATCTCGTCAACCGTCCCGATGCCAGGGAACTCGTCATCAAGCAGCCGGGGATCCGCTTCGAGAACGTTTCCTTCCACTACGGCAAGGAGAATGCGGTCATCGACAATTTCTCGCTGACGATCCGCCCCGGCGAAAAGGTCGGCATCATCGGCCGCTCGGGTGCGGGCAAGTCGACGCTCGTGAATGTTCTTCTGCGTCTCTACGATCTCGAAGGCGGGCGCATCCTCATCGACGGGCAGGATATTGCCGGTGTGACGCAGGAATCGCTGCGCATGCAGATCGGCATGGTCAGCCAGGATACCTCGCTGCTGCACCGGTCCGTGCGCGACAATATTCTGTTCGGCCGGCCCGATGCCGGCGAGGAACGTCTTTTCGAAGCCGCCAGACGCGCCGAGGCGCTCGACTTCATCGAGCGGCTGCGGGACCAGCAGGGGCGGGCGGGTTTCGACGCGCATGTCGGCGAACGCGGCGTCAAGCTTTCGGGCGGGCAGCGCCAGCGCATCGCCATTGCGCGCGTCATGCTCAAGGACGCGCCGATCCTCGTTCTCGACGAGGCGACGTCGGCGCTCGATTCGGAAGTGGAAGAGGCGATCCAGTCGAACCTCAACCGCGTGATGGAAGGCAAGACGGTGCTGGCAATCGCCCACCGGCTTTCGACGATCGCCGCACTCGACAGGCTTGTCGTGGTCGATCGCGGCAGGATTATCGAGGAAGGCACGCATGATGCGCTTCTGAGGCAGGGCGGGCTCTATGCCGAACTCTGGGCGCGCCAGTCCGGCGGCTTCCTGGCATCCGGGGACGAGCAAACGCGCTCAGTATTCGCGAACGAAATCGCTGATTAGGCCGTAGTGGTTCGAGCCGAGACTGTCCTCCAGCCGGCTCGTGGAGCGGATGAGCAGCGGCGGCCTTGCGAAGATGTGGTCGATGCTGATGCCGAACGGCCCGGCGACGACCGGCCAGGTCGTCGGTTCGGGAAAGGCCGTGGTGAGCCCGGTGCCGCGCAACAGTTCCTGGATCGTCGGCGCCAGGATCGAGGAATTGAAATCCCCGGCAACGACCAGCGCGCCCGTATGGCTCTGCATGGCGGTTTTCAGATCGACCAGCTCTTCGTTCTGAAAATCGTCGAAATAGGGCTTGGTGAGGTGCGTGAACAAGAAATCGACCGGCGTTCCGTCGAAATCGATCGATGCCGACACGAGCCGCCGCTTCCAGAGATTGCCGAGATCCTGAATTTCATAATGAGCGAACGGGCGTTTCGACAGGATCAGCGTATCGCAGACCTCGATCGTGTCGCAGCCGATGCGGTAGGGATAGATCTGCCGCAGCCGCGGCAGCTGCGGGAAGATCGGCACTGCCTCCATGAGATCGACGACGTCGGCACCCGATGCCAGCACGGCATCGGCGATCTTTTCGTTGTTGATCCAGTTGTCGATCTCGACGTTGAAGGACATGAGGCGGAAAAGCCGGGGGGCATCCTGCTGCGGCGTCCTGCCGACGAATTCGCGCAGCATGATGACGCCGTGGATATTCAGGAAGGTCGCCACGGCCAGCATCAGGAAGCCGTACCAGTGCCGCTTGAAAAACAGGGCGACGACCGCACCGGCGGCGCAGATGAGGCTCAGATGGATCTGGAAGCTGTAGACGAAGGACAGCAGCCAGAAACCGGTGACGTAACGGAGCGAAACGAGGGCCAGGACGATGGTGATGAGGACGCTCAATACGCAGAAAACGGTATGCCTCATCGGCGCAAATCCAGATTCGTATGGCAAACTCAGCAGCGCCTAACACGACCCCTTCTTTGTTGCAACGCAACCAACTTGCAAGTCAGTGATTGCCTTAAAAAATTCACTGAAATTTCCCGCGACATTGTGCCCCCATCCCCTTGTCAAGGCTGGACATAATTTGCGATCAAGCATAGAACGCGCCGGATTGGTGGGGAATCTATGGCCGAAATATGTTCTGATAGATTCGCCGCCTCTGGAGGGGCAGGGCGGAATTCCGCGACAATTGCGCAGAGGATGGTTAAGCCGTGAGCGAACACGTAACGACAAGCGAGGCCTCAGAGCCCACTCGCCGTGATTTTCTTTATCTCACCACCGGCATGGCTGGTGCGGTCGGGGCCGTTGCGGTTGCCTGGCCGTTCATCGATCAGATGCGTCCGGACGCGTCGACGCTGGCGCTGGCTTCCATCGAGGTCGATGTGGCGAGCCTCGAGCCCGGCATGTCGCTGACCGTCAAGTGGCGCGGCAAGCCGATCTTCATCCGCAACCGCACGCCCGAAGAAGTGCAGGCCGCAGCCGACGTTCAGCTGTCGGAACTCAAGGATCCGATCGCGCGCAACGCGAACCTTCCTGCCGACGCCCCGGCAACGGGCGCCGACCGTTCGGGCGGTCAGGGCAAGGAAAACTGGATCGTCATGATCGGTACCTGCACCCATCTCGGCTGCGTCCCGCTCGGTCAGGCAGGCGAGTACAATGGTTGGTTCTGTCCCTGCCATGGCTCGGTCTACGACACGGCCGGCCGCATCCGCAAAGGTCCGGCGCCGCAGAACCTGGCGATCCCGACCTTTTCATTCGTGTCCGACACCAAGATCAAGATCGGTTGAGGGGAGACTGATTTATGAGTGGCCATTCCAGCTACGAACCATCAACCGGCCTGGAAAAGTGGGTCGATGCGCGCCTTCCGCTGCCGCGCATGGTCTATGACAGCTTCGTCGCCTACCCGGTTCCGCGGAACCTGAACTACGCCTATACGTTCGGTGCCATGCTCGCGGTCATGCTGATCGTGCAGATCCTGACGGGTGTTACGCTCGCCATGCACTATGCCGCCGACACCACGATCGCCTTCAACTCCGTTGAAAAGATCATGCGCGACGTCAACCATGGCTGGCTGTTGCGCTACCTGCATGCCAACGGCGCTTCCTTCTTCTTCGTCGCCGTCTACCTGCATATCGCCCGTGGCCTTTACTATGGCTCCTACAAGGCGCCGCGCGAAATCCTCTGGATCCTCGGCGTCGTCATCTACCTGCTGATGATGGCAACCGGCTTCATGGGCTACGTTCTGCCCTGGGGCCAGATGTCCTTCTGGGGTGCGACCGTCATCACCGGTTTCTTCTCGGCCTTCCCGCTGGTCGGCGAGTGGGTTCAGCAGTTCCTGCTCGGCGGCTTCGCCGTCGATCAGCCGACGCTCAACCGCTTCTTCTCGCTGCATTACCTGCTGCCCTTCATGATTGCCGGCGTCGTCGTGCTGCATATCTGGGCTCTGCACGTCACCGGCCAGACGAACCCGACCGGCGTCGAGGTGAAGACCAAGACGGATACGGTTCGTTTCACGCCTTACGCAACGCTCAAGGATGCGCTCGGCGTCTCGGTCTTCCTGATCGTCTATGCCTATTTCGTCTTCTACCTGCCGAACTATCTCGGCCATGCCGACAACTACATTCCGGCCGATCCGCTGAAGACCCCGGCCCATATCGTTCCGGAATGGTACTTCCTGCCGTTCTACGCGATGCTGCGCTCGATCACCTTCAATGTCGGCCCGATCGACTCCAAACTCGGCGGCGTTCTGGTCATGTTCGGCGCCATCATCGTGCTGTTCTTCCTGCCCTGGCTTGATACGTCGAAGGTCCGCTCGGCGGTCTACCGTCCGTGGTTCAAGCTGTTCTACTGGCTGTTCGTGATCAACGCGATCATCCTCGGCTGGCTCGGTTCGCAGCCTGCTGAAGGTGTCTACGTCATGATCTCGCAGTTCTGCACGCTTCTCTACTTTGCCTTCTTCCTGGTTGCGATGCCGGTTCTCGGTCTGGTGGAAACACCGCGCCGTATCCCGAATTCGATCACCGAAGCGGTGCTCGAAAAGCGCAACAAGACGGCAGCGGCCAAGACCGCTGCGGCGGCCAAGGCCTGAGCAAGCGGACGGGAAGGATAGAAATATGAAAAAGCTTGTTGCAAGCATTCTCTCGCTGGCTGTCGCGGCCGGCCTTGGCGGCATGGCTCTTGCTCAGGAGGCGGCGGCTCCGGCCGCCCATCACGAGGAAAGCGCCACCCCGCACTACCCGCTGAAGGAGCCCAAGGAGATCGACTGGACCTTTGCCGGCCCGTTCGGCCACTATGACAAGGGTCAGCTGCAGCGCGGCCTGAAGGTCTATACGGAAGTCTGTTCCGCCTGCCACTCGATGAGCCTCGTGCCCTTCCGCATGCTGGGCGAGCTCGGCTATTCGGACGCGCAGGTCAAGGCTTTCGCCGCCAATTACGAAGTCCAGGACGGCCCGGACGCCAACGGCGAAATGTTCACCCGCAAGGCGGTTCCGTCCGACCACTTCCCGTCGCCTTATCCGAATGCGGAAGCGGCAGCTGCCGCCAACAACGGTGCGGCGCCGCCGGACATGTCGCTGCTTGCCAAGGCACGCGAAGTCGAGCGCGGTTTCCCGCAGTTCGTCTTCGACATTTTCACCCAGTACCAGGAAAGCGGCCCGGACTATATCTACTCGCTGCTGACCGGCTATGAGGAGCCGCCGGCCGGCTTCCAGGTTCCGGCTGGCGCGCACTATAACCCGTATTTCCACGCCGCCGCTGCCTTCGCCATGCCGAAGCCGCTCTCCGACGACCAGGTCACCTATGACGACGGTTCGCCGCAGACGGTCGATCAGTATGCCAAGGACGTTTCCTCGTTCCTGATGTGGGCTTCCGAGCCGCATCTGGAAGAGCGCAAGCGCACCGGTTTCATGGTTATGGTCTTCCTGCTGATCTTCACCGTGCTGATCTACCTGACCAAGCGCTCGGTCTATTCGCGGATCGACCACTAAGCGATCTTTCATTGCTTCGGAGAGGCGGCTTCGCGGCCGCCTTTTTTATTTGGTTTGATCCGGCGCAATTGATAGTGTGCCGGGGTTTCATGCCCCTCGCAGATACGGATTTTCGATGAACAATACGCTTTCGGAGCTTGCGGCCAGCATCCGCTCCATTCCGGATTACCCCAAGCCCGGCATCATCTTTCGCGACATCACGACGCTGCTCGGCAATCCGCGCGCCTTCCGCCGCGCGGTGGACGAGCTCGTGCAGCCCTATGCCGGCCTGAAGATCGACAAGATTGCCGGCATGGAGGCGCGGGGTTTCATCCTCGGTGGCGCGGTTGCGCATCAGCTTTCGTCGGGCTTCGTGCCGATCCGCAAGAAGGGCAAACTGCCGCATGACACGGTGCGCATCGCCTATAGCCTGGAATATGGCGTGGACGAGATGGAGATGCACCGCGATGCCGTCCAGCCGGGCGAGAAAGTGATCCTCGTCGACGATCTGATCGCCACGGGCGGCACGGCTGTCGGCGCGACACAGCTTCTGCGCCAGATCGGCGCGGAAGTGGTCGGCGCCTGCTTCGTCATCGACCTGCCGGATCTCGGCGGCCGCAGGAAGCTGGAGGATCTTGGCGTCGATGTGCACACGCTGGTGGAATTTTCCGGCCACTGACGATCGTCGTTCGGGGCAAATGCGGCGGCATCGCCGCAGCGCCGGCTATTCGAATTCCAGCACCGTGCTTTCGAAGCGGATGACCGCAATAGCGTCCTGATTGACACCTTCGCAGTGGATGGTGTTGAGATGCCAGCCCGGCCGCGATGCAAGCGGCCGACCGGAGAGAAAGGTCACGGAATAGCTGACCGTCTCATCGACGAAGACCGGCTTCAGCCATTGCAGCTTCTGGAAACCGGGCGAGGGGCCGAGGTTCGGCGGCTCCAGCCCCTCGCTCTTCAGCCGGCCAATCTCCGCCATCCAGTATCTGAGGAAACATTGCATCCAGGCGGCCGTCGTGTGCCAGCCGGAGGCGCAGAGCGCGCCGAACATGGTGTTCCTGGCCGCACCCTTGTCGGTATGGAAGCGCTGCGGATCGTATTTGCGGGCAAAGCGGAGGATCCTTTCCTCGGTGAAGAGGTAGGAGCCGATCTCGGTCCTGTCGCCTGTCTCGTAGAGTTCGGTCATTCTCATGCGCCGGCCTCCGGGCTATTGCGCATCCCGAAGATCACGGAATTTTCCGTCAGGCAGACCAGTTCGCCGCGCTGGTTTTCCACCTCATGGCGGAATTTGACGATGCCGAGGCCGGGCCGCGAGCGCATCGCGCGCGCCTCCAGCACGGTCGAATGGCCCGACAGCGTATCGCCGGCGAGCACGGGCTTGCGCCACTCCATGAAATCGACGCCGGGAGCGCCCTCGCAGAGGGAGTTGAGCACGTAGCTGTCGGCCATCATGCGCATGAACATCGCCGACGTGTGCCAACCGGAGGCGGCAAGTCCGCCGAGGATGCTGGCGCGACCGGCTTCTTCGTCCAGATGCATGGGCTGCGGGTCGAATTCCCTGGCAAATTCGATGATTTCGGGTGCCGTCACCGCCTTCGGGCCGAGCGGGAAGCGCCGGCCGGGCTGGAAATCTTCATAAGCGAGCTTTTCTGCAGGCATCGCCATCTCCCATCATAGGCAGGGTTCTCTGCTTACAATAGCATTCGCGCGGGCTCAATGATTCCATAGGGCAATTGCATGGGGGCGGTGGCATGGCTGAATTGAGATCGATACTGGACGAGGCGGCGCGCGAGGGGCTGATTACCGCGGAGGCCGGGGCGCGGCTCGTGCCGTTCCTGGAGGCACGGGGCGTGATCGTCGAGGCGCGTGCCGGCGCGCTCGCCGATGCCGCCTGGTCGGATACGGAGACGCCGCGCTTCGTGCGCGGCTTCCACGACGTGCTGATTACCATCGGCATCCTGATTGCGCTTGCCGGCCTCTGGGGGCTCGCCTCGCTTTATGCGGTTCTGCCGGCGATCCTGGTTCTGGCGGAAATCCTCGTGAAACGTCAGCGCCTGGCCCTGCCGGCCGTGGTGCTGACGCTGGCGGCCTTTGCCTGGACCTTCCGGATGATGCTGTCGGTCTTTCCGTCCAATGCCGATCTGTGGCTGACCGGTGACGGCATCGATACGTTCATCGTCTCCTTCCCCGTCATCATGGGGCTTTTCTATCTGCGCTACCGTGTGCCGCTTGCGCTTGCGCTCACGATTTTCTCCGGCCTTGCCCTTGTGCTTGCGCTCGCCTTCCGCCTGCTGCAATGGGCGAGCGGCGACGATGCCTTTATCCTCAACCACCCGACGCTCGTGTCGGTCATCCTGTTTGCCTGCGCTGTCGGCCTGTTCGCCGCCGCGCTCGGCTTCGATCTCAGCGACAGGTTCCGCCGCACGACGCGATCGGATGTCGCCTTCTGGCTCCATCTCGTGGCGGCACCGGCCCTGCTTTACAGCATCCGGGCCTTGCTTTCGCTCGATGGCGGCTGGCTGGATATCATGGACGCAAACTCGTTCAAGACGCCTGTCGTCGTTGCCATCGTCGCGCTCCTGATGCTGATCGGCCTGGTTATCGACCGGCGCGCTTTCGTGACGTCGGGCCTGCTGACGCTGGGACTGGCGATCTACGGAATCTTCCGGCAGGGGAGCGCGACCGTCGACACCTACATCTTCGGGACGCTTGTTGTCGTCGGCGTGATCGTGCTTGTCATCGGCACGGGCTGGATGCCGCTCCGGCGCATCGTGCTGCGCGCCTTGCCCTCGGGCATGGTGGAACGGCTGCCGCCCGGTTGAGCGGCAGCCTTCGTTTTTGTCTGGCGCATGTCGTCATCGCAAAACCGCTGCACGTTTTTGCGCGGCATGCTTGTGCGTCAGGTGTTGAAGCGGAAGTGGATGACGTCGCCATCCTGGACGACATATTCCTTGCCTTCGTCGCGCGCCTTGCCGGCCTCCTTGGCGCCGACTTCGCCGCCGAACTGGATATAATCGTCATAGGCGATGGTATTGGCGCGGATGAAACCGCGCTCGAAATCCGAGTGGATCACACCGGCCGCCTGCGGCGCCTTGGTGCCACGCTCGATCGTCCAGGCGCGCGTTTCCTTCGGCCCGACCGTGAAATAGGTGATGAGGTTCAGCAGCTTGTAGCCGGCGCGGATCAGGCGGTCGAGGCCGGCTTCGTCGAGTCCGAGAGCCGAAAGGAATTCCTTGGCTTCCTCGTCCGGAAGCTGGGCAACCTCGGCCTCGATCGCAGCCGAGATGATGACGGTTTCCGCACCCTGTTCTCTCGCCATGGCGGCGACGGCTTCGGTGTATTTGTTGCCGGTTGCGGCATCGCTTTCCGCGACGTTGCAGACGTAGAGGACCGGATGCGAGGTCAACAGGTTCAGGCCCTTGAGGATGCGGGTCTCTTCGGCATCGAGCCTGGACAGCAGCGTGCGGACGGGCTTGCCGTCCTGAAGCAGTTTCAGCGAGGCTTCCATGACCGGCAGCATGGCCATGGATTCCTTGTCCTTGCCGGTGGCGCGCTTGCGGGTCTGCTCGGTGCGGCGTTCCAGGCTGTCGAGGTCGGCGAGCATCAGCTCGGTCTCGATCGTATCGGCGTCGGCGACCGGGTCGATGCGGCCTTCGACATGGGTGATATCTCCGTCTTCGAAGCAGCGCAGCACATGGACGATGGCATCGACTTCGCGGATATTGGCGAGAAACTGGTTGCCGAGACCTTCACCCTTCGAGGCGCCGCGCACGAGGCCGGCAATGTCGACGAAGTTGATGCGGGTCGGAATGATTTCCTTCGACTTGGCGACATTGGCAAGCGTCTGCATGCGCGCGTCGGGAACGGCCACTTCGCCGGTGTTCGGTTCGATCGTGCAGAAGGGATAGTTCGCCGCCTGTGCCGCCGCCGTCTTGGTGAGCGCATTGAAGAGGGTCGATTTGCCCACATTCGGCAGACCGACGATACCGCATTTGAAGCCCATGGCTGAAACCTGCTGTTTAGAATTCCTTGGCCGTGGCTATGGGATAAAGGAGGGGAGCGGTCAAGTCTTGGAGCGCTTTTCTCGCCGCTCCCTTGCCGTCGCAGCCGCGTGGCACTATTCTTGCCGTGGCGGGATTTGCCTGATACCGGGTGTCGAAATTCTGCAATCGAAAAAGCTTAGTCAGATCCAAACCCCTTCCCATGTCATCAACGGGCGGATTTCCGATGGTTGACAACGACATTGCCTTAAAACCCAAGACCAGAACGAAGCCCAAGCTGGACAGGCCGAAGCTTTACAAGGTCATTCTCGTCAACGACGACTACACGCCGCGCGAATTCGTCATCGTCGTGCTGAAGGCGGTCTTCCGCATGAGCGAGGATGCCGGCTACCGCGTGATGATGACGGCCCACAAGCTCGGCTCCTGCGTGGTCGTGGTCTGCACCAAGGATATCGCGGAGACAAAGGCGAAAGAGGCCATCGACCTTGCCAAGGAGATGGGCTTTCCGCTGATGTTCACCACCGAGCCCGAGGAATAGGGCCGGCCACGGGTTCTAGGCAGGCCGGCGGATCTGATAGCCGGTCTTGTCCTGCAGGAAACCGCAACTCTCATAGAAGCGATGCGTGGCCGGGTCCTTCGAGCCGGTCAGCAGCATGACCTTGTAGCAGCCGGCCTTCCAGGCTTGCTCGATCGCATGGCCGATGAGCTTGCCGGCATAACCCTGCCTGCGGTGTTCGCCATGGGTGACGACATTTTCAATGAGCGCATAGGAGGCGCCGTTGCGCGTCAGGTTGGGGACGACGACCAGCGTCACGGTCGCGGCTGCCGTCTTGCCGGCAAAGCCGATGAAAACCGTCATGCCGGGCTGGGCCAGAATGGCTGAGAAGCGTTCCTGCGCCACCTCGGCTGCGAGGGCCGGGTCGGTAGAGTTGAGATACCGGTAGAGGCCGAGCAGGCCCTCGAGGTCGGCGGAGGTTGCCGGCCGAACGGCGAAGGCGTCGCTTTCCGCCACGCTCACTCCCCCTTGTTGCCGAACATCTTCTTCAGCATTTCGGCCATGGGGCCGGTTGCCGGAAGTTTCTGCTGGCTATGGTTGCGCGCCTGGTGAATGTGGGACTTTGCCGCGGGCTTCTTTTCCGGTTTCGGCTTTTCCTCTTCCGGCTTGCCGCCGAGCGCCAGCGCGATCTTGTTCATCAGCTGGGAATCCTCGTTGCGCACCAGCATCTCGGCATTGTCGGCGAGCGTGTCGAGCAGCGGCTCCAGCCAGGCCTGGTCCGCCTTGGCGAAGTCACCGAGCACATGGTTGTGCACCAGATCCTTGACGCCGGGATGGCCGATGCCAAGGCGCAGGCGGCGGTATTCCCTGCCGCAATGGGCGTCGAGCGACTTGATGCCGTTGTGGCCGCCGTGCCCGCCGCCCGTCTTCAGCCGCGCCTTGCCGGCCGGCAGGTCGAGTTCGTCGTAGATCGCCACGAGGTCGGAAGGCTGCAGCTTGTAGAAGCGCATGGCCTCGCCGACCGCTTCGCCCGACAGGTTCATGAAGGTCTGCGGCTTGATCAGCAGCACCTTCTCACCGGCCAGCTCACCTTCCGATATCTCCGCCTTGAACTTCTTCGACCAGGGCGAAAAGCTGTGGCGGCGATGGATGGCATCCACCGCCATGAAGCCGATATTGTGCCGGTTGCCGGCATATTTCGCGCCGGGATTGCCGAGACCCGCGATGATCAGCATGGCCTGTCTTCCTTGCAAGAGCTGTTGGCGTTCACCACCGCGAAACGCCGTCAAAGTCAAGGGGCAATGGCGGGCGTGAACGGCAGGCGCCCGATCATTTCAGCAGATGCAGCCCGTATTTCAGGAAGATCTGCTTCTGCTCGCCGCTGGCGATCAGCCTGTCCAGCGAGGCCTGCATGCGGGCGAGAAGATCGTCCGGGAAGTTCTTTTCGCAGGCAATGCCCATCGGCTGGGAGGAGAGCACAGTCACCATTTTCAGCGGCTGGTCGGCCTTCAGCTTGTCGAAATAGAGTTCGGAAATCGGCATCATGTCAATGCGGCCGCCGAGCAGCTTGCGCAGCGTCGCGTTGAAATCGCTGGCGACGTCAAGCTTGGTGAAGCCGTTTTCCTTCAGCGTCACCTCGGTATAGTCGTCGCGCTGCGTGCCGACGACGTATTTCTTCGCCTCTTCGAGATTGCCGGCGGAGACGTCCGAATCCTGGCGGGCGATCAGGATGTTGCGGTCGACGAGAAGCGGCTCGACCCATTTGAACAGGCTGTCGCGCGCCGCGTTATGGGCGGTTGCGAATACGCAGGTCATTGGCGTGGAGCGGGCAAGGCTGAAGGCGCGCGCCCAGGGCATCACGTCGATCGTGTAACCGACGCCGATATCGGCCATGATCTTTTCGACCTGCTCGACGGTCGCGCCTTTGATGAGCTTGCCGTCGCGGTAGTTGAAAGGCGCGTATTCCTCGGTGACGAAGGTTATCGTCTGGGCGGAGGCAGGCGCGGCAAAAGAGGGTAGGGCAAGAAGTGCAAGAAGCAGCAGCCTTTTCATCGCGATACCTCCCGTATCTCGTCAGTTCATGAAGCGCGCGCCACGTTCGGCGGTGAGCTGCTCAATTCTTCGATCAGCCTGGCGGCATTCTGCGGACGGTGGAACAGGTAGCCCTGGCCGTAGTCGAGGCCCATCTGGTGCAGCGTTCCGCACTCTTCCTCCGTCTCGATGCCTTCGGCGATGACGGTGCAGTTCATCTTGTGCGACAGCGTGGTGATGCCTTCGATCAGCATGCGGCTCTTCTGGCGCACGTCATCGTCGGCATCGTTGATGGCGCGGGTGAAGGACTGGTCGATCTTGATGATATCGACCGGGAAGCGGTTGAGATAGCTCAGCGAGGAATAGCCGGTGCCGAAATCGTCAAGCGCGATGCGGCAGCCGAAGCGGCGCAATTCCGTCACGATCGTGCGGATCTGCGGGTTGTCGTGCATCAGCACGGCTTCCGTGATCTCCACGACGATCCGGTCCGGCAGGATGCCGTGACGGCCGAGAATGGCGGCAAGGCGGGCGGCGAGCGCCGGCTCGAACTGCAGCGGCGAGAAGTTGACGGCGAGATAGGTGTCCTGCATGCCGGGCAGGCGGGAGATCTTTGCCAGGTTGGCGATCGCCTTTTCCATGATGACATTGCCGACGCGGACGATCCTGGCGGTCTCCTCGGCCACGCTGATGATCTCGGCCGGCGGCATGAGGCCCTTCTGCGGATGGTTGAGGCGCATCAGCGCCTCGAAACCGGCAATGCCGCGGCCGTTCAGGTTGACGATCGGCTGCAGATAGGCCTCGAACCAGTCGTCGGCGAGACCGGCTTCGATATTGGCTTCGATCTCGGCACGACGGCGGGCGTGATCGAGCATGCTGTTGTCGAAGATCTGGGCGCCGTTCTTGCCGTCGCGCTTCTTGGCATACATGGCCATGTCGGACTTCTGCAGCAGCTCGGCTGCGGTCGCGGCGTGGCGAGGATAGATGGCGATCCCGACGGAGGCGCTGAGATGCATATCCGGGCCGAAGGGCGTCTCGAAGATCGAAGCGATCTGGTCGCACATGGCGCGGGCGCGCTTCTCGGCATTCTTGGCCGGCAGCAGGATGGCAAATTCGTCGCCGCCGAGACGGGCCGCCTCGTCGGAGGGCGCAAGCAGCGTCTTCAGCCGCTCCACGAGCTCGATGAGGGCGGCGTCGCCCGCGGCGTGGCCCATATTGTCGTTGATCCACTTGAAGCGGTCGAGATCGACGAAGAGGCAGGCGAGTTCCTGGTCGGCGGCATCGGCGGCCGCGATCTTGCTGTCGAGCACGGCTTCGAAACCCTGGCGGTTCAGCAGGCCGGTCAGATGATCCGATATCGCCTGGCGATGGTTGCGGTCCTCGGAGGCCTTCAGTTCCGTCACGTCGGTCATGACGGAGAGCGACTGGCCCTCCTGTCCTTGCGTCGTGAGCGCCGTTTCCATGATGAGGACGTCCATGATGCGGCCGTCCATGCAGATGAACTTGACGGTGACCTCACCGGTGCCGTTCTCGCGCTGGCTCTTGCGCTTGACGAACTTGTCACGGGTGAAGGAGGTGACGAGATCGGAGAAGTTCCGGCCGATGACGGCTGCGCGGTGATAACCGGTCGCCAGCAGCCAGTAATCGCTGACGGCCGTGATGCGGTCTTCCTCGTCAAGGGAGAAAAGCATGGCGGGCGTCAGGTTGTAGATGTCGGTGGTGCGGCGATGGGCGAGCTTCAGCTCGGTTTCCTCGTTTTCGAGCTTCGTCTGCATTTCGTTGAAGCTCTGGGCGAGGCGGCCCATCTCGTCGTTCGACTGCCAGTCGACATGGTGGCGCGAGCCGAGCTGGCGGGTCGCCTCGATCGCAGCCGTCAGGCGCATCAGCGGCTGGATGACGAAGATGCGGTTGCCGATGAGCGCGGTCGCAAAAACGGCCAGCACCGCGAAAATGAAGATGGAGATGAAGACGACCTCTTCCTGCTTCAGGCCGGAAAACAGGCCGAGCGCCGGATAGAAGACGGAAATGCTGCCGAGGTTCTTCGGACCGTCGACGGTGTTGTAGATGATGGCGCGGGAAACCTGAACCAGCTTGCCGTCGAAGGAGCGCGGAATGGTCGACTGGCTGACGTCGAGCTGGCCCGACTGATCGCGGACTTCCACCTTGACGATGGCGCCCTGCGAAACGACCGTCGCGCTGATCTGGGTGACGCTGTCGGCATCGAGATCCCAAAGCGGCTTGGCGAGCGCCTGGGCATTGGCGACAAGAAGAACGGAAATATGGTCGCGTATTTCCTTGTCGGCACGTTCGGAGGAAAGGAAAAGAAAAAGAACAAAAAGGGGAGCTACAAAAACAAGCAGCGCGCCGCAAACAATCGCAAAAAATCTGTTCTCAACGGAATTATTCATGGTTCCGTTTGCTCCACGGGGGTCGGAATATTCTGCGGTCACGCAGCAGGGCGGGAACTTCGCAACCAGCCGGAGCATGCTTCCATGAATGTGTTAAATGTTGCTGAAATGAGCCTTTTTCGGCAATGAAAAAGCCCGTCTTCCTCACGGAAAACGGGCTTATGCTTTACAAATTGGTAGAAGCGATCAGGCTTCCGCTTCACCTTCGGCAGCGGTCTCGTCGATGCCGGCAGCCGGAGCAACGATCGTGGCGATCGTGAAGTCGCGATCGGCGATGACGGGCGTGACACCCTTCGGCAGCGTGACTTCCGAAATGTGAATGCTGTCGCCGATCTTGTGGCCGGAGAGATCAACCGTGAAGAATTCCGGGATCGCGTCGGCCGGGCAGTGAACTTCGACTTCGTGACGAACGATGTTGAGAACGCCGCCGACCTTGAGGCCCGGGGACTTTTCTTCGTTGACGAAGTGAACCGGGATTTCAACCGTAACCTGGGTGTTGCCGGATACGCGCAGGAAATCGACGTGCATCGTGAAGTCGCGGACCGGATCGAGCTGGTAGTCCTTCGGCAGAACCTTGTACTTCTTGCCGTCGACGTCGATGGTCGCAACGGTGGTCATGAAGCCACCGGCATGAATGCGCTTCGTCACCTCATTGGTGTTGATAGCGATGGAAATGGGGGCCTGCTTGTCACCATAGATGACAGCGGGAATAAAGCCGTTGCGGCGGAGTTCACGGGCGGACCCCTTACCAACCCGTTCGCGCGCCTCGGCCTTGAGCTCGTACGTTTCGTGGCTCATGGCTAGTCCTTTCGAGGTTATTTGGAGAGTCCGCAGCGGGCCTGAAGCCTTGTGCCGGCGGACCGGAGGCGGGCAAAGCCCATCCTCATCCGCGTTGCCTCCAAGGGTGTCTACGCGGACGCGTGGCCTATAATATAAGTGTCACGCAAACGCAAGCGGTGACGGGCCTGCCGGGATCAGCAATGCCCCTGGCGGTATCGGCCCGGCGGCGCCTCGCCGCTCTTACATCCGAAAGGCCGCAAGATACAATCCCTGGTATTTTGCGGCCGGTTGCAAAAACCGCTGATAAGCCTTCGTTGGTTGGCCGTTAATCACAGAGTCGAACAGAAGGTTCCACTTTACCTGCAAAGGCCCCGGATTATCCGTTCCTTAACGCGGCCAGACCGATGTCGGGCCTGAAAAGAACGGGTTTTCTCATGTTTGCGATCGTATACTGCCTGACATACCAACACGACTGGACACTGGTTCTTCTGGCTGGCGCCCTCTGCCTCGCATCCAATCTCGGAACGATCCTGTTCCTCAGAAGCGCCGGCCGGTCAAAAGGCATGCCGCGCTGGATCTGGCTTTGCGTGGCGGGGGCAGCAGGCGGTTTCGGCATCTGGTCGACGCATTTCGTCGCCATGCTTGCCTACGATCCGGGCATTGTCGTCGGTTATGGTCGCGATCCGACGCTGATTTCGCTCGGCGCGGCCTTTACCTCCACCTTCGTGGCCGGCCTTGCCGCCGTATCGCTTCCGCCTTCCCAGTCCAATATTGCCGCGGGCCTGGCTTTCGGCGTCGGCGTCGCCGCCATGCATTTCATCGGCATGGCCGGCTTGCAGGTTCCCGGAACCATCGTCTGGGATCAGCGTCTCGTCGTTGTTGCGCTGGTCATCTCGGTCGCCATGGCGATCTGGGGATATACGCTCACACGGAACTGGAAGGGAACGAACCGGAGCATTCTTGCTGCGGCGTCGGTGCTGTCGCTCGGCATCGTGCTGATGCATTTCACCGCGATGGGGGCGCTGACGATTGTCGAGGGCGGGCCAGGCACGATCGAACCGCAGGCGCTTTCGAAGTCGGTGCTTCTCGTGACCATTCTCGTCGTGTCGATTTCGATGCTTGCCTCGGGCATGTCGGCATCCATCATCGCCTTTCGCGCCGCCAAGCAGGCGAGCGCAAGCGAGACCAGGTTCGAACTGCTGCTGCAGGGCGTGACGGACTACGCCATTTACATGCTCGACCCCGCAGGGGTCGTCACCAACTGGAACGTGGGGGCGGAGCGCGCGAAGGGCTATAGCGCCGCCGATATCGTCGGGCAGAATTTCGCCCGGTTCTACTCCGAGGAGGACCAGCGCAACGGCCTTCCGCAGCGCGCGCTCGAAGCCGCTCTCGCCAACGGCCGGCACGAGGCGGAGGGGATGCGTTTTCGCAAGGACGGATCCTCGTTCTGGGCGCATGTCGTCATCCAGCCCGTGTATGACGATGGTCGCCTCATCGGCTATGTGAAGATTACCCGCGATATTACGCAAGCCAAGATCGACGGCGACCGTATCAAGGAAGTATCGAGGAACCTCGATCTGGCGCTGGAGAACATGAGCCAGGGCATTTCGATGTTCGACCGCAACGAGCGGCTGATCCTGGCAAACGCCCGGTATAGCCAGCTCTTCGGCTTCCCCGAGAATTTCATTCGCCCGGGTCTTGCCTATTACGAGATCGTTCGCAACGGCTATCAGATCGCCTTCGGCGACGGAGAGGCCACAGAGGCGAGGGCGACCGACCATTATCGCAGGCATATGGCGACGATGCGCTCCGGCCAGAAGACGCTGGTGCATCAGACGACGGGCGGACGGTCAATTCTGGCGACGTTCAACGTTCTGGCCGATGGCGGCTGGGTCACGACGTTCGAAGACATTACCGAACGGCTGGCGCGCGAAGAGAAGATCGCGTTCATGGCCAAGCACGATGCTTTGACCGGCCTGCCGAACCGTCCCACCTTCAACGACTATCTCTCGCATCAGCTGACGATTGCCAAGAGGCTGTCGGCCAAGGTTGCGGTGATCGGCATCGATCTCGATAAATTCAAGGAAATCAACGACCAGATGGGCCATGTCGCCGGCGATTTCGTGTTGAGCACATTGGCCGCGCGGTTGAACGGCATCCTGCGCGACGAGGAGTTGGTCGCCCGGCTCGGCGGCGATGAGTTCGCGGCCGTCAAGCGCTTCGGCGACCGGGCAGAGCTTGACGATTTCGTTGCCCGGCTGGAGGCCGCGCTTACGGAAAAGATGGAGTTCGAGGAGCACCACATCGTCCCAGGTGCCAGCGTTGGCGTCGCGCTTTACCCCGACGCCGGCGAAGATGCCGAAACCCTGCTCGCAAATGCCGATCTGGCCATGTATCGCGCAAAACACGAGGTCGGGCACAATGTCTGCTTCTACGACGAGTCCATGGACGAAGTATCGCGCGACCGGAGAAGGCTGGCGCGCGACCTTTGGGCGGCGATCGAACGCGACCAGATGTACCTTCACTATCAGGTGCAGAAATCGGTCGCGACCGGCAAGACGACCGGCTACGAAGTGCTGCTCAGGTGGAACCATCCCGAACGCGGAAACATACCGCCCGCCGATTTCATTCCGATCGCCGAGGAATGCGGCGCGATCGTCCCGATCGGAGAATGGGTGCTTCGCGAGGCGTGCAGGGAGGCGGTCAGCTGGAAGGACGACGTCAAGATCGCCGTCAATATTTCGCCCATCCAGATCGCCCATGCAAATATCGCCGAGCTGGTGCGCTCCATCCTTGAGGAAACCGGCCTGCCGGCATCGCGGCTCGAACTGGAGATCACGGAGTCGTCGATCATCGTCGACAAGAGCAAGGCACTAGTTGCCATGCGTGCGCTCAAGCAGCAGGGCGTTGCGATCGCCATCGACGATTTCGGCACCGGCTATTCGTCGCTCGAAACCCTTCGCTCGTTCCCCTTCGACAAGATCAAGCTCGATCGCAGCTTCATGAACGAAGTCGAGACCAGCCAGCAAGCAAAGGCGGTCATCCGGTCGATCCTGGCGCTGGGGCGCGGCCTGTCGATCCCCGTGCTGGCAGAAGGCGTGGAAACGCTGAGCCAGCTCGAGCTGCTGACATCCGAAGGCTGCGACGAGGCCCAGGGCTACTACTTCGGCCGTCCGGCACGAATGGAAAAACAGGCGGCTGCGCTCAACACTGCGGCTTGACACCGGAAGCTATCCGATCTTCCTATGGCCGCATCAAAAGCGGCTGAGGAGAGTACGGATGCGTCTCAAACTTGTCACGACGACGAGCCTTGTCGCCCTATCGCTGTTCGGGGCAGCGCAGGGGGCGGAGATCAATCAGGATGGGGCGAACAAGCTTCGCGACGACCTGACGAACGTGTTGCCGGACGAATTTGCAAAGAGCGGTTTCGTAACCGTCAACCCGGCAGGTAGCCGCTACGAGATCATATATGACCTTGCCAAGCTGCTCAGCAAGATCGACACGACCAAGGTCGTGGTGAACGGCCTGACCCCATGGTCGGTTTTTGCCACGCCGCTCGACAGCGGTCTGTGGAACCTCGAAAGCAATAACAGCTTCAATATTTCCGGCAGCTTGAAGGGACCGGATGACAAGGCCACGGATTTTACCTATTCGATAGCCTCGATGGTCTATGACGGCGTTTTCGATCCTGCGATCGCTTATCTCCGCTCCGGCAATTTCAAGGCCACCGACATCCGTCTCACGTCAAAGTCCGATACGGACCAGGTCGACATGACGTTTGCGGGCATGGACTATCGGCTCGATTCGACCGACAGCGCCAGTGGCAACGGTCGTCTCGATTTCAAGACCAATGGCTCGCTTTCCGCGCTGTCGGAGACGGTCACCAACCCGTCGATGCCACCGGTCAACATCAAGGCGGATTCGATAGACGTCAACGCCGATGTCGCCAGCCTGCCGGCGAAGGAAATCCGCGATATCGTATTCTTCATCCTGGAGCATATGGACGAGAAGGAACTGAGCAAGGAGGATGGCGAAAAGCTGAAATCGGTGCTCAAGGCATCCTTCCCGCTATTTTCCTCGCTCAATGAATCGATCACCGCCAACAACCTGACGGTCGGTACTGCCGCGGGTAACGGTGGCGCTAAGGCCTTCGGCTATAATTTCTCGATCGCCGGGCCGAGCGACACCGTCCGGTTTGCCTTCGGCATGAACGCCGCAGAGGTGACGCTCGATAGCCCTGTCGTGCCGGCGAGCTACCACGCCTTCCTGCCGAAGAGCATCGATATGCAGATCGCCGTGCCCGACATGGATTTTGCCGCTTTCAGCGACGAGTTCATGAAGATCGATTTCTCGGCCGGCAGCAATTCGGAGGAAAGCGGCAAGCAGGCGGCCGAAAAGCTTTTCCATGACGGCATTCTCGTCGTCGACTTGCCGAAGTTTACCGCGGTCTCGGATGTCTACGATATCGACGTCACCGGGAGGCTGCAGGGTCGCGTCGATACGCAGAAGGACTATTCGCTCCAAGCTTCGGTCCTGGCGCGCGATCTCGACAAGTCGATCGCCGCCATCCAGGAGCTTGCCAAGAGCGATCCGAACCTCCAGCAGGTCTCCTTCGGCATGATGATGGCCAAGGGCTTTGCCAAGACCGATCCGGATGGCCGCTCGCGTTGGGATATCAGCGTTGCCGGCGACGGGTCGGTGGCGATCAACGGCCAGCAGATCAAGGGGCCGGATGCCGCAGAACCGGATCAGGGGCAGGCTCAGCCGCAATAAACACCCGGAATTGCAAGCTGCAGTGAAAGCCGGCTTCGTGCCGGCTTTTTTCATCCCGCATCAAGGGTTTTGCCAAGACCAGCCGTTTAGACGGCGGGTTGGAACGGGCTATCGTTTTGAACGAAGATGGCGCTGTGACCGTCAATAGCCAACCGCTGGCGGGGCAGTACAGTGCGGATCAGCAACAAACGGCAGCGAACGGCTGCTCAAAAATCAAAAAGCGCCGGTCGAATGCCGGCTCCTTTTTAGTCGAAGAGGCTCGAGACCGATTCTTCCTGGGCCGTGCGGCTGATGGCTTCGCCAATCAGCGGGGCGGTCGTCACGACGCGGATGTTGTGGGCCGAAAGGACGGCCGTGGTCGGCTGGATCGAATCCGTGATGACGAGTTCGCGCAGCTTGGAGGAGGTGACGCGGGTGACGGCGCCGCCGGAAAGAACGCCGTGGGTGATGTAGGCGGTCACGCTGGACGCGCCCTTGGCCAGCATCGCGTCGGCCGCGTTGCAGAGCGTGCCGCCGGAATCGACGATATCGTCGATCAGCAGGCAATCCTTGCCGGTGACGTCGCCGATGATGTTCATGACTTCGGATTCACCCGGCCGATCGCGACGCTTGTCGACGATGGCCAGAAGACAGTCCAGCCGTTTGGCAAGCGCGCGGGCGCGCACCACGCCGCCGACGTCGGGCGAGACGACCATGACGTTGCTGAGGTCGTAGTGGCTCTTGATGTCGCGCGTCAGAACGGGCAGGGCGAACAGGTTGTCCGTGGGTATGTCGAAGAAGCCCTGAATCTGGCCGGCGTGGAGATCGAGCGTCATGACGCGGTCGGCGCCGGCTTCGGTGATCAGGTTCGCGACCAGCTTGGCGGAGATCGGCGTGCGGCCGGAGGCGCGGCGATCCTGGCGGGCATAGCCGAAATAGGGGAGCACGGCCGTGATGCGGCGGGCCGACGAGCGACGCATGGCGTCGATCATGATCAGCAGTTCCATCAGATGGTCGTTGGCAGGAAAGGAGGTCGGCTGTACGAGAAAGACGTCCTCGCCGCGCACGTTTTCCTGGATTTCGACGAAGATTTCCTGGTCGGCAAACCTTCGGACACTGGCTTTCCCTAAGGGAACATTGAGATAGTTGCAGATCGCTTCGGCGAGTTGCCGGTTCGAATTGCCTGCGAAAACCTTCATCTTGGTCCGCCTGTTATGCGCTGATAGCCGCGCTTTTTAGCCAGCTTCCCGGTGAATGCAAGGGCTAAGGCGTCACATACTTTTATATTTATAAAAAGCTTGTGACTAACCGCCCTGGCTCTGCCGCCAGGATGTGAACTCGCTGATCGTCTTGGAGGCGATCTGCTGCATGACCGAGGCGGGCACGCCGGCCCAGGGATCGGCGGCGGCCGTCGGCACGCTTTCCTGTCCCTGAATGCGGTGCAGCCGGGCGCCGGCATTGTCAAGCACGTCCCAGACATAGACCACGGTGACTTTCCCCGCGTCGCCAAAAGCGGAGAGGTAGCCTTTGAGGATATAGTCGCTGCTGGTGTCGTTCGAGCTCTTGATCGCCAGGCCATGCGCGCGGGCTTCCGTGCCAAGCTGGCGCGACAGCGGGGTGACGGCCTGGACCGGCGCGCCGATGATCGGCAGGAACCGCACCGTGTTGCCGCGTGCCGAGGTCGAGGAAGAGACGGAAGGATCGAGGGCCGCCGTCTGCGTCTGCTGCTGCGGCGCCGTCGGCTGTCCGGCGGCGGAGGGCGGGGGCAGGGCCTGGCCTTCGATCGGCCCGGAAGCGGCGGGTGAAGAGCCGTCGCGGGCGATTGCATCGGCCTGAGCCTGCATCGTCGTCGGCGGGGCGCCGGTGCCGGGCCGGTAGGCCTGTGCCGAATAGTTGGGCTGGGTCGGGGAACCCTGTTCGCTAAAGGCCGGCGTATAGCCGTTGCGGCGAGGGGCTGCCGGGAATGTCTGCTGCGGTTCTCCGGCCATGCGTTCGGCTTCGCTCTGCGTGACCGGGGCAGACGAACGATTGACGGAAGAATCGCCGATCTCCATGGGCGGCGTGAGCGTCAACGCGTCGGTCGTGTTGCAGGCAGAAAGCAAGGCAAGGCAGATCAGGAGCGTGGGCGCAGTCGCAACTCGCGTCATCCCTCGGTTCGTCCTTCCCACATTCGCATCAGCCCCGTGCGAATTTATGCGGGTGGGGGGACCCGTCTGTCAATTCCGGATTCTTGCCAGTGATGTCAGCGCCCTAGGCGCCGATGAAGTCCAGGGAGTGCCGCGAAAGCGCGCGCGGGGCTTCACCGGTCGTCAGATAGGTCTGGCCGAGGGTCATGGCCGTGCCCGTGTCGGAATCGGCGATGATCATGTGCACGAAGAGCGACATGCCGGGCTCGATCGGCTGCGGATTGCCGGCATGGAACATCTGGTGCTCCATCCAGGAGGGCGAGAAGCGGGCGCCGAGCGAATAGCCGCAGGCATTCAGGCGATGGCGGGCGAGGCCGCGCTCGTCCATGATCCTGGCGTGCATGTCGAAGACGTCGCCGAAAGTGTGGCCGGGCTTCAGCACGGTCTCGATCGCCTGGATCGTTTCCAGGCAGGCATTGTAGAGTTCGCGGTGGCGATGCGTCGGCTCGCCGACGACGATCGTGCGCATCATGGCGGCATGATAATGCGCGTAAGCGCCGGCCCATTCGAGCGTCAGCTGGTCGTTGGCGTCAAGCTTGCGGCGGCCGGCCTTGTAGCGGCAGAGCAGGGCGTCCGCGCCCGAGCCGATGATGAACTCGTTGGCCGGATAGTCGCCGCCGCCGGTGAAGATCGCGCCCTGCATGGCGGCGAGGATTTCGGCTTCGTCGGCGCCGGGGCCGGTCAGGCGGACCGCTGCGTCCAGCGCGTCGTCCGCCAGAACGGCGGCACGTTCGACATAGGCGATTTCGGTCGGGCTCTTGACGAGGCGCAGGCGGCTGACGAGGTAGGAGGCATCGATGAGCTGGCCGAAGGTCGTCAGTTGCGCGTCGAGCAGCCGGGCGACGCGGCCCGTCATGCCATGCGTGTCGTATTCGACGCCGATGCGGGCGCCGAGCAGGTCCATTTCGACGAGCAGGTTCTTGAGGTCCATCGTCGGATCGGCATTGACGCGATCGACCCAGACATGGATGTCCTCGATGACCGATGTGTGCCGCGCCTGACGCAGGTCGGCCGAGCGGGTAATCAGCGCCATGGTGCCGTCGGCCTTGACCACCAGGGTCTGGAAGAAGCAATAGCCGAACGTATCGTAGCCGGTCAGCCAGTACATGCTCTCCTGCGCAAAAAGCAGCAGCGCGTCGAGCTTTTCTTCCTTCATCTTGTCGGTCAGGCGGGTCAGCCGGCTTGCGAATTCAGCCCGTTCGAAATGAAGTGCCATGCTGCCTACGTCTCCCTGATGCTGATCGCCGAAATCTGGCGGCCGTAATCCGGCTCCTTTTTATGTGTGGTCCGGCGATAGGAAAAAAAGCGCTCGCTGTCGGGATAGGTGCAAATGCCGAGACTTTCGGCGTGCACCCCGGCGTCTTTCAGCCGCCGGACGGTCAGTCCCTGCAGGTCGAACATGGCGTGGCCTGCCGACGGCGAGGGGATGAAGTAGCGTTCGTAGGCCGGGTCGTGGGCAAGGAAACGTTCGACGAATTCCGGGCCGACCTCATAATTCGCCTGGCTGATCGAGGGGCCAAGGCAGGCGACGATATTGTTCCTGTCGGCGCCAAGGGCCACCATGGCGTCGATGGTGTTTTCGAGCACGCCGGTCAGCGCGCCCTTCCAACCGGCGTGGGCGGCGCCGATGACGCGGTTTTGCGGGTCGGCAAAGAGGATCGGGCCGCA
Source organism: Rhizobium sp. GCM10022189 (assembly GCF_042656325.1). NCBI lineage: Bacteria > Pseudomonadati > Pseudomonadota > Alphaproteobacteria > Hyphomicrobiales > Rhizobiaceae > Rhizobium > Rhizobium sp. GCM10022189. The sequence goes on from NZ_JBHSOR010000013.1 coordinate 101,762, forward strand.
ATCGGCCGCCAGCACGCCAAGCGCGATGCCGGGGGTTGCCGTGACCATGGCGTCGGCCTGCGGCCTGTCGCCGTTATAGTGCCTGCCGATGGTGACGACATCGGGGGAGTGGACTTGATGGACGGTCGCCAGCCGCTCGACCGGCAGATCGAACCAGGCGGCGACGCGCCGGCGGTTTTCTTCGACATTGCCGCGCTCGTCATGCGAGCCGAGGCCGACATTGAGGCCGCGATAGATGCCTTCGGAGACGCCGCCGGCGCGGGTGAAATAGCCATGGCGGATCGTCCCGCCGGCCGCTTCGTTCAGCAGCGCGCTTTCGATCGGTGCCGGGGAGGCCGCATCTGTCATGTGATATTCCGGGTCTTTTGGAGAGGGATCGACGTCGTCTTCGCCGGTTCTCGCCCGGCGAAGCATTGTCATTTTGCGGCCGATGTTGGCGAGCGTAAGGCTGGCTGTCAATCCACCGGGCGGAACGGCATCAGGTCGATCGGCGGATGGGAGACGGCGAGCACCTTGAAGAGCTCGCCCATGCGGCCTTCGCCCGCACCGGCGAGCCGGTCGACGGCGCCCTGGATGATCTGTTGCGTGCGCGGCTCGCGGTCGCGGCCGAGGGCTGCGGCGCGCTCGAGAATGCCGAGGCCGGTCAGGAAGTCGCCCTGGTGCAATGCGCCGTTGATGTGGACGTCGGCGGAAGCCGCCGTTTCCGCAAGCTGCTGGAAATCGACATGGCTCGTCAGGTCCGCCTCGCCGGGATGGGCGAGCGGCGGATCGAACTCGTGCATGCGCACGGCCTGCAGCGTGTCGCCGAAACCGGTGACGAGGTGCCCGTAGTCTATCGTAAGTGCGGTACCGCTGAAGGCGCGCAGCCTTTCGCAGATGGCGCTCATGACGGCCTGACGCGCGGGCGAAATCTCAAACAGGGTGCCGAGCGGCACGCTTTGAGCGGGCTCCGGCAGCAGCGCCGGATCGATGCCGGCAACGCCGGCCGCAAAGGTCAGTTCGCCGTCTGCATCCAAGCCGACCATGCGCTCGCGGAACCCGGTCTGCGTGCGCACGAACTGGCGGATCGGGATCGCGTCGAAGAGTTCGTTGGCGACGATCAGCGTGAAGCCGGGCGGGACCTCGTCGAAGCCGCCGTGCCAGCTGATCTTGCCGTCATACGGTTCGAGCGTCTGGCTCTGGACATCGCGCAGGCGCTCGCTGGTTTCGACGAGATGGACGCTCATGTTGTCGAAGAGCGGCGGTGCGATGCGCGAAATCACCCGCAGCATGTCGGCCATCATCGTGCCGCGGCCGGGGCCGATCTCGATGAGGCGAACGCCGGCGGGCGTCGCGTGGCGCTGCCAGGCGTGGACGACGAAAACGCCGATCATTTCGCCGAAAAGCTGGCTGACCTCAGGCGCTGTGACGAAATCGCCGGAACGGCCGAAGGGCTCGCGGGTGCGGTAGTAACCGTGTTCGGGATCGGCAAGGCAAAGCGAGAAATAGTCGGTGACGCTGATCGGCCCGTTGGCCTGGATGATCGTTTTGATCTTTTCGCCCAAAGCGGTGGTCATTGCGGTCGTCCCGGTCGTTTCAATGCTGCAGGGCAGCTGCCTGGCGGGCGCGGAAGATCGCCCAGAGGCCGAGCAGGATCATCGGGAAGGACAGAACCATGCCCATCGTCAGCCAGCCGGTGCCGAGCAGATAGCCGAGCTGCGCATCCGGCTCGCGGAAGAATTCGACGAAGATGCGCGACAGCGCATAGCCGCAGACGAAGACGCCGGAAATGAGGCCGGGGCTCTTCAGCGCCTTGACGCCGTAGACGAGCGCGGCAAGGACGAGAAGCAGGACGATGCCTTCGAGGCCCGCTTCGTAAAGCTGGCTCGGATGGCGTGCGAAGGGGCCGCCGGTCGGGAAGACGACCGCCCAGGGCACATCCGTCAGCCGGCCCCAGAGTTCGCCGTTGATGAAATTGGCGATGCGGCCGAAGAACAGGCCGCAGGGCACGACCGTGGCGACGATATCGAACAGGCTCCAGATCGGGATGCTGTTGCGGCGGGCAAAGAGGATCATGGCGATCGTCGTGCCGGCCAGGCCGCCATGGAAGGACATGCCGCCGTTCCAGATCTGCACGGCGCGGATCGGGTCTTCGATAATGGCGCCGAGATCGTAAAAGAGGATATAGCCGATACGGCCGCCAAGAACGATGCCGAGGGCGGCCCAGACGATGAAGTCGTCGAGCTGGGGCCGCGATATGGGCGACGTATCGTTCGGCCAGAGGGTATCGTTTGCGGCGATGCGGCGGGCGTAGGCCCAGCCAAGGAGGATGCCGGCGACATAGGCCAGGCCGTACCAGTGAATCGCCAGCGGGCCGATCGAAAAAGCGATCGGATCGATATTAGGGAAAGGCATTATAGCAAGAAGATCAGCGGCTATCGGCAAGGTTTTCCCACCCGTTGAGATGCGCGGAACATGGCTCCGCGATCTGCGGGGGTCAAGTGCATTGTTCGTCACGGACCCGTGCGCCGGGGCTTATCCCGTGCAAAGCGCTTGCATCCTTAACGGCGAAGCCCTACCTCCATTTTCAGTGGCCGAAAGGCCTGACATTCACGTCGTGCGAAGGGAGAAATACGCCATGACGACCGGAACGAACCGCATCATGGATGAATTCGCCAAGCTGATGACCGATGCTGCGGGTGCTGCGCAGGGCGTGCGCAAGGAGATCGAAACGGCCTTCAACGCTCATGCCGAACGCTGGCTGAACAGCATGGACGTCGTCAAGCGCGAGGAGTTCGAAGCCGTGCGCGAAATGGCCATCAAGGCGCGTGACGAAAACGAGGCGCTGGCCGCCCGCATCGCCGCGCTCGAAGCCAAGCTCGCCGCCAAGGGCAAGTAGCCTCCGTCGAAAGAAGTTGCTGTATAAGGTGCGGCGTGGCCCATATGTTACATGCCGCATCTTCGATAAAAAAATCAGGTGCGATTTTCCACCTGTGGACACTGCCAAAAAAGCCAATGGGCAGAGTCTTTTACCTCCCCCGCTGAATCTGATTCCCTAAGTGCTTTCCACAACCGGCCCGGCCAAATTTCCGTGAGAGGGGCTGGCAGGCCGCGAGGGTCATTATACACTGATTTTAAATGATGATTCGAAGCGAATTGGTAAGCTCCGGGCAGGTTCACTGCGTTAGTCTGGCAGCGGTTCAGCGATCATCCCAGGTGGTGGTTTCCGGTGTTGCGTGTGTCTTGTTTTGTGTTTTTCACGAAGTTGGGCCGCATTCATTCCGGTCAAGAAGGTGCTGCATGAGCCTTATGGAATTGGAAGTCGAACGCCAGTCGAACCCGGTCGACATGATCGAGTACGTGGCGTCTAGCAATGACTGGGCATTCGAGCGGTCCGGCGAAGACGAGATCGCGATGACGGTCGAAGGACGCTGGGCCGACTATCACGTCTCCTTCTCCTGGATGGAGGAATTCGAAGCGCTGCATCTCGGCTGCGCCTTCGACATCAAGGTTCCCGATATCAGGGTCAACGAGGTGGTGAAGCTGCTCTCGGCGATCAACGGACAGGTGCTGATGGGCCATTTCGACCTGTGGCGCCAGGAAGATGTCGTCATCTTCCGCCAGTCGCTGCTGCTGGCCGGCGGCGCCGAGCCGACAAACCGCCAGGTCGAGGTGCTGCTTTCGAGTGCACTCGATACCTGCGAGGCCTATTATCAGGCGTTCCAGTTCGTCGTCTGGTCCGGAATGGAGGCCAGCAAGGCGATGGAGGCCGTTCTTTTCGAAACAGTTGGCGAGGCCTGACATGCCTGCAACCATCTTTTCCGCCGCCAATCCGGTCGTTCTCGTCGGTGCCGGCAATATGGGGGGCGCCATGCTCTCCGGCTGGCTGAAGAGCGGAGTTCCGGGTTCTGCCGTCGTCGTGGTCGATCCCGGCCCGTCGCCGGCGATGATGTCGACCATTGCCGATGCCGGCGCCACACATGTCACGTCCGCTCCGGCCAATCTCAAGGCCGGGGTCCTGTTCCTGGCGGTGAAGCCGCAGGTCATGGAAGCCGTGCTGCCCACGGTCAGGGGTGCCGTCGGGCCGCAGACGGTCGTCGTTTCGGTCGCAGCCGGCAAGACGCTGGCCTTCCTCGAAAAACATCTCGGCGAAGCGGCCATGGTGCGTGCGATGCCGAACACGCCCGCCATGGTCGGGCGCGGCGTGACCGGCGCCTTTGCCAATGCGCGTGTGAGCGCCGAACAGCGCGATGGCGTCAATGCCCTTCTTCGCGTCTCCGGCCCTGTGGAATGGGTGCCTGCCGAAGCCGATATCGATTCCGTGACGGCGCTTTCGGGCAGCGGGCCGGCTTATGTGTTCTATCTCGTCGAGTGTATGGCAGAAGCGGGCCGTAAGCTTGGCCTGCAGGCGGACCTTGCCATGCGTCTTGCGCGGGAAACTGTCGCGGGGGCTGGTGAGCTGCTGCACCAGTCCCCCGACGACGCTCAGCGCCTGCGCCAGAACGTGACCTCGCCGGGCGGAACGACGGCGGCGGCACTTTCCGTATTGATGGCTGAAGACGCCATGCAGCCGCTGTTCGACAAGGCGCTCGCGGCGGCCCGCAAGCGCGCTGAAGAACTCGCCAGCTGAGAGACGATCATGGCTGAAGAGATTACCTTTGCCGATTTCGAGCGCGTCGATATCCGTGTCGGCACCGTCATCGAGGCAAATCCCTTTCCGGAAGCGCGCAAGCCCGCGATCAAACTCGTGATCGATTTCGGCCCCGAGATCGGCGTCAAGAAATCCTCGGCGCAGATCACGGTCCATTATTCGCCGGAACGGCTCGTCGGACGGCAGGTGCTTGCCGTCGTCAATTTTCCGCCGCGCCAGATCGGACCGTTCCGGTCCGAAGTGCTGACGCTCGGTTTTGCCGACGAGAAGGGCGATATCGTGCTTGCAGCAGTCGAGCGGCCGCTGCCGAACGGCCAGAAACTGATGTAGGCCGCTCAGGCCGGGCAATCGTCGGCGCGGGCCACGGGCTTGGCCTCAGTGGATGTCGCGCGAGAGCGGATCGCTCAGCAGGAAATCGTGGAAGACGGCTTCGAAGCCGGCGCGTTGCGGCGAGCAGAAGACGGGGCCGACCAGCACCTCTTCAAAGGCGGGATCGAACCAGGCGAGGCGGGCCATGCGCCATTCGTCCATCGTATCCGTGCTGTACTGGATGAAGAGCGCGTCGCCGTTGCGGGTGGCGCGAACCGAAATGGCGTCGAAATCATGGCCGATCCGGAAAGCCGACCAGTCGGAATTGCCGTTGGTGACGACGGTGCTGAAATGCCTGGCGCCATCGGTATATTCGATGCCGCATTTCATCCAGTGTTCCTCATCGGCGCGGATCATCAGGCCGGCCTGGTCGTAGAGCGCTTCATAATTGCCCGAGAAGGTGACTTCGGCGGTGAAGTCGCCCCTGCGGCTTTCGTGAAGGAAATGGCCGTCGTCGCGGTGGAAGCCGTAATAGGTGCCCTGCCAGAAATCGGTCCTGTCACCGGAGCGGACATGGAGCGCGCCGTCGCGCTCTTCAAAGAAGGGCGGCGGGTTCAGCCAGCTCATGTGCCTCATGCTCAGATCTCCCGCAGGAAAGGATTTTCGCGACGCTCGTCGCCGATGCGGCTGCCCGGTCCGTGGCCGCAGATGAAGCCGACATCGTCGCCGAGCGGCAGGACCTTGTCGCGGATGGAATCGAGAAGCTGGCGATGGTTGCCGCCGGGAAGGTCGGTGCGGCCGATCGAACCGTTGAAGAGCACGTCGCCGAGATGGGCGAATTTCTGGGCGCGGTTGACATAGATGACGTGGCCCGGCGCATGGCCCGGCGTGTGGTAGACCTCGAATTCGTGCGAGCCGAAGGAGACTTTGTCGCCATCCTTCAGCCAGCGGTCGGGCGTGACGTTCTGCAGGCCCGGCACGCCATATTTCTCGGCCTGGGTTTCGATGCGCTGCAGAAGCGGCAGGTCGTCCTCATGCGGGCCGACGATATCGACACCGAGCTTTTCCTTGAGCTCCTTCGCGCCGCCCGCGTGATCGAGATGGCCGTGGGTCAGCCAGATTTCCTTGATCTTGAAGCCGTTCTCCTCGATCACGCCTGCAATCACCGACACGTCGCCGCCGGGATCGACCACCACGCCCTCCTTCGTATCGGGATCGAAGAGGATGGTGCAGTTCTGCTGGAAGGGTGTCACCGGAATGATGCCGGCCTGGAGCATGCCCATGAATGCCTCGTTTTACGTCTTTCGATTGCCTGTCTCTATAGGCGCAAACGCGGCCGAAGGCAGCCGGAATTTTCGGCCGGTTCACGCGCAGACGACAGGCTGAAACAGGAAGTTATCGGCTTCCGGATCGCGGCGTGGCGCTGGCCGTGGAGGGATTTCGTAGCGATTTCAGATGCTTGTCGCCGCCTTCTTTGCGCCATCGTTCAGCCGTGGCTTTTGCGGCGGAACAAGCGCGTGGCCCGTGCGTTGTCAGCCCATCGCAACAGGAGACCTTACAATGACCCTGAAGAGAAACCTTCTGCTGGCCGGTGCCTTTCTGGCTGCGAGTGCAGGCCTTGCTCAGGCGGAGATGGTGGCGACCTCCATCAACGACCTGAACATTCGCTCCGGTCCCGGCCCGCAATATCCTTCCGTCGGCCTTGCCACGCGCGGCTCGACCGCCGTGCTTGACGGCTGCATCGAAGGCAGCCGCTGGTGCCGCGTCGATGTGAACGGCGTGCGCGGCTGGGTCTATGCCGAATATCTGCAGGTCGATCAGGGCGGCTCGCCCGTCATCGTGGAACAGCATCGCGCCGATCTCGGCGTGCCTGTCGTGACCTACGAGACGACCTCCGGCGTTCTGCCGGCAGAGCCGATGCCCGCACCCGACGACGAACTGATCGGCCCGGTCGGCTCGGTCGAGGCGATCACGCCGCCGGAAGAGGTCCGCACCTATATCGACAGCACGCCGGGGCAGGCCGTGCAGCTTGGCGGCGACGTGGTGGTCGGTGCCGAAGTGCCCGCCGACGTGACCTTCCAGGAGGTTCCGGATTACGAGTATCGCTATGTCCGCATCAACGACCGGCCGGTGCTGGTCGATCCGGGCACGCGCCGCATCGTCTACGTCTATCAATAAAGCCAGGGGGCAATAAAGCCAGGGCAAAGGCGGCCGTCCGGCCGCCTTTGCCCTTTCCGCGACGATCCGCCGAGCGCTCGCATGGGTTGCCAGAATCCTCTACTTCTCCTCGCAAATATGATAATATACTAACATGCCATCCGGTGATGGCATGAGTCGGCGATCGGGGAGATCGCCAGAGGAGAAAAACATGGAAGCGCTACTTCCGCTCATCACACAACTGGTTGCTGGGGCCGTCGGCGGCAATGTCGCCAGCGCGGCACTGAAACAGCAGGCGATCAATGTCGTTGCGCGCACGATTGCAGGCGCCATCGGCGGCATTGGCGGCGGCATGCTGCTCAGCATGGTTGGCGGGGAAGCGGCAATGACCGGACTGATCGCCGATGGTATCGGCGGGCTGATCGGCGGCGGCATCCTTTCGACGGTTGCCGGCCTGGTCATGGCCAAGGCACGCTGAAGGCCCGGACGCTGGGCGACGAAACGGCCCGGCAGACGCATGTTTCGGGCCGGCATGACTGACGGATGGTTTGATCGGCGGCGATCACCGCGGCCGATGAGATTTCCATCCTTCGTTCGTTTCCCGGCGTTTCGGAGATTGTCGCCGGCGTGAGGCGATACGGACCGGTTTCGGATACGGGAATGAATACCGCGGCCGAACCGGTCAGGAAGCAATGCGGGATCGGCGCGTGAACGGCGCCACCCCCGACAAGGCGATATTGGGGCGAAGAGGAGATCGACGCCATTTGCCCCGACACCTGGCCGCGATGATCGAGCATCTTCGCCGCAGCGTATCCCGTAATTTCAGCCGCGTGAACGCGGTTTGCCCGGGAGAAGCGCCCATCCTCTCGCCGTTGCGCCACAAGGAGCGGCCGCAGGTCAAGCCTTTCGAAAATCGAAGCCAGTCTTGGCGGCCCAGGCGCGGTTGCACCATGTCTGTTGATTGTTGTCCCCATTACGTTCTATCCACTGACGCCAGGGGAAATTGCGCGTGCGTTGGAGATTTGCCGGACGGGCCTTAGTTTCCGGGGAAGGGACGGCCCGTGCGGGCTTGCGCAATGTCCGGGGGAAGCTGACGGCGCATGAGAACAGGTTATTGAAGCCCATAAGGTCCGCGGGGCTTCGCAAGGCTCGCGCCAAGAGAAAGGAAATGCCGGGTGCCACGACAGATGAGCTCGAAAGCAGGCAAGCCTGAGCCGCTGGCCACGCCGATGGAGGATGCCGGGATCATCGATTTCGAGATCATCGAGCTGTTCTTCTTCGCTTATCGAGATTTCGTCTCCGATCCCGACGCCATTCTGGAAAAGAGCGGCTTTGGGCGCGCGCATCATCGCGTCGTGCACTTCGTCAACCGCAATCCCGGCATGACCGTCGCCGACCTGCTCGACACGCTGAAGATCACCAAGCAAAGCCTTGCAAGAGTGCTGAAACAATTGATCGATTCAGGCTATATTCGGCAGGTGGCCGGCCCGGAGGATCGCCGGCAGCGCAAGCTCTATCCCACCAAATCGGGCAGGGAGCTGGCGCTGGCGCTAGCCGAGCCGCAATCGCGCCGTATTGAACGGGCATTCGAGGGAGCTACCCCTCAGGCGCGAGAGGGCGTAAAGGCATTCCTCCGAGGCATGAGAGACAGACAGAAGGCGGATTGAATGGCGGTGAAAACAGGCATTTCCGATGATGCGGCGCATCTTCTCGTCGTCGACGACGATACGCGTATCCGCGCACTGCTGAACCGCTACCTGACGGAAAACGGCTTTCGCGTGACCGTTGCCTCCGACGGGGCGGAGGCGCAGCGCAAATTGGCAGGGCTCGATTTCGACCTCATCATCATGGACGTGATGATGCCGGGCGAATCCGGTATCGACGTGACGCGCGGGCTGAGAGCCGTGAAAAACGTGCCGATCATCATGCTGACGGCGCTTGCCGAATCCGACAACCGCATCGCCGGTCTCGAGGCCGGGGCCGACGACTATCTCTCCAAGCCTTTCGATCCACGCGAACTCGTGCTGCGCGTCAACAATATCCTGCGGCGCAACAGCAGCGGCGATACGCCGAAGATCGAGCAGATCATGTTCGGCCCCTACACGTTCTCGCTGACGCGCAAGGAGCTGAAGAAGGCGGCCGAAATAATTCGCCTGACGGATCGCGAGCAGGAAATCATGCTGCTTTTCGCGCGCCGCGCCGGCGATACGATCCCGCGCCACGAGCTGATCGGAGACGATGCCGAAGTCGGCGAGCGTACCATCGACGTGCAGATCAACCGCCTGCGACGCAAGATCGAGGACGATCCTGCCAACCCGGTCTGGCTGCAGACGGTGCGCGGTATCGGCTACAGGCTGAGCATCGACTGAAACGACAGGTGCGGGACCGGCGCAAATGGTGACATTCGACAGCTTGCGGCGGGAAGACCGCTCTCCTGCACCCGGCTGGCGCTCCCTGGTGCGCTGGCTGCGCCGGCGATTGCCGACCGGCCTTTATACGCGTTCGCTGCTCATCATCATCATTCCGATGGTGCTTCTGCAGTCGGTCGTCGCCGCCGTGTTCATGGAACGTCACTGGCAGATGGTCACGGAGCGTCTGTCGCTCGGCGTGACCCGCGACATCGCCGCCATCATCGAGGTCATCAACACCTATCCGCAGGATGCGGACTATAGCGAAATTACCCGCATTGCCCGCGACCAGCTCAACCTGCAGATTTCGGTCGAGCCGGACGGAGACCTGCCGCCGCCGCGCGTCAAGCCGTTCTTCTCGATCCTCGACGGCATCCTGAGCGACGAAATCACCGACGAGATCCGCCGGCCGTTCTGGATCGATACGGTCGGCAATTCCAATCTCATCGAGATCCGCATCAAGCTCGACAACCGCATCCTGCGGGTGATTACCAAGCGCAGCCAGGCCTATGCGTCGAACACGCATATCTTCATTCTCTGGATGGTCGGCGCATCGCTGGTGCTGATCACAATCTCGATCCTGTTCCTGCGCGGCCAGATCCGGCCGATCCTCAATCTGGCGCGGGCGGCGGAAAACTTCGGCAAGGGGCAGAAGGCCGACAATTTCTATCCGCGCGGCGCCGATGAGGTCCGCCGCGCCGGTCTTGCCTTCATCCTCATGCGCGAGCGTATCGAACGGCAGATCGAACAGCGCACGGCGATGCTCTCGGGTGTCAGCCACGACCTCAGAACCATCCTCACACGCTTCAAGCTGCAGCTGGCGCTCGCCGGCGACAATCCCGACCTTGCCGGCCTCAACGAGGACGTCAACGACATGCAGACCATGCTGGAGGCCTATATGGCCTTCGCCAAGGGCGAGGTGGAAGAAGATGTCGGCGAGCTGAAGCTCAGCGAGGTCTTCGAAAAGCTCGAAGGCGATTTCGAGCTGCATGGCAAGGTGCTGACCTATTCCATCGACGGCGAGGACGATATCTCGGTGCGGCCGAACGCCTTCATGCGGCTTGTGACCAACCTTGCCTCGAATGCAAGACGCTACGCCGACACGCTGCATATCGAGGCCAAGCATGGCGCCAAGTGGCTGACCATCGTCTTCGACGACAATGGTCCCGGCATCCCGGAAAAATACCGGGAGGATGTGTTCAAGCCGTTCTTCCGGCTGGACAGCGCCCGCAACCTCGATGCGTCGGGCACTGGCCTCGGGCTGGCGATCGTCAGGGACATCGCGCGCAGCCATGGCGGCAACATCACGCTTGGCGACAGCCCGCTCGGCGGGCTGAGAGCGACGGTGCGTATTCCGGCTTAGGCCCTGGTCGCCGGTTTGGCGGCGTCGAATTCATCGAGATGGACGACGATCCAGCGCCAGAGCGAGACGACCTGCGTCAGCAGTTCGCGGCCGAGCGGCGTCAACTCGTATTCGACGCGCGGCGGCACCTGCGGATAGAGCGTGCGGATGACGAGGCCGTCGTTTTCAAGCGTGCGCAAGGTCTGCGTCAGCACCTTCTGGCTGATATCTTCCGCCCGCTCCAGCACTCTTGAAAAGCGCAGCGGCCCGTTTGCTTCCGAAAGCACGTGCAGGATCCGCAACGGCCATTTTGCGGCAGCGCGCTCCAGCATCTGGCGGGCGCGGGCATCCTGCTCGTCGTTCAGGTCGCGGCAAAAATCGAATATGTCGTTGCTCATTACAGTTACTTCCAGGTGCGTATAGATCTCCAAGGTACCTTCTTTCTAAAGGAAACAATAGATCCTAAATGGATCGGGAACCGAAAAGGAGGTTTCCCATGTCGAAGGTTTGGTTGATTACAGGAAGTTCGCGCGGCCTCGGGCGGGCGCTCGCCAAGGCCGTGCTCGAAGCCGGCGACAAGCTGGTTGCGACGGCGCGCGATCCCGGCCAGCTTGCCGATCTTGTCGAGAGGTTCGGATCGCAGGTTCTGGCGCTGCCGCTCGACGTGACGGACGAGGCTGCGGCGGGAGCGGCAGTCAAGGCCGCAGTCGACAGGTTCGGCCGGCTCGACGTGCTGGTCAACAATGCCGGCTACGGCAATGTCGGCCCGATCGAGGATACGAGCCTTGCGGAATTCCGGGCGCAGATCGAAACCAATCTTTTCGGCACGATCATCATGACCAAGGCGGCGATCCCGGTCATGCGCGGGCAGGGGGCAGGCCATATCATCCAGTTCTCCTCCGTCGGCGGCAGGATCGGGCCTGTCGGCCGCGCGCCCTATGCGGCGGCGAAATGGGGCGTCGAGGGCTTTTCCGAAGTGCTTGCCAAGGAGGTCGGGCCGCTCGGCATCAAGGTGAGCGTCATCGAGCCCGGCGGCTTCCGCACCGATTTCGCCGGTTCCTCGACGACAATCTATGAAGGCCGCCCGGAATATGCCGAAACGGTCGGCGCCATGGCGCAGTACCAGCGCAGCTACAATGGGCGTCAGCCCGGCGATCCCGCCAGGGCCGCCGCCGTGGTGCTCCACATTGCTTCGCTCGACGCGCCGCCGCTGCGACTGCTGCTCGGCAGCGATGCGGTTGCCGCGGTGGAAAAGGCGGATGCGGCGCGAATCGAGGCCGACCGCACGTGGCGCGTCGTCAGCCAGTCGACCGATTTCGAAGAGGGCGGCAGAGCCGGCCCCATGCCCTGGGAGAAGAAGGCCGGCTGAGACCCGGCCGCCGCACATGAAAAAGCGCCGCTCGAGGGCGGCGCTTGGTGCTTCAGCAATTTATGAGACTGTCAGCTCGCGACGCAGAAGTGCTCGCGGCCGTCATTGCCGACATAGGTGCCGCTCCGCGGATCGAAGGTGCGGTAGCGGTAGGAGCAATAACGGTGCCATTGCGGGCTCCAGGGCTCCATGGCGCCGACCGGGCGGCCATAGACAGGCTCGGAATAGACCGGGCGCGCACGATAGACCGGCGGGGGAGCGTATTCGGGCTCATAAACCGGCGGGTCGATGTAGCGGCGCTCTTCGTAGACAGGGCCGTTATTGGCATTGGCGATGGCAGAGCCGACGATCAGGCCGGTGGCAAGGCCGACTGCACCGCCGACCAGCGCGTCGTTGCCGTGGTCGTGGCCGTGGCGCCAGTGGCGGTCACGTGCGGACGCTTCGCCGATGGCCGAGAGAGTGAGGGCAGCGGCGGTTGCCGTCAGAAGGATAGTCTTTGCAAGCCTGTTCATCGCGTAAAATCCCAGTACCGGGAACCGGGAGCGGTCCCTTTCATGGTTTGGAAGCTAGTGGCGTCATGCTGAATGAAGACTGAACGACAAAACCCGGCATGGCTGCCGGGCTTCAACTCGAATTCCACGCCTACGCGAGTCTTCAGCCTGAAATCTGCAGATTGACGGCCTTCGGGCCTTTGCCGCGGCGATCCGGCTCCGTGTCGAAGCTTACTTTCTGGTTTTCCGTCAGACCGGCCAGGCCGGAAGCCTGAACGGCGGAAATGTGAACGAAGATATCGGCGCCACCCTTATCCGGCTTGATAAAGCCGAAGCCCTTGTCGGTATTGAAGAATTTTACAGTGCCAGTCTCGGCCATGCCTCAGGTCCTTTTGTCTCCGCCCGCCATCCACACGGGCAGCATTACGCTATTGTCTTCTTGCGAAGACGCTGGCAGGCAGATCTTGAAATGTGAGAAAAAGGTCCCCTCTACCTCCGCCGGCTCCAGACAGGACTTAACGCCTGCTGATTTTTGGAACCGGCTGACCGGAATATTAGCGTTTCCGGCTCGCAAATTCTTAAGGACTTCCCATGCTCGCAAAATGCCCGAACGCGCGAAGAGTGCTGCGTTTGACGGATTTTGGCAAGCAAAAGTTTTTTAACGTGTTGCTAAGAACACACTCGCAAATATGGCCCGTTTTCGCAAAAACGCAAAAAATCCTTCGTTGGGAGCAAATGATTAACGTTTTATATCGTCTGCAATATAAGTTCCGGGCAGATTTTACCAAAAATGCAACGATAGCGCGTCTTGCCGAGCCCCAAAAAAAATTTCAGATAAGGCTGAATACCCCACAAATGGACGCGTGTTCAGGCCATTTGTGAGCGGCGGCGGGTCATTTCAGGCACGAGCTCGACTACAAGCATAGCGATAAACATAAGCGCGCAACCGGCATAGCCGAGAGGCGACATGCTCTCTCCCAGAAGAAGCGCGGCGAGTGTTGCGCCGAACAGCGCTTCGGCGGAGAGGAAGATCGCCGCCTGCGACGGGGTGGTGTAGCGCTGGGCGACGACCTGCAGCACGAAGGCGACGCCCGAGGAGAAGATGCCGACATAAAGGATTTGGGGTGCCGCCGCGCGGATATCCTCCAGGCTGATCGGTTCGACAACGGCGGCAACGAGGAGCCCGCAGACCGCCGTAAGCGCAAACTGGGCGGTGGAAAGGGCAAGCGGCCGGCCGGTTTCGCCGACCGTCGTTCCGGCGAGCGTGATCTGGACGGACCAGAAGACGGCGCAGACGACCGTCAGCAGGTCGCCGATCGTCAGGGCCGAAAGCTGGCCGCCCGACAGCATGTAAATGCCGGACACCGCCATGATGGCGCCCGGCCAGATGATCCAGTGCGGCGAGCGGCGCAGGAAAAAGACGGCAATCAGCGGGACGAAGATCACGTAAAGGCCGGTGATGAAGCTGGAATTGGTGACAGTCGTCGTCTGCAGGCCGAGCTGCTGTGTCGATGCGCCGCCAAACAGCGCAAGGCCGATCAGCAGGTAGAGGCCGAGATGCCGGCGGCTGGTGGCGATTTTCGCCTTGCGGGCTTCGAGGAGGGTAAAGGGCAGGGTGGCGAGCGCGGCGATGGCGAAGCGCAGGCCGATGAACCAGAAGGGGCCGATCGCCTTCATCGCCGTCGACTGGGCGACGAAGCCGCCGCCCCAGATGGCGGCAGCAAGCAACAGAAGAAGGTTCGCCTGGATGCGCGTCATTTCCGCCTCGATGTCAGGAAAGCACCTGGGAGTTATGCTGAGCGGGTTAGCAGTTGCATTTCTTTTCGGCAAGGACGAGGTTTTCGCAAATGGTTCGGAGCATGTGGATGAGAGAACGATTGATTGCGGCCGGGGCGGCTGCGGTATTGACAGGGCTCGGGTGCGGATCGGCCGAGGCCTCCCCAACCGTCCGGCCGATTACACGCTTTGCCGATCTGCCCGAGGTCGTGCGGGCGGATGTCGAGCCCGAGAATGGCGGCTGCCACATCGAAGAGCGGCGACTGGCCTATGGCGACGCTTTCGAAGTGGCCGACGAGACCGGGATGAGATTGATCGTCGTGCCTTGCGGCGAGACCGGCGCCTACAACATGCCCTTTGCGATCTATGGCGGTCGCGGCGACCGGATTTCCCGAACGGTCTTCCCCTTGAAGTTTTCGGAGACGACCGGCGATACGGCCTTCAATATCCGTTATGACGCGACGCAGCGGCTCTTCACCTCCTTCGTGAAGGGGCGCGGCATGGGCGATTGCGGCAGTTATTATGCCTGGCATATTGCCGAGCCCGGCAGTGCGGATCTGCTCGTGCTCGAGGAAGTGCGCATCAAGGAAGAATGCGACGCCAAAGCCGACGGCGGCCCGGCAACATGGCCGCTTGCATGGAAGCGTCAATGACGGCGGGCTATTCCGGAACGCCGCTTGCACGGAAGCTCGGGCTCAAACCGGGGCAGGCTGCCCTGCTCGTCAATGTCCCCGATGGGCTGGGGGAGATCGGCGGGTTTGCGGGTTTCGTTTCGGTCGCGCGTGCCCTGCCGGCAGTTCCTCAGCGAGACTTCGACTACATCCACGTTTTCGAAACGCAGCGTGCGGCGCTCGAGGCGATGGCGGGCCGGCTGTTTCAAGCCGTCAGGCCGGGCGGCATGGTCTGGATATCCTGGCCGAAGAAGAGTTCGAAGGTAACCAGCAGCCTCACGGAGGATGCGTTGCGCGAAATCCTCTTGCCGACCGGCCTCGTCGACGTGAAGGTCTGTGCTATCGACGACATATGGTCGGGGCTGAAATTCGTGATCCGCAAGGAAAGGCTCTAGCCGGCCCGGTTGGCGGCGCGGGAGACCCGAAGCAATTCGCCGTCATTCTCGTCCGTCACCATCAGCAAGGCGCCATCGGGGGCGACGATCACATCGCGGATGCGGCCGTAATCGCCTTCGAACATGCGCTCCTCGGCGGTGAAGGCCCCGCTTGAATCCCGCTGCATGCGGGACAGCAGCTGGAACTTCAGCGCGGCGACGATGAAATTGCCGTCCCATTCCGGAAACATCTTGCCGCGATAGACGACGAGAGCGCCCGGCGCGATCGACGGATCCCAATAGTGCAGGGGCTGTTCCAGTCCCTCCTTGGCTGTTCCCTCGCCGATCTTGGCGCCGGAATAGTCGCGGCCGTAGGTGATGACGGGCCAGCCGTAATTCTTGCCGGCCTCGGGATTGTTGATCTCGTCACCACCCTTTGCGCCGTGCTCGACCGTGTAGAGCTTGCCGTCGGCGCTGTCGAAGGTGATGCCCTGCGGGTTGCGATGGCCCTTGGACCAGATTTCCGGCAGGGCCTTGCTGCTGTCCCTGAAGGGATTGTCGGCGGGTATGCTGCCGTCGGCGTTGACGTGGACGATTGAGCCGGCGTCGTCCTTCCAGTCCTGCGAGCGGTCGCGATTGCCGCGATCGCCGACGCTGATGAACAGCGAACCGTCGGGGGCGATTGCGATGCGCGATCCGTACTGGATGTTGCCGCGGGTAAAGCGCTGCATGGTGAAGATGGGCGTGACGTTGTCGAGGCTCTTCTCGTCCGGGGAGAGTGTGGCGCTGAAAGCCTCGGTGCCGGAGCCCCGGTCGCTGGCGATTGCAGCGGTCAGGTAAAGCTTGCGGCTGGTGGCGAAATCCGGGGAAAGGGCGACATCCATCAGGCCGCCCTGGCCGCGGGCGCTGACTTCCGGCACGCCTTCGATCGGATCGGAAACCTTGCCGTCGCGGACGATGCGCAGCCGCCCCGGCCGCTCCGTGACGATATAGGCGCCGTCGGGCAGGACCTCGACCGCCCAGGGATGCTCCAGTCCTTCGGCGAGCTTTTCGACGCGAACCGAAACTTCCTGCGTCCTGACGATATCGCCGGT
Source organism: Rhizobium sp. GCM10022189 (assembly GCF_042656325.1). NCBI lineage: Bacteria > Pseudomonadati > Pseudomonadota > Alphaproteobacteria > Hyphomicrobiales > Rhizobiaceae > Rhizobium > Rhizobium sp. GCM10022189. The sequence goes on from NZ_JBHSOR010000013.1 coordinate 118,383, forward strand.
CTGGGCGAGGGCCGGGCCTGCAATAATAGCGGCGCCTGCGAACAGCGCGGTGAAACGGAAAGTCGAAACGGCGTCCATCACAATCCCCCATCGTCGATTCGAGGATAAGGTGGCGCGGGCAATGAGGCGCTTCAGCCGCCATTGGCGGTCCATAACGGTTTTGTGTTCCGGGGTTGAACGGGAGCCGGTCAGTCGATCACGCGGGGAGGGACGCGGATATCGAAATCGGCATATTGCAACTGCGCGCTCATTGTCCGCTGGGTGATCAAGCCCGTGCGCTTCGCCTCGGCTTTCAGGAAAAGTCCGCAGCCGATCAGCGCCATGCCGTAGAAGGCGAGGCACACGATAGCGACGGCGACCAGTTTCTCGACGATCGAAAGCCCGGGCAGACGCGGCCTCGGCGCCGAAGGCGGCGCGTCATGGGCCGCCGCCGCGGCCATTGCAAGCTCCATATAGGTCGGCAGCGGCTCGAAAGCGTCCGCTTCCTGGATCCTGCCGGCAGGCCGGGGCTTAACGGCCATCGCGCTTGCCTCCCGGAAGGACGAGGCCCTTGACGCGGCGCAGCCAGATGGCGAGACCGTTTGCGGCGACGAAGGCGGCAAAAAGCACCGTCACGCCGTCAGTAATCTTCTGATCCGCATAGGAAGACTGAAAAGAGCCGGAGGCCATGGCCGGCCCGGCCTCGGCGACCGAAAAGAGGCCGAAGGTTGCAACGGCGCAGCATGCGAACGCAATGACCGCCACCATCAGCGACAGGGAAACCCGGCTTGTGCGCAGCCGCCCCGCCGCGCGCTCGTCTTCCAGAAACATGGCATGCCCTCAATAACCAATGTCGGATGATGCAAGAATACCGTTTCGATCTCGGCGCTCTCACGACCGAATTGCGGCACGCCACGGCATTTGTTGCGGCTTATTCGTGGCAAATGGTAAACAGGCGATAACCTTGATTTTTAAGGAATAAAACGGGGGCGACTTCAGAAAGTGATTCAAGTCTGCGTGAGGCCGGATCGGCGCCGTTTTGCGCCGGGCAGAGGCCCGGTCCAAGATTCCGGGCGCGGCTGCGGCAATCGATCAATAAGAATCATCGCCGCCATCACGCCTTTGCGCTTGAAATGATGTCACACATTGGACATAGAGCTTAGCGCAGAACTCCGGTCCCGGCCTTCTGCCCGTTTCAACCTTGTAGGACCGATATCATGGCCTTCCTTGCCGATGCCCTTTCCCGCGTGAAGCCTTCAGCCACCATCGCCGTCGCTCAGAAAGCGCGCGAGCTGAAAGCCAAGGGACGCGATGTCATCGGCCTTGGCGCCGGCGAGCCGGATTTCGATACGCCCGACAATATCAAGGAAGCGGCAATCGACGCGATCCGCCGCGGCGAAACGAAGTACACGCCGATCTCCGGCATTCCGGAGTTGCGCAAGGCGATCGCCGCCAAGTTCAAGCGCGAGAACAATCTCGACTATACCTGGGAGCAGACGATCGTCGGCACCGGCGGCAAGCACATTCTCTTCAACGCCTTCATGGCGACGCTGAATGCCGGCGACGAGGTAATCATCCCGACGCCTTACTGGGTTTCCTATCCCGAGATCGTCGCTCTTTGCGGCGGCACGCCTGTCTTCGTCGCGACGACGCAGGAAAACAACTTCAAGCTCCAGGCGGCCGATCTCGAAAAGGCGATCACGCCGAAGACCAAGTGGTTCATGTTCAACTCGCCGTCCAACCCGTCGGGCGCTGCCTATACGCATGACGAGCTGAAGGCGCTGACCGACGTGCTCGTCAGGCATCCGCATGTCTGGGTGCTGACGGACGACATGTACGAGCACCTGACCTATGGCGACTTCAAGTTCGCCACCCCGGTCGAAGTCGAGCCGGCGCTCTATGACCGCACGCTGACGATGAACGGCGTCTCCAAGGCCTATGCCATGACCGGCTGGCGTATCGGTTATGCGGCCGGCCCGATCCAGCTCATCAAGGCGATGGACATGATCCAGGGCCAGCAGACTTCGGGCACGACCTCGATTGCCCAGTGGGCCGCCGTCGAGGCGCTCAACGGTCCGCAGGACTTCATCCCCCGGAACAAGAAGATCTTCGAAGGCCGTCGCGATCTCGTCGTGTCCATGCTGAACCAGGCCAAGGGCATTTCCTGCCCGGTTCCGGAAGGCGCCTTCTACGTCTATCCGTCCTGCAAGGGCCTGATCGGCAAGACGGCTCCGTCGGGCAAGGTCATCGAGAACGACGAGGATTTCGTCACCGAGCTCCTGGAATCGGAAGGTGTTGCCGTCGTTCACGGCTCGGCCTTCGGCCTCGGGCCGAACTTCCGCATTTCCTATGCGACCTCGGAAGAGCTGCTTGAAGAAGCGTGCCGCCGCATCCAGCGCTTCTGCGCCGCCTGCAAATAACCGGCAACATCGTCTTCATTGGAAAAGCCCGCCAGAGATGGCGGGCTCAGACTGCTGACAAACCCCTGGCTTCGTTCAGGGGTTTGTGATTCATTGGGACATGTTGAAGAAACCCGCTCCTGAACAGACGGCGCTCGAGATGGTGACGCTCGATCAGCTGGTTCCGAAGGA
>NZ_JBHSOR010000014.1:0-30354 GCF_042656325.1 Rhizobium sp. GCM10022189
AAGCGCCACCTGGCGCGACATCGCGGTGCCGGCCGTGCCGACCAACTACCAGCGCTTTGCCGAAGCGGTCAGGACCGGCAAGCAGGACGACCCCACTTTCCGCCATGCCGCCAACCTGCAGAAGGTCATCGATCTCGCGATCGTGTCGGAGAAAGAACGCCGGGAGCTCAATCTGCGGGCCTCCGATAACCCGGAGGGCAGCGCCCAGGAAAACAGGGCCGACGATCAGGGGCCGGCACTGGCACTCGTCGTCTGACGGCGGCAATATGGAAGGCCCGCGCAACCGGGCCTTCTTCGCGCCTATGATCCAGGCGACTTAGGCAGCCTTAACGGGTACGCCCGGGCCGCGATAGGCAATGAGATCCTCGATCGTGATCAGGTGGAGGCCGTGCCGTTCGGCAAACTGCTCGAGTTCGGGCAGGCGCGCCATCGTGCCGTCATCATTGGCGACTTCGCAGATGACGCCCGACGGCGACAGACCGGCAAGCCGTGCGAGATCGACGGCCGCCTCGGTATGGCCGGGGCGGGAAAGCACGCCGTTCGGATGCGCGCGCAGCGGAAAAATATGGCCCGGTCGCGCAAAATCCTCGGGGCGGGAATTTTCGCCGACGAGCGCACGAACCGTCGCGGCGCGGTCGGCCGCGGAAATACCGGTCGTCGTTTCGGGAATATAATCAACCGACACGGTGAAGGCTGTTCGCAACAGTTCGGTATTGTTGGGCACCATCTGCGGGATCTGCAATTCGTCCAGCCGCTCGCCTTCCATGGCCACACAGATGAGGCCACGGGCATAATTCATCATGAAGGCGATCGCCTGCGGAGTGATCGCCTCGGATGCGATGACGAGGTCGCCCTCGTTTTCGCGGTCGCGATCGTCGACGACGACCACGATCTCGCCTCGCGCAATCGCGGCGATTGCGTCTTCGATTTTGGAAATTGCCATCTTCTCTGCCTTTCAAGGGTTAGCCGCGTGAGCGGCATTCATGGCTGTAGAAAGCCACCATTTTCCCTTGGGCGAACAAGCATGCGAAACGCCGCGTGCCGCGCGGCGCCCTCTGCGTTGCTCTCTTCCATCCGGACTGTGACCGTCGGCTCCGGCATCTCACCGGATCTGCTGACCCTTCGCTTTTCGCGAAGGCGCTCGCGGGCTCCGAGTTGCCTCGATACCGCCGGTGGGGAATTGCACCCCGCCCTGAGAACATTCGTTAGATAGATGATGAAGCCCTTGTCCTGCAAGAGGTTGGGTGCGGATCATCCCGCGGGAATTGCCTCGCAGGAGTGAAAGCACCGTTCCCTTTTGTCGAACAGCATCATGGCATGATCGGGCCGAAGCCGGGGACATCGTTGGCACCGGCGTCATCCCGTCGGCCGGTAGCTACAGCGAGATCAGGCGCCCGATCGATGACCCATAGGGATGTTCGTTGCGTAAAGCGGTGCGAGCAATCATGGCCTGTCATCGTGAGGCGGCATGCCCCGCAGCGCCAGCCGCCGGTTCAGATGAAGGTCGCTTCGAACAGCTCGCGCGCATATTCGTCATGCGTTTTCCCGTCCTGCAGATCCTGCTTCGAGAGTTCGTCGATGAACCGGCCATCCTTCATGATCAGCACGCGATCGCACATATGGGCGATCACCGCGAGATCATGGCTGACAAGCACATAGGTCAGCCCCATTTCCTCGCGCTGGTCCGCGAGCAGGTTCAGGATTTCCGCCTGGATCGACACGTCGAGCGCCGAAGTCGGCTCGTCGAGAAGCAGGATCGGCGGCGAGAGGATCAGCGCCCGTGCGATCGCGACACGCTGGCGCTGGCCGCCGGAAAGTTCGTGCGGGAACCGGTTCGCAAATGCGGCCGGCAGGCCGACCTGGCGCAGGGAGCGTTCGACGGTCTGCCAGATTTCCTGCCTGCCCATCGCCCGCAGGGGCTCGGCAAGGGCAGTGCCGATCCGGTGGCGCGGATGCAGGGATCCGTATGGGTCCTGGAAGACCATCTGCGCGCATTTGAGGTCGTCGAGGCTGCGGGACTTGCCAACGCTGCGGCCGGCGAGGGAAATCTCCCCCGACCATCCCTTTTCCATGCCTGACAGGCATCGCAGGACGGTGGACTTGCCGCAACCGGACTCGCCGACAATACCCAGCGTTTCCCCGCGCGCGACGCTGAAGCCGATGTCCCTGACGACATGGTTCTGCTGTTTGCCGGACGTGAATGTGACGTTGAGGTCGCGGACGTCGATCATCATGCTCTCTCCAGGTCGATCTTCGAGCGGTCGAGAACCGCAAGCCGCCGGACGGGATGGCGCGGATCGGGCATCGCGGCGATCAGCCCCTTCGTATAGGGATGGCTCGCATCCTCCAGCCGCGTCAGCGTCTCGACGATACGCCCCGCATACATGACGATGATCCGCTCGCAGAAGGCGGAGACCATACGGATATCGTGACTGATCAGCAGCAGGCCGGAATCGTTCTCCCGGACGAGTTCGTCCAAGAGCGTCAGCACGTCCTTGCGCACGCTGACATCGAGCGCCGAGGTCGGCTCGTCGGCGATGACGAGCTTCGGCTTGGCAAGCAGCATCATCGCAATCATGACGCGCTGGCCCATGCCGCCGGATATCTGATGCGGATATTGTGCCATCACGCGCTCGGCGTCGCGGATGCGGACCCGCTCGAGCATCGTTTTGGCTGCTGCACTGGCCGCCGCGCCGCGCAGGCTGAGATGCAGGCGGGCCGCTTCGGCGACCTGCTTGCCGACTGTCAGTACGGGATTGAGCGAGTAGCGGGGGTCTTGCATGATGAGCGCAATATCCTTGCCGCGCATCTTTCCCATCTGCCTCTCGGACAGCGACAGAAGCGGACTGCCGTCGAGGTCGAGGCGCTTTGCCGAGACGGTGGCGCCTGCCGACAGAAGACGCATGATTGCCCGACCGGTCGTCGATTTTCCCGAGCCGGACTCGCCGACGATGCCGACGCGCTCGCGCCCGATCTCGAAGCTGACATGGGAGACGGCCGGCACGGCATTCTTGCCGAAGGTCACATTGAGGTCTTCGACGCAGAGGACTGGCTTCATATCAGGACCTGGCATGACGGGGATCCAGAATGTCGCGAAGCGCGTCGCCCGCGACGTTGAAGGCAAGGCTGGTGACGAGAATGGCAACACCCGGCATCACGGCAACCCACCAATAATCAAGCATGAACTTGCGCCCGCTCGATATCATCGCGCCCCATTCGGGCGCCGGCGGCTGCGCGCCCAACCCCAGGAAGCCCAGCGAAGCGGCCGTCAGGATGATGCCTGCCATGTTCAGGGTCAGGCGCACGATCACCGAAGGAATGCACATGGGGGCGATATAGACGAACAGGATGCGCAGGGGCGAGGCGCCATAGAGGCGGGCCGCGGCCACATAGTCGGCATTGCGGACGACCAGCGCCTCGGCGCGCGCGAGGCGCGCGATGGGCGGCCATGCCGTGAGCGAAATGGCGATGATCGCCGTCGTCAGGCCGGCCCCGAGCGCGGCCGCAAATGCCAGCGCCAGGATCAGCGAGGGAAAGGACAGGACGATATCCGTTGCCCGCATCAGCAGTGCGTCCGTCCGGCCTCCGAAGAAACCGGCGACGACGCCGATCAAAAGACCGATCGGGCCAACGATGAGAGAAATCGAGAGCACGGTCTGGACGGTGATCCGCGCTCCGTAGATCAGGCGGCTCAGAATATCCCGGCCGAACTCGTCAGTGCCCGCCCAATGCGCGGCACTCGGCGGCTGCAGCGCATCGGACAGGACCTGGATGTTCGGATCATAGGGCGCAAGCAAAGGCGCAAGGATCGCAACGGCGCAGAGGATCGCCAGAATGACGAAGCCGGCCATGCCGAGCGGCTCCTGCCCCAGCCGTGAGACGATCCGCATGGTCGAGGCGCCAATCCGGGCAGGCAGGCTCGGCGGGCGTACAGCGAGGTCAGTCTGGATTACATCGCTCATTGCGCGGCCTCCCGCGTCCGCGGATCGAATATCGCATAGGCGATATCCGCCAGGAAATTGAGGAACATGAAGATGAAACCGATGATGATGGTGGCGGCGACGACGGCGTTCATGTCGCCGATCATCAGCGCGTTCGTCATATATTGGCCGATACCCGGCCAGGAAAAGACGATCTCCGTCACGACGGCACCTTCCAGCAACCCGCCGTAGGAGATCGCCAGGATGGTGATGAGCTGCACGGCGATATTCGGCAGAACGTGACCGATGACGGTGCGGGCCGGGCCGACACCCTTTGCCCGCGCGGCAATCACGTAATCCTGGCTCAATTGCTCCAGCGTGAAGCTGCGGGTCATGCGGGTGATATAGGCCATGGCGGCATAGGCGAGGATCACGGCAGGCAGGATGATATGCCCAAGCGCATTCCAGAAGATTTCCGTCTCTCCCTGCAGCAGGCTGTCGACGAGCAGCAGCCCTGTCTGCGGCGCGACCATGCCCTCGTAGAAGACATCGACACGGCCGGGGCCGCCAACCCAGTTCAGCCCGGCATAGAAGATGACCAGGCCGACGATCCCGAACCAGAAGACCGGGATCGAGTGGCCGACAAGCGCGACGATCCGGGCGATCTTGTCGATAAACGTGTCTCGAAAGAGCGCCGCCGTCAGCCCAAGCGGAACGCCGACAAAGGTCGAGATCAGGATTGCCAGAGTGGCGAGCTCAAAGGTCGCGGGAAATGCCTGGGCAAGATCTGAGGAAACCGGATTGCCCGTCAGCACCGCCGTTCCGAAATCGCCATGCGCGAGACCGTTCAGGTAGATCAGGAACTGCTGGTAGATCGGCAGGTCCAGACCGAGCTTCTGGCGCATGGCGGCATAAGCGGCGGGGTCCGCCAGCTCGCCGACGATCGCTCCGACCGGATCGGCGGGAAGAATGCGGCCGATCACGAAGGTGACGCACAGCAGGATGAACAGGCTGACGGCCAGGTGCCACACACGGCGCGCCAGTTCCTTGACGGAGAGTTCCTTCATGATCGGCGACCTTGCTTAATCGGTCTCGGCTTTCGTGACGGCCTCAAGGCGGGTCGTCTGGTTCGGATGGCCGACATAGTTCTGAACCTTGTCGTTCAGCACGATCGGCTCGAACCGCTCGAACATCGGCAGGACGGCGGGCTTCTGATCCACGAACATCTTCTGCATCTCGACATAGAGTTCGCCGCGCTTCTTCGGATCGGGCTCGAGCGAGGCCTTTGCCGTCAGGGCCGTCAGTTCGGGTATGTCCCAGGCCGAGCGCCAGACGAAGTTGCCGGCATTGTTCGCCTCGAGAGAATTGTCGGGATTGGAGGCGAACTGCTCCATCGCCCCAAGCACGTTCGGCATGTAGGCGCCGGTCTGCGGAATGAGCAGATCGAAATTCCGAGCCCGATGGGCCGCGATGATATCGGATCCGTTGCCCTGCTGGATATCGACCTTGATGCCGATCTGGCCGAGCGAGGCCTGGATGGCAGTGGCAAGATCGATGCGAGGGGTCTGCGCGATGGTCTTCAGAGTAAGGGTGAAACCGTCCTTGAAGCCCGCCTCGGCAAGAAGCTCCTTCGCCTTGGCGACATCGAGATGCCAGTCAGGGCTTGGAATTGCATATTCGAAGTTTTCGGGAACCGGCACGGTGCGCGCCCGCCCGTAAGGCCCCATGATGGTCTTCTCGATCCCCTTGTAGTCGATACCGTAGGCGATCGCCTCCCGCACTTTCGGGTTCGAGAGATATTTGTTGCCGGCATTCATCGACAGCACGTAGAAGCCGCCCGTGGGCACACGCTGGATCTCGAAACCCTTCTTGTTTTCGAAGGTGGCGAGATCCGATGCGGTCATTGCGCTCGCTATGTCGATGTCGCCGCGCTCCAGCATCAGGCGCTCCACCTGGCTTTCGGGAACATGGCGGACGATGACGCGGCGCATCTTCGGCGCACCCGCAACGTAATTCTTGTTGGCGTCGATAATGACGAGTTCGTTGGGCGTCCAGCGGTTCAGCGTGAACGGCCCGGAGCCGGCCGAATGCGTTCTCAGCCATGCGTTGCCATAGTCGTCGTTGACGACATGTTTCTGGACCTCGACGCTGTCGACCACGCTCGCAATGACCATGGCGAGTCGGTAAAGCAGAAGCTCCGACGTCACTTCGCCGGAAAGATCGACGCGCACCGTCTTGTCGTCGACGGCCTTGACCAGCTGGTCGACATTGTCCTTCGTATAGCCGACGCGCTTCAGGTTGGCTGCAGCAGCCTGATCGAGCTTCAGCAGACGGCCGAGCGAATAGACGACATCCCTGGAGGTCACCGGATTTCCGGAAGCGAAGGTCGCGTCGCGCAGCTTGAACGTGATCCCCTTGTCGTCGACCTGCCAGCTCTCGGCAAGCTGCGGCACGATCTTGCCGTCAGGCGTCGAGGCGACGAGCCTGTCATAGAGGTTCGACATGATCTCGTTGGCCTTGGCCTCCGTCGCCTGCTGCGGGTCCAGCGAAAGAACCTGGGCAAGCGAGGTGCCGATCACCAGCTGATCGACAGGCGTCGCCGCCCGAAGCGCGGGCGCCGCCAAGGTCAGCGCGCAGAATGCGACGCCAACAAACAGGCTTCTGGAAAAATGCTTCATTGCAACTCCTCCCTGAGTTACTATACAAGACATAATATGTCGTCCGTATGTCGTATTATGATTTTTCGATCCGCTTTGCAAGCGCCATACGGGCGGGGGCGAATAAAATGGGGAAAGACGAGATGGTAGCGGGCACGCGCGGCAGGCAGCGTTTGGCGCAGCAGGTGATCGATCAGTTGCGCACGCAGATCGAGACGGGAAAGCTTCGCGAGGGAGACCAGCTTCCGACCGAGCCTCAGCTTGAGGCAACCTTCGGCGTCAGCCGCACCGTCGTGCGGGAAGCGATCGCCGACCTGCGGGCGGCCGGTTTCGTCCGCCCCATTCAAGGCAAGGGCGTCTTCGTGTCCGACCCCAACGCGCACGGCCGGCTGATCCTGACCCCGGTCGAGGTCAAGAGCATTCCGGAAACCCTTGAATTGCTGGAGTTTCGCATGGCGGTCGAAGGGGAAGCGGCCGCCATTGCGGCCTACCGCAGAACCGCCGAACAGGAGGCGGCTATTCGGCTCGCCAACCGGAAAATGGCTCAGCTCATCGAAAGCGGCGAGCCCACGGTCGAGGCCGACTACGAATTCCACACGGCCATTGCCAATGCCTCGAACAATAGGTTCTATATCGATGCGCTGCGTCATTTCGGGCCGCGCGCGATCCCGCGCGGCCAATTTCCGACCCTGCCCGAAGCCAATGACCGCGCCTATCTCGAAAAAGTTCATGCGGAGCACGGCGAGATCCTGGCGGCTATCGCCGAGCAGGATCCGGACCGCGCGCGACAGGCCATGCGCGCACATATGATGGCGAGCCAGCGGCGATACCGGATGCTGGCAGAGCAGCAATGAGGCTCGACAACCTCAAAAATTCATATTATGTCATACGACATGATTTGAATGGTCGGGAGGTTAATCGTGTATTTGGGAACCCAGGTCGCCGCGCGGGACGATGATGATTTTCGCGTTTTTGCCCAGCTTGGCGTAAGGCATATTTCCGCCGACCCGCCGGGCGCACCGTCGAGCTGGACGCTGGAGGATATCGAACGTCATCGCGATCATGTGGAGAGCTTCGGCCTCGTGCTGGACATGATCCAGCTGCCCCTGCCCTCCAAGCCGATCGAAAACGCCTCCTATCCCGACATTCTGCTGGCCGGCCCGGAACGCGACCGGCAGATCGATGCCGTCTGCCGGATGATCGAGAATTGCGCAAAAGCCGGAATTCCGGCGGCGAAATACAATCTCAACCTCATCGGCATTCCCCGGACGGAACTTGAAAAGGGCCGCGGCGGCTCGCTGAACGAGGCCTTCCGCTGGGACAGGGCCGACCAGCAGGCGGCACCTGGCCTTGCCGGCGTCCTCTCGGAGGATGAGAACTGGGAACGCATCGACTATTTCCTCGAACGCGTGGTTCCCGTTGCAGAGAGCAACAGGGTGCGCCTTGCCTGCCATCCGCACGATCCCTACACGCCGCCGGGCTATCGTGGCGTCACGCGCGTCCTTGGCACGGTCGACGGGCTGAAAAGATTCGTGCAGATGCACGAAAGCCCCTATCACGGCCTGAATTTCTGCCAGGGTTCGATCGGCGAGATGCTCGACAATCCGCGCGAGGAGATCGACGACATCATCCGCTGGTTCGGCACGCGCGGAAAGATCTTCAACCTGCACTTCCGCAACATCAGCGGCGGCAAGCTCTCCTTCATGGAAACGTTCCCCGATGAAGGCGACATGGACATGGTGCGGTCCCTGAAGGTCTACCGGGAGGTCGGCTACAAATACATGGTCATGCCGGACCATGTGCCGCGAATCAGTGGCCGCGACGCGACGGGCGTCGCCTTCAGCTTCTGCTACGGCTACATCGCCGCAATCCTCGAGGCGATGCAAGCCGGGCATATGTGAGCAGGCGCTCACCTTCAATCAGCAATCATTCAAGGAATTCGATATGGATCCCAACGCTATCAAGAAAGCCGTGGGCGACGGCCTGCTCTCTTTCCCGGTGACGCATTTCGACAGCGAGAACAAATTCAACGAGGCAGCATATCGCGAACACGTGAACTGGCTTGCCGGCTATGACGCAAGCGCGCTCTTTGCCGCCGGCGGCACAGGCGAATTCTTCTCGCTCAATCCGGCCGAAATTCCCGCCGTCATCCGCGCGGCCAAGGCTGCCGCAGGCAAGACACCGATCATCTCCGGCACGGGCTACGGCACCTCACTGGCGATCGATATTGCCCGATCCGCGGAAAAGGCCGGTGCCGACGGGCTGCTGCTCCTGCCGCCCTATCTGATGTTTGCCGAACAGGCCGGGCTTGTCGCTCATGTGAAGGCCGTCTGCCGGTCGGTCGGGATCGGCGTGATCGTCTATAACAGGGACAACGCGATCCTGTCGGCCGACAGCATTGCGGAACTTTGCGACGAATGCCCCAACCTCATCGGCTTCAAGGACGGCGTCGGCGATGTCGACCGCGTCATAGAGATCACCACCCGGATCGGCGACCGGCTGGTCTATGTGGGCGGCATGCCGACCCACGAAGTCTACGCGCAGGCCTATTTCGCGGCGGGGGTCACCACCTATTCCTCGGCGGTCTTCAACTTCATGCCGGCTCTTTCGCAGCGCTTCTACAAGGCTCTCAGAGCCGGCGACCAGAAGACGGTCGACCAGATCCTGAAGGACTTCTTCTTCCCGTTCGTCGCGCTGCGCAACCGCAGGAAGGGCTATGCGGTCTCCATCATCAAGGCCGGGCTGAAAGTCATCGGCCGCGATCCGGGCGCCGTGCGCGCGCCGCTCACGGACCTGACGGCCGAGGAACTTTCGGTATTGCGGTCGATTGTCGAGGCCAATGATCAGGCGAAACTGGCCGCGGAATAAAACCGCGGCCAGCGGCGCCGAGCCTCACGGCCGCCACGAGCGGCTGCCCTTGCGAAGGGCGGCCCGCTCCTAGCGCGCGTTGTATTTCGCGTCGAGCTCATCAATGGCGGAGACATTGCCGGCGGAGCGGCCGTTCTGGTCGAAGGTTTGCGCAAGAAACGCGTCGGCGATCGACTTCGCGAGTTCCGGTCCGATCACGCGCGCGCCCATCGTGATGATCTGCGCATTGTTTGAAAGGGCGGCCCGCTCGGCCGAATAGGTGTCGTGCGTCAGGGCCGCGCGAATGCCCGGCACCTTGTTGGCCGAGATGCAGACGCCGATGCCGGTGCCGCAGACCAGGATCGCCTTGTCATAGGTGCCGTCGATCACGCCCGAGGCGACACGGTCCGAGAGGTTGGCATAGAACGGGTCGAGCCCGTCGTTGACGCGCGACACTTCATGAACGTCGAACCGATCCTTGAGATGTTCGGCGAGCACCTTGGCGAGACCTTCGCCGGCGCTGTCCCCAGCAATTGCAAGCTTCATAATCTTTCTCCTTGGAGTTTGGCGGCGCATTTCGAGAGGATGTCGAGATAACCCTCGACGTTCCAGGCGGAACGGCCAATGAAGAGCCCGTCGATATGCGGGCTCGAAATCAGTTCCTCGCAGTTCTGCGGATTGACCGACCCGCCGTAGAGGCAGGGGATTTTTCGCCCGAGCGCCGCTTCGGCGACGGCGATGATCTCGGCCTGCCGGGCATCGGCATAGTCGGCGGTTGCCGGAATGCCCTTCTCGCCGATCGCCCATACGGGTTCGTAGGCAAGAAGGATTTCCGCGGATTTCTGCTCGCCGGAGAGTTTCGAAAGCGCCCCGCGCACCTGGACCGCCAGGATCTCCGCGGCCTTTCCGCTCTCGCGGTCGGCAAGGGTTTCGCCGATGCAGATGAGCGGGATCAGCCCGTGGCGCACTGCCGCCTCGGTCTTCAGCCCGACCGTCTCATCCGTTTCTCCGAAAAACTCGCGCCGCTCGGAATGCCCAAGCTCGACGATATCGAGATTGCAATCCTTCAGCATCAAGGGGGAGACTTCGCCCGTCCAGGCGCCCTGGTCCGCCCAGTGCATGTTCTGCGCGCCTACCTTGACGGAGGTCTTTGCAAGCATGCGCTTGACCTCCCGCACCGCCGTAAACGGCGGGATCACGAAGCGCTGGATGACAGGATCGCGCAGAGCATCGGCCGCCTCGAGGCCGCGAGCGAAATGCTCGGCTTCCGCGAGCGTCTTGTTCATCTTCCAGCTGGTGCCAATCCAGAAGCGCGGTTTCTCCGTCATGCCTGATCCTGTGCTGGAGCGACGGTGAGCCTGATGCCCGCCCGATCGAATTCATCGAGAACAGCGGCCGCCGGCGCGCTGTCGGTGATAACAGTGTCGAAATCCGCCAGATCCGCCATGACGTGCAGCGCCGTGTGGCCGATGCGCTGGTGGTTGACGAGCAGGCAGCTTCTGGCCGAAGAGGCCATCATCGCCCGCTTGGCGCGAACGACATTGTCGTCCATGTGATAGGCAAGCCTGCCGCTCACCGCCGGCGTCGAAATGAAAGCGATGTCCGCCCTCAGGCGTGACAGCGCTTCTTCCGTCACGACGCCGAGATAGGCGTTGAACTTCGCCGAATAGATGCCTCCGAGCGCGATCAGCGTTATTCCGTTCTCGCCCTTCAACCGCTCCATGATCGCCGCGTTGTTGGTAATCACCGTCAGCGGCCGCTTGCGCACCAGCATTTCGCCGAGAACCGCCGCCATCGAGCCGTCATTGACCATGACCGTCATGCCGGGCTCGACCAGGCCAAGCGCTTCCTGCGCCATGGCAATCTTGGCTTCGCCGCCCTGACGCTCGCGAATGCGAAAATCGCTCTCGAATTGCGTTCCGGCATCGATCGTCGCGCCGCCGCGCACTTTGCGCAGGACGCCGGCTTGTTCCAGGTCGTCGAGATCGCGGTGAATGGTCATCTTGGAGACGGAAAAACGTTCAGCGAGATCGTCCACTTCGACGGTCTTGGCCTCGACAAGCAGATTGACGATCAGTTGCTGGCGTTCTTCCCGTTTCATTCTTCTCAATCCCGATTAATAACAAAATAACATTTAAATCGTGAAAATCAACAAACAATGATGTTACTATGTGGCTATCGGCCACCAATCATCGTCACGCCAGAAGGGCTTGCGCGGTCCGTTCGTCGGTGATGAGCCCGTGAAGGCGGCGGCTGCGCAGGATGGCTCTGATGGCGGCCACCTTGGCCTGTCCGCCTGCCAGGGCCACGAGGCGCTCCTTCTTGGTCGTCGGAAAGGATGCCGACAGCGTGCGGCCGGTCAGGGCCGTATCGAGGATCTGGCCATCCGCATTGAAAAAGTGACCGAGAATTTCGCCGACGCCGCCCGCGGCGGCAATGTCCTCGATCTCGCCCGGCTCGACCAGACCGGAAAGCACCAGCTGGGCCTCGGCATCCACCGTCCCCAGGCCGACGAGTTTCAGGTCGGCATTGTTTGCGAGATCGAACACTTCCTTGACACCGCGCTGCGCTCTCAACACCTCCCGGTCCTCGGCGGTGTTGGCGAAGAAGGGAACCGGCATGACATAGGCCTGTGTGCCGGTCTTTTCCGCGATGCGGTGCATGACGTCATAGGGATTGGCGCCGTAATTCCGCGTGAGGCCGCCAAGCAGGGAAACGAAGCGCATATCCTTGGCATTGGTCCGCGGCATATATTGAACGGCGGCCGAAAGCGTGCGGCCGTGGCCAAGGCCGATGACGGCGTGATCGCCATGTTCGATCTCGCGCTTGAGATAGCCCGCCCCCGCATGACCGAGCGCGCGCAGCGGCAGGCCCTCTTCGCCAAGATCGGGCGCGACCTCGCAATATTGCAATCCGAATCTCTCGGCGAGCCGCGTCTCCAGTTCGACGCACTCAACGATATCACCGTCGATCGTGACCTTGACGACACCATCGGCGACGGCCCGCGCAATCAGCCGATGCGCCTTGACGGAGGGGATACCGAGGCGCCGGGCCACGTCGGACTGCGTCAGCCCGCCGGCGTAGTGAAGCCAGGCGGCCCGGACTGCAAGCGTATCATCGGCATCCGTCATCGCCGCACCCTTCCCATCTCTTCGACGGCTATACCGCCCGATAACAACCAGCCTTTGTAAATCGCCGGATCATATCTTCAAGTCTGCAGCGCCCGTATCGATATGCGGCGCCCAGAAGGCGACACTCTCGGCGATCTGCGCGATGACCTCGCGGTCGTTCGGTTCGCGTTCCTTGAAGGAGAGTTCGAGGCAGATCTCGTTGTCATCGGCACCGCCTGCCGCGAAGGCCTCCAGCAGCGGTTCGGCGTGAATCCTGCCCTTGGCATTGAATTCCGCCGTGAACGGCCGGTGGCCGCCCTTGTCCATCAGGCTCTGCTTGATGTGGATGATCGGCGAGAGCTTCGGCACGGCCCGCGCCCAGGCATAGGGATCGTAATCGTCGGGATTGGCGGACGTGACGTCGCCATGGTCGATATCCGCCATCATCCACATCGGCACCGCCATATCGGCGGCAGTCAGTCGCGCCTGCAGCGCAAGGCAGGATTCGATCGTGTCGCCGAATTCCCGGCCGATGCTCATCGGCTCCCAGAAAACATAGGAAAGACCGGCGGCCCTGGCATGCTCGGCAACCTCGCACCAGCAATCGATGGCGATTTTGATCAGCTCTTCTCGCCGGCTCGCGTCGTCGAAGTCCTTGTAGGTGAAGATTGCAAATTGCGTGCCGACGGAATGGCCGCCGAGATCGGCGGTGATATCTGCGAAGGTCCTGAACCAATCCACGTAATAGCGCCGGACCTCGGCATCCGGATGCCCGAAATGGTTCAGCCGTCCGTAAGGCCCGGTCATGCCCGAGGTGACGCGAACGCCGGTGCGCTCCAGGGCCGCCTTCATCTGGCGGGTGAGACGACGGATGACAGGTGCCTGCCAGCTTGGATTGATGAATTCGTGCGTCAGCTGGAGATCGCGGATGCGCAGGTCGCGCGCCACCGTCTCGATCAGGTCGTCGGGATCGGCGAAACGGTTTACCAGCGGATTGGTATTCAGCGAAAGCGAAAGCGGCATCAAGGCCTCCTCAGGCGGCGGCAAGATGGGATGAGGCAAACCAGTCGGCAAAGGCTGCCCGCTCGGCCTCGCTCAGATGCAGGTAATGCTTGGTGCGGCGATAGAGGATGTCTTCGGCCGTCTCCGCCCATTCGCAGGCGGCAAGATAACGGGCTTCGGCCTCGTAAAGCTGCCCGCCGAAATGGCGGCCGAGGCCCTGCAGGTCCGTTGCTCCGGCAACCAGGTTCCTGGTGCGTGTGCCATAGAGGCGGCCATAGTGATGGACGAGCTTGCGCGGCATCCAGGGATAGCTGTCCCGCAGGCTGTTGGCGAAGGTCTCGTAGTCGGCATTGGGCATTTCGCCGCCCGGCAGCGGCGCCTTTTCCGTCCAGTCGCCGCCCATGTTCGGGAAAACGTGCCTGAGGCGCTGCATGCCGCGTTCGGCGAGTTCCCTGAATGTGGTGATCTTGCCGCCGAAGACGTTGAGAAGCGGCGCTCCTCCGGTCTCGTCGAGATCGAACACATAGTCGCGGGTCACGGCCGACGGATTGCCCTTGCCGTCGTCAAACAGCGGGCGCACGCCGGAGAAGCTGTGCAGCACATCCTGCCGGCGCAGCTTCTCCTTGAAATAGCGGTTTACCGCCTTCAAGAGATAGTCGATTTCCGCCTCGTCGGCCGACACATCCTCGGCCCGGCCTTCATAGGCGATATCGGTCGTCCCGATCAGCGCCTTGTCGCCCTCATAGGGGTTGATGAAAATGACGCGCTTATCGTGGTTCTGGACCAGATAGGCGTTGGAGCCGACCCAGAACTTCGGCACGATGATGTGGCTGCCCTTGACGAGACGCACATTGCGGCTGGAATTGGAGCCGGCGACGCGGTTGATGATGTCCGTGACCCACGGGCCGGCGCAATTGACGAGACATTTGGCGCGGAACGTCCGCGTCTCGCCGCTCGTGCTGCTTTTCGTCGTGATCGTCCACTGGCCGTTTTCCCGGCGCGCCGACACTGCCGGCGAGCGGGTGAGCACAAGGGCGCCCTTCTCGGCGGCGCTCACCGCATTCAAGGTGACGAGGCGAGCATCATCGACCCAGCAATCCGAATATTCGAAACCGCGGGTATATTGATCGAGTAGGGGCGTGCCTTCGGGATCGCGCAGCAGGTTGAGCGTGCGGGTGCCCGGCAGTTTCTTGCGGCCGCCGAGATGATCGTAGAGGAAGAGGCCGAGCCGGACGAGCCAGGCGGGACGGTCTTCCGGACTGTGCGGCAGGACGAAACGCATCGGCCAGATGATGTGCGGGGCTGCGTTGAGCAGCACCTCGCGTTCGATCAGCGCCTCCCGCACGAGGCGGAACTCGTAATATTCGAGATAGCGAAGGCCGCCATGCACAAGCTTGCCGGAGCGGGAGGAAGTGCCCTGGGCCAGGTCATCCTTTTCGCACAGGGCGACTTTCAAGCCGCGCCCGGCGGCATCGCGGGCAATGCCCGCGCCGTTGATGCCGCCGCCGATGACGAAAAGATCCAGGATTTCGGGTTCGGTCATGTCATGCTCCCTCGGATGCCTGTTGCATCAGCGATTCATTTTGCAGGCGGCATCGCCGCGGCTCTGGCCAGTATTTCCCAGGCAGCGGGCATCGCCCTTCGGATATCCGCATAGGCGGAGAAAAGCAGATCGAAGCGCGCAGCTTCCTCGCCGACCGGCTCTTCGGCCTCGCCGAGCAGCGGCGTGACCCAGTCGGCGATGCAGTCGTCCATTGTCCGGTAGGCGCCGATCGCCACAGCCGCCATCATGGCGGCACCGGCCGCTCCGGTTTCCTCGCGGCGGGACAGCCGGATCGGCGCCTTGAGGGATGCGGCGAGAGAGCGGCGCAGCGCACCCGAGCGCACGGCGCCGCCGGTGACGCGCAGCTCTTCCGGCATATCGCCCATGGCGGCGTAACAATCGCGCGTTGCGAGCGCCAGTCCTTCGACGACCGCACGGACGAGATCCGGAAATCCGTGGCGGATCGAAAGACCGGAAAAACCTGCCCGCGCCTGGGCATTGACGAAGGGGCCTCGCTCTCCGGCCTCGGAAATATAGGGATGATAGACGACCGATCCCGGCGTGCTTTCGAAAAACCAGCGGTCGATCCTGGCGACGAGATCGGCGTGCGTGGCAGGCTTTCCGGCCTCCGCCATCAGATAGGCCGCCATTTCCAGCAGCCAGTCGATGTTGATCGTCGCCCCCATATTGGTCTGCACCTGGGTAACAATGCCCGGGATCGGCAGGGCGATAACATAACCCGTGCCCTCGCGGTTGAGATGCACGTCGGCGACCGGTTTTGCACGCAAATGCACGCCGGTCGAGCCGATCGTCGAACAGGCCGCGTTGCGCCCATCGCTGCGCACACCGGCGCCGAGTGCCGTCATCACCATGTCGACATAGCCGAGGCTGACCGGCGTGCCGGCGAGCAGGCCGCAGGCCCGGGCCGCTTCCGGTGTCAGCGGATGGCTGGTTTGGCTTCCGTCGACAATATCGGGCAGAAGCGCGCGGCGATGCGTCAGCCCGAGCGCGTCAATGGCAACAGGCGAATAGCGCCGGGTCCGGAAATCACCAAAAGTGAAGCTTGCCTCCGAAGGGTCGGTCGCCCGCACGCCGGTAAAGTTGAGATAGAGCCAGTCCTTGCAATGCAGCGCCGCTTCCGCCCGATCCAGAAGCTCCGGCACGACCCGATCCATATGAGCGAGCTGCGCGCCCTGCTGGCAGGTGTTGAGCCCCGTGCCGGTCTGTTCGAAACGTGCCCGGTCCGTTGCCTGGCCGGCAAGCGAAACCACGGTCGGCGCAGCACGGGCGTCAAGCCAGAGCCAGGCATCGGCCACGGGCCGATTTCCGGCGCCGACAAGCCATGTTCCGTCGCCCTGCCCCGTCACCGCGATGGCGGCGGTACGCGATGCAAGACCCTCAAGCTTCTCGCCAAGGCCGAGAAGCGCAGTGACGCAATCTTCCCAGGTCTGCGCGAGCGATTGCGTGGCCGAACCATCGCTGCCGCTTGAATATCTGTTGCGGACGGATGCTGCGGCGATCTGACGGCCGGAAAGGTCGAAGGCGACCGCCTTGATGACCGAAGTGCCGGCGTCGATACCGATGATGACCTGGTGGCTGACGTCCATCGCGGCTTATCCGGCAACCACGTCGAGTGTCGCGAGGGGCAAAACGCGCGTCGATTTCATGTCTCATATCCTCCCGGTCGGCATGGCCGGCAAAGGGCACAGGCGACCACACTTCGAATCTACGGGCAAGTCGGCGGGCGCGCAGCCGCGCTCCAAACCCTTGAGGCCCGATCCTTTCCGGACCTCCCATAGCTTCACCAAGAAGATAACATAAAGATATCATTGTTCCAGTAAGATTTTTCTCGCAATGAAATTTTTTTCAGATAAAATAGACCCGATCAACATGATAGACGCTGACGACGATCTTGGCCGTGCGCGGCCACAGCCGCATATCGCGAATACGCAAGCGAAGTAATTTTCTCTTTTATAATCAAATATATATTCTCAGAGGCCGCGGCGATCGAGCAGCTCTTCGGTCGAAGCCTGCGTCCGATATCACGCTCCTTTTCGCCGCGCTTCGGATACGTCGAACACCAAGTTGTCAGCACCAGTTTACAAAACGGCTGTTGACAGGCGGACGATTTGATAACATGATTTTTGGCATAAATACCACTTACCTATCACGCAGGCATCGCTGCTGACGGGAATAGCGGCCCAGGCGGTTGGAGGAGACAAGCGCCGGTCCGAGATGGAGGAGGTTCGGATGTGCATTTTTCCCGCTGATCGTCGCGCTGCCCGTTCCGGCAGGGTTTCGCACTCCAATGCGGTTTTCGATGCGCGCCGCCTGCGATGAACGCGACCGGGCTCTCGCCTCGTTCATCCTCTCTCGAGATAAATCCGACCAGCCGTAAAGGCCGCCAGCAATGAATACCCAGTCCGCCCCCACAACATCCACGCCAGGCAAAGGCAACCTCAAGACCATCGTCAGCGCCGTTGCCGCAATCGTTGTCATCGGCGCAATCGCGCTCGACACCAAGGTCGTCCAGATCGGCTCGGCGAACGACGTGAGGCAACAGGCCTTTTCTCCGGAGACCTTCGGTGCGGAGCAGTTTCCGAAAATCCAGGCGGATGTCGAAAAGAGGGCTGTCGCCGCGTCCGACCTGGCTGCGGCGATCGCGGCAGACAAGAAGGCTGCCGGCGAAAAATACGGTGTTGCCACAAGCACCGGCCCGGTCATCCCGGTGACGCTGAGCGGCACTTTCGGCGCGCGCAAATCCAATACAAACGAGATGAAGATCGACGGCCTCCCCCCCGAGACGGTGGTCCGTGTCCAGACCGGCCCTGCGGTCAATGGCACGGACCTCCGCGACGCCACGGGCACGATCGAATTCGGTCAGTTCACCAACCAGATCCAGTATCAGGATGCCGGCTCGGCCATCAACAACGAGATGAAGAAGACCGTCTTCGCCGGCCTTGATCCGGACCAGCTCGATGGCAAGACGGCAACCGTCATCGGTGTCTTCAAGCTGATCAACCCGAAGAACTGGCTCGTAACTCCGGTCAAGGTCGACGTCAGATGAGCGCGCCGTCCACATCCGAAGTCGTCGGCGAGGTCGTGCTTGCGGCCCGCAACATCGCCAAATCCTACGGCAGCGTGCATGCCCTCAAGGGCGTCAATTTCGATATCCATCGCGGCCAGGTCACCACGCTGTTCGGGGAGAACGGGGCGGGCAAATCGACGCTGATGAAGATCCTTTCGGGCGTCGTCCAGCCGACATCGGGCGAGATCATCCTCGACGGCGCGCCGATCAGCTTCAGCTCTTCGACCCATGCGCGCGAATGCGGCATCTCGATCATTCACCAGGAGCTCAGCCTCGCCCCCAATCTCAGCGTGCGCGACAACATTTTCATGGGCCGCGAGATCATCAGAGGCGGCGTTGTCGATTTCGCGGAGGAAGAGCGCCAGACGCGCATTCTGATGGAAGAGCTGGAAGAGGAGATCGATCCGCTGACCAAGGTCGAAGATCTGCGTCTTGGCCAGCAGCAGATCGTCGAGATCGCCCGGGCGCTATCGGTCAATTCGCGCATCCTGATCATGGACGAGCCGACTTCGGCGCTGAGTGCCACCGAGGTCGAGGTGCTTTTCAAGGTCATCCACGACCTGACCGATCGCGGCGTGTCGATCGTCTATATCTCCCATCATCTCGAGGAAGCGCTGCAGATCACCAACCACGCCGTCGTCTTGCGCGACGGCACCATGACCGCCTACGCGCAACGCCGGGACATCGATCTTGAATGGATCGTGCGAAACATGGTGGGCGACAATTTCGATCTCGGCAGTCCGCCCGACGGTTACGAATTCGGTAAGCCTGCGCTGTCGATCGACAATCTCACCGTTCCCGGCCCGTCCGGCTCGGCCTTCAACTCCGTCGACCGCCTGTCGCTGGACGTGCGCGCCGGAGAGGTCGTCTGCATCTACGGCCTGATGGGCGCCGGCCGTACCGAACTTCTGGAATGCGTGGCCGGGCGATTGCGCGCAAGTGGCGGCACCGTTCGGCTCGAAGGCCAGGACGTCGGACATCTGAGCATCGCCGGACGCATCGCCAGCGGCCTTGTTCTGGTGCCCGAGGATCGCCAGCGTGACGGTCTTGTCCAGACGATGTCGGTCGGCTCCAACCTGTCGCTCGCCAGCATCGGCGCCTTTACCAGGGGGCTGTTCACATCCGGCCGTCGCGAGCGCGAGCTTGTCGATGCCTCCATTCGCAGGGTCCGCGTCAAGACCGACGGGGGAGAGGCCGCCATCGGCTCGCTGTCGGGCGGCAACCAGCAAAAGGTGGTTATCGGCAAAATGCTGGCGACCGACCCGAAGGTCATTCTTCTCGATGAGCCGAGCCGCGGTATCGACATCGGCGCCAAGGCCGAAGTCTTCAAGCTGCTGGCCGAACGCGCCCGGCAGGGCCTCGCCGTCGTCTATTCGACCTCGGAAGTCAACGAATGCCTGAGCATCGCGCACCGCATCATCGTCATGCATCGCGGCCGGATCTCGGCCGAGTTCGGTGCTGATGTCACCAAGGAAAAGATCATGGCCGCATCAGGCGAAGCCGTGGTCGCGCACTAGCCCGGAATTATGGAGCACTGATTATGTCAGTCACGAACATCACCGAAAAGAAGTCAGTGTCGCACGGGCAGAAGCGCAACACCAACCTCGTGCGCCTGATCCTGGAAGGCCGCGCCTTCTTCGCGCTGATCGTCATCATCGCGGTCTTCTCCTTCCTGTCGCCCTATTACTTTACCCTGGGCAACTTCCTGACCATGGCCTCGCATGTGGCGATCTTCGGCATTCTGGCGATCGGCATGCTTCTGGTGATCCTGAACGGCGGCATCGACCTGTCGGTCGGCTCGACGCTCGGACTTGCCGGCTGCATTGCCGGCTTTCTGATGCAGGGTGTGACGCTGACGGCTTTCGGCGTCATCCTCTATCCGCCGGTCTGGGCTGTCGTGGTCATCACCTGCGCCCTCGGCGCCGTCGTCGGCGCGGTCAACGGCGTGCTGGTTGCCTATCTGAAAGTGCCGGCCTTCGTCGCCTCGCTCGGCGTGCTCTATGTGGCGCGCGGCATTGCGCTGCTGATGACCAACGGTCTGACCTACAACAATCTCGGCGGCCGCCCCGAACTCGGCAATACCGGTTTCGACTGGCTCGGCTTCAACCGTCTGGCGGGCATTCCGATCGGCGTCATCGTGCTCGCCGTGCTCGCGATCATCTGCGGCATAGTGCTTAGCCGCACGGCTTTCGGCCGCTGGCTATACGCCTCCGGCGGCAACGAGCGCGCCGCCGACCTCTCGGGCGTGCCGGTCAAGCGCGTCAAGGTGATCGTCTACGTGCTTTCGGGCGTCTGTGCGGCCATTGCCGGCCTGGTCCTGTCGTCGCAGCTGACCTCTGCCGGCCCGACGGCGGGCACGACCTACGAATTGACGGCGATTGCGGCCGTCGTCATCGGCGGCGCTGCGCTGACGGGCGGGCGCGGCACCGTGCGCGGCACGATGCTCGGCGCCTTCGTGATCGGCTTCCTCTCGGATGGCCTCGTCATCATCGGTGTCTCGGCCTACTGGCAGACCGTCTTCACCGGCGCGGTCATCGTCCTCGCGGTCCTCATGAACAGCATCCAATACGGGCGCCGGGCAAAATCGTCCTGACGTCAAAAGCAGAACTTATCCACGACGGCACCTGGATCTCCAAAAGACGGATCGTGGAAAGCACCGCCGGTTTCCGGCAGCACCTGAACTCACAAATGGGAGAGAGACTATGTTTAAGAAAGGCATGCGCATTCTTCTGGCAGCCGCGGCTGTCGCCCCGATCCTCGTCAGCTCTGCCTGGGCGGCGGGCCAGATGACGATCATCGTCAACGATCCGTCGAACCCCTACTGGCTGACGGAGGGCAACGTCGCCAAGGCAACGGCCGAAAAACTCGGCTACACGGCCACTGTCAGCGCGCATAAGGGCGACACCAACACCGAAAGCAACCTGATCGATACGGCCATCACCAACAAGTCGGTCGCCATCATCCTCGATCCGGCCAATGCCGACGGTTCGATCGGTGCGGTCAAGAAGGCGGTCGCGGCCGGTATTCCGGTCATTCTCGTCAATGCCGAAATCAACCAGGAAGGCCTTGCCAAAGCCCAGCTCGTTTCTAACAACGCCCAGGGCGCGGCGATCGGCGCGCAGCAATGGGTCGAAGCGGTTGGCGACAAGGGCAATTATGCCGAACTCTTCGGCGCGCCGTCCGACAACAACGCCGCCACCCGCTCGAACGGCTATGAAACCGTTCTGACCCAGTATCCCGACCTCAAGAAGGTCGCCCAGGAAGTCGCCAATTGGGACCGCACCCAGGGTCACAACAAGATGCAATCCATATTGCAGGCCAATCCCGACATTATCGGCGTGATCTCCGGCAATGACGAGATGGCGCTCGGCGCCATCGCGGCGCTGAAGGAAGCCGGCAAGCTCGCCAACGTCAAGGTCGGCGGCTTCGACGGTTCGCCGGATGCGGTCGCCGCGATCAAGGCGGGAGAGCTGCAATATACCGTCCTTCAGCCCGTCGCCGTCTTCTCCGAAGAGGCCGTCAAGCAGGCTGACAACGTCATCAAGACGGGCAGCACCGGCGCCAAGAGCGAAAAGCAGCTGTTCGATTGCCTGCTGATTACCAAGGACAATATCGACAAGTACACCGGCCCGTTCGTTCTGGCCCAGTAACGCGATGGAGGGCGCCCGACCGGGCGCCCTCCACAACTTTCAACCGCGTCCGGCCGCTTTCGCCTTCTTTGCCTTGGCACGGCAATCACTATACGAAGCTGGGGTATGGAATTCAGCGACAAGGGTGAACCGTGACACAGAAGACCAATCAGGGCGACGAGCTGTTGGATCAGCTGACCAGCGACAGCCGCCAGACACGACAGGTCGCGCGCCGGCGCATGATCGCGGAGGCCGTAATGAGCGAAGGTTCGATGCGCATCGAGGATCTGACCGATCGTTTCGGCATCAGCCTGATGACGGCGCATCGCGATGTGGACGAACTCGTCAGTCGCGGGCTCTTCAGGAAGACGCGCGGCATCGTCACGGCGGCGGCGACCAACCTTATCGAGTCCAGCGATGTCTACCGCTCCAGCCGGCAGTCGGCGGAAAAGAAGGTGATCGCCGAGGCCGCCATGCAGTTCGTGGAACCGGGACAGGCCATCTTTTTCGACGATTCCACGACTGTCCTGCAGATGGCATCGCATCTCTCCTCGAAAGTGCCGATCACCGCCATTACCAATTCCCTGACGCTGATGAATGCCCTGACCGGCATGCACGACGTCACCCTGCTTGCGCTCGGCGGCCAGTACTACAACTGGTGCAATGCCTTCATGGGGCGCATGACGATCAACGAGATCAAGGGCTTGCGCGCGGATATCGCGTTCATTTCCATGTCGGCCATCAACGACGGCATCGTGCTGCATCAATCGCCGGAAACCGTCGATACGAAACGCGCCATGTTCGACTGTTCCGTCAAACGGATCCTGCTTGCCGACCATACCAAATTCGAACGGCGCGCGCTCCACAGCTTCGCGGCGCTCGAGGAATTCGACGTCGTCATCGTCGATGACAAGACCCCCCCTGTCCACATCGACCGGATGCGGTCCAGGGACATCAACGTCGTCGTCGCCAGGACCGGCCACGGACGCACGTGACCGGTCGCCACGGAAAGGTGAATGTGCATGCCGAGTCTTCTCGGGATCGATAGTGGCCTGACGGTTACGAAGGCCGTCATTTTCGATATCGACGGGACACCGATCGCCGTCGCGCGGCGGCGCGTCACCCAGCTCATCCCGAGGCCGCGTTTTGTCGAACGGGACATGCACGAACTGTGGACCGCAACGGCCGAGGCCATCCGCGAGGCTATCGGCCTCAGCGGCCGCCCGGCAGGCGATATCCAGGCCGTGGCGGCAACGGCGCATGGCGACGGCATCTATGTGCTGGATCACGCCCAGGCGCCGCTCGGCAACGGCATCGTATCGCTGGACAGCCGCGCAGGCGATATCGTCGATCAATGGACGAGGACCGGGATCGCCGATGAGGCGATCGCGCTCACAGGTCAGGTGCCGCACGTCTCCGCCCCGTCGGCGCTGCTGGCCTGGATCCGGGATCATGAGCCGGAACGCTTCAAGCGCATCGGCCACATTATCAGCTGCAAGGACTGGCTGCGATTTTGCCTGACCGGTACCGTCGGTACCGATCGCACCGAAGCGAGCACCTCGTTCACCGATGTCGGGACACAAGACTATAGCCAGGATGCCCTGCGCCTGTTCGGTCTGCAGGCGCTTGCCGCAGCTCTGCCGCCAGCCTCGCGCTCGGACGAGATCGTTGGCCGGGTAACGGCCGATGCATCGCGGTTGACCGGCCTCTTGGAAGGCACGCCCGTGGCTGCCGGATTGCACGACGTGACCGCCTCGGCACTCGGCGCGGGTGGTTATGCCGATGGTATCGTTGCTGTCATTGCCGGAACCTATTCGATCAACGAGACGCTGTCTTTCGAGCCGCGCGTCGACCGACGCTGGTTCTGCCGCAATGGCATTGCGCCCGGCGTCTGGAACAGCATGTCGATTTCGCCGGCGTCGAGTGCCAACTACGAATGGTTCATCGAAAAGCTGTGCGGCCGCGAATGGGCGGACTGCGAAGCCAGGGGCACATCCATCCACGCTTTGCTGGCATCGGAGATCGACGCGGCTTTCGCGCGTCCGTCATCGGTGCTTTTCCACCCCTATCTCTTCGGCTCACCCTACGGGGCATCGGCAAGCGCAAGCTTTTTCGGGCTCGGCGGCTGGCATGACCGCGGCGACATGCTGAGGGCCGTCATGGAAGGCATCGCGTTCAACCATCGCATCCATGTCGATGCCCTGCGCGACGGCTTCGCCTTCCGGGAGGCACGGCTTGCCGGCGGCGTATCGCGCAACCCGGCCGTCGCGCAGATGTTTGCCGATGTGCTGGCAATGCCGGTGACGGTGACCGGCACCGACGAGGCCGCGGCCTGGGGGGCCGCCCTTTGCGCCGGCGCGAGCGCCGGTCTTTACCCGGACCCGCAAAGCGATCCGGCAAAGGACAAGCAGGGCAAGACCTGCAAACCGGATGCCGCCCGCAGCGCGGAATATGAAAGGCGCTACCGCCTCTTCCGGGAAATCGCGGAAACGATGAAGCCGCTCTGGCCGAAGATCACCGGCCTTGCGCAGGACAGCGCGGCAGAGGCCGCAGTTTAGGACGACAGTACCATGATCCCCGATACGCTTGAGCGCAGCGCCGGCATCCGCGAGCACGACGTCGACGTCGTGATCCTTGGAGCAGGCATCAACGGTGCCGGCCTGTTTCGCGATCTCGCGGCCCAGGGCGTCAGCTGCATGATCATCGACAAGGCAGACTTCGGTTCGGGAACGAGTGCGGCCCCATCCCGCCTCATTCACGGCGGACTGAAATATCTGGAAACCGGGGAATTCGGCCTGGTTGCCCAATCCACCCTGGAACGCAACCTGCTCTTGAAGAACGCGCCGCATTGCGTCGAAGCGCTGCCGACATTCATTCCGATCTTTTCGTGGACACGCGGTATCTGGGCGGCGCTGCAGACATTGTTCGGCTCCAAGACCGCGCCCCGCAGCCGGGGCGCCCTGCTCATCAAGATCGGCCTTTCCCTTTACGACTTTTTCGGTTCGCGCGACCGCGTGATGCCGCGCCACCGGCTGATCCTGAAGAAGAAGGCCAGGCGGGAAATGCCGCATGTGACGCCGGCAATCGTCGCCGGGGGCATTTATTACGACGCAAAGATCAGCCGGCCGGAACGCCTCGTCTACGAACTCGTCAAGGACGGGCTGGAGGCGAACCCGCATTGTTCCGCGGCAAATTTCACCACGCTGACCGCCTGCTCGGAAGGCCGCCTGAACTTTCGACGCGAGGACGGAGCGGAATTTTCTGTGCGCCCGAGGCTCGTCGTCAACGCCGCAGGCCCATGGATCGATCACGTCAACGAAGCGCTCGGCGCGCCCTCGCGCCTGATCGGCGGCACGAAGGGCTCGCATATCCTGATCGATCACCCCGATCTGGTGCGCAGCCTCAACGGCCACATGATCTATTTCGAAGCCGACGACGGTCGCATCTGCCTTGTCTACGGCTATCTCGGGCTCGCGCTCGTCGGCTCGACCGATATCCCGAGCCGGGACCCCGACAGCGTGCGCTGCGAGGAGCCCGAGATCGACTATTTCCTGCAGAGCCTGAGATCGCTGCTGCCCACGTTGCGCTTCGATCGCGACCAGATCGTCTACACCTATAGCGGCATCCGGCCGCTACCGGCCTCCGACGGAACGGCGCCGGGCCTGATCAGCCGCGACCATTCAGCACCGGTCATCGAAGCGGACGGCACGCGGCCTTTTGCCATCATGTCGCTTGTCGGCGGCAAGTGGACGACGTTTCGCGGTTTTGCCGAGGAGGTTGCCGACAGTGTTCTGGCCCGGCTCGAGCGCCCGCGCAAGCAGTCGACGCGCTATCTTGCGATCGGCGGCGGAAAGGCGTTTCCCGCCGATGCCCAGGCAAGACGGGGCTCTGTCGACAAGATCGCCGGGGCCGCAGGCATCACGGCCGCGCGCGCAGAACAGCTTCTGAACCGCTATGGCACCACGGCAGAGGCTATTGCGACGTTCCCTTCGGCTCATTCCGACGAGCAGCGCATAGCGAGGGCGGAACATTACAGTTTTCGGGAGATCGACTGGATCGCCCGCAACGAGCTTGTGGTCCATCTCTCCGATATCGTCTTGCGGCGCACGACGATCGCGATCGAGGGTCGGCTGACCTACGAGGGCTTGACGGACATTGCCGGCATCGCCGCCAAGGCGCTCGGCTGGGATGCTGCGCGTATCGAGCATGAAATCAGTGACGTCGTCACCCTGCTCAAAGTGTTTCACGGCCAGTCCCTGGCGGCCGGCACGACGGATATCGAGCCGGGGAAAAGCGCCCGCCCCGTCAGCCTTTAATATCCTGGGAAAAGACCGGGTCGAGTGCGCCGGAGGCGTAGCGCTTTGCCATTGCCGAAACCGGGAGAGGGGTAATCCGTTCCGCCATGCCGGCGGTGCCGAACTGCTCGAAGCGCTCCCTGCAAAGCCTGGTGAGCGCGGCCATTGCGGGCTTCAGATATTTGCGCGGATCGAATTCGCTCGGATCCTCCTGCAGGACCCGGCGGATCTGGCCGGTCATGGCCATCCGGCCGTCGGTGTCGATGTTGACCTTGCGCACGCCATTCTTGATGCCGCGCTGGATCTCTTCGACCGGCACGCCCCATGTCGGCTTCATCTGACCACCGTATTTGTTGATGATCTCCTGCAATTCGACCGGAACCGACGACGAACCGTGCATGACGAGATGCGTGTTCGGCAGCTTGCGGTGGATCTCTTCGATGACATTCATCGCCAGCACCGAACCGTCCGGCTTGCGGGTGAACTTGTAGGCGCCGTGCGAAGTGCCCATGGCGATCGCCAGCGCGTCGACCCGGGTCTCGCGCACGAATTTTACAGCTTCGTCCGGATTGGTCAGCAGCTGGTCGTGAGACAGCTTGCCTTCCGCGCCGTGACCGTCCTCGGCCTCTCCCATGCCGGTCTCGAGAGAGCCGAGCACACCGAGCTCGCCTTCGACGGAAATGCCGCCGAGATGCGCCATCTCGGTCACTCTCCGGGTCACGCCGACATTATAGTCCCAGTCGGCAGGCGTCTTGGCATCCGCCTTCAGCGAGCCATCCATCATGACCGAGGTGAATCCCGCCTGGATGGCCGTCATGCAGCTGGCCGGGTCGTTGCCGTGATCGAGATGCACGCAGACGGGGATGTGCGGATAGATTTCGACGACCGCGTCCATCATGTGCTTGAGCATGATATCGTGGGCATAGGCGCGCGCGCCGCGAGAGGCCTGCATGATGACGGGGGCGCAGGCCGCATCGGCGGCCTCCATGATGGCGAGCGCCTGTTCCATATTGTTGATATTGAAAGCGGGAACGCCGTAGCCTTCCTCCGCCGCGTGATCCAGCAACTGCCTGAGCGTAATGCGCGCCATTGAACACCCTTCCTCTCACACGGGAGACCGTCGAAATCCCGGTGCTGAAAAGATCGCACAATCACTAAATTGGAACAAGTATAAATCACAATATCACAATATCTATGATGTTTTCTGCCTATTTAAAACGTTTAGCATCATGGCGATATGGCCCGGCGGAAGGAACTCGCGGCCGCCGCCTTCCAGGATGGGCGTGACAAAGCGGCACCGGTCAGCATCGACCATCGTATGATATTAAAAACAAATCGTGGAAAAGCGGCGCGATGCCGTCTACAAGTCGGTGGATTGAAATGCGAAAGAGACAGAAGGTAGGCCATGAACGTCAAGACACCGAACGCGATTGATACCTATGTCGGCATGCGCGTGCGCAGGCGCAGGCAGCTTCTCGGCATGAGCCAGGAACGGCTTGCCGAACAGATCGGCGTGACCTTCCAGCAGGTGCAGAAATACGAAAAGGGCATCAACCGCATCGGCGCGAGCCGGCTGCAGAAGATCGCCGAAGTGCTGCGCACCTCGCCCGCCTTCTTTTTCGAGCAGGACGATTCGCAAGCGCCGAGCCTTGCCGGTCTCGATTTGACCGTCCCCGCCGATCCGGTCGCGGAATTTCTGCGGTCGAAGGAGGGCCTCGTCCTCAACAGGGCCTTCATGAAGATCGAGGATCGGCGCATTCGCGAAACGATCATTTCGCTCGTCAAGGCGATGGCGCAGACCGAAAGCAGCGACATTCCGCTCAGCGCACTGAGGATGGACGAGCCGGATTCCCGCAGAGAGTGAAAGCGGACGTCACCCGCGCATGTCCCTCAGGCTCGAGTCGTTTGGCGCGTTGCGGCTGCTGAATGCGGCGGGAGAGCCTGTAGCCTTTCCCGAAAAGGGCCTGCTGACGCTTTGTTACCTGCTCGACAGGCCGGATAGAAAATGTTCGCGCCGCGCTCTTGCGCGCTTTCTGTGGGACAGCCCCGGCAATCCCGATATCATGGCGAACCTGCGCAAGATGATCTCGCGCATCCAGGCGCGGCAGGCAGAACTTGGCGTGGAATTGCTAGCCTTCACCGCGACCGACGTAAGGGTCAGGCGAGAAAGCTTTGTCGCCGACCGCTCCGAACTCGACACCCTTGCCTCGACCGATCCGCTCGATGTGCTGCGCAGGCTCCTATCCCTGCTGCGGCCGGATTTCCTCGCCGAACTTGCCGATCAAAGCACCGGCATGCGGGCGTGGGTCTCCGGCGAGCGCGGCCGGCATATGGCAATCCTTATCGACGCGGTGAAGCAGGCGCTGCCACAAGCGCGCTCGCGGGCCGATATCGGCCTCATCAAGGAAGCCGCGCTCAGGATCTTCCGCGATGCCCCCGACGACGAGAACATCCGCCATATCCTTCTGCAAGCCTATGAGGCCGAGGGCTCCCTGGAAAACGCCAGGCAGCTTTTCGAAAGCCGCAGGCCTGATCTCCGGAACGCGCTGGATGTCGGCCTCGATCTGCAGGCCTTGAAGGAAGTGCGCAGGATTTTCGATGCCGGCAGGGCGACGCCGTTGCCGGCCGCACCGAGGCTTGACAGCAGCATCGTTCTCAAGGCCACGCCCCTGCCCCGCCTTGTCCTGCTGCCGCCGGCCGAAGCCGGCGATGCCGGTTTCCTGCCGATGCTTTCGGAGGCGCTGATCGAGGACGTGACCATCGGCCTTTGCGCCCTGAACAGCGTCTCGGTCGTTGCGCCACATACAGCCGTGCAAATCGCACGCCATGCCGATCGTCAAGGCATGATCCTGCGTCATTCGATTTCCTATGTGCTCCACACACGGTTGGCTGCGGGCAGCGGCCCGCCGTCGCTGTTCGTCCAGCTCGTCTACGCCGCCAGTGACGAGGTCATCTGGGCCGAGCGCTTCAGCCTCGAAAAATACGACCTGATCGCTGACCGCCGGGAGATGGCACGACGCATTGCCAAGGAACTTTCCGCCCAGATACGCCAGAACGAGAGCGTGCGCGGAGCTTTCGAGGCCAATCCGGCCGCCTATCACAGCTATCTCCTGGGCTTTCGGGACATGAAGCGGCTTTCCCTGCCGGATATCCGCAGGGCACGAAAGGCGTTCCGCGAGGCCCTGCAGCACAGCGCCCATTTCTCACCGGCGCTCGCCGGCCTTGCGCGCACCTTCCTGATGGAATGGCTGCTGACGGCTCGCGGCGATGCCGAGCTGATCCGGCTTGCGGAAGATTATGCAAACCGGGCCATCGTCGCCGACCCCTCGCTGGCTTCCGGCTTCCGCCAGCTCGGCGTTGCCAAGCTCTATCTGAACGACTTCGATGAAAGCGTGGTGGCGCTGAAGGTCGCCGAGGAGCTCAGCCCGCATTATGCCGACGGCATCGCAAGTTATGCCGATACGCTCGTGCATGCCTCGCGCCCGGCCGATGGGCTCGCCAAGATCGACCGGGCAATCTCGCTCAATCCGCTGAGCCCCGCCGAATATCTGTGGACCGAGGCCGGCGCGAATTTTGCGCTCTTCCGTTACGGGGAAGCGCTGGATGCGATCGGCAGAATGGATGACCGCACGCCGGCCGACCGGCTTGCGGCCGCCTGCTGGGCGATGCTGGGCGACGTGAAAAATGCCCGCCTCTACATGCGCAAGGCGCGCGAAACCAATCCCGATTTCGACGTCGACAGATGGCTGACCCTCGTCCCCTTCAAGGAGACGTGGCAGAGGGAACAATATCGCGAGGCGCTGCGGAAGGCGGGCTTCTGAACTGCTCCGGATCACGCCGCAGGGTTGTCGCCTTTCGATATGCCATCCAGACTAGTGTCACGCCCGTGTCACGCGCTTTTCTCGCCCTTATCCTCTAGGTTCCTTCCGGCACACCCGGAGAGCTCAATAGACATGGCAGCTGAAGACAATATCGAACTCGGGACCACCGAGAAGGATCAAAGGCTGCGGGATATCGCATCGCTTGCGCGGCTCGTGTCCTACGCCCGCCAGAACGCCCGGGAACTCAATGCCGAGTTTTCCGTCTATTGCCTCGATCTTGCGCTCGGCGCGCTGCTGCAGGATCTCGCCGAGAGCGGCTTAGGATCGATCGACATTCAGGATTCCCAAATCAGTTGCTGAGTGATTCATAGGCTGCCGTGATGATCACGGAGACCTGTGGATGGCGGCGAAGCGGTATGAACTGAGCGACGGACAGTGGGAG
>NZ_JBHSOR010000015.1:0-24188 GCF_042656325.1 Rhizobium sp. GCM10022189
AGGCAGGTTACCGTGAACAGCATCATATGTGGAGTGGATGTTTCGAAGGACTGGCTGGATGTCTTCATCCGCCCGTTGGGTGTTTCCCAGCGTTTCAGCAACGATGCGGCCGGTATTGGCGCGCTTTACATGATTGCGATCGAGCGCAACATGGCGGCTAGCGGATGTTCGTTCTGATCCAGCTCGGCCAGTCGATCAATCCGTGGTCCGAAATGACCTCCATGGCATCAGGCGGCACACGATCACAAAACAGGATAAGGTTCATGCAGTCCCATCGGGCACTTGGGACAATCAGCCCATCGAACTCAAGGAAGTGTGCCGCTTCGGCGATGTCCTGCGATCGCGGATATTCATCGCTTACGCGGTCGTACGAAAGCTGCCCGTAGCGGGACGAATCCAGCCCGAGTGCCCTCAGAGCCTCCAAGTCGATAAGCTGAAGCGCGCGGTTGACCGTGACTTCGAGCTCATGCACGGCATATTCCACTTTCGAGGGAAAAACCGGTTGACCACGTCCGAGATGAAAGAACATCTCAGCGATCGCGCCGTCTCGTTTCTGGGAGGTGTATAGCACGTCGAAAGTTCCATCATCCCATCTGCCGCCCGCGCGTGCACAATCGACGGGCGATCTTCCCTTCCTCACGACACGCCACACCGTGCCTTCGAAACGGACAGGCGTGAGCGCTTCGATCGCGTCGATCAACGCATTATCCCGGCTTCTGCGCGCGTGAACCATGCTTTACAGGAAGACCTCGTTATCGAGGCGGTCAATGACCTTCAGTACTTCGATCGCACGGTCCTGATGTATAAGGTCAATCGCCCGTTCGCCGTTTAGTTGCGGATGACGGGCATAAAGCCAGATCCGAATCTCTTCCGCCGAATAATAATCCGTCAGGCGGGTCACGACATAATGCAAATCGGAAAGAATAAGCTCGTTACGTGGCTGAGGCTTTATATCGCCGGCACGCCAGCGCGAGACGGTCGCTTTCGACACGTCCATGATATTGGCGATATCGGTCCCTTTTAGACCGCCTGCATCGCTAATCTCGTTGAGAAATCTTGGAACTGCTCCCTGCATGGTACTTATCGCATCTGCTGCATGTTATGAATGTTCCATATCGGTTTCACGAAACAAAAATATGAAACCGAATTGATAATGTCAATGAAGATGTTCCAGCTATGTTCGCGCCGCAGCCTGTCGAAAGGAACTTTTGACGGCCGAAATAGGGACAAGCGGGCAAAGGGTACCTGCTGTGGCGCCCTCACGATTGTCAGCAACAGCGACCGCAGCGTTAAGAGCAATTCCATCCACATGCAGGTGCGGGGGCCGCACGGCACAACGGAAGACGCACGGCCTATTGATTGGCGGCGCGGCAGAGAGACAGGGGCGGCGACGCCTGCGCCCGGAGCCCCCTCATCCGCCTGCCGGCACCTTCTCCCCGCAGGGGAGAAGGGGAGTGCGGCGCTGTCCTGCTCCATCGAGGCGCTTGGTACATCGCAAAGGATGAGGCGCTCTCCCCCTTCGCCCCGGCGGGGAGAAGGTGCCCGAAGGGCGGATGAGGGGGCCGCACGGCACAACGGAAGACGCGAAGGCCTATTGATTGACGGCTCGGCAGAGAAACAGCGGCGGCGACGCCTGCGCCCGGAGCCCCCTCATCCGCCTGCCGGCACCTGACCGGGGTTGAGCCACGGGTCTCAACCCGTCCTTCGGACCCCCGCCGGGGAGAAGGGGAGTGTCGCGACGTCCTGCTCCATCGAGGCGCTTGGTGCATCGCAAAGGATGAGGCGGTCTCCCCCTTCTCCCTTGGGGGAGAAGGTGGCCCGAAGGGTCGGATGAGGGGGCCGCACGGCACAGCCGGCGCCGCCCACCCACACCCCCATCACTCCGCCAGCAACACCCGCGCGCTTTCCTCGTCCGTCACCAGCGCGGTTGCAAGGCCGGCCCGCAGGGTGGCGCTGAGGATGGCGTGTTTGTGGGGGCCGCCGGAGGCGATGATGCGGCAGGGGATGCGGCGGTAGTCGGAAAGGTCGGGGGCGAGGACCTGGGCGTTGAGGGGGTGGGCGACGGGGTGGCCTTGCGTGTCGACGTAGCGGCCGAGGAGGTCGCCGACGGCGCCGACGGCGATGAGGTCGGATATGTCGGTGGCCGCCGGCAGGCCGTAGCGCACCTGCAGCGACTGGCGGGTGACGTCGCCGACGCTCAGGAACGATATGTCCACTTCGCAGGTCTGGCGGAAGATGCGCTCGAAGACCGATTGCGAGATGATCGCCTCGCGCGATTGCGGGCTTTCGGCATAGATCGGGGCGGCGAAATAGTGGCATTGCGCCTTCAGCACCTGCGCGAAGGCGCGCACGATCTCGAACGTGTTGATCTCCGAGCCGCGCGTCAGCCCGCCCATCATCGAGCGCACCTCGATCTCGGGCGCGCTTGCAGGCGTCATGTGGATGACGGTTTCGCGCAGCGTCGCGCCCCAGCCGACGCCGATGGAGCGCGGCTTGCGGGCGGCGATCAGCCGGTCGAGATAGGCGGCGGCACCGCGCCCCAGCGCCTGGTGCAGGAGCTGCGGATCGGCGGGCGTGGGCACGACGATGGCCGCCTCCAGGCCGAAGCGCTCCTGCAGGCGCGATTCCAGCGCCATGCCGGGGCCAGGCGGCGAAGCGAAGCTCACCCTGACGATGCCTTCCTCCAGCGCCGCGGCCAGATATTCGTTCACCCGGCGGCGGGTGAGGTTCATGCGCTCGGCGATCTGCGCCTGCGTCAGCCCCTCGCGGCCTCCGCGGCGGGCACCTTTATTGAAAAATTCATGAAGCCGTCAACCCGGCGACATCTGCCTGATTTTAACAACGAGGGCCGCGAGCCGGGGGGCTTGGCGGTCAAGACAAAAGGAGTTTCCGATGATTTCGATCAATCGACGCGGCGCGCTCGGCCTTCTCGGCGCCACCGCCGGCACGCTCGTCCTGCCGCGCCTCGGCTTCAGCCAGGGCAAGCGCCCGTCCGTCACCATCGCGGTGCAGAAGATCACCAACAACAATTCGCTCGACGTCTATCACGAGCAGTCCAATGTCGGCGAGCGCATCTTCTATCCCAACCTCTGGGAAGGCCTGATCCTGCGCGACTGGATGGGCAACCAGGGCCCGGTTCCGGGCCTTGCCACCGAATGGAAGCGCATCGACGAGAAGACGCTGGAGCTGAAGCTGCGCCAGGGCGTGAAGTTCCACAACGGCGACGAGCTGACCGCCGAGGACGTGGCCTTCTCCTTCTCCAAGGAGCGCGTGTTCGGCAATACGGAGCCGGTCGGCGGCAAGACCATTTTCGAGGCCGATCACAAGCCGGCCACCGCCAAGGAACTGCCGGCCACCGTGCCCGGCGTCGGCCGCCGCCTGTGGCCGGCGCTTGCCGGCATCGAGATCGTCGACAAATATACGGTGCGCCTGCACAACACGACGCCCGACGTGACGCTCGAAGGCCGCCTCTATTCCGGCGGCAGCCAGATCGCCAACCGCCGCGCCTGGGACGAGGCCGCAAGCTTCACCGAATGGTCGCGCAAGCCGATCACGACCGGCCCCTACATGGTCGGCGAATACAAGCCGGACGTTTCGCTGACGCTCGTCGCCTTCGACGACTATTGGGGCGGCCGCCCGCCGCTGGAGCAGATCCGCTTCGTCGAAGTCCCGGAAGTCGCCTCGCGCGTCAACGGCCTGCTGTCGGGCGAATATGATTTCGCCTGCGACCTGCCGCCGGACCAGATTGCCGCCGTGCAGGCCGCTCCCGGCTACGAAGTGCAGAACTCGACGATCTGGAACCACCGCGTTTCCGTCTTCAACACGCAGAACCAGATCCTCGCCGACCCGCTGGTGCGCCGCGCCATGACGCATGCGATCGACCGCCAGGCGATCGTCGATGCGCTCTGGGCCGGCAAGACGGTCATTCCGGCCGGCCTGCAGTTCGAATCCTACCGCAACAGCGACATGTTCATCGAAGGCTGGGCGCCGCCGGCCTATGATCCGGCGCTGGCCAGGGACCTGTTGAAACAGGCCAATTACAAGGGCGACGCCATCCCCTACCGCCTGCTCAACAACTACTACACGAACCAGACGGCCAACGGCCAGATCATGGTCGAGATGTGGAAGCAGGTCGGCCTCAATGTCGAGATCGAGATGAAGGAAAACTGGGCGCAGATCCACGATCCGCAGGGCGTAAAGGGCGTGCGCGACTGGTCGGCCGGCAATTCGATCAACGACCCGATCACGCCGATGGTCGTGCAGTTCGGCCCGAACGGCGAAGTGCAGCAGAAGAAGGACTGGACGAACGCGGAGATGAACAAGCTCGCCGTCGTCATGGAAACCTCCACCGACCGGGCGCAGCGCAAGAAGGCCTTCGCCCGCATGCTGGAAATCGCCGAGCGCGAAGACCCGGTCTACCAGGTCCTGCACCAGAACGCCGTCTTCACCGGCATGAAATCGTCGCTGAAGTGGAAGGCCGCACCCGCCTTCGCCATGGACTTCCGCGCCAGCAACTGGTCGATCTGACCGGTCCGTCACTGCGGTCTCCGGCGGCCGGGCGCCGCCGGGGACCCTTCTTTCGATAAAGCAAGAGCGGGGATGAAAGATGGGCACGACCGGCTCCAATCTCGTGGAACTGCGGGGCCTGACGGTCGCCTTCGACGGCGTGCAGGTTCTCCACGGCATCGATCTCGATGTCGGGCGCGGCGAGGCGCTTGGCCTTGTCGGCGAATCCGGCTGCGGCAAGTCGGTCACGTGGCTGGCCGCCCTTGGCCTGCTGCCGGGCAAGGCCAGCGTTTCCGGCTCCGTCACGATCGAGGGCCGCGAACTTATCGGCGGATCGCGCAGCGTGCTGGAAAGCGTGCGCGGCAGCCGCATCGCCATGATCTTCCAGGACCCGTCCAGCTCGCTCAACCCGGTGCTGCGCATCGGAAGGCAGATCGCCGAGGCGCTCAGCGTGCATCGCGGCCTCACCGGCGCGGCGGCGCGGGCCGAGGCGCTGCGGCTGATCGACATGGTGGGCATTCCCGATGCGCGCCGCCGCTTCGATCTCTACCCGCACGAATTTTCCGGCGGCCAGTGCCAGCGCCTGATGATCGCCATGGCGCTTGCCGGCCAGCCCGATCTCCTGATCGCCGACGAGCCGACGACCGCACTCGACGCGACGATCCAGGCGCAGATCCTCGACCTGCTCATCCGCCTTCGCGCCGAAACCGGCATGGCGACCGTGTTCATCAGCCACGATCTCGGCGCCGTCAGCCAGGTCTGCGAGCGCGTCTGCGTCATGTATGCCGGGCGCATCGTGGAGGAGGGGCGCGTGGGCGAGCTGTTTTCCGAGCCGCGCCACCCCTATACGCGCGGCCTGTTCGACGCCATTCCGCGCCTTGACGGCGGCCGCGAGCGGCTGATCCCCATTCCCGGCACCGTTCCCAACCCGAAAGATCTGCCGGCGGGCTGTTCGTTTTCGCCGCGCTGTCCGCGCGCGGCGGAGGCCTGCCGCAGCGAGCGCCCGCCGCTCGTTTCGCTGGATGGCGGCCGCAGGCTTGCCTGCACGCGGCCGGTGCCTTCCGCCGCTGCCGCCGAGGCCCGGTCGCCGCGTATCGCCGAGGGCCTGCTGCAATGACGCCGCTCATCGAAGCCAACAATCTCGTCCGCGTCTACCAGATGCGCCGCGGCCTGTTCGGCCGGCCGAGCCCGGTGCGCGCCGTCGACGGCGTCTCGCTCTCGGTCATGCCGGGCGAAACGCTCGGCATCGTCGGCGAATCCGGCTCTGGCAAATCGACGCTCGGGCGCATGCTGCTCGGCATCGACGCGGCGCAGGAAGGCACGGTGCGCTTCCAGGGCCAGCCGATGCCGGCGCTCCACAGCCCGGAATGGCGGGCCTTGCGGGCAAAGATGCAGCTCGTCTTCCAGGACCCGCTCGCAGCCCTCGACCGGCGCGTGACAATTGCCAGGCAGATCGCCGAGCCGCTCGAAATCCACAGGCTGATGCCGCGACAGCACCAGGGCGACCGCGTGACGGAGCTGATGCGGGCCGTGGGGCTCAGGCCCGACCAGGCCGGCCGCTATCCGCACGAGCTTTCCGGCGGCCAGCGCCAGCGCGCGGTGATCGCCCGCGCGCTCGCCTCGCGGCCGAAGCTTCTCGTCTGCGACGAGCCGGTGTCGGCGCTCGACGTCTCCATCCAGGCGCAGGTCGTCAACATGATGCGCGACCTGCAGGAAAAGAACGGCATCGCCATGGTCTTCATCAGCCACGACCTGAAAGTGGTGCGCAACATCGCCGACCGGGTGGCGGTCATGTATCTCGGCCGCATCGTCGAGGAGGCGTCTTCCGACGTGATCTTCCGCGCGCCGCAGCATCCCTATACGAAGGCGCTGGTCTCCAGCGTGCCGGTTCCCGGCAAGCCGCTCGAAGGCCGCGTCATCCTGCAGGGCGAGCCGCCGAACCCGGCAAGCCGGCCGTCGGGCTGCGCCTTCCATCCGCGCTGCCCGATGGCGCGCGACATCTGCCGTTCCGTCGTGCCGGAGCTGCTGGCGGCGGGCGAGGGGCGCACCGCCGCCTGCCATGTCGTGGCGGGCGAGACCGCGCCGGTCGCGGCATAGGGGAGGTTTTGATGATCCGTTTCGT
This sequence comes from Rhizobium sp. GCM10022189, assembly GCF_042656325.1. NCBI lineage: Bacteria > Pseudomonadati > Pseudomonadota > Alphaproteobacteria > Hyphomicrobiales > Rhizobiaceae > Rhizobium > Rhizobium sp. GCM10022189. Next base: position 6,629 of record NZ_JBHSOR010000015.1, read on the forward strand.
TCTCGTGCGCCTGTTCCGGGCGATCCTCACCATCATGGCGGTCGTCACCTTCGCCTTCGTCGTGCTGCGCATGTCGGGCGATCCGGCCATGGTCATGCTCGGGCCGGACGTGCCGAAGGAGGCGGTCGATGCCTTCCGCAAGGCATGGGGCCTCGACCAGCCGCTATGGGTCCAGTATCTCGCTTATCTGAAGTCGATCTTTACCGGCGATTTCGGCGTGTCGATGCGCGACAAGGCTTCCGCCATCCGGCTGGTGCTGGAGCGCGTGCCGGCGACGCTGCAGCTCACCGTGCCGGCGCTCGTGCTCAAGCTCGTCTTCGGCATTCCGGCCGGCGTCTATGCGGCGCTGCACCGGCAGAGCGTTTCCGACCGCGGCGTCATCCTGCTGGCGGTGCTGGGCTTTACCATTCCCTCCTTCGTCATGGGGCTGCTGCTGGTGCTGGTCTTCTCGGTCATCCTCGGCTGGCTGCCTTCGGGCGGGCAGGATACGTGGATACACGGCATCCTGCCGACGCTGACGCTCAGCATCGGCGGCATCGGCATCCTCGCCCGCTTTTCGCGCAGCGCCATGATCGAGGTGATGGGCCAGCCCTATATCCGCACCGCCTCGGCCAAGGGGCTGACATGGCGCGACGTGGTGTGGAACCACGCGCTGCCGAATGCGGCGGTGCCGATCGTCACCATCGTCGGCTTCATGGTCGGTTCGCTGATCGCCGGTGCCGTCGTGGTGGAATCGATCTTTTCCTGGCCGGGCATCGGCCGCCTGCTGGTGGTCTCCGTCACCAATCGCGACCTTGCGGTCGTGCAATGTATCCTGCTCATCATCGCCGCCGTCATGGTCGTGTCGAACCTCGCCGTCGACCTGCTCTACGGCTGGCTCGACCCGCGCCTTCGCTCGCACGCGGCCGGACATTGAGGAGAAAGCCGATGGTTCCTGTCGATCTCGCCGCCGCGCCGGCCTCGCGAAAGCCGAACCGCCTCGTTTCCGTCCTGCGCCGCAACCTGCCGGCCTCGGTGGCCTTCGGCATGCTCTGGCTGGCGGCCATGGTGCTGACGGCGGTGCTCGCCGATCAGATCCGCCCGTTCAACATCACGGCGATGGACCTGACCAGCCGGCTTTCGGCGCCGGGCGGGCTCAAGCATCTGCTTGGCACCGACGAGCTCGGCCGCGACGTGCTTTCGCGCCTCATCCAGTCGATCCGCGTTTCGCTCGTCATCGCCTTCGGCGCGACGATCATCTCGGCCGTTTTCGGCACGCTGCTCGGGTTCCTGGCGGCGCGCCTGCGCGGCTTCGTCGAGCATCTGGTGCTGATGCTGGCCGATTTCCAGGCGGCCTTGCCCTTCCTCATCATGTCGCTTGCGGTGCTCGCCTTCTTCGGCTCCTCCATGCCGCTGCTCGTCTGCCTCATGGGCTTTTACGGCTGGGAGCGCTATGCGCGCATCGCCCGCGGCCTTGCGATTGCCGCCGGCGCGCAGGGTTATGCGGCGGCGGTGGTGCAGCTCGGCGCAAAACCCTCGCGCGTCTATCTCCACCATATCCTGCCGAACGTCGCCTCGACGCTGATCGTGTCGATGACGCTGACCTTCCCGGAAATCATCCTGATGGAAAGCGGGCTCTCCTTCCTCGGCCTCGGCGTGCAGCCGCCGGAAACCAGCCTCGGCAACATGGTCGGCTTCGGGCGCGAATATCTGACGCGCGCGCCCTGGATCATGCTGGCGCCCGCCGCCGTCATCATGCTGACGACGCTGTCCATCTCGCTCGTCGGCGACTGGCTGCGCGACAAGCTCGACCCGACGATCCGCTAATTTTCAAGAAGTCCGAAGGATATTCCATGACGCTGATTACCGGCCATCGCGGCGCCCGCAACCTCTGGCCCGAAAACTCGCTCACCGGCTTCCGCAACGCCGTCACGCTCGGCGTTGATGCCATCGAATTCGACGTTCACCTGACGCGGGCGGGCGAACTCGTCGTCATCCACGACGCCACGCTGGAGCGCACCGCCGAAGCTTTCGGCCCGGTGCAGGACCTGTCGGCCGAGGCCCGCAGGGCAACGCTGCTGAAGGGCACGGGCGAGGCCGTCCCGACGCTTGGCGAGGTGCTTGAAGTGCTTGCCCCGCACGCGGGCATCGACCTGCATGTCGAAATCAAGATCGACGAGACCGGCCGGCCCTATCCCGGCATCGCCGCCCGCGTCGCCGCCGAGCTTGCCCGCTTCGGCGTCGGCGAGCGCTCGTATCTCACCTCCTTCGATACGTCGGTGCTGGAGGATTGCCGCCTTCACGCCCCCGCCGTCTCGCGCCTCGTCTCCGTCAACGCCGCCTGGGCCGAAAGGCAGGGCGGGCTCGGCGCCTTCATCGAGCGCGTGGACGGGCTGGTGGAAATCGTCGCCATCCATCACGCGCTGATGGAGGCCGAGTGGGACCTCATCCGCACCCGCCTGCCGCTCGACCGCCTCTGCGTGTGGACCCTCAACGACGAACCCGCCATCCGCCACTGGCTGGACCGCGGCATCGGCAGCCTGACCTCGGACAGCCCGGATCTGGCGCTGAGGCTGCGGGGTGCCGTTCAGCCGTAAGCCTGGCGGCGCGGCAGCCCATCAGCCCTTCGCCCTCCCCATGGGAGTGTTCAGACCGGGGAGAAGGGGAGGTGCCGTCGTCAGGCCGGCGGTCTGGCGGCGCATTGGCAATCCGCAGCTCTTGAATGTCGGCAATCGGCCCACGATCTACGCTTTGAACGGGGCATAGCTCGATTTCCGCCTGTCATGCGGATGGCGAACGAATGAGGAACCCTTGCTGCGTGAGGGATGTTATTGTAGCGTCACGCAGAATGGAGGCTTTTATGGCCGTTGCATATAAAGGCAAATTTCACAGCGCTCACCGCTTGGATCAACAGGCTTTGAAGTCGTCTACGGCGATCAGGGATACCGATGACTATGGCGGTATCGGCATCGAAGAGTTTTCGCGCCGTATCCAGGCTGACAATGACGCCCGATATGGCGATGTCATCCGCAATGCGTCTTGGGAAGACGCCGGCGAGGCCGGGTGGTAATTGCCTGACATACCCTTCGACGAATATTACGACGTTAGAGCGGTCGGACTTCCGGCCGCTTTTTCTATTGTCTGGTGCTGGTTCCCGCATGAGGAAAAACCTGATGAGCCGGGTCCCGTGCTGAGGCCGGGCATTGTCAGGGATGGGGGCCTTCGGCGGTTCCGGGTGTCAACCCGTCCTTCGCCTAGCCGGCGCCGATGAGGGGGCCACACGGCACAGCTGATGACGCGAAGGCCTATTGATTGGAGGCGCGGCGGAGAAACAGCGGCGGCGACGCCTGCGCCAGGAGCCCCTTCATCCGCCCGCTATTGTAGGATGCACCGCCAAGCAGACACTGGGCCGCTGCTGCGACAATCCGTCGATAGAGGAAGACGCGAAAATCTGCTTGCGAGAAGGGAACCTACTCGATATAAGTTAGTTGTACTTCAAGCGCTTGGGCTGAAATGCCACGGCGCAGCTAGCGACTGGTCGGCTGACGTGATAACACGGATAGCGCTAGCCCGCTGGAGAAATCCAGTCACACGGTTACGCCGGTGGACCGAAAGGTTTGGTTGGTCGAGTAATACAATAGAGCGGCTTCGGCCGCTCTATTGCTTTCCAAACACAGCTTCTTCCACGATCCGGCCAAACGGTGCCAGCCGTCGGAACCGCACTTGCACGTCTTTGACATAGGCACTCTCGATGTAAAGGTCCATTGGGAGCGGATCGATGTTGGGATCCCCTCCCAAGAACTGGACTCGAAAGAACACATAGTACCGCTTTCCGCGGGGGATGGCTGGTTTCATCTGCAGGCAGAATGTCGCCCAGTTATTCTCCATTGTCATACTGATGGTCTGTGCAGGTTTCGAAAACAGACCACGCACAATGGCCGGAACCTGGAAGGAACGCATGTGGCGGTCGGTGCAGAATACACGCGGTTTCCGTTTCCCCGGCACCGTATAGCACCCGTCCACAAGAGGTAGTCTCTCGTCCGTGTAGCAATGATCGGCGAACCGCACCGCCATACGGAAGGTGACGTGACGTCCGTCCGACAGCTTCCAGTCGAAAAAATCAACAAACTCCTTCAGATGCGTCAGGGAGTATTCGGTACCCATGTGGATGATCTTGTCTGGGTGCTGCACGCAAATCTCGATCAATGACGGCTGAAAAGTTGAATTCGTAGCTGTAGAACTCAATCCTGAATAATCGTTAAAGAATAGATAGATGGCGCAAGCGCTTACCGGATTCCTGTTAACCGGAGCGCACGCCAGCGAGCGATTCTCTCCCTTTAATCTGGTACCTTTGCCCCATGTTCGGATCGATACGAATAGAGCGGCGACAACCCAACGCCTGATCGGCGAACGCTCTCGTATTGTCCTCATCGAAGGCCCTGAACATGGAAGGTCCCAACAATATCAACGTGCCTGCCGTATCCGCGATTACCTTCAGTTCCAATGACATGGAGGTCCTCCGGAGGGTAGAAATATTGGGGCAACCAGCACTTCCTGCTTTCGCCGCACTGCCGGACCTTCACGCTTAAGACCCTCCGCAAGGTCTCCGAGGAAGACGCCTTCAAGACGCTCTGCCTGATCCGCTGGCCGGAGACTGGCGGTCGTCCCGTGCGCGGCAACTGCGGAAGACGCATGGCCTATGCCGTCCAGCGGAAAGATTGGCGGCGCGGCGGAGAGACAGCGGCGGCAACGCCCGCGCCCGGAGCCCCTTCATCCGCCTGCCGGCACCTGACCGGGGTTGAGCCACGGGTCTCAACCCGTCCTTCGGACCCCCGCAGGGGAGACGGGGAGGTGTCGCGACATCCTGTTCCATCGAGGCGCCCGGTTTGTCGTGAAGGCTGCGGCAGTCTCCCCCCCTTCGCCCCGGCGGGGAGAAGGTGCCCGAAGGGCGGATGAGGGGGCCGCACGGCACAACAGAAGACGCACGGCCTATGCCGTCCAGTGGAAAGATTGGCTGCGCGGCAGAGAAACAGCGGTAGCAACGCCTGCGCCCGGAGCCCCCTCATCCGCCTGCCGGCACCTTCTCCCCGCTGGGGAGAAGGGGAGTGTCGCGACGTCCTGCTCCATCGAAGTGTTTGGTGCATCGTGAAGGCTGCGGCAGGCTCCTCCCTTCGGACCCCCGCAGGGGAGACGGGGAGTGTGGCGACGTCCTGCTGCGTGTCAGGCGACCCGGAGGGTCGGGATGTCCGAGACATCGACCTCGCGAACGGCATGCCACGCGTCGTATGCGGCCTGCATTCGCATCCAGATCAGCGGGCCGTTGCCGAACATCTTGCCGAGCCGGACAGCCACGGTCGCGCTCACCGGCCGATCCTCGCCGAGGATTTCATAGAGGTGCTGCCGGGAGATGCCCAGCAGTCTGGCGATCTCGGCCTTCGGCTTTCCAATCGCCGGAAGGATATCCTCGCGAAGGAGCGCGCCCGGATGAGTCGGGCATCTGTCCGGATTACGCTTTGCTGCGAATGACGTCATCTGCCGCTCCTAATGATATTGCTCGAAGTCAACGTTATAAGCGTTGCCGTTGTTGAACTCGAAAGTGATACACCATGGGCCGTTGACATGGACGGTGTACCGCACCGGATTGTTTCCCACCAGTTGATGGTAGTCGAACCCCGGAAGGTTCATATCTTCCGCTTTCGTAGCGGCATCGAGTGCGTCGAGCCTTGCTTCGATACGGGAATGAAACCGCTTGTCGATCCTGGTTCTCGTTCCCTCCCAGAGCTTTGCCAGCTCCTTGTTCCTGAACGATTCGATCATGTGATGATGTAACCTCTTGCGTGACACCTGTCAAGCATCATGTGACAGTTCACGAGCCCCGGCGCGATCCTCATCCACGCCTGCCGGCACCTGACCGGGGTTGAGCCACGGGTCTCAACCCGTCCTTCGGACCCCCGTCGGGGAGAAGGGGAGTGTCGCGACGTCCTGCTCCATCGAGGCGTCCGGTTTGTCGTGAAGGCTGCGGCAGTCTCCCCCTTCGCCCCAGCGGGGAGAAGGTGCCCGAAGGGCGGATGAGGGGGCCGCACGACACAACGGAAGACGCACGGCCTATATGCGGCCCAGTGGAAAGATTGACAGCGCGGCAGAGAAACAGCGCGGCGACGCCTGCGCCCGGAGCCCCCTCATCCGCCTGCCGGCACCTTCTCCCCGCCGGGGAGAAGGGGAGGTGCGGCGACGTCCTGCTCCATCGAAGTGTTTGGTGCATCGTGAGGGCTGCGGCAGGAGTCGCGACGTTCTGCTCCGTCATCCCGCACGCCGCCGGTATCCTCCTATCGGCGTAGGCCAGCACCACCCGCGTACCCCCTTATTGCTGTCGTCCGTACTCGCGCGAAAGCTGCCAGAATGCGTGGTTGAAACGCTGCTTCACGGGTCGGTTGAGGGGCAGAGGGGGGACGCCGCTTATGCGGAGAATTCGCGTTAGTAACGTCGAGTATCTGAGTAGCCTGGGTGGAACGCTGAATATCTGTCGGGCGCCGGCGGCCTGGAGCGCGGTGCTGGGCAGTGCGACGGTCGTGTCATCAGACGCGTCGCCCGGCCTTGCCCGGCAGGGCGGGGCATTTTCCTTCACGGCGGGGTCTTCCGCCGGCTCCTTGTCTCTCAGCGTTGACATGATGGCGCCGGGTGCGCTTGCGGTGCCGGGCGGGGCGCAGGCGGCGTCCGTTTCGCCGGCGCCGGCGGGCGATGCTGGCGGGCGCGGGGCGTCGGGGAAGACGGCCTCGGCGGCGGCGGTGTTCGAGGCGCCGTCCGAAGCCGGCTCACAATCGGCCGCGCCGGTGCGCGCGGTCCTGAGCCCCGATCCGTCCGAGGAGGCGGCGAGCCTGCCGGCTGCACCCGCCCTTTCGGCTGTCGCCAGCGAGAGCGGGGCTGCGGGCGGCAAGACGGCCACGCCGGTCGATCCCGCCGCCGGTTCCGGCGCGGCGTCGGTGCGGCTGCAATCCTCCATCGCCTCGTTTTCGCTGCAGGCCAGCACGCCGCAGGCGGGCGAGCAGACATCCGTCGAGGCGGCGGCGAGCCCGGCTGCGCTTGCCGCGCCGGCAGCGGCAGCGGCTGCCGCCACGCCCAACAAGATCGCGCTCGAAAACATGAAGACGGGCAACCCGATCAGCGAATGGGGCATCGAGGGCGACGGCAACGGCACGATCCAGGGCTTTGCCACCGAGATCAGCACCAATATCGGCGGCACGGTCGATTTCAAGATCGCCACCGACAGCACCAGCTACCGCATCGATATCTACCGCATGGGCTATTACGGCGGCATGGGCGCGCGCAAGGTGGATTCCATCGAGCAGCGGCTGACGACGGCGCAGGTGCAGCCGCACCCGATCGTCGACATGTCGCTCGGCCTCATCGATTGCGGCAACTGGTCGGTTTCGGCCAGCTGGCAGATCCCGGAGGAGGCCGTTTCCGGCGTCTATTTCGCCAAGCTGGTGCGCGAGGACGGCACGGAGGATGCGAGCATCATCCCCTTCGTGGTGCGCGACGACGCCTCGACCAGCGATATCGTCTTCCAGACCTCGGACACGACCTGGCAGGCCTACAATGCCTGGGGCGGCGCCAGCCTCTATTACGGCGAGGTGCCCGTCGATCCCGCCGACATGATCGGCTACCTGCCGCCCAATTGCAGCTGCGGGCTGACCGCCATCGGCCGCGCCTCGGCCGTCAGCTACAACCGGCCGATCATCACCAATACGAGCCCGATCGGCGGCACGCACGACTTTATCTTCGGCGTCGAATCCGCCGCCATTTCCTGGCTGGAACAGAACGGCTACGACGTTTCCTACATTTCCGGCGTGGACGCCACGCGCAACGGCGCGCTGCTGCTCAACCACGACGCCTATCTTTCCGTCGGCCATGACGAATACTGGTCGGCCGAGCAGCGCGAGAATGTGGAAGCGGCGCGCGATGCCGGCGTCAACCTCGCCTTCTGGAGCGGCAACGAGTGCTACTGGAAAGTGCGCTGGGAAAGCAGCATCGACGGCAGCGGCCAGGCCTACCGCACCATGGTCTGCTACAAGGAGACCTGGGGCACGAGCACCGACCCCAGCGATACCGGCACCGGCACCTGGCGCGACCCGCGTTATGCCGATCCGGGGCAGGAGCCGGAAAATTCGCTGACCGGCACGCTGTTTACCGTGGACAGCTACCGCCAGGATACGATCTCCATTCCCTACGACTATTCGAACCTGCGCTTCTGGCGCAATACCGAAGTGTCGGAGCTCAACGAGGGCGAGACCTACGAGCTGGTGCAGAACCTGCTCGGCTACGAATGGGACAGCGATGTCGAAAACGGCTTCCGGCCGGCCGGCCTCGTCAACCTGTCGCTGTCGTCGGTCGCCGTCAGCACCTATCTGCGCGACTACGGCTCGACGGTGGGCGAGGCGGTGGCGACCCACAGCCTGACCATGTACCGGGCGGCCAGCGGCGCGCTGGTCTTCGGCGCCGGCACCGTCTTCTGGTCCTGGGGCCTCAGCGACAACCACCAGGGGCCGTCCACGCCGACCGACCGCAACGTGCAGCAGGCGATGGTCAACATGTTCGCCGACATGGGCATCCAGCCGACCACGCTGGACGCGAGCCTCATTCTGGCCACGCAATCGACCGACACGGCAAAGCCGACCTCGACGATCACCTCGCCGATCATCGGCGCCTCCTTCCTCGAAGGCCAGCATGTGACCATCACCGGCACGGCGCAGGATACGGGCGGCGGCATCATTGCCGGCGTCGAGGTTTCCACCGATGGCGGCCAGCACTGGTTCAAGGCCACCGGCCGCGAGAGCTGGACCTATAATTGGGTGGTGCAGGCAAGCGGCACCTATACGATCATGTCGCGCGCCGTGGACGACAGCGTCAACATGGAGGCGCCCTCGGCCGGCCGGCAGGTCACGGTCAGCCTGCCGTCCACGCAGGGCCTGTGGACGCTTGCCGAAAAGCCGGAAACGGAAGTGGCGATCGACCGCGACCCGGTGGAGCTCGGCCTGCGCTTCCAGGCGACGACGGGCGGCTTCGTGCAGGGCATCCGCTTCTACAAGGGCTTCTACAATGTGGGCGAGCATGTCGTCAGCCTGTGGAGCGGCGACGGCACGCTTCTGGCGACGGGCGTTTCGGCGGGCGAGTCGCTCTCCGGCTGGCAGACGGTGATGTTCTCCTCGCCGATCCAGATCGCCGCCGGCGTCACCTATGTCGCCTCCTATCACAGCAACGGCTATTATTCCGTCACCGACGACTATTTCGGCTCGACCTATGCCAGCGGCGCGCTGAAGGCGGTGGACGGCGGCGGCGTCTATGCCTACGGCAGCACCAGCACCTTCCCCGGCCAGAGCCCCGGCGGCACCAACTACTGGGTGGACGTGGTCTTCGACGCCGGCGCCAACACGGTGCCGGTGGCCGGCGACGACAGCGGCCTGACGATCTCGCGCAACGGCACGCTGACGATTTCCATCGCCTCGCTGCTGGCCAACGATACGGATGCCAACGGCGACGCTCTGACGATCAGCGCCGTCGGCAACGCGCTGAACGGCACGGTGACGCTGAACAGCCAGGCCGGCACGATCACGTTCACGCCCGCTGCCGATTATGCCGGGCCGGCGAGCTTTACCTATACGCTCTCGGACGGGCGCGGCGGCACGGACCAGGCCAGCGTCAGCCTTACCGTCGATCCGGGGCCGGCCGGCCAGTCGCTGTTTGCCGCAAACGAGGGGCCGACGGGGCCGAGCGTGCAGGAAAATTCGCCGCTGGAGCTCGGCATGCGCTTCGTCGCCTCGGCAGGCGGCACGATCACCGGCATCCGCTTCTACAAGGCCGAAGGCGATACGGGGCCGCATACGGGCTCGATCTGGAGCGCCGACGGCACGCTGCTTGCGACGGTCAGCTTCATTGCCGAGTCGGCTTCCGGCTGGCAGACCGCCGCCTTTTCCAGCCCGCTGCAGATCTCGGCCGGCGTCACCTATGTCGCCTCCTACCACACGACCGGGACCTATGTGGCGACCTCGGGCTATTTCAGCACGGCCCATACGAACGGCGCGCTGACCGGCCTTGCCGGGGCGAACGGCGTCTATGGCTACGGCGCGGGCACGACCTTCCCGACGGCCAGCTACCAGTCCTCCAACTATTGGGTCGACGTCGTCTTCAACCAGTCGACGGCCAATACCGCACCGGTCGCGGCCAACGACAACGGCTACACGACCTATTCCGATACGGCGCTGTCGCTTGCCGCCGCCAGCCTGCTTGCCAACGACCATGACGCGGACGGCGACCCGCTCGCCATCACGGGTGCGAGCGGCGGGGTGAACGGCACGGTGACCTTCAACAGCCAGACGAATACGGTGATCTTCACGCCTGACGCCGGTTATACCGGGGTGGCAAGCTTCACCTATACGATCTCGGACGGGCATGGCGGCACCGCCTCGGCCACCGTCAGCCTCACGGTCAACGCCCAGCCGGGCGGCGGCGAGACGACGAGCCTGTTTACCGGCGCCGACATGTCGGGCGTCACAGCCGCCAACGACAGCAATTCGGTCGAGCTCGGCGTCAAGTTCATCGCCTCGGCCGACGGGCGCATTACCGGGCTTACCTATTACCGCAGCGCGCAGGATACCGGCACGCATGTCGGCTCGCTATGGACGGCGAGCGGCCAGCTTCTGGCGCAGGCGACCTTCATCGACGAGACGGCGAGCGGCTGGCAGACGGTCTCCTTCGCGCAGCCGGTCAACGTCACGGCCGGTGTGACCTATGTGGCGAGCTACCATTCCAACGGCTTTTATGCGGCAAGCGCCAACTATTTCACCACCGACCATACGAGCGGCGCGCTGACGGCGCCGGCAAGCACGATCAGCGGCGGCAACGGCGTCTATGCCTACGGCACGGGCAGCCTGTTTCCCAACGAAAGCTACAATGCCAGCAATTACTGGGTGGACGTGCTCTACCAGCAGGGCGCGCAGAACGCGGTTCCCGTTGCCGCCAACGACAGCGGCTATACGACGCAAACCGGCACGCCGCTTGCCCTCCAGGCCGCAGCGCTTCTTGCCAACGATACGGACGGCGACGGCGATACGCTGACGATCACCGGCGTCAGCGGCGCGGTCAACGGCTCGGTCGCCTGGAACGCGCAGACCCAGACCGTGACCTTCACGCCCAATGCCGGCTATTCGGGACCGGCCGGTTTCAGCTACCAGATCTCGGACGGCAAGGGCGGCACGGCGACGGGGCAGGTGGCGCTCACCGTCGGCGAGCCGGCGGCGGGACCGGAGCAGAACCTCTTTGCCGCCGGCGACACGCCTTCGCTCGTCTCGGTCAACGACAACCAGCCGGTCAATCTCGGCATGCGGTTCCAGGCCGATGCGGCAGGCTGGATCACCGCCATCCGCTTCTACAAGGGGGCCGACAATACCGGCCCGCACAGCGGCTACCTGTGGACGGCGTCGGGCACGCTGCTTGCCAGCGTCACCTTCGACAACGAGACGGCCTCCGGCTGGCAGACGGCTGAGCTCAGCCAGCAGGTCGCGGTCGAGGCGGACACGACCTATGTCGTTTCCTACTCCACCAACGGAAACTATTCGGCAACCGGCAACTATTTCGGCAGCGAGGTGACGAACGGGGCTCTGCGGGGGCTCGCCGGCAATAACGGCGTTTATGCCTATGGCGCGGCGGGGCTGTTCCCGACCGCCAGTTACAACAACACCAACTACTATGTGGACGTAGCATTCAGGCCGCAGCTCGCGGCGTAACGCCGGCGAGGATGGAAGACCAAGCATCGGGTATAGCGTGATGATATCGATGACGGGTGCGGATAACAGACTGCCGGTAACGGTTCTCGCCGGGTTTCTCGGCGCCGGGAAGACGACTGTCCTCAATCATGTGCTGAGTAATCGGGAAGGTCGCCGGGTTGCTGTCATCGTCAACGATATGAGCGAGGTCAACATCGATGCGGACCTCGTGCGCGAAGGGGGTGCAGACCTTTCGCGCACGGACGAGACCCTGGTGGAGCTGACCAACGGGTGCATCTGTTGCACGCTGCGGGACGATCTGCTCAGCGAAGTGCGCCGGCTCGCCGCCGCCGGCCGCTTCGATTACCTGCTGATCGAGGGCACCGGCATTGCCGAGCCGCTGCCGGTGGCGGCCACCTTCTCCTTCCGCGACGAGAGCGGGGCGGCGCTTTGCGACGTGGCGCGGCTCGACACGATGGTCTGCGTCGTCGACGCGATCAACCTGCTCGCCGATTACCGCAGCGCCGAGTTCCTGGCCGATCGCGGCGAGCGGCGCGACGGCAACGACGAGCGCCGGCTGGTGGAACTGCTGGTCGAGCAGATCGAATTTTCCGACGTCGTCATCATCAACAAGGCGGGCGACGTGGCCCCGGCAACGCTTGCCGAAGTGCGCCAGGTCGTGGCGGCCCTGAACCCGGACGCGCGCGTCGTGGAAGCCGTGTTCGGCCAGGTGCCGCTCGATGCGATCCTCGATACCGGCCTGTTCAGCGAGGCGAGGGCCGCCCGCCACCCGCTCTGGCACAAGGAGCTTTACGGCTGGGGCGAGCATGTGCCGGAGACCGAGGAATACGGCATTTCCAGCTTCGTCTACCGCGCCCGCCGGCCCTTCGACCCGGCGCGGCTCTGCGCCCTGCTGGACGAGCCCCTGAAGGGCATCATCCGCGCCAAGGGGCATTTCTGGCTGGCGACGCGGCCGGACGAGATCGGCCTGCTGTCGATTGCCGGCACGCAATGCCGCATCGGCACGCGCGGCTTCTGGTGGGCCTCGGTGGCGCGCGCCTACTGGCCGCGCCATCCGCAATTCCTCCAGATGATCGAAAAACACTGGGACCAGGCCTGGGGCGACCGCCGCCAGGAGCTGGTCTTCATTGGCTCGGGCTTCGACGAAGAGGCGATCCGCGCCGCGCTCGACGACTGCCTGGCTGGGGAGGAGACGGGTTTCGAGCCGGAGATAGCCATCGGCCTTCGCGACCCGTTTCCGGCCTGGCGACACGATATGCACACATTGCACCATCGGAAGGCGTGACAGGTTTTCCGGACAGATCAACCAGAGGAGGACATGATGAGCAGCGAACTTTACGCCGACGGGATCGGCGAAATCACCATTACCGGGACGATCGTGCGCATCGACCTGATGTCGCTTTCGGCGACCGAGCGCGATGCCAACAACAACCCGAAGCCGGTCTTCCGCCAGCGCATCGTCATGCCGGTGGATGCTTTCGCCAATGCCGTCGATCTCATGCAGAAGGCGCTCGGCGGGCTGGTGGAGGCGGGCGCGGTGCGCCGCATCGGCGACATGTCGGCGGCCGCCGCCGCCGATATCCAGGCGCATGCCCCGGCGTCCAACGCCTCGCCGAACTTCAACTGAGCGGCAGGGCCGGGACCCGCCGGAAGGCCCCGGCCGCATGAGAACAAGCCTCGGTCTCGTATTGTTTCGGGTGGGCCATGAGTGGATTTCTGCATACGAACCTGCATTGCCTTGCGCTCGTCGCGCGCCACCACGGCGTCGATCTTTCTCCCGAGCGGCTGCAGCACGATTATGCCGTCGGCAACGATCCCGTCGCCGTGCGCCAGCTTTTGCGCATGGCCAAGGATGCCGGCCTGCGGGCAAGGCACCTGACGCTCGACTGGGCGGGCCTGCTGCGGCTCGGCGAGGCCTTTCCGGCGCTGGCCGAGCTTTCCAACGGCAACTGGGTGGTGATCGCCGGCGCCGTCGGCGAGGGCGAGGCGGCGCGCATCCGCGTGCTCGATCCGCTGGCCTCGCGCGCCGAAGTGCTGATGCTGAGCGAGGAGCAGTTCGCCAGGGCCTGGCGCGGATCGCTGGTGCTTCTGAAGCGCAATTACCGCATGTCGGACGAGGACCGGCCCTTCGGCTTCAGCTGGTTCGTGCCGGAGATCATCAGGCAGCGCAGCTTCTTCCGCGACGTGGCGCTCGCCGCCTTCGTGCTCTACGGGCTGGGGCTGACGACGCCGATCTTCTTCCAGCTCGTCATCGACAAGGTGCTGGTCCACCAGAGCTACGCGACGCTGACGGTGCTGACGGTCGGCATTGCGATCGCGCTCGTCTTCGACGCCACGTTCAGCTTCCTGCGCCGCTACCTGCTGCTCTATGCGACGAACAGGATCGACATCCGGGTGGCGACCCGCACCTTCGGCCATCTGCTGAACCTGCCGATCGCGCTGTTCGAGCAGGCTTCGGCCGGCGTTCTCGTCAAGCATATGCAGCAGACCGGGCGCATCCGCGAATTCCTGACCGGGCGGCTGTTCCTGACGCTGCTCGACGGCGTTTCGCTCTTCGTCTTCGTGCCGATCCTGCTGCTCTACAGCGTCAAGCTGACGCTGGTCGTGCTCGGTTTTGCGGGTCTCGTCGGGCTCGTCGTCATGCTGCTCGTCGGCCCGTTCCAGCGGCGGCTGAAGGCGCTCTACCAGGCCGAGGGCGACCGGCAGGCGCTGCTGGTGGAAACCGTGCACGGCATGCGCACCGTCAAGTCGCTGGCGCTGGAGCCGCGCCAGCGCAAGGTGTGGGACGATTATTCGGCCCAGTCGATCTCCGTGCGCTTCCGCGTCGACAAGATTTCCACCATCGCCCAGTCGCTGACGGGGCTTCTGGAAAAGCTGATGAGTGTGGCGATCATCGGGCTCGGCGCGCTCGACGTGTTTTCCGGCGCCATGACGATCGGCGCGCTCGTCGCCTTCAACATGCTGGCCGGGCGCGTTTCCGGGCCGCTGGTGCAGATCGTCACCATGGTTCACGAATATCAGGAGGTGGCGCTTTCCGTGCGCATGCTCGGCGAGATCATGAACCAGCGGCCGGAACAGGCCGGGCGCGGGCGCGGGGTCAGGCCGCATCTGCACGGGCGCATCGAGTTCGACCGCGTCACCTTCCGCTATGCGCCCGATACCGCGCCGGCGCTCGACAACGTCTCGTTCGCCATTCCGGCCGGCAGCGTCTTCGGCGTGGTCGGCAAGAGCGGCTCGGGCAAGACCACGATCACCCGGCTCATCCAGGGGCTCTACCAGAGCCAGGAGGGGCTGGTGCGCATGGACGGCTACGACAGCCGCGAGATCGACCTCGTGCATCTGAGAACCAGCATCGGCGTCGTGCTGCAGGACAATTTCCTGTTCCGCGGCTCGGTGCGCGACAATATCGCCGCCGCAAGGCCCGATGCCAGTATCGAGGAGATCATGGAGGTTGCGCGCATCGCCGGCGCGGAAGAATTCATCGAGCGCCTGCCGCGCGGCTTCGACACGATGCTGGAGGAAAACGCCGCCAACCTTTCCGGCGGGCAGAAGCAGCGGCTGGCGATCGCGCGGGCGCTGATCACCGACCCGAAGCTGCTGATCTTCGACGAGGCCACCAGCGCGCTCGACCCGGACAGCGAGGCGATCATCCGCGACAACCTTTCCCGGATCGCGGCCGGGCGCACCGTCATCATCGTCTCGCACCGGCTTTCGACGCTGGTCGATGCCGATGCCATTCTCGTCATCGAGCGCGGCAAGGTCGCCGATATCGGCCGGCACGACCAGCTGGTTTCGCGCTGCATGACCTACCGCCACCTCTGGGCGCAACAGATGAGGCAGGTCGCATGAGTGCCGGGGCCGGAAAAGCGCAAGACAACATGCCGGTGCCATCAGGCGGGGGCCATGAGAGCAGCGGGAAGGCCAGCGGGAAGGGCCGGGACAGGGGCGAGGGCAGGCAGCTTGCCGCCCGCCTGCCGCTGCCGCCGGCCATTGCCGAATTCCAGTCCGACGCGGTGGAGCTGGAGGAGCGGGCGCCGCCGCGGGTGGCGCGCATGACGCTCTATTGCGTGACCGCGCTTCTGGCCGCCGCCATCACCTGGGCCTCGGTCTCCTCCATCGACGAGGTGGTGATTGCGCCCGGCAAGCTCGTCACCACGCAGCCCACCATCGTCGTGCAGCCGCTGGAAACCTCGATCATCCGCACGATCGACGTCAAGGCCGGCGAGATCGTCCATGCCGGCCAGACGCTGGCGACACTGGACGCCACCTTCAGCCAGGCCGATGTCGGCCAGCTGAAGGCGAAGTTTTCCGCGCTCGACGCGCAGGTCAGGCGCCTGGAGGCGGAGCTGACCGGCGAGGACTATGCGAAGATCGCCGGCAGCACGCCGGACGAGCAGCTGCAGGTGCAGCTCTTCGGCCAGCGGCGGGCCTTCTACATGGCGCAGATGCAGAATTTCGAGCAGCAGATCGCCGGCCAGTCCTCCGTGCTTGCGGCCAACCGCAACCAGGAAGCGGTGCTGAACGACCGGCGCGAAAACCTCTCGCAGATCGAGGCGACGCGCAAGAAGCTCTACGACAAGCAGAGCGGCTCGCTGCTCACCATGCTCGGCTCGCGCGACGCGCGCCTCGACGTGGAGGCCGACATTACCGCCGTGCGCGGCAAGGCCGACGAGGCGGCGCACGCCTATGCCAAGCTGCGCGCCGACCGGCAGGCCTTCGTCGAGGATTTCCGCCGCGCGGCGATGGAACAGCTGGTCGACCTGCGCAGCCAGCGCGACATGGCCGGCGAGGAACTGAAGAAGATGGAGCTGCGCCGCACCATGGTGGCGCTGACGGCCCCGGCCGACGCCGTCGTGCTCGATCTCGCCCAGCGCTCGGTCGGCTCCGTCGTGCGCGAGGCCGAGCCGGTCGTCACCCTGGTGCCGATCAACGTGCCGCTGGAGGCCGAAGTGTCGATCAACACGCGCGACATCGGCCGGGTGGCGGTCGGCAAGGACGCCCGCATCAAGCTCGACGCCTATCCTTTCCAGAAATACGGCACGGCCTCGGGCGAGGTGCGCACGATCAGCCAGGACACGTTCCTGACCGGCCAGCAGGACCCGAACGCCCCCCCGTCCCAACCGGCCGCCGCCCCCTTCTTCAAGGCCCGCATCCTGCTCGCCGACACAAGGCTCAACGCCTCCGACATGCCCGTGCGCCTGCTGCCCGGCATGACCGTCACCACCGAAATCAAGGTCGGCAACCGCACGGTGATCTCCTACTTCCTCTATCCCCTGCTGCGCGGACTGGACGACGCAATCCGGGAGCCGAATTGAGGGCGTGAGGGCGAGGCGCGGGAGCGCCCACCCAGCCCTCGCAGCCGTTCTGCCGGGAGGCCAGCCCGACAGCGCCTCGCCCAGTCCTCGTAACCGTCCTGCCGGGAGGCCCACCCCAACAGCGCCTCGCCCAGCCCTCGCAACCGTCCTTGCCCGGAGGCCCACCCCAACCACCTCATCCCTGTGCCTCACCCAGCCACGCAGCCGTTCTGCCCCGAGGTCCACCCCAACCTCCCTCATTCCTGTGCCTGTCACAGGAATCCAGCCACCGCGCGTCCGCGCGGTGAATGACTCCCATATGCCGCGAGCAAACGAGTCTCTCCTGCCCAAGGACTTGGGCAGGCTGGATCCCTGTGACAAGTGTACGGCCTTGATACATACCTGACAGATGTTCGGAGACATACCTGACACTTCCGAGATGGTTTCTCGGGAGGTTTGGATGGTTTGGCGGTCGAGGTCTGTTGTGGATGAGCGTTTGGAATTCTG
>NZ_JBHSOR010000016.1:0-58627 GCF_042656325.1 Rhizobium sp. GCM10022189
TCTACGGCGTCTTCTTCGGCGCAACGCAGGTCGCAAAAATCAACCTCAAAAGCCAGGACTGACTGTCAGGTATGTCTCCGAACATCTGTCAGGTATGTTTCCGGGCTTTACACTTGTCACAGGGATGAGGTGGGGAGGGGAGCGTCGCTGCCCAAAGCGGGCGTCGGGCATGGCGGCAAAGGGCCTTCCGCAGCCTCCACCACCCGACACGGCCCTTTCAGCGCCACCCAGCAGTGCCTCGCCCAGCCCTCGCAACCGTTCTGCCCGGAGGCTCACCCCAGCAGCGCCTCATCCGGCGCTCGCAACCGTCCTGCCGGGAGGCCCACCCCAACCACCTCATTCTTGTGCCTGTCACAGCAACGAGGGAAGGATGCGTTGGTGGCCTTGCCCGTCAGCCGGCGCGGTGGCGCAGGTCCAGCACGTCGGCGCTGACCAGCGAGCGGCGTGCTACGTCGATTACCGTGCGCGTCAGCGCCGCCAGCCGGTCGGCGGCGAGGCGGCTGATTTGCCAGTAGAGGACGATATCGAGCGGTGTGGCGGGGATGAGTTCGACGAGGCGGCCGGCGGCGATGTGGTCGCGGGTGAGCTGGATCGGGTTCATGCCCCAGCCCATGCCGAGCAGGGCGGCGTCGAGGAAGCCCTGGGTGGCGGGCAGCCAGTGGGTCGGCACGTTGATCTCGGTTGCGAGCGTGCGGCGGATCCATTCCGCCTGCAGACGGTCCTTCTGGTTGAAGGTCAGCGACGGGGCGCGGGCGAGCGCTTCCTTCGTCACCCCGTCGGGGAAATGGCGGCGGACGAATTCGGGGCTGGCGGTGGCGTGGTAGCGCAGCGCGCCGAGCGAATAGCGGCGGCAGCCGGCGACCGGCTTTTCCATGCTGGTGACGGCGGCGATGACGCGGCCGCGCTCCAGCCATTCGGCCGTGTGGTCCTGGTCGTCGACGGAAATGTTGAGCAGGTAGTTCGAGCTTTTCGAAAAATCCGCCATCGCCTCCAGGAACCAGGTGCCGAGGCTGTCGGCGCTGGTGGCGATCTGCAGGGTGACGCGCTCTTGAGGACTGTCGCGGTCGCTGAGGGCCGGCAGGTGCTCCAGCAGCTCGCTTTCCAATATGCCGACATTTTCCATGTGGCGGCAGAGCCAGTCGCCCTTTTCCGTCGCCGTGCAGGGCGTTGCGCGCACCACGAGGGCGGCGCCGACGCGCTCTTCCAGCTGGCGGATGCGCTGGGAGACGGCCGAGGGCGTGACATTGAGCAGGGCTGCGGCCTTTTCGAAACTTCCGGTCTGGACCACGGCATGCAGGACGCGAAGGGCGGGATAGTCGATCAAGTTAAGTTGCGCTTCATTAACGTAAGGATGATTAATTAGCCTAATGTCAGCCATCCGTCTAGGGAGTGCGTGAGCAAAGAGACGGAAAGCCCTGATATCATGGACCTTACGACCTATTTCACCGGCATGACCGCCGGGCTGAGCCTGATCGTGGCGATCGGCGCGCAGAACGCCTTCATCCTGCGCCAGGGGCTGCGCAGGCAATATGTGTTTGCCGTCTGCCTGGCCTGCGCCCTGTCGGACGCGGTCCTGATCGTGCTCGGCGTCACCAGCCTGGCGCAGGTGGTCGCCCTCATGCCCGTTCTCGATCCGGTCATGCGGTATGGCGGGGCGGCCTTCCTGCTCTGGTACGGGGCAAGAAGCCTGTTTTCGGCGGTGCGCTCCGCCGGCGCGCTGGACGTGGCCGGCGGGGCGGGCGCGGGCTTCGGCCGCACCATGGCCATGTGCCTGGCGCTCACCTGGCTCAACCCGCATGTCTATCTCGACACCGTCATCCTGCTCGGCTCGATCTCGACGCGTTTTGCCGGCCATCAGGCGGCCTTTGCGGCGGGGGCCGCGACCGGCTCCTTCCTGTTCTTCTTCACGCTCGGATATGGCGCGGCCTGGCTGCGGCCGATCTTCGCCCGGCCGGCCGCCTGGCGCATCCTCGAAACCGTCATCGCCTTCGTCATGTGGCTGATCGCGTTCCGGCTGCTGGAGGGCATGTGACGACCGCGGGCGGGCGAAGCTTTTGCCGCAAGGCCCGCCCGCCGCCGATGCCCCGGCCTCAGTTCACGGCCTTCTTCGGCGGCGCGAACTCGGTCTCGATGAGGATCGTCACGTCGTCGCTCAGCACCGGCAGATAGATGCCGAGGCCCCAGTCGCTGCGCCTGATCGTTGCCGTTGCGGAAAAGCCGAGCTTCGGGGCCTTTTCCATCGGGTGCTCGGCCATCGAGCCGTTGAAGGTGACGTCGAGCACGGCCGGATGCGTCTGGCCGCGGAAGGTGAGGTCGCCCGTCACCTTGCCGGTCTTCGGGCCGGTGACGGCGATCGCGGTGGAGACGAAGCGGATCGGCTGGCCGGCCAGGAAATCGCTGCCCTTGCCGATCTTGCCGTCGAAATCCTCGACTTCGGGGAAGGGAAAATCGGTGCGCACGGAGGCGGGATCGATCGTGGCTGTCAGCGTCGAGGCCGCCGGATTTTCGGCGTTCCAGGCCAGTTCGGCGGCAATGCCGGTGAAGCGCGCCGTATAGTTCGACAGGCCGAAATGGCCGATCTTCCAGGTCAGGCTCGTATGGGCGGGATCGGAGACATAGGCGCCCGAAGGGGCGGGTGCCGGCTGTTGCGCGAAGGCGGGCATTGCGGCCAGCGCTGCGAGCGCAAGAAGGCGCAGAAGGTTCATGGCGGCGGTTCCTTTTCGTGAGGTTTGCTGTGGGAGGGGCTTCAGACGGCGGCCTGAAGCGGGTCGAGGGCCAGGAGATCGCGGATCGCCAGTTCCTCGGCGGTGAAATCGGGCGAGGTGATGGCGCCGAATTCGGCGGCCTGCGCCTCGACCCTTGCGGCGGCATCGGCCAGCGCGTGCGGTCCCTGCAGGCGGAAGGAGGCGGGCGACAGCGGCCCGAAGAGCAGGGCGCGCTTCAGCTGCGGCCAGCGGGCGAGATCGGGCTCGACGCCGGCGTGGCGGGCAAAGACGAGGGCCGCGGCATGCATCGGCAGGCTGACCGGGCCGCAGCGCGTGGCGCGGCTGCGGCTGACGCAGGCAAGCATTGCGTCGCGCGGCGGCAGCGCCGCCGGCTCGCGAAGGCAGAGCGCCGCCCAGCGGGCCTGCAGCTCCAGAACCGGGAAGGCCGGGCCGACGAGATCGAAGAGGCCGAGGAAGGCAAGGCCCGGCAGATCCGGATGGAACGTATGGTCGAAGAGATCGACGCCATAGGCATCGAGGCCGATTGCGCCGGCAAGCTCCTCGCAAAGCCAGGGCATGGACATGCGGTAGCCGGTGCCGAAGAGGATGGCGTCGGCCCGCACGCTGCTGCCGTCGCGCAAATGCACGGTCTGCCCCTCGATGCGTTCCATCCACGGCCTGACCTCGATGCGGCCTTCGGCAACGGCCGGCAGGAAGCCCTGCGACTGTGAAATGCCGGCGGCAAAGGCATTGCCCGAAGGCTCCGGCGCGCCGAACTGGCCGGGCGAGCCCGCCAGCTGGCGGATCTTCATCGTCAGCCCTTCGGCCAGCATTTCCGGCGGCAGCACGCGTTCCATCAGTGCGGCGGCGCGGTTGAACATCACATGGTCGGTCGGCACGCCGGCAATCAGCTTGGGCAGGACGTAGCGCTGTCTCCGGTTGGTGACGACGACCCTGGCCGCTCCGCCCTGGGCGATATCGGTGGCGATTTCGAGCGCGCTGACCGAGCAGCCGGCAACGACCACGCTGCGGCCGCGATAGCGTTCGGCGCCGGCATATTGGGCGGTGTGGGCCGCACCGAGCGAACCGGTGAAACCCTCAAGCCCGGCGATGTCGGGAACGTCGGGCAGGGCCTGCCGGCCGGTCGCGACGACGACGCGGGAGAAGGCCTCGACGCGGCTGCCGGCATCGCTGCCGGAGCGGACGAGCCAGACGGCGCCGGCGCGCTCCAGCCGCTCCACCCGCGTCTTCAGCCTCAGATGCGGCATCAGGCCGGAGGAAAGGGCGTAGCGTTCCAGATAGTCCAGCATCTCTTCCTGCCGCAGGTAGGTGTGGCTGCCGGGGGCATGGTCGAGATCGGAAAAGGCGGTCATGACGCGGCTGGTATTGGTGCGCATGCCGGGCCAGGTGGCGCTGGTTGCCGCCGCCGGGTTCCACTGGCCGCCGAGGCGGGCGGAGGCTTCGAAGATGACGGGTTCCAGGCCGGCGGCGATCAGCCAGCGGCCGGCGGCAAGGCCGGCCGGCCCGGCGCCGATCACGGCGACCCTGTTGTCGGGCATGGTGAGGATGGATGTGTCGGACATGAGATGGCTTGCTCCGTTTGCGGTGCAGGCCCTCTAGCGAATTTGCCGGCCGCCGTTTCCTAAAAGCTCACTAAGCCGGTTGGCGAAAATCCTAAAACCTGCCTAAGTGGAGCGGGCAGCGCATTTTGAGGAAGGGCATGTTTCAGGAGGATATTGCGGCTTTCATGGAGAGCCCGGTGATGCAGATCATCGGCACGGCGAGCGCGGCCGGCCGGCCGGAAATTGCCCGCGGCGCCGGCGCCTGGACATGCCGCGAGCGCCAGACCGTCTCGATCGTCGTTTCCGAGTGGCAATGGCCGCAGACGATCGCCAATCTCAGGCAGAACAGCAAGGCGGCGGCCACCTTCACCCGCCCGTCCGATTACGTTTCCTACCAGGTCAAGGGACGGGCGGAGCTGCGGCCGGCCACGGGCGAGGAGATGGAGCGTTCGGACCGCTACATCGTCGATGTCGTTTCCACCCAGATGAAGCTCGGCCTGCTGCCGGAGCTCATCATGCCCGTCCTCGGCAACCGGCAGGCCGTGGTCGTCACGCTGCACGCGGCGGCGATCTTCGTGCAGACGCCGGGCGCACAGGCCGGCAGCCGCATCTGGAGTGCCGCGCCATGAGCCTCAAGCTCTCCGATCTCTCGGCCTGTTTCGAAGGCGTCATTCCCTCGATCATCTCGACGGCCGATGCCGAGGGCCTGCCGAACATTTCCTATCTCTCGCATGTGGCGATGGTGGACGACCGGCATGTGGCGCTGTCGAACCAGTTCTTCGCCAAGACGGCCGCCAATATCCGGCTCAACCCGCATGCCGCCGTGCTGCTGGTCGATGCGCGCAACGCCGCGCAGTTCCGGCTCGAAGTGGTCTTCGCCTATTCGGTGGACGAGGGGCCGCTCTTCGATCATCTGTCGCTGCAGCTCGATGCCAGCAGCGCCCAGGTCGGCATGGCCGGCATCATGAAGCTGCGCAATCTCGACGTTTTCCGCGTGATACGCATCGACGCGATCCCCTCGCAGGTCGCGACGGCGGAGCCGGACGAGCCGGAGCGCGACAGGATCGCCGCCGCCGCGGCCATCGTCGAGGCGATCGGCGCGCAGGCGGATGCCGACGGCATCGTCGATGCGACCCTTGCCGGCATCCGCGACCATCTGGGCTTCGGCCAGAGCCTGCTGTTGCAGCTTTACGAGGAGCGCAGCCAGCTCGTCACCATCGGCAGCCTCGGCTACGAGCATTCGGGCATCGGCTCGGACGTGCCGGTCGGAGAGGGCGTCATCGGCGCTGCGGCCGGCGGCGGGCGGCTGGTCAAGGTCAGCGACATGAGCCGCATCCGCCGCTTCGGCGCGGCCGTGCGCGATTCGGCCGCCGACGAGGACCGCACCCGCTCCATCCCGCTGCCGGGCATGCCCGACGCGATGAGCCAGATCGCCGTGCCGATGATTGCCGCCGGCGCGCTGCGCGGCGTGCTCTTCGTCGAGTGCCGGAAACGGCTGGCCTTTTCGGGAGAGGACGAGGCGGCGCTTTCGATCGTCGCGCGGCAGGCGGCGACGTCGCTGGCGCTCAGCGAGGTCCTGTCGCTCGACAGCGAGCCGGCAAGGACGGCGGCAAGCGAGGCTCCGCCGCCCGAACGTTCCATCCATGTCGTGCATCACCGCTTCGACGACAGCATCTTCATCGACGGCGAATATGTCATCAAGGGCGTGGCCGGCCGGCTGCTCGCCTCGATGCTGGAGAAACATCTGGAAAGCGGCCGGCTGGAATTCACCAACCGCGAAATCCGCCTCGACGCGACGCTGAAACTGCCCGACTTCAAGGACAATCTCGAAACCCGCCTGCTGCTTCTGCGTCGCCGGCTGGACGAAAAGGCGCTGCCGGTGCGCCTGCAGCGGCTCGGCCGCGGGCGGATCGGGCTTGCGCTCGACGGCCGGCTGCGGCTGGACGGGCGCACGGACCAGAAGGGCTAGGGCAGGCCCGCCGCCGGGCCGGGCCGGTTTTTCCGCGGCGCAGGCCGGCCCGATCGCGCCCGCATGAAACCTTTCGGCCCCTTGGCCGTTTTCGCGCTCATGACCGACGCAAAAATTCCTTCCACATCGGTCGGCGGCGCCGAGGCAGATGGTGCCGATGTATCGCCCCCGGCGCAGGCGCCGGCCGTCGAGGCCGGGCCGCCGCCCGACATGATCGAACCCGATCCGGGCCTGACTCCGGAAGAGGCGGAGCGGGCGCGCAAGAAATATCTGCTGAAACGGTTCTGGATCAGCGCGCGCGGCTTCTGGGGCCGGGGCGGGGACGGGTTCGCCTGGCCCTTCACGGTCGGGCTCGTGGCGATGATCTGCATGAATGTCGGCTTCCAGTACGGCATCAACAAGTGGAACCGCGCCATATTCGACGCCATCGAGCGGCATGACGCGGCCACCGTCTATTATCTCGGCGCCGTCTTCCTGCCGCTCGTGGCCGGCAGCGTCGTGCTCGTCACCAGCCAGGTCTATGTGCGCATGATGATCCAGCGGCGCTGGCGCAAGTGGCTGGCGCGCGGCCTCATCGCCCGCTGGCTGGCGAACGGGCGCTATTACCAGCTGAACCTCATCGGCGGCGACCACAAGAACCCGGAGGCGCGCATTTCCGAAGACCTGCGCATCGCCACCGAATCGCCCGTCGATTTCACCGCCGGCGTCATCTCGGCCTTCCTCTCGGCCTCCACCTTCATCGTCGTTCTCTGGGCGATCGGCGGGGCGCTCACCCTGCCGGTCGGCGGCACGAGCGTCACCATTCCCGGCTTCCTCGTCGTTACCGCCGTGCTCTACGCCGCCATCACCTCGACCACCATCGCCGTCATCGGCCGGCGGTTCGTCGCGGTCTCCGAGGTCAAGAACCAGATGGAGGCGGAGTTTCGCTATACGCTGACGCATGTGCGCGAAAACGGCGAGAGCATCGCGCTTCTCGGCGGCGAGGAGGAGGAGCGCAACGATCTCGACCGCACCTTTTCCAACGTGCTCGGCCAGTGGGCGCAGCTTGCCCGGCAATATATGCGCACGACCTTCGTCTCGCACGGGTCGATGCTGGTTGCGCCCGTCGTGCCGGTGCTGCTCTGCGCGCCGAAATTCCTCGAAGGCAGCATGACGCTCGGCGAGGTGATGCAGGCGGCATCCGCCTTCGCCATCGTGCAGACCGCCTTCGGCTGGCTGGTCGACAACTATCCGCGCCTTGCCGACTGGAACGCCTGCGCGCGCCGCGTCGCCTCGCTGATGATGTCGCTCGACGGGCTGGAGCGGGCCGAAAAGAGCGATGCGCTGGGGCGCATCCAGCGCGGCGAAACGCAGGGCGAGGCGGTGCTTGCGCTGAACGACCTTGCCGTATCGCTGGACGACGGTACCGCCGTGGTGACGGAAACGCAGGTGGAGATCGAGCCCGGCGAGCGGGTGCTGGTCTCGGGCGAATCCGGCTCGGGCAAGAGCACGCTGGTGCGCGCCATTGCCGGCCTCTGGCCCTGGGGCCACGGCAGCGTCGATTTCCATCCCGGAAGGCGCCTGTTCATGCTGCCGCAGCGGCCCTACATTCCCTCCGGCACGCTGCGCCGGGCCGTCGCCTATCCCAAGGCCGCCGACGGCTGGCCGCTCGCTGAGATCAGCGCGGCACTCGACACGGTCGGGCTTGGCTATCTCAACGAGAAGCTGGAGGAGGAGGCGCCGTGGGACCAGATCCTGTCGGGCGGCGAAAAACAGCGCCTCGCCTTCGCCCGCCTGCTGCTGCACGATCCCGATATCATCGTGCTCGACGAGGCCACCTCCGCGCTCGACGAGAAGAGCCAGGACCGGATGATGGAGATGCTGATCCGCGAATTGCCGAAAGTCACCATCGTCAGCGTCGCCCACCGGGCCGAACTCGAAGTCTTCCACAGCCGCAAGATCACGCTGGAGCGGCGCGAGGGCGGCGCCAGGCTGGTCAGCGACATAGAGCTCGTGCCGCGCAGCAGGAAACGCAACGTGCTGTCGCGCCTGCTGGTCAACCGGGGCAAGGCGGCTCGGGCGTCCGCCGCCGAGCGGCCGGCCGGCGGGAGCTGAGCCTGCGCGTGCCCCCCGCGTTTTCCGGCCGCGCAGGGAAAGATTGCAATCTCTTGAATAGAAATTATTATTAACTGCTAATAATAAAGCATTCACCGATTTACTCTATAAAAAGGAATAGACGAAAGAGGGAGGGGCCTCTGTTTATTGTTTCGGTATTGGATGAGGGCGAAGAGAGAAACTTCGTCGCCGTCGGTTTACACATCAGCGGCGGCGAGCTTTTCATCGATGTCGGCGGCGTCGAACACCGGTTCCGGCTCACCGACCTGATCGACATTCTCTCGGTGGACCGTCGCCGCCCGCAGAGGAGCGAAGGGCGCCTGCGCGCCCTTGCGCTGTGCCATTGAGCCGCCGCTAGAGCGCTTCCGGCGAAAACGGAATCGGGGGAAGCGCTCTATCCTGTTGTTTTTTCGTAATTCCGGACGGAAAACCGGTTCCCGCTTTTCCTGGAATTGCTCTCTTTCAGCGGCAGGAAGAGGTCGGCGACCGTCTCGTGCTCCGCCACCTCGGGAAAGAAGCCCAGCCGCCGGCAATAAAGCGGGAAGTCGGGCGCTTCCTCGCCGGCGCGCCCGACCGTTCCTGCGGTTTTCTCACGCGGCGGCGCATGTCGCCAAAAATCCCTGTTGACCGATGTCAAAGACCGCCCCCGGCCGGATCGCTACCGTGGCGATGTCCATCACGGAGGGCAGCCATCATGGCCATTACGACAGTTCTGAGCATTCTCAAAAGCAGCAGCTACGAGCGGGATCTGGAAGGCGCGGCGGGGTTCTGCGCCACCCATGGGGCGCATCTGACCGCGCTTGTCGTTTCCATCGGCGCGGCGCCGTCGTTCGGGCAATACGACGTCGTCTCCACCAGCTGGCTGGACGAGAGGCGCAGGGAGATCGACGAACTTGCCGCGGCGGCGGAGAAGATCAAGGCGGCGCTGTCCGGCCGCGACCTTTCGTTCGAGGTTCAGGATCTCTACACGGAATTCGCATGGGCCGACGAGGATATCGCCGAGCGCGCCCTCTATGCCGATATCGTGCTTCTGGGAGGCGAGGCGGCAGACGACGCGGACTTCCGCAGGCGGATCTTCGATGGCGCGCTTTTCCAGGCGCCGACGCCGGTGCTGATCAATCGCGGCGGGCATGCCTTCGCCGCGCCGCCGAAGGCCGCGGTGCTGGCCTGGGATTCCAGCAACGAGGCGGCGCGGGCCGCCCGCCAGTCGCTCGATCTTCTGGAAAGGGCCGGGCTCGTGCATGTGACCATGGTCGATCCGGTCGCGCGCATGGGCGTGAACGGCGAAGAGCCGGGCGCCGACATTGCGGCCTTTCTCGCGCGCCACGGGGTCAAGGTGCAGGTCGACCGCCTTTCGAGCGAAGGAAAAAGCGCCGACGCGATCATCGCCAGACATGCGGTGGACACCGGCGCAGAGCTGATCGTCATGGGCGCCTACAACCACCCGAGATGGCAGCAGAGCCTGTTCGGCGGCGTCACCCGCAGGATGGTCGAGGATTGCCAGCTGCCGCTGCTGCTCGCGCATTAAGAGCCGGCAGATATGGGCGCGCTTACGCCTTGAGCCTTTCAAGCTGCGGGCCGACGATTGCCGCAAACAGGCCGGGATTGCCGAGCGCGCGGGCGGACAGCATGGCGCCGTGGACGCAGGCCATCAGCATGTCGGCCTCCTCCTCGGGCGTTTTGTCCAGCCGCAAGAGTCTGGCGTCCTGACCGGCCTTCAGCGCCGATGCCAGCCAGGCCGCCAGAGTCTCGAAATGGGCCTGCACGAGCAGGGCCACGGGGGCGGGCAGCATCTGCATTTCGCCGGCCAGCATGGCGCAGACGCAGAAGGGCTGCGAGGCGTCGAGGATGCATTTTTCCCAATAGGCCAGATAGGCCCGCAGCTGCCCGGCGGGGTCCGGCACATGCGCGCCGATCGCCTTCAGGCCGGCGCGGGCGCGCTGCGTGTAGCGGTCGACCAGGACCTGCATCAGCTCGGCCTTGGTGGGGAAATGGTGGTGGATGCTCGCCTTGCGGATGCCGACCGCCTCGGAAATATCGGCATAGCTGAAGCCGTTATAGCCGCCCGCGATGACGAGGGACTGGGCGATGTCGAGGATCTTTTCCGAAGTCGTCTGTTCCATGCCGCCTGCCTATCTTCGGGTAGGAAGGCTGTCAAGCTCGGCACGCTCACGCGCTTGTGTTGCGGCTGCGGGCAGGGCGGGCCGCGGGCGGGTTGACTCCGTAAATTGATCTACCTACTAGTAGGAAGATAAAAGGCAAACAAGGAGCCCGTCATGCAGAACCAACCTTCCGCCCCGTCCAGCTGGTTGCGGTCCTATTATTTCGTCCGCGCGGTCTTTTCGGTCGGCTGGGTCGCCGCCGCCGTCGTCTTTTCCGGCCAGCCGGCGATCGTCTCGGCGCTGCTCGTCCTCTATCCCGCCTGGGACGCGGCGGCCAATCTCGTGGACGCGCGCGCCAATGGCGGGCTGAAGGCCAATCCCGCCCAGGCGTTCAACGTCGCCGTCAGCACGATCACCACGCTTGCGGTCGCGGTCGCCGTCGCCAACAGCACCCATGCCGTGCTCGGCGTCTTCGGCCTCTGGGCCATCCTGTCCGGCCTGCTGCAGCTTTCCGCCGCCGTGCGGCGCTGGCGCAGCTACGGCGCCCAATGGGTGATGGTGCTCAGCGGCGCCCAATCCACGCTCGCCGGCGGCTTCATGATCAGCCGGGCGCTGGGCACGGCAGTGCCCGGCATTCTCGACATTGCGCCTTATGCGGGCTTCGGCGCGTTCTATTTCCTGCTGTCGGCCGTGTGGATGACGGTTGCCGCCTACCGGAAAGTGGGGGCTTGATGGGGGCGGGCGGTTCGGCGGGTTTTCTGGCAGGTGTTTGATAGTATTGAGCGTTGCGGCGTGGAGCACCCCCTCTGTCCTGCCGGATCCGACACCGCCCAACAAAACCCCCAGCGCTATCCATCCCCCCGCTCGCCGACCGGCAGCGAAAAGCGAAACACCGCGCCGCCGTCGCCGGCATTGGCGGCGGTGATCTCGCCGCCGTGGTGGAGGATGATCGACCGGCAGATGGAGAGGCCGACGCCGACGCCGTCTTCCTTGGTCGTGTAGAAGCAGTCGAAAATGCGGGCGAGGTCGGCCGCGGCGATGCCGTCGCCGCTGTCGCGGACGGAAAATTCCAGCCTGCCCCTGGCCTCGCCGGTGGCGATCTCGATGCGGGGCGGGCGCCTGCCGCTGCTGACGGCGGCCTCGACGGCATTGACCAGCAGGTTGACGACGACCTGCTGCATCTGCACGCGGTCGCCGCGGAAGGCCGGCAGGCCCGGCCGGCAATCGGTGGAGAGCGTGATTGCGTGCATGTCCGTCTCGTGGCGCAGGAAGGCGAGCGCCTCGCCCACGATCTCGTTGAGATCGAGCGGGACCGGCGTGTTCGTGCGGCCGCTCGCCATGGCGCGCACGCGCCTGACGATCTCGCTCGCCCGCCTGGCGCTGGCGGCCATGCGCGCCGCCAGTTCGCCGAGCTTGGCGAGGTTCGGCTCGTCGCGCGCCAGGTGCCGCATGGTCGTTTCGCAATCGGTGACGATGGCCGCCAGCGGCTGGTTCACCTCATGGGCGATCGAGGTGGCGAAGCGGCCGAGCGTGGCAAGCCGCGCCGTATGCAGCGGGTCGGGCGCGTGGTCGCCCGCAAGTTCGCTCGCAGGTCGCCGGCCGGTGACGTCCTCAAGCACGACGAGCAGGGGTTCGCACCCGTCCTGAGAGGGGAAGGCGGGCGCGGGCAAGGCGACCGAGAGCTTGACCTCCAGCGTGGCGCCACGGAAATTGCGCATCTTCATCGGCTCGCTGAAGAGTCTCGCTCCCTCCGACCAGGCGCGCAGCAGCCGCTGCAGGGTGTGGGGCGAGGCGGCAAACAGGTAGCTCGCCGGCCCCGTCAGGTCGCCGGGCGCGGAGGCCTGCAGCAGCGAGACGGCCGGCTCGTTGGCATCGGCGACGAAGAGGCCGGCCTTGGAAATGCCGCCCTGCCACATGCCGTTGGCAAACAGGCTTTCGGCATGGCCCCTGGCCTTCATCGCGGAAAAGAGCGCCCACAGGCCGGTGGCGTCGAGCTGCAGCACCGGGACCGGGAGCGAATGGATGAGGGCGCCGTGGCGGGATTGCCCGCGCGGGCGGGCGGCCGGCGGCCCGGCCTCGGCGCCGCCCCGGAAGACGACGATCGGCGCCGGCGCGGCAGAGGCTTCTCTGCGCCCCGCCTCGCTCCATCGGGCAGGGAGGCTCCTTGCTGTCGGCGTGTCGGCCATGTGCTCTTCCTGATATGCTGCGCCAATCGGTTCGGGGCCGCGCTCGCGGCCCGCCTTTTCCAGCCCGAATGTTTCAGGAGGGGCAACGCTCTGCCTGCGGCATGCCTGCCCGTTGCGGGCGCACCCCGTCATCGGGCACGCGTCCGCCTCCGGCCGCCACTGGCGGCGCCATATCCGTCATGATAGTAGCCATCGGGCCGAATAGAGTGAACCGAGGTTAAAGCGAGGGGAAGGGCGGCACAATGCCCGCTTGCGGCAACAGGGTGTTGCGTCCAGTGGAACGCGGATGATCGATCTGGACGATATCAGGAGTTTCGTGGCGGTGGTCGAAAGCGGCGGCTTCAACCGCGCGGCCCAGAGCCTCGGCGTGTCGAAATCGATCGTCAGCCGGCGCATCGCGCGCATGGAGAGCGATCTCGGCGCGCAGCTCATCAACCGCAGCACGCGCGGCATCAGCGCCACGGAAGCCGGGCTCGAATTCAAGGCGCGCTGCGGGCGCATCCTGGCCGAGCTGGACGACGCGCGCGACGCGGTCGCCACCTATGCCGGCGGCGATGTCACCGGGCGGCTGCGGCTTGCCGCCCCGCTCGCCTTCGGCCAGCGTTATCTCGGGCCGATCCTGACCGAGCTTGCCGGCCGCCATCCGCGCCTCGAACTCGACGTGTCCTTTTCCGACCGCGCGGTCGATCTCATCAACGAACATTACGACGCGGCCATCCGCCTGTTCGAGCTGCGCGACCCGTCGCTGATTGCGCGGCGCATCGCGCCGGTGCGCCCCTTCATCGTCGCCAGCCCCGATTACATCGCCCGCCACGGCCGGCCGGAGCGGCCGGAAGACCTGCTCTCGCACGATTGCATCATCTATTCCGGCCGCAGCACGCCGGAATGGCGCTTCCGCGCCGGCGAGCGCATGGTGTCGATCCGCCCGAGCGGGCGGCTTTCGACCGACAATGCCGAAGTGCATCTGAGCTGGGTTCTGGCCGGCCTCGGCGTCACCGAACTGCCCTCCTTCATCGTCGCCGACGAGATCCGCCGCGGCACGCTGGTGCCGCTGCTGGTCGATTATTATCTCGACGAGGGCGCAATCTACGTGGTGCGCCCGCCGGGGCCGCATGTGCCGGCCAAGGTGCGGGCGCTGATCGAGATCATGCTGGAACGGCTGGGCGGCGAAGCCGGGGCCGCCTATCCGAGCATCCAGCCGGCCGGGGAATAGGGGCGGGGCTCTTTCGGGGCGATTGCGCGGCTTTCGCTGTTCGGGGCTGCCGGGCTGTATGATACCATTGTGCGCTGCGGATTGGGGCACCCCCCTCTGTCCTGCCGGACTACCGGGGTCGAGCCACGGGTCTCGACCCGTCCTTCGGCCCCCCCCCACAAGGGGGGAGATCGACTCGTGGCTTGACCTTCGCATCTCACTGACGTCGAGCAGTTTGAAACGGTCATTGTTTGGGGAAACCGGCGCCCCCAGCCAATCTCCCTCCTTGTGGGGGAGATGTCCGGCAGGACAGAGGGGGGTGCCGCACGGCACAACGCCAGCGGCAAACCGCCAACCCGCGCCACCCCCCCGCCGAGGCCCCACGCTCACCCCGAACCGCCCCGGTCACACCGCCTGAACGTTGCGCACCACGCCCGTCCTGTCGATCGTGCAGGCGAATTTGCGGCCGGAGGCGTCGAGGTCGACGGTGAAGCCGCCGGCTTCGACCGGGCGGGAACTGGTGGGCAGGATCTTTGCGCGGTCGAGGCCGGCCTGTTTGGCAACCGCATCGGCGCAGAGCAGCTGCAGGTCGGCCGGCGCGGTCTCGACCGCCGTGCGCGACATCTGGTCGGGCGGCGGGGAGGACGACTGGCAGGCGGCGAGTGCGGCGGCGACGGCGCCAAGACATGCGGCCAGGAGCGGCCGGCTCTCAAAGGACATGCGCATTCTGTTTCCCCCGTTTCGGATTGAAGCCGCCAGCCGCGCCCGCTCAGACGCCCTCCGCTCAAACGCCCTTGTAGAGGGCGGCGCCCTGCATCAGGACGATGACCTTGGCGCCCACCTTGATGCGCGAATGCAGGTCGATAATGTCGTCATTGTTCATGCGGATGCAGCCGGAGGACACGTCGAGGCCGATGGTCCAGGATTCCGGCGTGCCGTGGATGCGGTAGATCGTGTCGGCATCGCCGGCATAGAGATAGAGCGCGCGGGCGCCGAGCGGATTGTCGGGGCCGCCCGGCTGGCCGGCCGCCCATTTGGCGGCGTTCGGGTCGCGGGCCACCATTTCGGCGGGCGGGGTCCAGGTCGGCCATTCGGCGGTGCGGCCGACGCGCACGATGCCGGCCCAGCCGAAACCTTCGCGGCCCACCCCGATGCCGTAGCGGATCGCCTGGCCGCCGGGCTGGACGAGATAGAGGAAATGCTGGTTGCCGTCGATGATGATCGTGCCCGGCTCCTCGGCGGTGCGGAAGGTCACGACCTGCCGGCGGAAGGCATCCGGCACCTGCTTGTTGCGGGCGTAATATTTGCGCGCCGTGTTCTTGTCGTAATCCACCCACTGGCGCGTCTTCGGATCGTAGATCTGCGTGCCGGCGGCCAGGGCAAGATGGGAGGCAAGGCCGAGGGCAAGGGCGGCGAGCGCGGCTTTCTGCCATGTCAGGCTCATGGCTTTGCCCACCCTTTTATGCGGGCGGCATGATCGGCCACCCATTTTTCCGCGTAGTCGGCCGGCGGCGTGCGCTCCACCTGCAGCGCATAGGTCATCAGCGTCACTTCCTGCGGCGTCAGGTCTATCCTGTCGAGGAAGGCGGCGACGTCGGAATGGCGGGCGCCGAAGGCGGCGGACCAGGCGATCTGGAAGCTCGACGGCGGCCAGGCGACATCGGCCTTCGAATGGGCGATCCATTGCGGATCGCTGCCGGGGGCGATCTTCCAGTGCGCCGCGTCATAGGCCGGCTCCTGCAGGCGCGTCACCTTGTGCAGCTCGAAGACGTTGTGCGGCGCATAGCAGGCAAAGACCATCGGCCGGCCGGTGGCGACAGCCGCATCGACGGCGGCCATGCCGACATCCTCTTCCGCCTCCACCAGCGCCAGGTTGCCGGCATAACCGTAGCTCATGGCGCGGACGCGCTCGATGCCGGCCGAGGTCCAGGTGGCGGCGCCGATCCAGAGTTCGCCGCGGCCGTCGCCGTCGGTGTCGAGCAGCGCGCCCTTCTTCGGGTCGGAAAGGTCCTTGACGCTCCTGATATCGGCCTTTTCCGCCTCCTCGGTGGCGCAGAGGCCCTGCCAGGCGGCGACGGCGCGTTTGGCCAGCACCACCGCCTTCCTGCCGTCGACATATTTTTCGATCGCCGCGTCGAGGTTCGGCCGCCAGACTTCGGGGTGAATGTCGATCTCGCCGCTTTCGAGCCCGGCAAAGGCGGTAAGCTCGCCCATCGGGCGCAGCTCAGCCTTCAGCCCGAAGGTCCTTGCGATCGCGACCTTGAGGATATTGGCCGTCGCCTGGCCGGAGGGCCAGTTCGGCACGGCGATGACGAGGTCGTCGGCGGCCTCTGCGCGCCGGGCGCCCGATGCGACGAGGCCCGATGCGACGAGAATGGCGGCGGCGATCATGGCTCCCGCACGAAGGCGCCGCCGGCCCGGATTTTCGCTTTGGCGATGTCTCACAGAAACCCCTCCGCTTCCGCTTCTCGGCTTGGGGGGAGTCCTAACCAATCGCGCATATGGCGGGGAAGTACGTTACCGTAAACGCCGGCGTAAATTCGTGGGGCAAGGGGCGGGCTGCGATCACTCCGGACGCGCCGCCGTCCTGCCGCGCGCGAGCGTAATCAACCCCGGCAGCGCGGTGCCGAGAACGATCAGCGCCACGCCCGCGGCGGTGCGCGCTCCGAACGGACTGTCGAAAATCACCGCTGCCGCCACGGCGCCGGTGGCGGGGCCGACGGACGAGAGGAGGCCGAGCTGCAGCACCGGCATTTTCGACAGCGCGAAATTATAGGCGAAGTAACCGCCGGCCGTTGCCACCAGCCCGATATAGGCGAGGGACGGCCAGTGCCGCGCGGCCTCCGCAAGCCCCATGCCGAAGCCGGTGACGAGAGCTGCGGCCCAGGCGACGGCGGCCGCACCCGAAACCTGCATGGTCGCCACGACCGTCCACGGCACGGCGGAGCGTGTATGCAGCGCCCGGCCGGCGAGCTGGCCGCAGGCGGCAAGGCCGAGCGCCGAGAGCGCGGTGAGATAACCGCCGGCCGAATTCTGCCCGCCGGCCTGCCGCTCGGAAATGACGAGCAGCAGGCCAACAAAACCCACGCCCATGCCGAAAAAGGTGGTGGCCTTCAGCGGCTCGCCCAGAAAGAGCCTTGCGGCGAGGCCGACGACGGCGGGCATGAAGGCGCTGAGCAGGATGAGGGTGACGCCATCGAGACTGCGGCTTGCCGCCGTGAACGCGATCATGAAGATGCCGGGATGGAGAATGCCGATCGCGAAGGGTTTCCACCTTTCGGCGGGCGCGACCGGCCGGCGCTGCAGGAAAAGCGAGACGGCCCACAGCGCCGCCGCACCCGTCGTCATCTGCACGGCGATGATTTCCGCCGGGCCGAACCAGGCCGTCAGGTATTTCTGGATGGCGAAGCCGACAGGGCCGGCGCTGAAGCAATAGATCGCCGCCAGCACCGCGGCCGGCGATTGCGCGCGTGTTTCGATCGAGGCCATGACAATGTTCCAATTGATGTTATCATGTAACTATACGGGTTGCGTCATTCACGCAACATTAAAAGTTACATAATTGAAGGAATGGCATCGATGAAGCGAAACAGCCGGTTTTCCCTGGCGCTGCACACGCTGGCGCATCTGGCGGCGCTGACGCCGCCGCGCCCGCTGACCTCGGGCGAGATCGGCGAACACAGCGGCACCAACCCGGTCGTCGTGCGCCGCACGCTGGGGCTTCTGAGGGAAAGCGGCCTCGTCTCCTCCGAAAAGGGCCATTCCGGCGGCTGGCTGCTGGCGCGCGCGCCGGACGCGATCACGCTTGCCGATGTCTATGCCGCACTCGGCGAGCGCTTCCTGCGCATGGAGATCGAGGGCGAGGAAAACCCGCCGGGCTGCGCCATCGAGCGGGCGCTGCTCGGCAGCGTGGAGGCGGCGCTCGACGATGCCGAGGCGCTCCTGGTGGCGCGGCTGGCGCGAACGAGCCTTGCGGATATCATGGCGCGCGTCCCCAAGCCGGCGGCGGTCGACTGGTAGTTGCCGGGGATATGCCGGCGGGGGCTCCACGCACCGCGGCCCACCGGCAATCCTTCCTGCCTCTCACCCCCGCGTCACCACCACCTGGCCGATGTCGAGCACGAAGATCGACGGGGCGGAGAGCAGGCTGCGGCCGGTCTCGTCGCGGCGCACGACGCGGCGGTGGGTGGGGAAGAGGAAATCGTCGAAGAAGCGGTGGTCGTAGGTATAGTGCGAGGCGGCACCGCCGCCGCTGACTTCGGGGGCGTAGTCGTTGCGCACGAGATAGCCCTGGCTGTTGAAATAGAAGGTCTGCACCGGGCAGTGCACATGCAGGCCGGCGGGGAAGGTGGCCTTCAGCACGCGCCAGGTCTCGCCATGTTCCTCGTGCGGGGCAAGCTCCTCGCAGGTGACGTCGTTTTCGGCGAGCAGGAAGGGCATGGTCAGGTAGTTGTTGAGCGCATAGCCGACGAAATAGAGAAACTGTTCCGGGCTCCAGGGCGTGAAGACCTCGTAGCCCGCGAAGGACTGGCGCGGTTCGGCAAGGCCGGAGACCGGCACGCCGGCATCGGTCTCTATCGTCACGCGGCCGTCGGCAAAGAGGCCGCGGCGGCCGGGCGCCGGGTAGGGGGTGATCAGCGTGCGCCGGCGGCGCGTGTCGATGCGGACCTGCACGTCCTTGAGGCCGCCGCCGCGCTTGATCGCCGCCTCGCCGCGCATCGTCAGGCGCAGATCGATGCAGGCGACCTTGCGCCATTCGTCGAGCCCGCCATGCGCCTCGAATACCAGATCGAGAAGATCGCCCATTCGTTCGTCCTTTCGGTTTGTCGCGCCGGGCCGGATGCCGGCCGCGATGGGGCAGCGGCGGCGGCCCCGCTCGGCCGCCACCGGGTTCGTCGCCGTGATTTTCGGGAAGGCGCGGCTCAGCCGCCGATATTCATCGCCGCTTCCAGCTGGTGGCCGTCGGTGGCGAAGAGGTGGCCGATCTGCTTTGCCAGCGGATCGGGGAAAATGTAGGTGTCGCCCTTTTCGAGGCCGAGCACGATGTTTTCCGCCGCCTCTTCCGGCGTGACCTTGGCAAGCGGCACGGCGGCGGCAAGATCGGTATCGACCGGGCCGGGATAGATGCCGATGACGGAAACGCCCTTCGGCGCGAGTGTCGCGCGCAGCGATTGCGTCAGCGACTGCAGGGCCGCCTTGGAGGCCGAATAGCCGGAGATCGGCGCGGTGGCGGCAAGGCCGACAATGCTGACGACATTGGCGATCGTGCCCGAGCCGCGGCCGAGGAAGGCCGGCAGGAAGGCGCGGATGACGGCAAGCGTGCCGTAGAAATTGGTGTTCATGTCGGCCTCGACCATGGCGTCGGTGCTGGTGATCCAGTCGCCCCAGGCCATCGTGCCGGCATTGTTGACGAGCAGGTCGACATCGCCGGCCGTCTCGGCCGCCCTGCGCACGGAGGCGGCATCGGTGACATCGAGCTGCAGCGGCACGACGCGGGCGTCGCCGAAATCCGGCAGCGCGGCGGGATTGCGCGCCGCCGCGTAGATTCTGGCGATATCGGTCTTGAGCAGCCGGCGCACGGTGGCGGCGCCGATGCCCTTGTTGGCGCCCGATACCAGGACGACTTTCTTCGATAGGGACATGATGACCTCGACAGGTTGGCGATGGAGGCAAACCGGATCGTTTACCGCGGGCGGAGATGTAAACCGAACCGTTTACTTGGTCAACCGGCTTTGCTATTGGAAAAGCGGTCAGCAGTTGGGGAGCCCGGATGAGGCACGAGAATCTGGACATCGACGGCAAGAAGCGCGAAATCGTCGAATGGGCGTTCGACCGCTTCTACGAGGGCGGCTTCCACGCCACCGCCATCGACGCGGCCATGGCCGGCAGCGGCATTTCCAAGCGCACGATCTACAAATATTTCTCCTCCAAGGAGGAGCTGATCGAGGCCGTGCTGGTGCTTTACGGCGCCTTCATCGTGCAGGAACTGTTCGACCCG
This sequence comes from Rhizobium sp. GCM10022189, assembly GCF_042656325.1. Taxonomy (NCBI): domain Bacteria; kingdom Pseudomonadati; phylum Pseudomonadota; class Alphaproteobacteria; order Hyphomicrobiales; family Rhizobiaceae; genus Rhizobium; species Rhizobium sp. GCM10022189. The sequence goes on from NZ_JBHSOR010000016.1 coordinate 19,809, forward strand.
GTCTCCAGCATTTCCGACCCGAAGCAACAGATCGTCGCCTTTTTCGACACCGGCCACGGCCAGGACAGGCGCATCCTGACGCGCGGCTGCCTCGGCCTGAAGGCGGCGCAGGAATATGCCGGCAAACACGAACGCATCGTCGCCCTCGGCCGCCACGCCGCCTCGCGGGCGGAGGCCAGGTTCACCGAGCTTTGCGGCAAGGCCGGCCTTGCGCAGCCGGAGGCTTTGGGAAAGCAGCTCAACGTGATTTTCCAGGGCGCGCTGCTGCTCTCCCACGCCACCGGCGACACGACCGCCTTCGCCTCGGCAAAGACGGTTGCCGCGGCCCTGCTGGAACGGGCAGCCGCGGGCGGGACGAAGGCTAGCGGCTGAGGCTTCTCCAAGCGATTCCCGTGGTCGTGACGGGTGTGAGGAGAGTGAAGGAGGCGTCGCCGCCCAAAGCCGGCGTCGGGCATGGCGGCAAGGGCCTTCCGCAGCCTCTACCACCCGACACGGCCCTTTCAGCGCCACCCAGCAGTGCCTCACCGAGCCCTCGCAACCGTCCTGCCGCGCGGCCCACCCCAACCACCTCATTCCCGTGCCTCACCCATCCCTCGCAATCGTCCTGCCCGGAGGCCCACCCCAACCTCCCTCATTCCTGTGCCTGTCACAGGAATCCAGCCACCGCGCGTCCGCGCGGTGAATGACTCTCTCAATCAGCAAGCAAACGAGTCTCTCCTGCCCAAGGACTTGGGCAGGCTGGATCCCTGTGACAGGCACAGGGATGAGGGTGGGGAGGGAAGCGTCGCCGCCCAAAGCAGGCGTCGGGCATGGCGGCAAGGGGCCTTCCGCAGCCTTCGCCACCCGACACGGCCCTCTCAGCGCCACCCAGCAATGCCTCGCCCGGCGCTCGCAACCGCTCTGCCCGGAGGCCCACCCCAACCTCCCTCATTCCCGTGCCCCACCCAGCCCCGCAGCCGTTCTGCCGCGAGGCCCGCCCCAACCTCCCTCATTCCTGTGCCTGTCACAGGAATCCAGCCACCGCGCGTCCGCGCGGTGAATGACTCTCATATACAGCAAGGAACCGAGTCTCTCCTGCCCAAGGACTTGGGCAGGCTGGATCCCTGTGACAAGCACAGGGATGAGGGTGGGGAGGGGGCGTCGACGCCCAAAGCGGGCGTCGGGCATGGCGGCAAAGACCGCCGCAGCCTCCACCACCGGACGCGGTCCTTTCAGCGCCACCCCAACAGTGCCTCGCCCGGCCCTCGCAACCGTCCTGCCGGAAGGCTCACCCCAATAGCGCCTCACCCAGCCCTCGTCACCGTCCTGCCCGAAGCCCCACCCCAACCACCTCATCCCTGTGACAGGCACAGCGATGAGGTGGAAGCGCCGCCACCCAAAGCCGGCGTCGGGCGGGGGCGACGGGGCCTTCTTGCGCAATCCGCCCCATCCCCCGTTGGCAAAGCACCCCGCAAGCGGCTAGGCTCACTCCACCCACCTTCGGCCGCCGCTTCCCCTGCGCGGCCGCACCCGTCACGAGGATACAAGCATGAGCAATATCGAAGCCGTTGCCGAGGAGGCCAAGGGATGGCGCCGGCATATTCACCAGAACCCGGAACTGCTGTTCGACCTGCCGGAGACGGCCGCCTTCGTTGCCGGCAAGCTTGCCGAATTCGGCTGCGAGAAGGTCACGACCGGGCTTGCGAAGAGCGGCGTCGTGGCCGTCATCGAGGGCACGAGGGGGCCCGGCAAGACGATCGCGCTGCGCTGCGACATGGATGCGCTGCCGATGTCGGAGGAGACCAATCTTCCCTATGCCTCCCGCAATGCCAACCGCATGCATGCCTGCGGCCATGACGGGCACACGGCCATGCTGCTGGCGACCGCCAGGTGCCTGATGGAGAACCGCGATTTTTCCGGCCGGGTGGTGCTGGTCTTCCAGCCGGCGGAGGAGGGCGGCGGCGGGGCGCGGGTGATGATCGAGGAAGGTCTGCTCGAAACCTTCGGCATCGACGAGGTCTACGGCATGCATAACGAGCCGGGGCTGGAGATCGGTTCTTTCGCCACCCGCGCCGGCCCGTTCATGGCCGGCGCCGACCGCTTCGTCATCACCATCAACGGCAAGGGCGGGCACGCGGCCTCGCCGAACATGACGCGCGATCCCGTTCTCGTCGGCGCCCATATGGTGACGGCGCTGCAATCGATCGCCTCGCGCTTTACCGATCCCTTCGATCCGGTCGTCGTCTCCGTCACCTTCAGCGAAGCCGGCAACGACAGGGCGCTGAACGTCATCCCGGCTTCGGCCCGCCTCGGCGGCACGATCCGCACCATGCAGGCCAAGACGCGCAAGGCGGTGGAGCAGCGCTTTCGCGAGATCGTGCAGGGCACGGCGAAACTCTTCGAAACGGAAGCCGAGATCGACTGGCGGCCGGGTTATCCCGTCACCGTCAACGAGCCCGGCCGGACCGCGGCCGTGGTTGCGGCCGCCGCGCGCGTGGCGGGCGAGAGCAGGGTGGATGCGGCCTACGAGCAGTCGATGGGGGCGGAGGATTTTTCCTACATGCTGGAAAAGCGGCCGGGCGCGATGATCCTGATCGGCAACGGCGACAGCGCCTACCTGCACCACCCGGCCTATGATTTCGACGACAGGGCGATCGCGCACGGCGTGCGCTACTGGCTGTCGCTGGTCGGGCAGGAGCTTGGCGGCCGGTAGGGGCCGGCGCCGGTCTGCGAGGGGTCTGGCCGCCAATCTGCGGCAGGGCCCCCGGCACCGGCCGCAGATATCGGGCATAAGCGAAAGCCGGCCTTGCCCCGAATCCCCGTTTGCGTTTTCGTGGCCGCATTTCAGCAGGACGGTTTGCACCCATGTTTTTCTTCGCCAAGATTTTCTGGCTCGTTTCCCAGCCGGTGACGGTCCTCTTCCTCCTGATGGCGCTCAGCGTCCTGCTGATGCTGCTTTCCTTCCGGCGGCTTGCCGTCGCCGTCGGGCTGGTATCGCTGGTGCTGGTATTCCTGACCTTCTACACCACGGCCGGCGCGCTCGTCGTGCAGGAACTGGAAGACCGGTTTCCGCGGCCGGCGCCCCCGGCCGATGTCGCCTGCGTGATCGTGCTCGGCGGCGGCATTCCGACCCAGGTGGACGGGGCGCGCGACGGCTACGATCTCGACGACGGCGGCGACCGCTATATCGAGACGGTGCGGCTTGCCGGCCTCTATCCCGGCGCCAAGATCATCATGTCCGGCGGCGACGGCAGCCTCGAGGGCGTTTCCATGAAGGAGGCGGATATCATCCGCCGCATGTTCGACGATTTCCATATCGATCCGGCCCGGGTCGAATATGACGCGCTCTCGCGCGATACCTATGAGAATGCCGTCAATGTGCGGGCGATCCTGCAGCGGCTGAACCTCGGCCATTGCCTGCTGGTGACCTCCGGCTTCCATATGCCGCGGGCGGTGGCGATCTTCCGCAATCTCGGCATGGAGGTGACGCCCTGGGTCGCCGATTACCGCACGACGGGCAAGGAGGGCCTGAAAGTGACGGTCGCCTATCCGCTCATCAATGCCGGGCTGCTCAGCACCGGCCTGCGCGAATGGATCGGCATCGTCGCCTATTATTTCGCCGGCCGCGTTTCCACGCTCTATCCGCAGTGACAGGGCCGCAGTGACGGGGCCGCAGTGACGGCATCCCTGAAAAAGCCGGCGCATCCCGGAAAAAGTTGTGGCGCCGCCGGTGGCGCACTTTTGTTCGAATTGAAACATAGCTATATGTTTGCGCGGGGACGGCAGGGGCGCAGCGCCAGGGAACGCGTTTGAAAATATTGATCATCAGCCGCAAGGCGGAGGACGTCCGGCGGGAGTTCCAGATCCGGCAGCTGGCCGGACTCGGCCTGCCTTTCACCTTTCTCGACGCGGTCGAAGCCGCCGGGCTTTCGGCGGAGGAATGCCAGAGGGCGGCGAGCAACTGGCCGAGCCCGACGCGGCGGCAGGACATTGCCTGCTACCTTTCCCACCGCAAGGCCTGGCAGGCCGTGGTCGAACACGGCCAAAAGCTGCTCATCCTCGAAGACGACGCGGTGCTCTCCGACGATATCGCCGCCGTCCTCGCCGCGATCGAGGCGCGCGCGGACAGCTGGAACGGCGTCTACGACCTCGAATTCGCCCCGCGCCGCCATATCCTCAAGCGCAGCCGCGCCTGGCAGGACGCGGCCGGCCGCTTCGCCGCCACCCGCGTCTACCAGAACCGGGTGGGGCTGGCGGGCTACGTCATCGGCCCGGCGGCGGCGGCACGCATGCTGGCCGAAACCACGGACTATTCGCTGATCGACGCGCATTTCTGGCACCGCTCCTGGCTTGCCGCCTACCAGATCGAACCGGCCCCGGTCATCCAGCAGCGGTTTCTGGAGGACGAGGCCGAGAGCGCCGATTTCCTGCGCCCGGAAAAGGACCTGGTCTTCCTGCCGCTCGACAGGGCGCGCAAGCTGGCGCGGCGGCTGGAACTGGAAAGCATCAAGGCCCGCAACCTGCTCGCCGGCCTGTTCTTCGGGAAGAAACGGGACGTGCTCGTGGACCGCTCGCGCTTCAACGCCGCCGTGATGAAATCGGCGCAGGTGGGGCTGCTGCTGCCGCTGGTGGTCGGCTAGGAGCGCAGAGGGCGCGAGCCTGTTGACAAGGTGCGGCAGCCGTATTCCCTTGCGCCTTTCCGATGTCGACGAGCGAGTACCCGCGTGACGCTTGAAGTTTCCGTTAATATTGAAGCTGCGTTGCAGAGCGAAGTCTCGGCACTTCTGTCGCAGTCGGATGCCGTCGCCGCAGCACTCTATCCCGGTGAATACCGCCGGCCGATTACCGCGCAGTCGCTCGCAGGACCGGGCACGCATGTCCTCATCGCGCGTCTCGCCGGAAGCGCGGTCGGGCTTTGCGTGCTGTTTGAGCGAGGTGACGGCACCACGGAACTCAAACGCATGATCGTGGATGCCGGTGCGCGGGGTGCGGGTATCGGCATGGCGCTGCTCCGGCGAGCGGAAGCTCAGGCCCTGGCGCTCGGAGCGCGGACCATGCTGCTTGAGGTCGGAACACGCAACACAGAAGCACAGCAGCTGTATCGTCGCGGCGGGTACGAGCCGTGTGAGCCTTTTGCGCCCTATAGTGCGACACCCATAAGCCTGTTCATGAGGCGGGTACTGGCAGAGGTCGCATCGGGAGACAGTGCTGCCGCGCCGACCCGCCGTTGACACCCGCCCGCATATCCCGTATCTCGCAGTCCATGCCAGTCCTCTGGCCGTAAGCGTTCGACGTCAACCAACGCACTTAACGATCCTTGCCGGTCGGAGTGCGTTTTTTTGTGCCCGTCGGACGAGGAACAGCCTGGAGGTTTTCATGGCTTTCCGTCTTACCGCCGATCGCGAGCAGGGCAGGCTCTACCTGCTGACCGCGATCCTCTTCGTTTCCTATCTCTGCGTCGCGATTGCGCTGCCCGTCGTGCCCGTGCATGTGACCGGCACGCTCGGGCTCTCCAACGGCTGGGCCGGGCTTGGCGTCGGCATTGCCTTTCTTGCCACCATTCTCACCCGCGGTTATGCCGGCGGGCTTGCCGACAGCAGGGGGGCGGCGGTGGCCGTGCGGCGCGGCCTGCTCTTCTATGCGGCGGGTGCCGCCGTGTCGCTCGGCTGTGGCCTCGTCGTGCGCGCGCCGGCTGCGGCGTTTGCCACCCTGCTGGCCGGGCGGCTGCTGATCGGGCTCGGCGAAAGCCTGGTTGCCGTCGGCGTCATTGCCTGGGGCATCGGCCTTGTCGGGCCGCAGCGCTCGGGCCGGGTGCTGGCGCTGGTGGGGGCGGCGATTTACGGGGCGCTCGGCCTAGGCGGGCCGCTTGGCCTTCTCCTGCTCGATCGTCTCGGCTTTGCCGGCACGATGGCCGTCAGCGCCGTGCTGCCGCTCCTCGGGCTTGTCGCGATCCGCGGCGTGCCGGCGATTGCGGCCCATCCAGGCAGGGAGCGGCCGCCGCTTGCCGCCGTCCTCGGCCGCATCTGGGTGCACGGGCTGATCGTCTGCCTGCAGGGCATGGGCTTTGCCGCGATCGGCTCCTTCTTCACCCTCTATTTCCGCGATCTCGGCTGGGACCATGCCGGCCTCGGGCTGAGCGCCTTCGGCACCGGCTTCGTGCTCGTGCGCCTCATCTTCGGCCACCTGCCGGACCGATACGGCGGGCTTTCGGTCGCCGTCGTGTCGCTGGCGGTCGAGGCGGCCGGCCAGCTGCTGATCTGGAGCGCGGCCGATCCGGCCGTGGCGCTGGTCGGCGCCTTCATGACGGGCCTCGGCTGCTCGATGATCTTCCCGGCCATGGGCCGCGAGGTCGTGCATCTCGTGGCGCCGCACCTGCGCGGCACCGCACTCGGCGGCTTCTCGGCCTTTCAGGACCTGGCCTACGGGCTGACGGGGCCGCTCGCCGGCGTGCTGGCGGACCGGGCCGGATATGGCAGCGTGTTTCTGGTCGGCGGGGGCAGCGCGCTCTGCGGCTTCGTCGTCGCGGTGATGCTGCGGCGAGGCAGGGCGGTCGCCGCCTAGCCTCATGCGAGCCAATACACGGGAAATTCGCCATCAGGACTCCATGCAGCCGGCCGGTTCCGCGGCCGATGTGCGACAAGGCAATTGTCGCCACCGCCAGCCTTGCCCCGTTGCCGCCGCGCCCCATCTCCTGTTGACCGCAACCGGAAAGGCCTCCATGCCGACACAGATCCTCTTCATCCAGGGCGCCGGCGAAACCACGCATGACGCGTGGGACAACAAGCTCGTCGACAGCCTCGCGCGCGAGCTCGGCCCGGCCTATGCGATCCGCTACCCGGCGATGCCGGACGAGGGCGATCCGCATTACGGGGCCTGGAAAGCCGCCGTCACCGCCGAGTTCCGGAGCCTCGAAGACGGCGCGATCCTGATCGGCCATTCCTTCGGGGGCACCGTGCTTGTGCACACGCTGGCCGAGGACTGGCCGGCCTTCGAGCCCGGCGCCGTCATCCTGATTGCGCCGCCCTATATCGGCGCGGGCGGCTGGGAGAGCGGGGAGATCGCCGGGCGCGAGGATTTTTCCGAAGGCCTGCCGGAAGGGCTGCCGGTGCTCATCTATCACGGCAGCGAGGACGATACCGTGCCCTTTGCCCATATCGAGCTTTACGCCAGGGCGATTCCGGATGCGGTCGTCTGCTCGCTGCCGGGGCGCGACCACCAGCTCGACAACGATCTGGCCGATATCGCCAAGGATATTCGCGCGCTGCAGACCTGAGCCCGCCATTCCACGCCTCAACCATCGGCATCGCATCCTCCCGCATCGCTGAAACCGTTGCAGGAGGTGCCGCATGATATCGGGAGAGTTTGAACCAGGGAGCGAAGGGCAGGCCGCCCGCCGGCGCGATGCCGGCCGCACGCTTGCGCCGCTGGCCGGCCTGCTGGCTGCCGCCGGCTTCGTCTTCCTGCTTGCCGGCCGCCACGAGGGCGAGCTTGTGCGCGCCGCGCGCATCGATCAGGAGGTCGCCGGCCGATGAATGCACTTGCGCTCCGCTTCGATTTCGACGAACTCACCATCCCCGTGCTCGGCCGCAACGACAGCGGCCTGCTTCTCTACGGCTTTGCCGAGCTTTCGGGCGACCGGGAAGGGTTCAGCGTCGAGACCGTTCATCTTGCCGAGGGCACCGTGCTGCGCCGGGCCGGCAACCGCGAATGCGGCCGCCCGGCAGCCTTTGCCGACGAGCTCTTCCGCCGCATCGCCGCCGTCATCGAAAACGACAGGACGGTGCTCGGCCGCCACGCGGCGATGGAATGGGCCGAACTGGTGGAGCGCCACGGCGAGCCCGCCTGAGCGCGGCCGCGGGCGCGCCGCAAGGGCGCCCGCCCGAGAGAGGCCGGATATTTGCGGCTTCCGGCGCCCGTCAAGCCTTTGAAAATCCGCCTTTCGCGTGGATCGTGATCGAAGATAGGAATAATTTCCTTGATTGTTCCCGGCCTGAGCAGGTACAACCCTCAGACGGCAGCGACGGTGTAACAGGAGAGTTTGCATGCATGCCCGCCCGCTCGAAACGAGCGACAATCCCCTTCTCCAGACGCGCCTCGGCAGCGAGCCATCCGGGCAGGGCGGGGAGCCGGCGGCGCCCGCCGGGGACGATGCGCTGCTTGTCGCGCTCGGCGGCAAGCTGCATGCGGCGGCGGGGGTGGCGGAGCGGCGGCTGAAGGCGCTGCCCGATTATGGCGCGATCGCGCAGGAGGCCGCCGCCATCGAGGCGATCCTGCAGCCGGGAGAGGCGATCGCCGACCGGATGCTGTGTCTGCGGCCGGTGACATCGGCGGGCCACGCGGCGCTGCTGCGCGCCGAACTCTGGAAGCGCGGGGAATATATCGGAACCTATCTCGGTCCCGGTTGAGCGCAGTCTTCCAAGCCCGCCCGAACGGCCCGGCGCAAAGAAAAACGGCGCCCCTTGCGGAGCGCCGTCGCCTGCCTGAAGCAGTAAAGTCAGATCAGAAAGCCTGGATGTTGACGGCCTTCGGACCCTTGCCCATGCGATCCGGCTCGGTGTCGAAGGAAACCTGCTGGCCTTCGCGCAGCGACTGGATGCCGGAAGCCTGGAGAGCGGAGATGTGGACGAAAACGTCCTTGGCGCCGCCTTCCGGCGTGATGAAACCAAAACCCTTGTCCTGGTTGAAGAATTTTACGGTGCCCTTGGTGGCCATGGGGATAGTCCTTTTTCCCATTTTTCAGTTTGACCGCACCCCCGGCGGAGGGGAGGCGGACGGCTTTAGCTTTCGCGTGTCGGCCCGAAAGCCGGACGCGAAGGGTCAGTCGAGACGTCACGTACGGGGAAAGAACATCTACGCGCGAGGGCGTCACCCACGCTGCCTTGCACGGAATTGGCGCTCCGACACGACATTACCACTTCAGTCCAGTCACCGGCATGCGAAATGCCCGAGTGTGTCAGTTGGTGCCAGCATTTCGGGCAAAAAGCAAGCGGCAATATTGTGGCATGGCTTTTTGCGTCGCGGGAAATGATGACGATTCAAATGGTTGGCGGAGCGTTAGCCAGGCCTGATGAACCTGTGCCATTGCGGGATGGAGGGCGCGGATGCAACTTTTTGGCGACCGCACGCCACCTGCGGCTGCCGGCTCTTGCGCAGAGCCGATTTCGCGCGGCCTGTGAAAAACCCGTCGCGTTAACCCTTCACCTGTGGGAAAATCCGGCCGTTCCACAATTTCGTCCCGAGCGGCCGCAATTATGGCAGGGTGTTTCGGGGCTTGATGCGGCGCGAGCCAGCCGGTAGGTCTCGGAGGGACGAAGCAGTGAATGAAGGAAGTGCCGGCGTGATCGATCCCTATGCCATGCTTGGACTGGAGCGCGACGCCAGCGGCGAGGCGATCAGGCTTGCCTGGCGCAAGGCGGCCAAGGGCGCGCATCCGGATGCCGGCGGCGATGTCGACAATTTCAACCGCCTGCAGATCGCCTACGAACTGCTGCAGGACCCGGTGCGCCGGCGCGTCTACGACGATACGGGCTACGATCCGCAGCTGGCCGACCCCAAGGATCTCGAGGGCGTGCTGATGCTGGAATCGCTGGTCAACGAGGTGATCCTCGACGAGCGCGAGCCCGGCAGCTTCGATCCCGTCGCCGCCATGCGCCGCAAGCTCTCCGACGATATCGTCAAGAGCCGCTTCCACATCCTGGAACTGGAACGCCACCGCGCCCGCGTGCGCAAGCACATAGACCGCCTCGGCCGGCGGCCGGAGACCGACGTGCTCGGCTCCATGATGCGCGCCCGCAGCGAAGCCATCGCCGACGCCATCCGCAAGACGGAAAAGCAGATCGAGACGATCGAGCATACCTATTCGATGCTGGAGGGATATTCCTACGAGGTGGAGATCCCGGAGCCGCTGGAAGAGATCGGCCAGGCGGAGCCGCAGCGCGGGGAGGCGGCGGAATAGGGGCAAGGACTGGGGAGGCCAGCCTGGGCGGCCCTGCATCCGTCCAGCCGGCCATTTCTCGCTGCCCCTTGCCAGGCGTCTTGGTGAGCGCGCGCATCGCCGTTATGCTCTCCGAACGGGAGAAGACACGATGCGGGATGATCCTATCGATCGGAGGTTGGCGGCGGTCCTGGCGGCCGACGTCGTCGGCTATTCCCGCATGATGGCGGCCGACGAGGCGGCGACGCTTGGCGCCCTGAAGCGCCACCGGCAAACCGTCCTGGAGCCGGCGATCGCGCGCCACAAGGGCCGCCTCGTCAAGCTGATGGGCGACGGGGCGCTGGCGTGCTTCGACAGCGCGGTCGATGCGGTCGAATGCGCGCTTTTTCTGCAGATGTCTGCGGCCGGTGACAGGCCGGCACCGGAGGCCGGCAGGCCGCAGATCGTGCTGCGGATCGGCATCAATATCGGCGATATCAGGTTCGATGGCGGCGACATCTACGGCGACGGGGTCAATATCGCCGCGCGCCTGGAGGCGCTGGCGGCACCCGGCGGCATCTGCATCAGCGCCATCGTCAGGGAAAGCATCGTGGGGCGCGTCGATGCCGTCTTCGAAGACGGCGGCGCGGCGCAACTGAAGAACATCGACCGGCCGATCCATATCTGGACATGGCGACCGGCCGGGGCGGTGGCGGCCCGGCCGGCCGCGCCGCTGAAGGGCATCGAGAACATGTGGCCGTCGCTTGCCGTCCTGCCCTTCCAGAATATCGGCGGCGATATCGAACAGGAATATTTCGCCGACGGCGTGGTGGAGGATATCATCACGGCGCTCAGCCGCTTCCGCTCCTTTGCCGTCATCGCCCGCAATTCCTCCTTCGTCTACAAGGGGCGGTCGGCCGATGTGCGCGCGGTGGCGCGCGAACTTGGCGTCCGCTACGTGCTGGAAGGCAGTATAAGACGGGCGGCGGCGCGGCTCAGGATCACCGCGCAGCTGGTGGACGGCGTCAGCGGCGCGCATCTGTGGGCCGAACATTACGACGGCTCGGCGCAGGACGTCTTCGATTTTCAGGACCGCATCACCGAAAGCGTCGTGTCGATCGTCGAGCCGCATATCAAGAGCGCGGAAGTGGCCCGCTCGCGCCGGGAGCGGCCGGAAAGCCTCGAGGCCTACGATCTCTACCTGCAGGCGATGGGCAGCTTCTATTCCAGCGAGCCGGGGCGCAACGCAGCCGGACTTGCGCTGATCGAGAAGGCGGTGGCGCTGGAGCCCGCCAACGCGCTCTATCTCTCTTGCGGCGTCATGCTGCTGATGCAGCGCGCCACACTCGGATGGAAGCGGCAAGGGGCGGCCGCCGAGCGGGCGCAATGCGCCGATTACATCGAGCGCGCGCTTTCCAACGGCCGCGGCGACGCGGCCGTCGCCGGCATCTGCGGCAACACGCTGATCCAGACATTCCGGGAGTACGATCGCGGTTTCGAGCTCACGCGCCAGGCTGTCACGCTCAATCCGAACAATCTGGACGTGCTGAATTTCGCCGGCGTCGCAAGCCTGCTGTGCGACAGCCTCGACGACGCCGTCAGCTATTTCCTGCGGGCCGAGCGGCTGAGCCCGAACGGGCTCGGCGCGCACTGGAACCTGACGGGTCTTGCCCATGTGGAGCTTGCGCGCGGCAACCCGCGGCAGGCGCTGGCCTGGGCCACCAAGTCGATGGCCGCCAATGCCGTCTACGGCCCGTGTTTCTGGATGCTGATCGCCGCCAACGCCCAGCTCGGCCGCCTGGAGGAGGCGCGACGGCACCTCGCGGGCCTGCTGGCGATCTCCCCCGGCGTCACCGTTTCGGCCATCCGGGCGGGGCAGGCGGCGAGGTTTCCCGAGCGGATCGAACCGATTCTGCAGGGCCTCAGGATGGCCGGCATGGCGGAGGCGTGAGGCTGCGCCGGGTGCTGCGGCCAAGAAAAAGCCCGGTGGGGTTTTCCGGGCTTGAGGCACTTGGCGGGCACGGCGCTCCCTTGCACCGCGCCTCTTTTGACGGCCATTCCCCTCTGGCCGTTTTGAAACGGCACCGCCGACGGCGGCTCAGGGTTGAAATGGCGCTCGCGCGGCGATTGAAAAGAGGCAAGGCGCCGGCCGGGCGATCACATTTGCGACACAGGACGGCGCGGCGCGATCGCGGCCCGGTGAAGCAGGGGTCGAGGCCCGCCTGACGGCTGTCGCGCGCCCACGGGCGGCCGAAGAGGCAGGCTCACAACGCCATCAGATGCCAGGAAATATCCTCCCATTGCGGGTTGTTCGCCTCGATGAGATTGAGCTTCCACCGCCGCGGCCATTTCTTGATCGTCTTCTCACGGACGATCGCCGCCGTCAGCAGGTCGTGCTCCTCGAACCAGACGAGGGTCTTTACGCCATAGCGGGAGGTGAAGCCGGGTGTCAGCTCGTTCTGATGCTCGAAGAGGCGGCCGGGCAGATCACGGGTGACGCCGGTATAGAGCGTGCCGTTTCTTTTCGACGCGAGGATGTAGACATAACCCTTCATGGTTGAAGAATGGCCCGCGGGCGTGCGGTATTTCAAGAGAATTCTTGGGGCTGCGGACGCGTCGGGTGGATTCCTCACAACAGCTCGTGCAGTCTCCCTGCCGCACGGTTGCCTCAGTGGGGGAGGCCCACCCCAACCGCCTCATCCCTGTGCCTCACCCAGCCCTCACAACCGTTCCGCCGGGAGGCTCACCCCAACAGCGCCTCACCCATCCCTCGCAACCGCTCTGCCGGAAGGCCCACCCCAACCACCTCATTCCCGTGCCTCACCCATCCCTCGCCACCGTCCTGCCCGGAGGCCCACCCCAACCTCCCTCATTCCTGTGCCTGTCACAGGAATCCAGCCACCGCGCGTCCGCGCGGTGAATGACTCCCATATGCCGCAAGCAAACGAGTCTCTCCTGCCCAAGGACTTGGGCAGGCTGGATCCCTGTGACAGGCACAGGGATGAGGGTGGGGAGGGGAGCGTCGCCGCCCAAAGCAGGCGCCGGGGATGGCGGCAGGGGCCTTCCGCAGCCTCCACCACCCGACACGGCCCTTTCAGCGCCACCCAGCAATGCCTCAGCCATCCCCCGCAACCGTTCCGCCGGGAGGCCCACCCCAACCACCCCAACAGCGCCTCACCCAGCCCTCGCAACCGCTCTGCCGGAAGGCCCACCCCAACCACCCCAACAGTGCCTCACCCATCCCTTGCAACCGCTCTGCCGCGAAGCCCACCCCAACCACCCTCATTCCTGTGCCTGTCACAGGAATCCAGCCACCGCGCGTCCGCGCGGTGAATGACTCCCATATGCCGCAGGCAAACGAGTCTCTCCTGCCCAAGGACTTGGGCAGGCTGGATCCCTGTGACAGGCACAGGCACGGGGAGGGAAGCGTCACCACCCAAAGCAGGCGCCGGGCCGGCGTCGGGCATGGCGGCAAGGACCTTCCGCAGCCTCCACCACCCGGCACGGCTCTTTCACCGCCACCGCAACAGTGCCTCGACCCCATCGAATACCGTGCGGAGAAAGCCCGGTGGCAAGCGGCAAATATCCCGCTATGCTCGCCCAACCCCGAAGCAGGAGCAAAGCCCGCGTGCCGCATATCTACATCGTCACCGATTGCGAATTCGACGGCCCCGTTCCGGGCCGGCATTCCATGCTCTCCTTTGCCTCCGTCGCCCTGTCGGAGGCCGGCAAGGCGCTCGGCGAGTTCGAGGCCGTGCTGGCGCCGCTGGAGGGGGCGGGGCGCGACCCTGTGACCATGGCTTTCTGGCAGGCGCATCCGCAGGCGCTTGCGGCGGCGAGCGAGAACCCGCAGCCGGCCGCCGATGTCATGGCCCGCTTCGTTTCCTGGGTTTCGTCCTTCGGCGCCGAGCCGATCTTCGCCGCCCATCCCGTGGCGCTCGACGCGCCCTGGATCGACCATTACCTGAAGCGCTTCACCGGCCGGCCGCTGTTCGAGGGGCCGTGGATCGGCGACCGGCTGTTCCGCCATCCGCCGCTCTGCATCCTCTCGCTGGTGGCGGGCGCGACGGGGCGCAAGCCGTGGGAATGCGACATCCCGCATTATCCCGCCGAATGGCTGGGCAACGTGGAGCACACGCACCGCGCCATCGACGACGCGCGCGGCTATGCCAACCTGCTGCATTTCTTCCTGACCCGGCGCGAGGGCGGCGGCTACCGGCCGCTTCTGTCCTGATCTCGGCCGAAACTAGAGCATTTCCGGCGAAAACGGAGTCGCCTTCAATGCTCTAGCTTATTGTTTTCCCCGCAATTCCGGACGCAAAACCGGTTCCCACTTTTGCTGGAATTGCTCTAGGCGAGCCGGATCAGCCCGGCCGCCGTCGGCGCAAAGCCGCAGGCGGCGTAAAAGCCCTGAAGATGCGGCTCGAAATCCACATGCAGCCACTCGGCCCCGCGCGCCCGCGCCACCCGCACCGCCTCGCTCACCAGCGCGGTGGCGATGCCCCGCCGGCGCAGGTCCGGATGCAGGCAGGTATCGAGCAGGAAGGCATGGATGCCGCCGTCCCAGGCAACATTGACGAAGCCGATCAGCCGCCCCTCGTCATAGGCGCCGAGATGGGCAAGGCTGCGCGGCAGGATGCGGGCGAAATCCGGCGGGCGCGCGCCCGGCCAGGCGGCGGCCCAGAGGGCGGCCAGGTCTTCGGGCGAGGGGAAGGGGTCGATGCGGATGTCTGGCATGGGCTTCTATCCGGTCCGGTCGGTCGTTTCTGTCCATGCGGGCGGCGGAAGGGGCCGCTGCGCGCACCGCAAAGCTTGATCCGGCGGGCGTCTGCGCCGGGGAGAGGCCCAAGGGCCGCGATGATCCCGCCGCAGCGTTTCGCGAGGAAAGGCTGCGGCAAGGCCGGGGCGATCGGCTCAGGCCCGCGCGGGCGCCGGGTTGCGGCCCGCGCCCGTCACCGCCGCGCCGGCGGGAGCCTGCGCCTGCCTTCGCTCAGTAGCATATTTCGTCGCGGATCGTATGCCCGTCGGGCGCGGCGACCCACTGCCACTGGCAGCGGTCGTAATCGTCGTTGCTGCCGAAGAAGACGGGGCCGCGATCCCTGAACCGCCCGTCGAAACGGTCGTGGCGGAAAAACGCCCCGCCGCGATATTCCTCCCCGGCGAAACGGCCCATTCCCATCCGACCCGCATGTTCGCCCGCCGCGTGGCTGCCGCCCCCATGCCCCCCGCCGCCGTGACCGCCGCCGCCATGCGCCAGCGCGGGCGTTACCGTTGCGAGGGAGCCAAGTGCAAGGGTCAGGGAGACAAGACCCGTTGCTGCGATCTTACGAAGCGTAGACATAGTCGTTTTCCTATCAAGCGGCTCTGTGTAGCCGCCATCAGGATATGTTCATCGAATCTGGTGAATGCCCGCCACAATTGAGGGGTTTGGGGTCACTTCTTGTCACGGATTCTCACCGTGGTTGTAGTGGGTGTGATTGCGGTAGGGGTCAGTAGTGAAAACGTATCTCCGGAGCGGTTGAGGTGTGGGAGTGGGCGGCATTGCTGCTCCCGGTCGCCATGTTGAGCATATACTTCGCGCCATCGACGATGCGCGCGGCTATGCCAACCTGCTGCATTTCTTCCTGACCCGGCGCGAGGGCGGTGGCTACCGGCCGCTTCTGTCGTAATCTCGGCCGAAACTAGGCGAGCCGGATCAGCCCGGCCGCCGTCGGCGCAAAACCGCAGGCGGCGTAAAAGCCCTGAAGATGCGGCTCGAAATCCACATGCAGCCACTCGGCCCCGCGCGCCCGCGCCACCCGCACGGCCTCGCTCACCAGCGCGGTGGCGATGCCCCGCCGGCGCAGGTCCGGATGCACGCAGGTATCGAGCAGGAAGGCATGGATGCCGCCACCCCAGGCGACATTGACGAAGCCGATCAGCCGCCCCTCGTCATAAGCGCCGAGATGGGCAAGGCTGCGCGGCAGGATGCGGGCGAAATCCGGCGGGCGCGCGCCCTGCCAGGCGGCGGCCCAGAGGGCGGCCAGGTCTGCGGGCGAGGGGAAGGGGTCGATGCGGATGTCTGGCATTGGGTGTACGGTGTAGCTGGTGGTCTTAGTGGATGAGTGAAGGTCGCGCTAAATTATCTGATCAACTCAACCGCTAGCTGAAGGTACAATAGGAAGAGATGTGATTCGGGGGAGCAAATGGCCAGAAAAGCAGAATTCTTTGTATCTTTTTTTGAGGACGTTGAGCGCGGATTTGGATTTTCTTATTCGGACAAAAACGATTTTGGTGAGAGCGATTTTGATAACGGTGTCTTGATTGAAAAGATAGAGAAGGAAATACAGCACGCAGAGACAGGAAAGAAGTCCCTTTTTGCAACTCGGTTCGCCGATTTTACTGACACAATGAAGGGATACATAGAATTTCTGCGTTTTTTTGCAGGACTTGGATCATTTATATCGGAAAGTATCGCCCGGGAAGCGCTTCTCAATTTTCTTAAGACAAATGGGACCGCCGTCAGCGAAAAAGAGAACTTGCGTATCTTCCGCTTGCCTGTTGAGCGAAAGGCCGACCTCCTGCAGATAAGAGATATATTGAAGTCTTCAAAAATCGTAGGCCGTGAGATTCCTCAAATGCTTATTATGGGAATTGTAAGCAGCTATGAGCACCAACTTTCATTATTTGCTAGGGTCATAATTGAACTGAACCCACGTATTATTGTTTCAAAAGAAAAAACTGTTTCTCTACTTGAAATACTTGAGGCTGATTCGATTGAATCTGCGAAGCAGAGGTTTATCGATAAAGAAGTTGAGAATATATTTCGAGAAGGCCCGGAGAAGCAAATCGAATGGTTCGAGACTAAGGTTGGTATCGACAATATTAGAAAGGGTCATAAGAATATAGATAGATTTTTGGAGCTATTTGAAAGAAGAAATCTTTTTGCGCATAACAATGGATGTGTTAATGGCGTTTATTTATCTAAGGTTTCTAAGAAATACGTTAGAGATAACGGTATCAAAAAAGGAGATATATTGAGGGCTGGGCCTAAATATTTTCACGAGGCACTTGATCTGATAATTGAGTTTGGTGTGAAATTAATGCAGGTTTGCTGGCGAAAAATCGCGCCAGATGAGCAGGACTTAGCAGATTCTATGTTGTCAACGTTGACATTTGAGTTGATACAGATTGGTGAATATCGGCTTGCAAATTATCTTTTGGTATTCGCTCGTAGCCTTAGAGGAAAGCGGACTGATATATTCAATCGCATATTCATTGTTAATCACGCTAATTCTTGTAAATTATTGGGAAACGAAAAGGAAGCTTTGGAGATATTGGACTCGGTTGATTGGTCAGCGTCCGCGAGCAATTTTCAATGCTGCGTGGCAGCAGTGCGCGGAAACGTAGATGAGACGGTGAAACTCTTGAAAAAGATCGGCCGAGATGGAGAAATAACTGCATTAGCCTATCAGGAGTGGCCTGTGTTCTACCATGTGCGGGATCACGAGGCATTCAGAAAGGGATTTAAATCCGTTTTTGGTGTTGATTACATACCATCTCCAAAGAAGGAAGGTGGTCTCGTAAAAACTCTTGGCGGAGTGGCATTCGGCTTAATGTCACAGGAGGGTGATGCAATCTTGTTGCGATCGAATAAGCGTGTTGGAATGAAGGCTGTAAACTAGGATCGCAGCTGCGCGGATAGGACGGTATGGTTGTCCTGCTGTCAACGGAGATAATTGCGTCGAGCAGGGTGACTGCCTTACTTGCGAGTTCTGGGGTCGATTGGCAATAGTGATCCGGAGGGACGGAGCACAGGTGGCAGTGAAGATTGCGGTTCCTTTTGGGTTCGAAGCGAGGGTTGACATCAGGCGTTAGTAAGCAGCAAAAGAAACGCCTTTTTCACCGCCCCGGCCGCCCCGTCTTCCCCTTCGTCCGCCCCTTGCGCCGCTGCTCGCCGGGGTCCTCATAGCTCCCGACACCCGTTTCCCCACGCACCAGCGGACGCACGTCGTCGCGATCCGGCTGGCCGTCCAGCAGCGGCGAAAACCGCTTCGTGCCCTTGGCGGCGTCCGGCTTTTCCGGCACGTGGCCCGTCACCGGCTTTTCGGTGCGGCCCACGGTCATCTCGTCCAGCGTGTTGCGGCGGAAGAGGGTCTTGCCGTCGGCGGGAATCGGGCGGGCGTTGCGGCCGCCCATTTCGTCGAGTTCCGGCTTGGCGAAGTAGGTGGGTGTGGCCCCCTCATCCGCCCTGCGGGCACCTTCTCCCCGCTGGGGAGAAGGGGAGCCGCCGCGGCTCTTGCCTTCCATCGACTTGGCTTCCTCCCGCGCCAGCGGGTCGTCCATGGCGGCGAGTTCGACGGCCTTGAGGCGTTTGATTTCGTCGCGCAGGCGGGCGGCCTTTTCGAAGTCGAGGTCGGCGGCGGCGTCGCGCATGGATTTTTCCAGCGCGTTGAGATGGGCCTGCAGGTTGTTGCCCACGAGGTTGCCGCCATCGGCAAAACCCTTGCCGGAAGCGCCTGAGATGTCGGCGCGCACATGGTCGCGCTCGTAGACCGAGTCGAGGATATCGGAGATCTTGGCCTTGACGCTTTCGGGCGTGATGCCGTGCTCCTGGTTATAGGCCATCTGCTTTTCGCGGCGCCGGGCCGTCTCGTCCATGGCGCGCTGCATGGAGCCGGTGATCGTGTCGGCATAGAGGATGACCTTGCCGTCGACGTTGCGCGCGGCGCGGCCGATCGTCTGGATCAGCGAGGTTTCCGAGCGCAGGAAGCCTTCCTTGTCGGCATCGAGAATGGCGACGAAGCCGCATTCGGGAATATCCAGGCCCTCGCGCAAGAGGTTGATGCCGACGAGCACGTCGAAAGCGCCGAGGCGCAGGTCGCGGATGATCTCGATGCGCTCCAGCGTGTCGATATCCGAGTGCATGTAGCGCACGCGCACGCCCTGTTCGTGCAGGTATTCGGTCAGGTCCTCGGCCATGCGCTTGGTCAGCACGGTGCAGAGCGTGCGATAGCCTTTTGCGGCCGTCTCGCGGATTTCGCCGAGCACGTCGTCCACCTGGCTGCGGGCGGAGCGCACTTCCACGGGCGGATCGATAAGGCCGGTCGGGCGGATGACCTGTTCGGCGAAGACGCCGCCGGCCTGTTCCATTTCCCAGCCGCCGGGGGTGGCCGACACGGCGATCGTATCCGGGCGCATCGCGTCCCATTCCTCGAAGCGCAGCGGGCGGTTGTCCATGCAGGAGGGCAGGCGGAAGCCGTATTCGGCCAGCGTCGCCTTGCGCCGGAAGTCGCCGCGGTACATGCCGCCGATCTGCGGAATGGTGACATGGCTTTCGTCGATGAAGACGATGGCGTTGTCGGGCACATATTCGAACAGCGTCGGCGGCGGGTCGCCGGGGTCGCGGCCGGTGAGGTAGCGCGAATAGTTCTCGATGCCCTGGCAGGAGCCGGTGGCCTCCAGCATTTCCAGGTCGTAGCGGGTGCGCTGCTCCAGGCGCTGGGCCTCCAGCAGGCGGCCGGCCTTTTCCAGCTCCACGAGGCGGCCCTTCAGCTCTTCGCGGATGGATTTGATCGCCGCGTTCAGCGTCGGGCGCGGCGTCACATAGTGCGAATTGGCGTAGATCTTCACCGATTTCAGGTCGCCGGTCTTGGCGCCGGTCAGCGGGTCGAATTCGGTGATGGCGTCGATCTCGTCGCCGAACATGCTGATGCGCCAGGCCGCGTCTTCCAGGTGGGCCGGGAAAATCTCGATCGTGTCGCCGCGCACGCGGAAGGAGCCGCGGGTGAAATCCATGTCGCGGCGCTTGTATTGCTGGGCCACGAGATCGGCCAGCAGCTGGCGCTGGTCCAGCCGGTCGCCGACATTCATCTGGAAGGTCATGGCCGTATAGGTTTCGACCGAGCCGATACCGTAGATGCAGGAAACGGAGGCGACGATGATGCAATCGTCGCGTTCGAGCAGCGAGCGCGTGGCCGAGTGGCGCATGCGGTCGATCTGCTCGTTGATGGAGCTTTCCTTCTCGATATAGGTGTCGGAGCGCGGCACATAGGCTTCCGGCTGGTAATAATCGTAGTAGGAAACGAAATATTCCACCGCATTGTCGGGGAAGAAATTCTTGAATTCGGAATAGAGCTGGGCGGCCAGCGTCTTGTTCGGCGCGAGGATGAGGGCCGGGCGCTGGGTTTCCTCGATCACCTTGGCCATGGTGAAGGTCTTGCCCGAGCCGGTGACGCCAAGCAGGACCTGGCTGCGCTCGCCGCTCTGCAGCCCGTCCACGAGATCGCGGATCGCCGTCGGCTGGTCGCCGGCGGGCTTGTATTCCGAGGCCATGCGAATGGTGATGCCGCCTTCGGATTTATCCGGCCGGGCAGGGCGGTGCGGCGTCCAGATCTTGCCGTTCTTGTGCAGCGGGTTGCCGCTCTCGATCAGCTTCGACAGCGCCTCGACCGTGGCGGTGACGCCGCCGGGGGAGATCTTGTCGGCATCCTCCAGCGAGATGTCGAGGCCGGCCACGGGGTTGAGGCCGGCGGCGGCACGCGTCTTCGGGTCGGTGGAACCGCCGATGGAGACGCCGCGCGCCGTCTTGCTCACCGTCGCCTTCCTGTTCACACTCACGGCCGTACCGCCCTTCGGGCTGGCCTCCGTGGCGGGCGCCGGACGACCGGCGGCGGCCGCCTGGCCGCTGCGCTTCGCCCCTGCAATCTGCTCGGCGTGTTTGCGCGCTTCGTTCTCCACCTTCTTGCGATGCTTGCCCGCCCTGGAGGCGATTTCGCGCTGGCTTTCGATGCCGGCGGCCTCCGCATCCGCCTCGAGCTGCCTCACCCAGTCGGCCACCGAGCCGCTGAGCGGGGCGGAGTCTTCTGCCGGGACTCGCTTATCCCTGTCGTTCCACTCGACGGGCGTCCCTGTAAAAGACGATTGGGGGGCTTCCTCGAAACCGGTCGAGGCGGGGGATTTCTTCGGAGATCTTGCCATGCGCGGAATATGGCGGGAGTCATGCCGAAATGGAAGGGGGAAAGAGTACAAAAGGGAAACGAATGAATCGTTCGGATTTTGGAATAGTGGGGGTGGGCGGTATTGCAATTTTACTCACTGGCGCAAATCTCTCTTTGGGCGCGAGCATCAACCCAACCTCCCTCATTTCTGTGCCTGTCACAGAAATCCAGCAGCCGCGTGTCCACGCGGCGGAAGAATCTTGCGGCCCACCGGCTTTTGAAAAATGCTCCATGCCGGGCACGTTTTTAAGGAGTCTTCCCGGCTTGCAGACGCAAGCCGGCTGGATCTCTGTGACAAGCACAGAGATGAGGGAGGTCGAGGGACTGCCAGCAGCCGCGTGTCCATGCGGCGGAAGAATCTTGCGGCCCACCGGCTTTTGAAAAATGCCCCATGCCGGGCACGTTTTCAAGGAGTCTTCCCGGCTTGCAGACGCAAGCCGGCTGGATCTCTGTGACGGGCACAGAGATGAGGGAGGTCGAGGGACCGCCAGTGCCTCACCGTTACGCCGTGCGTTCTTCAGGCCCACCCCATCACGCCGCCCGCTGATCCGCCGGCCCCTCGGCCCGCGCCAGGTTCAGCGCGCTGTTGATCAGCCCGATATGGCTGAAGGCCTGCGGGAAGTTGCCCAGCATGCGCCCCTCGGCCGGATCGTATTCCTCCGCCAGCAGGCCGACATCGTTGCAGATCGCCAGCAGCCGCTCGAAAAGCTTGAGCGCATCCTCGCGCCGGCCGATCATGTTCAGCGCGTCGACCAGCCAGAAGCTGCAGGCCAGGAACGCGCCTTCGCCGGGCGGCAGGCCGTCGTCCACCTCCTGCGTTTCGTAGCGCAGCAGCAGGCCGTCGCGCAGCAGCTTGCGCTCCACCATTTCCACGGTGGCGACATAACGCGGGTCGTCGGGCGCGATGAAGCCGACCATGCCGAGATGCAGCAGGCTGGCATCCATCGCCGTCGAGCCATAGGCCTGGGTGAAGCAGCCGAGTTCGGCGTTGAAGGCCTTTTCGCAGACCTCGGCATGGATGCGGTCGGCGAGGGCGCGCCAGCGGGCGGCGGCGTGGGCTTCGCCGTCGGCCTCGGCGATCTGGACGGCGCGGTCGAAGGCCACCCAGGCCATGACCTTGGAATAGGTGAAATGCTGGCGCCGGCCGCGCACCTCCCATATGCCCTCGTCGGGCTCCAGCCAGGCTTTTTCCAGAAAGGGCAGGATGGCCTTCGCCAGTTCGCGCTCGCGCGGATGCGGCGGCAGGCCGCCCTTGCGGGCCTGCAGCATGGCGTCGGCCACCTCGCCATAGACATCGAGCTGCACCTGCTCGGCCGCCGCATTGCCGATGCGCACCGGGGCGGACCCCTCGTAGCCTTTCAGCCAGGGCACCTGCCATTCCAGAAGGTTGCGCTCGCCGGCCACGCCATACATGATCTGCATCTGGGCCGGCGCCCCGGCGACGGCGCGCAGCAGCCAGCGGCGCCAGGCGGTGGCCTCATCGTAATAGCCGAGCTTCATCAGGGCGAGCAGGGTCAGCGTCGCGTCGCGCAGCCAGCAATAGCGATAGTCCCAGTTGCGCGGCCCGCCGATCTTTTCCGGCAGGGAGGTCGTGGCGGCCGCGACGATGCCACCTGTCGGCATGTAGGTCAGCGCCTTCAGCGTGATGAGCGAGCGTTTGACCTGCTGCGTCCAGCGGCCCACCGTGGGGCATTTCGCGGCGAAGGAGAGCCAGAATTCCTCCGTATCCGGCAGGGCATATTCCACCTGCCGCGGCGCCGGCGGCGGCAGGTGCGAGGGCGACCATGTGAGCGTGAAGATCTGCTGCTCGCCGGCCGCGACCGTAAAGGCGCCGACCGTGCTCGGCCCGCGGCCTTGCAGCGGCACGGCGCAATTGAGCACCAGCCGGTCCGGCCCGGCAATGGCGGCGATGCCGCCGTCCTCGCCGCGCGTGACCCAGGGAACGGTGCGGCCGTAATCGAAGCGCAGGTTCAGCTCCATCGCGAAGGCGACGCTGCCGCTCTTGCCCTCGACGATGCGCATCAGGTCGCTGGCGCCGTCGCGCAGCGGCATGAAATCGGTGAGAACGGCCGTTCCCGTCTCCGTGCGGAACTCGGTTTCGAGAATGAGCGTGTCGTCGCGGTAGCGGCGCGTGGCGCCGTATCGGCCCGCCGGCGCAAGCGACCAGAAGCCGTTCTCCCCGGTGCCCAGCAGGGCGGCGAAACAGGCGGGAGAATCGAAGCGCGGAAAACACAGCCAGTCGATCGAGCCGCTTTTCGACACGAGCGCCGCCGTTTCGCAATCGCCGATGAGCGCGTAATCCTCAATGAGTGCCGTCACCATAGCCTCCTTCAGATGTTGCCGGAAGGTTAGGTAGGGCTCGTGCGCGGAGGTCAACCATGCGCGCGGGGTTCGGGGGCGCAGGGCGCGGTCGGCTTGCGATCGGCCAGGGCGGGGGCGTTTCGGCTGGTGGACGCGGGCTGGCCGGATTCCTGTGACGGGCACGGCAATGAGGGGAGGATGTGCTGGAGCGTGTTGCTCACCCCGTCAGGTGGAATGAGGGGAGGTGTGCTGGCGCCCGTGGCTCAGCCCCGTCAGGTGGAATGAAGGGAGGTGTGCTGGCGCCCGCGCTCCCCCGTCAGGCGCCCGACACGCGGAGCGGAGCCACATGCTCAACCTTGCCCGTTTTCACCCAGAGCCCACCCCAACCTCCCTCATTCCTGTGCCTGTCACAGGAATCCAGCCACCGCGCGTCCGCGCGGTGAATGACTCCCATATCCCGCAAGCAAATGAGTCTCTCCTGCCCAAGGACTTGGGCAGGCTGGATCCCTGTGACAAGCACAGGGATGAGGGTGGGGAGGGGAGCGTGGCTGCCCAAAGCAGGCGTCGGGCATGGCGGCAAAGACCGCCGCAGCCTCCACCACCCGATACGGCCCTTCCACCACCACCCCAACAGCGCCTCACCCAGCCTCCCAACCGTGCTGCCCGAAGCCCGCCCCAAGGGCGGAGGGCGTAACTGCAGGGCACCCGGATACGCCCGCCCTGCAGTTATGCGATGCCGCCGGCTGGCGACATCACCGGACATGCCTGCGCCGCCCTGGCATGTCCGCAGCTCACAGAAGCAGCCGCTCCAGGCTGCCCTGGTCTTTCACCCCGTGCTGGTAGAAATGCAGGATCTGGATGGCCAGTTCCTCCCGTTCGCCGTCGGTGGCGATATGCCGTGCCGTGCAGATATGCTCGTAAACGCGCTGGCAAAGGGCGACGTCCTCTTCCTGCATCGGCGTCTGGCCCGCCGACATCTTCTCTCTGATCATCGCTATTCCCTCACACGTCCCCTCCGGGGAGGTTCTAGGGCGCGGATTGCGTTCTTCAACCGGCATTTGCCCATGTCGCCGTGCCGCCCCCGTCCGCCTGGGGGATTTTTTCCATGCCCGTTCGCGATGTTACGCATGTAATAGAAACAGGCCGGCGCTTGCGCTATGGAAGGAGAAGGGCCGCCCGCTTAGGAGTTCGGGCAACCCTTCTCCACTGGTTTTGCAGCATCCAGCGTGGAGCATTGTAGGCCGGAATGACGCTTTCGCAATTTCACTTTTTAAATCGCGGCGTATTATTTCAGGCATTGCTTAATAAATGCCCGGCGGTACTTTGCGGCCGGGCATTTGCATAAATTTCGCACAGTAAAAACGGGTGTTTGAGCGGATTTATAACTGCCCGCGCCGCCGGCGGCCGGGCAGGGCGCCGCGGCCGCCCGCGGGCCTGCGCTTTGCGGCCGGGCCTGCCGTAAGGGGAAGCGAGGCTTGCGCTGCGTCAGCTACTCCGATTGGGCGAGGGCAGAGCCGCGATCGGCGCCCGCCGGCTGCTTCCGCTTTTTCCGGCGCAAGCTTATCATCGGCGCGCGGGGTCCGATGCGGTTTGCAACGCGGGAGAAGACGGAGAGGCCCAGCAGCGGAGGCGACCATGATTTTCCGGCAGCTTTTCGACAGTGTTTCCGGCACCTATACCTATCTCATCGCTTCAAGGCGCGGCGGCGAGGCGCTGATTATCGATCCCGTGCTGGAAAAGGTGGAGCGCTACATGCAGCTCGTGCGCGAGCTGGACCTGAAGCTGGTCAAGGCGGTCGACACGCATCTGCATGCCGACCACATTACCGGGCTCGGCGCGCTGCGCGACCAGACCCATTGCATCACCGTGATGGGCGAGCAGACCAAGGCCGATGTCGTGGCCATGCGCGTTGCCGAAGGCGACCGCGTCACCATCGAGGGCCTCAGCCTCGACGTGCTCTACACGCCCGGCCATACGGACGATTCCTATTCCTACCTGATGGGCGACCGCATCTTCACCGGCGACACGCTGCTCATCCGCGGCACCGGCCGCACCGATTTCCAGAACGGCGACCCGCGCGCCCAGTACGACTCGATCTTCAACAAGCTCTTGCGCCTGCCGGAGGAAACGCTGCTCTTCCCCGCCCACGACTACAAGGGCGACACGGTCTCCACCATCGGCGAGGAAAAACGCTTCAACCCGCGCCTGCAGGTGAAATCGATCGACGAATATGTCGAGCTGATGAACAACCTGCACCTGCCCAACCCCAAGATGATGGACGTCGCCGTGCCCGCCAACATCCATATCGGGCTGCACCAGGAGGAGATTGCGCGAAAAGGCTGGGCGGTGAGCGCGAAGGAGGCGCTGGGCTTACGGGGGCGCAGCGATGTTGTCATCGTGGACCTGCGCGAGAGGAGCGAGCGGGAGCGGCACGGGGTCATCCCCGGCTCGCTGCATGCGCCCTATGCGGACCTGCAGGAGAATCTCTCAGCCGGCGGGATGCTGCATGAGCTGGCGGTGGCGACGGGGAAAAGGGTGGTGTTTTACTGTGCGTTCGGGGAGCGGTCGGCGATGGCCGTGCAGGCGGCGCAGGATGCCGGGGTGGGGAGCGCGTGCCATATTGAGGGTGGGATTGATGCGTGGAAGAAGGCCGGAGGGGTGGTGGGGGAGTGAGGTGTGAGAGTGGCAGTGGCAGTGGCAGTGGCAGTGGTCAGTAACTCGCTACCCAAAAAGCAGACGCCGCGGACAAAAGCGGCGTAGGAGGAGGCGCCCACCATCGCTC
This sequence comes from Rhizobium sp. GCM10022189, assembly GCF_042656325.1. Classification (NCBI taxonomy): domain Bacteria; kingdom Pseudomonadati; phylum Pseudomonadota; class Alphaproteobacteria; order Hyphomicrobiales; family Rhizobiaceae; genus Rhizobium; species Rhizobium sp. GCM10022189. The sequence goes on from NZ_JBHSOR010000016.1 coordinate 45,763, forward strand.
AAAAACCTTAGAAAACGGACTTTCGGGGGTGGAAAGCGTGTCGAAAAAGGGAAGCGGTTGGAGAGATCAAAGCAGTTAAAAATTAGCGCTTCTGCAGCTGTATTGTGCCCCCCCAATGTCGCACCTCAACACGCAATCGCTGACAAGAGAAAGGTGTGGAATTCCAGTCCTAGGTGTACATCGTCGTACGTTCGTGAAATTCACTAGGCGCAGGCCGTGGAAACTCGTCCCATGTTCGATTGTCCAGCGTTCTTCCGGTTTTCTTCTTATTGACGCCACCCCATTGCTTAAAATGGAAAGCAACGTCAGCGTCCAAGCACTGATCCCGAATAGAGCGCACCCACTCAGGGCTCATCGCTCTCGCGTTTGGTCCGCTCTCTCCCCCTACAATAGCCCAATGAATGCCTAGAAGGTTCAAGTTGTCCAGCGGTCCTAGCAAGGGCTCTAGGCTCAAAAACTTCGTTTTGGCGCCGGTCCTGCGAAGATGATCAATCCGATACTGATAATCTGCACTCTCTACACTTACACCCATCCAAACGTTGTCCGGCCATTTCAGCACTTCGGATAATTCTTCCAGCCGCTCCGCGCGCTTAGTGAGGATTTGGAACGTATGCTGTGACGCATCCACCATAGTATCAAAGACACGTCTAATGAAATCTATAGGCACGCTCTCATGGAAAAGGTCAGACATCGAATTGACGAATATCATTCTGCCTGTCTTCCAACTTTTCGGTAACGCCAGCGAAGTTTCGTCAATTCGAACGACACCGTTCCATTTTGCTCGTCCACCAGACATCCGAGTGGTGCCTGCGTACTTCGGCTGTCCCATTGCTTCAAGGCGCCTAGCCATTCTCATAGCGTAGCAATGCGTGCAGCCGGGCGATATGATCGTGCAACCAGCGACCGGGTTCCACGTCGCCTCGGTCCATTCAATCGCTGAATTGGTGGCCATCTATTTGTCCTTCGGGAACCTTACATGAACATGTTCTGGGAATGTTCCCTTTCGCCTTTTACCCGTGGTGGAAAAAACCTCAATCAGTTTTTCATTTTCGAGGTCAGTTAGAAGGTCGCTGTAATTTTTGCGGATGTACGGCGTATCTACGGAATGCCGCTCATAAATCTGATCGAGCGACGCCTCTTTTCCTGCAAAACTCTTCAATAAATCACCGCGTAATGCATCAATAGGTCGTTGCAGGGAAAACAACAGAGGCATATCTGCGTCAGCTGGAGAATAAGTCAGCGAGGGCACACCCTGATCGGTTGTTGAGCTTTCCTTCGCCATGATATCTTTCATGATCCCATACCCTTTGAAGCTCTTTGAGACGAATATCAATTTATGAGAAGTCCGAGTTCCCTTCGAATTCTTAAATGTAAATGGCAGTACGAATTTTCCGCCTAACGCCTTAATCTCAGCTGCGAGTTCTTCCAGTATGAGAGCTTCGCGCAACTCTGGCGACTTGCCGGGCAACATTTCTCTCAAACGATCAGCTCTTCCTTTGGTGAACAGCGCATCTATGTGGCCAGAAACCGCCGGATTTGAAATACCAGCATTCACCCTGTTGTAGTTAAAGAAGAAAACGCAATCGCAGCCCCAGTCTTTGATTACGCCATTGACGATCTTCAGCGATAAGCCTTTGTAACCGAACGGGTCGATGAAAGAAAACGACGGCACTAGCTTCGTCTTGTTGAAATAGACTTCCGCCTCTTGATCCACGGGACCACAAGTGACAGTCGGTGCGTGTTTCAACGATGAAATGCCGGGGAGCTTTGCGATTTCCTCTTGCAATGTCTGTGTTTTGTCACTGTCGCCATCGTTGAAGTAAGTAACCAACATCTTGGCAATTCGGGGATTTGCAATTGCTTGCTCAAGAATAAGAAGAGGAGTTGAAGCTGCGCCATCCTTGTATCGTCCCGGTCCGGCATACAAATCGATATAGGCGATAGGTGTGCCCATTCGCTCTGCGGCGCCCATAACAACGTTAGCCCAAACGAACAGATATTTCTGTACGATACGCGCCTTCACTTCGGACTGATCGGTCCGCTCATCAAAGAATTTCTTGGACATAAGCTCACCTTCAACGCCAATACTGTTTTGGTAAGCTGCAAAAACTGAGTTCACAATATCTGCAGGTTGCCGACACACAACCTTTTTCGCGCCTAAGTGCCAAAGTGGGAAAATACACAATTTTAAAGTACATCTGGATCAGGATCGGCTGTCGTCAGGGCAGCAATTGACTGACTATCTAGCGGGCGTGCGGTATCGCTTACTTGTCAGTTGGAGGTTTCGCTCGCAGACGTGCTACGTCGTCTTATCCAAAGATGCATACAGAAGCCGAAATTCGCAATGCCCCATAAATCCACCCCCGAAGCCCTGAGCCAGCGTATCCATGCCCGCCTTCTCGCCAGCAGCCACGGCCCGGCATGGAGCACCATTTCCGTCCAGCTTCTCTCCCATCAGCCACTCGAAACCAATCTCCTCATACCCGCCGTTGCCGAGCCGCTTGTGGTCTGGATCGTCTCCGGCTCGGCTCGCGTCGAGGAGCGCGATATCGGCGGGGAGTGGATGGCGGTGGAGGTTTCGGCGGGGGATTTTTATCTGACGCAGAGTGAGACGCCCTATGAATTGCGATGGGAGACGAGTGCGGGCGAGGCGCTTTGTGTCATGCATCTCTATCTCGGGCTGCCGATCTACCAGCGGGCGATAGCGGAGGTCTTGGGCGGCGAGGGCGCGGAGCGGTTTCGGCTGGCGGATGTCTCGGGGGCGCGGGACGAGGCGATTTCGGGGTTGATGGAGATGGTCCTGAAAGAGCTGACGGAGGCTGCCGAGCCCAGCGAAATGGTCGTGCAGGGCCTTGCGCAGGCGCTCGCCGTGCATCTGGTGCGGCACTACGGCAAGCGGGACAGCGCGGCGCCTGCCCGGCGCGGGGCGCTGCCGGCCTTCAAGCTGCAGAAGGTGGTGCGGATGATGGAGGCGGGGCTCGATCAGGCCTTCAGTCTCGAAAGCCTCGCGGCTGCGGCCGAGCTCAGCGCCTTTCATTTTTCCCGCGTCTTCAAGCAATCGACCGGTTTTTCGCCATCGGATTATTTCATCCAGCTCAAGATGGCCGAGGCGCGGCGGCTGTTGCGCGAAACGGATGAAAGCATCATCCAGATCGCGCTCGATCTCGGCTATTCCAGCCCCAGCCATTTCGCGCAGGTCTTCCGCCGGCAGGTCGGCGTCAGCCCGCGCGATTATCGCGGCTAGGCCATTGCGGGCGCGGGGCGCTGCCCGGTTTTGCCGGACTGGCTCTCGTTCACAGCAAATCCCCGACAGTTTCAGCAACCGGCCGAGCGAAGGCGCGCGGCGATCTTTCTAGCCTGTTCCCGTCGAAACCAGCCGTCTCAAGGGCGGCAGATAAGGGAATGAAACCATGTCAATCCAGGGAAAGACGGCTCTCATCACCGGCGCATCGAGCGGCATCGGCGCTGCGACCGCGCTGAAGCTTGCGAAGAATGGCGTCAAGGTCGGGCTTGCGGCGCGGCGCGCAGACCGGCTGGCAGCGCTGGTTGCCGAGATCGAGCGCGATGGCGGGCAGGCGGTTGCGCTTGAAATGGATGTCGTCGATAGCGCCTCGGTTGCGTCAGGCGTCGCCAAGCTCGCTGAGGCCTTCGGCACGATCGATATCCTCTTCAACAATGCCGGCCTGATGCCGCTTTCGGATGTCGAGGCGCTGAAAGTGGAGGAATGGCACCGGATGGTGGACGTCAATATCAAGGGCGTGCTCCACACCACCGCCGCCGTGCTGCCGCACATGATTGCCGCGAAATCCGGCCATATCGTCAACACATCGTCGATTGCCGGCCGCAAGGTCTTTGCGGGGCTCACGGTCTATTGCGCGACCAAGCACGCCATTACCGCGCTGTCTGATGGCATGCGCATCGAACTCGGCAAAAAGCACAATATCCGCGTCACCTGCGTACAGCCGGGTGCCGTCGAGACCGAGCTTCTCGAGCAGATCTCGGACCCGGCCGTGCGCCGGCAGATGGAGGAGCTGAAGACGCAGATGGAGTTTCTGAAGGCGGGGGATATTGCCGATACGGTGCTGTTTGCGCTGCAATCGCCGTCGCACATGGATATTGCCGAAGTATTCGTGATGCCGACGCAGCAGGCTTGGTGAGCTTTGTGGCATTCGCAAGCGAGGGGACGGGCAGGGCATGCGATGCTTTGCGCGCTCAGCCCGCCCGCAGAACCCGTGCCTCCACCGGCTGCGCGATGCCTTTCAGCGAAAGCATGCGCGGCTCGCTTCCGGCCACCAGCGCCGGCGCCTGGCGGGCTGCCTCGGACGAGATCACCATCTCGCCCGCCGCCGCCTGCGATTCCAGCCTTGCGGCCTGGTTGACGACGCCGCCGATGGCGGTGAAATCGCTGTGGAAGCTTGAGAATTCGCCGATCTGCACGTCGCCGGTATGGATGCCGACGCCGATGCCGAGCGGCTGGCCGGGGTCGATTTCGGCAAGCGCTTCGCCGCAGAATCGCTGGATATCCCTGCCGGCCTGGATGGCGGCGGCGGCATGGTCCTGGCGCCTGATCGGAAAGTTGAAGATCGCCATCAGCCCGTCGCCCATCTGCTTGTTGACGATGCCGTCATTGGCCCAGATCGCCTCTGCCGCGCGGGTCTGGAAGAGGCTGACGATGCGGCCGAGTTCGGCGGCGTCCGTGCGCTCGGAAAGGCCGGTATAATCGCGGATATCGGCAAAGAGGATGGTGGCGCCGGAGGTGATGTGGCGCTTTTTCTTCACATATTGGAAGGAGCGCTCGCAGATCGTGCAGATATCCGGGTTCATCTTGCTCCGGGTGATGCCGAAGGCGCGCAGCGGCAGCGAAAGCGGGCCGCCGATCGGGATCGGCATATGCATCTGGTCCCAGCAGCCGCGGCAGATGCCGGCGCTGCCGGGCCTTGCCTGATGCCTTGCGCTCGCCGCTGTCGTCATGGCCGTGATGCCCCGTTGCAGGCAGAGCTTCCGCCAGTCCGGGCCGTTTGGCAACGGCGTTTACGCCGGCCGTTTACGGTAACGTACTTCCGGCCGGGCGAACGATCTGTCTTGCTGTGCCCTCAAGTCGCATCTTCGGGTGCCGGCCGGACGGCCGCAACAGGCGAGGGAGGAACCGCCATGAGCGAAGACGGCAGGGACGAAATCATCAACGACGGCAGGGAGGAGACAGGCGCGGTGCGCCGGCGCGACATCCTGCTCGGCGGCAGTTCGCTGGCGCTTGCGGCGCTCGCCGTTTCGGCGACCGCGCCGGCGGCGAGCGCGCAGCAGGCCGCGACGGGCGCTGCCGGCGGCAAGCCGAATATCCTCGTCATCATGGGCGACGATATCGGCTGGTTCAACCCGAGCATCTACCATCGCGGCATGATGGGCTACAAGACGCCCAATATCGACCGCATCGGCGCGGAGGGCGCGCTGTTTACCGACTGGTACGGCGAGCAGAGCTGCACGGCGGGCCGCGCCGCCTTCATCACCGGCCAGTCGCCGATCCGCACCGGGCTCACCAAGGTCGGCCTGCCCGGCGCCGATGTCGGCATCCGGCCGGAAGACCCGACGGTTGCCGAATTGATGAAATCGCTCGGCTACAATACGGGCCAGTTCGGCAAGAACCATCTGGGCGACAAGGACGAGTTCCTGCCCACCAATCACGGCTTCGACGAGTTCTTCGGCAATCTCTACCACCTCAATGCGGAGGAGGAGCCGGAAAATCCCGACTACCCGAAGAACCCGGAATTCCGCAAACGCTTCGGCCCGCGCGGGGTCATCCATTCCTTCGCCGACGGCCGCATCGAGGATACCGGCGCGCTGACGAGAAAGCGCATGGAAACCGTGGACCAGGAATTCTGCGATGCGGCGCTCGATTTCCTGGACCGGCAGAACAGGAGCGGCAAGCCCTGGTTCTGTTATTTCAATTCCACCCGCATGCATGTGAACACGCATCTGAAGGCGTCCTCGCAAGGCGTCACCGGCAAGGGCCTCTACGCCGACGGCATGGTGGAGCACGACGGCATCGTCGGCCAGCTCCTGAAAAAGCTCGACGATCTCGGCGTTAGCGAAAACACGATCGTCATCTACACGACGGATAACGGCGCGGAAGTCATGACCTGGCCAGACGGCGGCAATACGCCGTTTCGCGGCGAGAAGGCGACGAACTGGGAGGGCGGCTACCGGGTACCGACGGTCATCCGCTGGCCCGGCGTCATCAAGCCCGGCACGGTCTATAACGACATGTTCTCGCATTACGACCTGATCCCGACTTTCTGCGCGGCCGCCGGCGAGCCCGATATCGTCGGGAAGTGCAAGGCCGGCTATCAGGCCGGCGCCAAGACCTTCAAGGTGCATCTCGACGGCAATAACCTGATGCCTTATTTCCGGGGCGAGGTGAACGAGGGGCCGCGCCGCGAATTCCTGTTCTGGAACGATGACGGCGAGCTGGTGGCCGTGCGCGTCATGGACTGGAAAATGGTCTTCAAGGAACAGGACCATGAGGGCATCGGCGTCTGGCGCAACGAATTCACCAACCTGCGGGTGCCGAAGATCTTCAACATGCGCTCCGACCCGTTCGAGCGCGGCGACAGTTCCATCGAATATGATACCTGGCTGTTCGACCGCGCCTTTCTCGTCGTGCCGTCGCAGGCGATCGTCGCCAAATGGCTGGAAAGCTTCAATGAGTTTCCGATCCGGCAGAGGCCGGCGACCTTCAACCTCGATCAGGTCATGCAGCAGCTTTCGGCTCCGGGAGGCCAATAGAGGCCGGGCGGCCTGAACGCCGCCCGGCAGGCCGTTTTTCGCATCCGCCCCGTGCCGCCGCCGTTCGCCGGCGCCCTTGACGGCCGGCCGCAGGACGCCACTTCAACCGTCACGCATGACGGGGTTTTCCTTGCACCGGTTCGACCCCTATCTGCTCTTCGTTCTGCTGTCGCTCGGCGGCGGGCTGCTCGTCGGCCTCATCAACCTGCCGGACGAATGGTACCAGTCGCTCGCCAAGCCCTGGTTCACCCCGCCCGAGCGGCTGTTCGGCCCGGTCTGGACGGTGCTCTACATCCTCGTCGGCATTGCCGGGGCGCGCAGCTATGCGCGCAGCCGGCGCTCGCCCGTCATGACCGCGTGGATCGCCCAGCTTGTGCTGAACTTCGCCTGGTCGCCGGCCTTTTTCGGCCTGCGCTCGCCAGGCCTGGGGCTGATGGTCATCCTCCCGCTGCTGCTCACCATCCTTGCCTTCATCGGCCTGTCGTGGAAACGCGACCGGCTGTCGTCGGCCCTGTTCGTGCCCTACGGCCTGTGGGTCGCCTATGCCGCGGCGCTGAACGGCGCCATCGTCTTCATGAACTAAAGCAATTCCAGCAAAAGTGTGAAGCGGTTTTGCGTCCGGAATTGCGTGGAGGCAAAAGCAATTCCAGCAAAAGTGTGAAGCGGTTTTGCGTCCGGAATTGCGTGAGACAAAGAGCAATTCCAGCAAAAGTGCGCAATTATGCGGGAACCGCCATCAGGCAAAAGATGGTCGTCCATGCGGCGCAGCTTCGACGTGACCGGATCGTCATCGTTGGATCGCAGATCTGCGATCCGGCGCTTCATCCGGGGCAAGCTCTTTCAGGCGTCGACGAGTTCAACCTTTAGCCTTTTTCCCACCGAACGGGCAGCCCGGTCGAGTGTTTCAAGCGAAACGGCCACATTGCGAGGGTCGAGCACTCTTTTCACCTGAGTTCGGCTCGTGCCCATTTTGGCGGCCATTTCCGACTGGGTGATCGATTGTGCCTTCCGGGCTTCCTCGATCTGCCATGTCAAAACCCGCTTGATCGCCTCACCATAGACCTCTTCCTTTTCGCCGAGCTCTGCGAGGAAGTCTTCAAGCGTGCCGCCAACGGAAGAATTCAGGTCACTCATTTGTTTTTCCTCTTCTGCGACTTCTTTCGGCGTTTCGACCGTTCCTGATGCTCTTTCCAGCGCTTGATTGCCACTTCTTGTGCCGTATAAGGTACAAATCGGCAAGTTAATTATTCGGGTGTCGTGCGATTGCAACCATGCGCGCGATACCATCTTGAGCTGCCGATATGAGATTCTGCCGCGAAATTCCATAGCTTGCGCCAGTCCGGTCTGCGGCGCGACCTGCTTTGCGCAGTCCGCCGTCGAAACCGGAGCCTCGCCGGCAAATGCTTCCGGCCAGCGAAAGCTTGCGGCGCCGGTCGGGCGGTCGTAAACTCGGGCCAGACATTGTCCCGTTCGAAGGGAGAGACTGCGATGCCGTCGAGTTTCAATGTCGGAAGTGCCGAGGGTTACGAGCAGCTGATGGGGCGCTGGAGCAGGAGGCTCGCGCCCGGTTTCATCGATTTTGCCGGACTCGGCGATGGCGAAAGCGTTCTCGACGTCGGCTGCGGCACGGGAAGCCTGACCTTCACGCTGGCCGGGCATGCCGGCCTGAAGGCGATTTCGGCCATCGATTTTTCGCCTGTCTTCGTGGAGGCGGCAAGCCGGCGCAACCGGGACCCGCGCGTCACGATCCGGCAGGCGGATGCCTGCGCGCTGCCCTTTGCGGATGCTAGCTTCGACCGGGCGCTCTGCCTGCTGGTGCTGCATTTCGTGCCGGAGGCCGGCAAGGCGGTGGCCGAGATGGCCCGCGTCGTGCGTCCGGGCGGCACGGTTGCCGCCGCCGTCTGGGACCATTACGGCGGCATGTCCTGCATGCGCATGACGTGGGATACGGCTGCCATGATCGACGCCAACGCGCAGGCCATGCGCCACCGCTACTCGTTCCAGCCGATGATGCGGCCGGGGGAAATGAAGGCGAGCTTTGCCGCCGCCGGCCTTGCCGATGTCGAGGAAACGTCGCTGACGATGCGCATGGATTACAGTTCCTTTGCCGATTACTGGGACCCGATCGCGGCCGGCGAAGGCCCGCTCGGCAAATATGTGGCGGCGCTCGATGCGCCGATGCGCGCGAATGTCGATGCCGCCGTCAGGCAGGCCTACGAGGCCGGAGAGCCGGACGGGCCGCGATCCTTCGCCTCCGTCGCCTGGGCCTGCCGGGGCAGGGTGCCGGGGTGAGGCGGGGCGGGGCCGTCGCGCCGGTTTACCGCGGCCGCCTGACGGCCCGCACCTTGCCGCTGCCGCCGCCGCCGGCGTAGAAGAGGTCGCCGCCATCGGCTTCCAGCCCGGAAACGCCGGTGCCCTCGGGCATGTCCAACCGTTCCAGCACCTCGCCGGTTGCCGGGTCGATGCGCCTGATGTCGCTCCTGTCGTCCTGCCAGGTGGCGTGCCAGAGTTCGCCGTCCACCCAGGTGACGCCGGTGACATGGCGCCTGGAATGGATGGTGCGCAGGATCGCGCCCGTTTCCGGGTCGATCTCGTGGATGCAGTTTTCGCGGTACTGGCCGACCCAGAGGCTGCCCTCGCACCAGGCCATGCCGGAATCGGCACCCTTGCCGGGGGCCGGGATGGTGGCGAGCACGGCGCCGGTTTCAGGGTCGATCTTGCGGATCTTGTCTTCGGCGATCTGGAAGATGTAGCGCCCGTCGAAGGCGGTGCCGGCATGGGCGGCGATATCGATGGCGGCAAGTTCGGCCCCGCTTGCCGGGTCGAGCGCCCGCAGGCTCTCGCCGGCGGCAAACCAGACCCTGCTGCCGTCATAGGTGACGCCGCCGATATTGCGCGCGCCCTCGAACGGGCCGTATTCCCGCACGATTTCTGCCTGCGATGTCTTCATCTGCTCCATCCTCCGTTGGCCAGACGATGTTAGTCGCTCGGCAGCGGGCCGGGGAGTAACAATGTTGTCGGGAAGCCGACGACCGGCGGCATCATCCAGCGGCGCGCGCGGCCATTGCCGACAAACTGCACCTTGCCGGCTGCCGCCAGCGCATCCAGCGCCCGCTGCACCGTGCGCGGGCTGAGGCTGAGGGCGATCGCCAGCGCCGTGCTGGACCAGGATTCGCCGTCGGCAAGAAGCGCCAGCAGCGCCGCATGGTCCTCCTCCACCGGCGGGGCGAGCACGACGACGGCGCGCCCGCCATGCGCCAGCAGGGCAAAACCGTGGCTCGTCGCCTTCACCTCGGCAAGACCGGCAAGGGCGGCACGCAGCCGGCCGATCTCGACGCGCAGCCGCGCCCGGTGGGATTCGTCGGCATGGCGGGCGCGGAAGGCGCGGGCAAGCAGGGCCGAGCGCGAGATATCGGAGGGTGCTGCTTCGCCAAGCGCGCGGGCCAGCGCAAAGAGCACCGGCCGGCTGGCGAGCGGCACGATGGCGCCGCCGGCGCGCACGACGTTGCGGCAGGCGTCGACGACCAGCGTGCCGGAGGCAAGCAGCGCCTCGACCTCCTGCAGCTGCAGGAGGCGCTCTGCGCCGCCGTCGAGCAGCCGGGCGGCGGGCGCGTCCAGAACCCTTGCCGCTTCCCCGACCTCCACGGCAAGCGCCGGAATGCCGGCTTTTGCCGCCGCCTCGGCGGCCCTCGCCAGCGCGGCGCGGGCCGGGCCGGTGCGCAGCCGGCGGATCGCGACACCGGCAAGGGCCAGCTCGTGGCCGGCGCGGGCGGCCGGCGGCAGCGGCGAGGGGTCGAGATCGGCAAGCAGCCTTTCGGCCGCATCCAGTTGGCCGATCAGCAGCAGGCGGCGGATCTGCAGGGTGCGGGCATGGGCGGCGTTGACGCGGTCGCCGCGCCGCTCGAGCGTCAGGCGGGCCGCCTCCAGCGCCTTTTCCGGCCAGGCGAGATCGCGCGAGACCAGCGCGATCTCGGCCTGCGCTACGACGCAGCGGGCGCGCGCCACCGGCTCGCGCGGGCCGAAGGCAAGGGCCGCACCCTTGAGCAGCGCCTTGGCGCGGGCGAGATCGCCGAGCTGGGCCATGGCGATGCCGCGCAGCGCCAGCGCCGGCGGGTCGTTGCGCAGCGCCACGCGCTTCATGGCGCCCAGCGCATCGCCGACGGCAAGCGCCTGCGCGGCGGCTGTTATCAGCGAGTCCATCGGAATCCCGTCATACTTGTAACTCCCACTGCTTGGCCTTCCAGACCTAGTTTATTCCCCATCGGCAGGCAACGGCCCGCCGTCTGACAGGTTTCAATGCCAATGAGGAGAAGAGCGATGACGATGCACAAGACCGGAACACGGGCGGAATGGCTGCAGGCGCGGCTGGCGCTGCTCGAGCACGAAAAGGAACTGACGCGCCGCAGCGACGAGATCGCCGAATTGCGCCGGGAGCTGCCCTGGGTGAAGATCGAGAAGGACTACCGGCTGGAGACGGAAGCCGGCATCGTGCCGCTCGCAGCCCTCTTCAAGGGCCGCTCGCAGCTCATCGTCTACCATTTCATGTTCGGGCCGGACTATACGGCCGGCTGCCCCTCCTGCTCGTCGATCGCCGACGGCTTCAACGGCGTCACCGTGCATCTGGAAAACCACGACGTCGCCTTCAGCGCCGTCTCCCGCGCCCCGCTCGCCAGGCTTCTGGAGTTCAAGCGCCGCATGGGCTGGAACTTCGACTGGGCCTCGTCCGGCGGCAGCGATTTCAACCACGATTTCAACGTCTGGTTCACGCCGGAGGAACAGCGGGGCGGCATCGACTACAACTACCGCCGCGAGCCGCCGATGCTTGACGCGCAGGCCGGCAGGACGGTGCAGCAATGGGAGCTGCGCGGCAGCGAAGGGCCGGTCGCTGAGATCGCCTCCATGACCGGCACCGACATCGCCACCTATACCCGCGACCGCCCCGGCCTCAGCGCCTTTATCATGCAGGGCGGCGCCATCTACCACACCTATTCCTCCTATGCGCGGGGGCTCGACGGCGTGTGGGGCATGTACCAGTGGCTCGACCGCGCGCCGCTCGGCCGCAACGAGACGGGCGTCTGGTGGCGCCACCACGACCGCTACGAGGCCGCCTGATGCGCCCCTCGGCCTCCACATCCGCATCGGGGGCCGGCCGTTCAGCCGGCTCCCGCCTGACGGCGGGCCTTGCGCGCGGGCTCTCGCTCGCGGCGGCACCGACCTTCGCCCTCATGGCAGCGCTTTCGGCAAACGAGCCGGCGGGCGGCATGATCTGTTCCGGCATGCCGATGCACGGGGCGGCCGGCATGAGCGGCATGGCGGCGATGTACCTGCTGATGAGCCTGTTCCATGCCGGGCCCTGGCTGCGATGGATCGGCGGCGAGGGCGGTTTTCGGGCTTCGTAGGGCGGCAAGGGCTTTGCGGGGGGAGTCGGGGGGCACTCTCCCCGCCTCGTGCCCGACGTGGCATCTCACGGAAATGAGGGAAGGGCAGGCTGGCGATCCGCCGTCTAGCGCGTCCATACTGCGCAGTTGCCTTAGTGGGGCGAGGCGGCTACCTCACCCACCTCATCCCTGTCCTCGGACTTGTTCCGGGGACCATCACAGGAAACCAGCAGCCGCGTGTCCACGCGGCGGAAGACTCTTGTTCCCGCGGCAAGCTCGCAGTACTGGCGAATACGCGGGAGAGCAGCCGGCGTTCCTCCCTCCTGGCATGCGGCGAGCGGTCTGTTCTTCAGGAGTCTCTCCGGCTTGCAGACGCAAGCCGGCTGGATCCCTGTGACAGGCACAGGGATGAGGTGGGTGAGGGAAGCGTCGCTGCCCAAAGCCGGCGTCGGGCAGGCGTCGGGGATGGCGGCAAGGGGCCTTCCGCAGCCTCCTCCACCCGACACGGCCCTTTCAGCGCTAACCCACCAGCGCCTCACCCATCCCTCGCAACCGCTCTGCCGGGAGGCCCACCCCAACCACCTTGTATCTGCACATTGATGATTTTGTGCGAAAGAAGCGACTGAGCCTCTTGCCGGGTGGCCACCCGGCAAGAGGCGTGGCGTCGTCGCCCGTTCCCCCTGCGGTTACAACCGTGGATGAGCCAG
>NZ_JBHSOR010000017.1:0-29860 GCF_042656325.1 Rhizobium sp. GCM10022189
CTTCGGAACCAGCTGATCGAGCGTCACCATCTCGAGCGCCGTCTGTTCAGGAGCGGGTTTCTTCAACATGTCCCAATGAATCACAAACCCCTGAACGAAGCCAGGGGTTTGTCAGCAGTCTGAGGCCGGCGATAAGGCCGGCCTCTTTGTTTCACGCCCTTAGCCGTGCCATCGTGTAGGCATCGACATATTGCCCGTCGCGATAGCCGTACGACCGGAGCAGGCCCTCCTTCTCGAAGCCGAATTTTTCATAGAGGCGGATGGCGGCCGTGTTGTCGGTGTAGACGGTCAGCTCCATCCGCTTGATGTCGTGCCAGTTGTCGGCGGCGTCGAGCATGGCGGCCATCAGGAAGGTGCCGATGCCGCGGCCGGTGAAATCGTCATGCACCCCCATGCCGAGATTTGCCGCGTGCTGGCGTCGTCCCTCGAAGCGGTTCATGCCGGCATTGGCGACGAGCTTGCCGTCGAGTTCGACGACGAGATTGAGCGCGCCGGGCGAGGGGTTTTCCATGCGCTTGCGCACCGCGTCGATGCTTTGAAACGGCGGGCGCAGCGTGCCGGCGCGATAGCCGGGCAGGTTCATCAGTTCGGTGACGGCCTCGGCGTCGCTCATGCGCAGGGCGCGCACGACAAGGCCCGGCAAGGAAGGTTTTTCGGGTGGGGTATCCTGACTGGCTGACATCATGCTCTCCTTGGGTTTCAAAAGAGGAGAGCGGAGTTTCCGAAACCCTGCTTTCCTCGGCAGGGGTTTCGGGGATGATCGGACTGCTAGTGACGCAGCATCGTTCCCGCGTACCCTGCAAGGGTCGTGGTGATAAGATGCATATTATGGGTCACAGAGTTGATCATGGGCGGGAGTTTCGCCATTCGCGTGCAGATGTCAACAGGGCATGATTTGCCTTCGGATGCAGCTATCCTTATTCCGGTAGCACAGACGATTCGGATATTTGCCCCGTGAAGACCATCGCCATCGATTTCGAGACAGCCAACGAACAGCGCGGCAGCGCCTGCTCGGTCGGGCTTGCCTGGATCGAGGACGGGCAGGTGACGCGGGTGGAGGAGCGGCTGATCCGGCCGCGCGACATGCGCTTTTCCGGCATGAATATCGCCATTCACGGCATCCGGCCCGAACATGTCGAGGATGCGCCGGAATTTCCCGAAGTCATGGACGAGTTCGTCGATGATTTCCGTGGCGCCACGATGATCGCCCATAATGCCGCCTTCGATTTCAGCGTCTGGCGGGCAAGCCTCGATCTCTACCGGCAATCCTATCCGGAACTGACCTATCTCTGCAGCCTGAAGATGGCGCAGCGCATCTGGCCGCATTTCCTGTCGCACCGGCTGAACCTGATTGCCGACCATCTCGGCCTGCGTTTCGTCCACCACAATGCGGCGGAAGATGCCGCCGTCTGTGCGGCGGCGGCAATCGAGATGGCAAAGGCGGTCAAGGCCGCGACGGTTGCTGCCATTCCCGCCGTGATCGGCATGAAGCCCGGCCGGTTGACGGCCTCCGGCTACGAGCCCTGCACCTGCCGCAAGGCATAGGACCCCACGTTTCTTGTAAAGATTGAGGTCATTCTTATCTTAGCTTCCGGATCAACACGGGAGTTGCCATGTCCACGTTCCGCAATGTTTTCCTCGCTGCAGCGTTCCTTGCTGGCTCCGCAGGCGCGACCTCGGCAGAGGTCGTCGGCAAGGTCGGGGTCGACTGGATCGGCAATGACATCATTGTCGAGGCGGTGTCCGATCCCGAGGTGAAAGGCGTGACATGCCATGTCACCTATTTCGACCGCAGCCTGATCGACCGGTTCAAGAACGGCAACTGGTTCGAGGACCCTTCCAACAATTCCATCGCCTGCCGCCAGACGGGGCCGATCGAGATCGGCAATATCGACATGTCCAAGGATGGCAGCGAGGTGTTCCGGCAGGGCATGTCGCTGATCTGGAAGACGCTTGCGGTCAACAGGATCTATGACAAGGCCAACAATACGCTGATCTATCTCGCCCATTCGCGGCAGGTGACGGATGGATCGGCGAAGATGTCGATTTCGACCATCCCGCTCTACGGGCAGGATGTGGTGTGGAAGAACGGGAAGCCTTGAGGGCTTGTGAGTTCGTGACAAAGACCCCGCCCCAAACCCCTCCCCACAAGGGGGAGGGGCTTAAACTGCCGCAACTGCTTGCCGCATCTTCGAGGTTTCGGGAGGAGCGAGGCGCCGCTCCGGGTTAGTCCCTCCCCCTTGTGGGGAGGGGTTGGGGAGGGATCTTCTTACGGCTTGAAATCATGCCGTCCAAAACAAAAAAAGGCCCGGATAAGCCGGGCCTCCGCATTCGAAATATCGAAATATATCAAGCCGCTTCGCGGGCCAGCTCGTCGGCGATGACGGTATCGAGGTTGAGGAAGCAGACCATGGTCTTTTCCAGAGCCACGATGCCGCGGCAGAAGGCGCGCTGGGCTTCCGGGATGATTTCCGGCGGCGGCTGCAGGTCTTCGCTCTTGATGGTCATCATGTCGGAAACCTGTTCGACCAGCAGGCCGACCAGCTTGCCGGCGATGTCGGTGACGATGATGGCGGAACGCTCGGAGGGTTCCGTCATCTTCATGCCGAGGCGGCAGGCCATGTCGATGACCGGGATCACGGCACCGCGCAGGTTGATGAGGCCGAGAACGTAGGGCGGGGTGTGCGGCATCGGGGTTACCGGCGCCCAGCCGCGGATTTCGCGGATCGCCATGATATCGATGCAGAACTCCTGGTCGCCCAGGTGGAACGAGACGATTTCGAGGTAGGCGCCCGACTGTTTGATGGCGTTGCTCATGATCAGAATTCTTCCCAGTTGTCTCCGGCCGGAGAGGAGGCGAGTGTCTTGGCGGCGGCGCCGCCCGTGAAGGCTCCCGCGACCTTGCCGATGAGGCTCCGTGCGGGTGAGTGTTTCGGATGCGAGGCTGCGGAGGCTTCTCGCGGCGTTGGACGGGCGCTCATGCCCTCGCCGATATTGAACTGCCGAACCAGCTGCGTCAGGTTTTCCGCGTCACTTGCGAGCGTGTGGCTGGCGGCGTTCGTTTCTTCCACCATGGCCGCATTCTTCTGCGTCACCTGATCCATCTGGCTGATGGCTGTATTGATTTCGTTCAGTCCGACCGATTGTTCGCGCGCAGAGGTTACGATTGATTTAACATGGCCGTCGATCCTGAGAACATCTTCGCCGATCTGGCGCAGAGCCTCGCCGGCAGCCGTCACCAGTTCGCCGCCGGTTTTGACCTCGGCGCCGGATTTTCCGATCAAGGCCTTGATATCCTTGGCGGCGCCGGCCGCGCGGCCGGCCAGTTCCCGCACTTCCTGGGCGACGACCGCAAAGCCCTTGCCGGCTTCGCCGGCACGCGCGGCTTCGACGCCGGCGTTCAGCGCCAGCAGATTCGTCTGGAAGGCGATCTCGTCGATGACGTTGATGATGGTGCCGATCTCGCGGGAGGCATTTTCGATTCGCTCCATGGCGGCCATCGCGTCGGTCACGATGACGTCGGACTTTTCCGTGTTCTGGCGGGTATGGGCGACCATGTGGCCGACTTCCTCGGCGCGGCTGGTGGCGTTGCGCACGGTGGACGTAATCTCGTCGAGGGCTGCCGAGGTCTGTTCCAGCGAGGCCGCCTGCTGCTCGGTGCGCTTGGCGAGATCGTCGGCGGCGGCGCGCATCTGGCGGCTGCTGGCCTGGATCGAGCTGCTGTTCTCGGCAATGTTGCCCATCGCCTGGCGCAGGCGCATGGCGGTCTGGTTGAAATCCTGGCGCAGCCGTTCCAACTCGTCGCGGAAGGGCCGGTCGATGCTGGGGGTCAGGTCGCCATTGGCAAGGCGCGTCAGGCCCTGTCCGAGGGCGGTGACGGCGGCGCTCAACGCCTCGGCATCGGCGAGCCTGGCGGCTTCGCGTTCGTGCCGTTCGGCATCGCTGCGGTTCCGGTCGGTCGCGGCGCGGGTTTCCAGGTCGATCTTTTCGATGGCGGCAAGGCGGAAGCTTTCGGCGGCGCGGGCCATTTCGCCGATCTCGTCGCCGCGCTCCTTGCCGGCGACGTCGCTCGTCAGGTCGCCGTTCAGGATGCGCAGCATGCTTTCGCGAACGGAAGCAACGCCGCGGCGGATGGAGCCGCCATGGATATATTGCAGCACGGCCATGGTGAGGATGGCGATGATGCCGAGCGCGATCTGGATGATGAGCGAGCTGCGGGAGGTCTCGTTGGCGCTGTCGATGCGGTTGCGGGCAAGGACCGTGCCGTCATTGGCGAACTTGTCGAGGGTGGCGGTGAGCTTGTCGCCGGCACCGTCGATGAAATCGTCGATCTTGTCGAACTCGGCGTCGGGCGCGCCCTGTTCGACGAGCGCCTTGAGATCGATCTGGATTGCCTGGCGAAGGGCGGCGACATCGGCATCGTAGCTCTTCAGGAGATCGCCGGCTTTCAGTTCCCCGGCGAGCGCGCTCAGTTCCTTCGAGCCGTTGGAGAGGGTTGCGAGCGAGTCGGCGACGATTTTCATGCGCTCGGGCTGGACGGTCTTTTCGTCCTTGTCGACGATCGTGTCCATGGCGGCGAGAACCAGCGTCAGGCCGGCGACGCGCATGTCGTTGATGCTGTCGATACTCTGCTGGATCTCGCCGGCGCGGCTGAGGCCGATATCGACCTGCATGTTCTCGTACCAGCCGATGCCGAGCATCGAGCCGAAGCCGATGAAGGCAGCGCCGCCGAGCGTCCAGAGCCGCTGGCCGACCGAAAGGTTTCTGCGAACCGTCGAATTTGTCATGAAGCCACCCTCCGCCCAAGGCGGTTTTTCGTTCCCTCGATTTATGCTGATCCGGTCCGTGCTCCGGCCGACGTCATGTCGGAACAGCGCCGAAGCACTGTAGGCATTGCTAAATATAGATATCCGAAATTAAGCCTTTCCTAACGATGTATTTTTCCGGAGCTGCTTCGCGGCGCTCCCGGCAAGCCGTTAGAAAGGCGCAGCAATTCCTTTTTGTGCGGCTTTTTCCGCAGCTTTTGCCCGGCATTTGTCATTCATCAAGCTGGGACAATTAATCACGGGTGATAATACGCATTCTTGAATTGCGCGCTCATGATCGCGACTATAATCACGCAGGCAGATGGATGGATGTCCGTGCTGGTAGGGGTCATGCAATGAAGAATTTCCGTATCGCCGTCTGGATCGCAGTGCTGGCGCTTGCCGGCGTGCTCGGCTGGTTCACGCTGGACCAGAGCCGGACGAGGGAGATCGTGGCGGAGGGGCCGTTCGGCGTGCCGTTCACGCTCGTGTCGCAGACAGGCCAGCCGATCACGGAACAGGCGCTGCGCGGCAAGCCCACGGCGCTGTTCTTCGGTTTCACGCATTGCCCCGAGGTCTGCCCGACGACGCTCTTCGAACTCGACGGCTGGATGGCGAAGGTCGATCCCGAGGGCAAGAAACTGCAGGCCTATTTCGTGACCGTCGATCCCGAGCGCGACACGCCCGAGATCATGAACCAGTATGTTTCCAACGTTTCCAAGCGCATTACCGGCATTTCCGGCTCGCCCGACAAGATCGCCGAGGTCATCAAGGGCTTCCGCGTCTATGCCAAGAAAGTGCCGGTCGACGAGAAGAACCCGAACGGCGACTATACGATGGACCATACGGCCTCGGTTTTCCTGCTCGATTCGGCAGGCCGCTTTGCGGGAACGATCTCCTATGGCGAAAACCCCGATACGGCGATAAAGAAGCTTGAGAATCTCGTCGCCAAGGGATGACCGGCCGCTTGCAGCACTGCGCCGGTAGCGGGCGACGCAACCGGAAAGACCGCCTATCGTGAGTGAAATCCGCCTTTACGTGACGACGACCGAAAAGCAGGCCGAGCAGATCCTCGACCTGATGTCGGAGGTTTTCGGCGAAGAAGACTTCGCCATCGCCACGACCGAAATCGACGAGAAGAAGGATATCTGGGAAGCTTCGGTCTATATGATGACCGCGGATGAAGCCGATGTGCGCGCCCGTGTCGAGGCAGCGCTGCGGCTTTCCTTTCCCGAAGCGACGCTCGAGCGTGAAGTCATTCCCGATATCGACTGGGTCTCGAAGTCGCTCGAGGGCCTGAAGCCTGTCAGGGCAGGGCGCTTCCTCGTTCACGGCTCGCACGACCGCGACAAGGTCCGCACCGGCGATATCGCCATCGAGATCGATGCCGGCCAGGCTTTCGGCACCGGCCATCACGGCACGACGGCCGGCTGCCTGGAGGTGATCGACCGGGTGCTGAGGGCGCGCACGGTGCGCAATGCGCTCGATCTCGGCACGGGCAGCGGGGTGCTGGCGATTGCCGTGCGCAAGCTTCGCAACATTCCGGTTCTGGCAACCGATATCGACCCGATCGCCGTGCGCGTGGCGGCCGAGAACGTGCGCCGCAACGGCATTACCAGCGGCATCAGCACGGTGACGGCGCCGGGTTTCCATTCGACCGCCTTTTCCGAACACGGGCCGTTCGATCTCATCATCGCCAATATCCTGGCGCGGCCGCTGATCAAGATGGCGCCGCAGCTCGTCGCCCACCTGGCGCCGGGCGGATCGGTGATCCTGTCGGGCATCCTTGCCGAGCAGCGCTGGAAGGTGCTGGCGGCCTATAACGGCGCCAAGCTGCGCCATGTGCGCACGATCTGGCGCAACGGCTGGGTGACGATCCATCTCGATCGCCCGTAATCGCGGGGAATCCGAAGCAAGAAAAAAGGCGGTGCCAGTGGCACCGCCCTGGACCGGCATTCAATCCGGTCATGCCCGCGAGCCGAAGGAGGAGATGCTCAAGCGGGCTCTACTTCATTCCGATAGGCCGGTCCGGTGGAGGGAGGAGGATCGGACCGGCTTCAAGCTCAGAATGCGTAGCTCGGTGCGCCCTTGTGGCGCGTGGAACGCTGGCCGGCTGCGAGCACCTTGAGGCTGTCCTCATGCTGCGGGCGGCGGGCGCCGATGATATGACGCACAGTCTGGCGTTCGCCAGCCTGTACCGGGCTGCTGTAAGCGAAGCGCGAGAGAGAGGCGGTCATTTCAAGAAATCCTTGTGTTGTGGTTCGTCCCGAACCGTTCGATGCGCTCTATATAGCTATTCCGGCATGCGGCGGCAGAGGGTTTGTTTCATTGCAGCCATGCGCGCAATGCATGAAGCGTGCCAGTTTCCCACATCGAGACACATTTCTGCCAAATTATTGGGCGGCCGGCGCCATCAAGGCGCCTTGCGTCGCTTTTTCTCCCCATTGACTGAAAAATCGCTAACATGGCGGCTATCCCATTAACCGGATTCGTTTCATTCATTCGGGTTTTCAGCATGTTCCAGTCTTTCGAAGTCACCTCCACGCCGCAGTTCGGCAGGGACCGGGTTTTTGCACTGCGCGCCAGTTTCGACGCGCTCGGCATCGATGCCTTCCTCGTGCCGCGCGCCGACGAGTTCAACGGCGAATATGTGCCGGCCTGCGCGGAGCGGCTGTCGTGGCTGACGGGCTTTACCGGCTCGGCGGGCATTGCGCTGGTCACGCGGACGGAAGCGATCGTCTTTGTCGACGGCCGTTACGTGACGCAGCTGGCGGAGCAGGTGGACGGTTCGGTCTTTACCGGCGGCGATCTCGTCAACGAGCCGCCGCATGTCTGGCTGCCGGCACATGGCAGGAAGGGGCTGAAGCTCGGGATCGATCCCTGGCTGCATTCGGGCGCGGACGTGCGCAAGCTCGAAAAGGCGCTGTCGGAAATCGGCGGCGAACTGGTCTTCCTGCCGCATAATCCGCTCGACAGGCTCTGGGCCGACCGGCCGGCGGAGCCGCTGGGCGCCGTCACCATCCAGAACGTGGCGCAGGCGGGCGTTCTCGCCAAGGACAAGATCGCCACCATTGCCGCCGATCTCGGCAAGAAGAACCTGAAGGCCGTGCTGATCGCCGATCCGTCCTCCATCGCCTGGATCTTCAATATCCGCGGCGCCGACGTGCCGCATACGCCGCACCCCCTGGCGCGCGCCATCATCCATGCCGACGGCAGGGCCGAACTCTTCCTCGACAAGCGCAAGACCGGCATCGAGCCGGAAGCCTATCTGGCGCAGATCGCCACCCAGCTCGCGCCCTCTCTGCTGGAAGAGAAACTCGCAGCCGTCGCCAGGGATGGCGGCCGCATCCTCATCGATCCCGATATCGCCTCCTATGCGCTGGCCGAAATCATCCGCAAGGCGGGCGGCGAAGTGGTGGAGGGCATCGATCCGGCAAAGCTGCCGCGGGCGGTGAAGAATACGACCGAGATCAACGGTTCGGCGGCCGCGCACCTGCAGGACGGGGCGGCGATGGTGGAATTCCTCTACTGGCTGTCGCAGAGCAAGCCCGGCACGATCACCGAGATCGGCGCGGCCGAGCGGCTGGAGGCGGCGCGCGCCCGGATGGGCCAGAGCATGCAGAACCCGCTGAAGGATATTTCCTTCGACACGATTTCGGGGGCGGGCGAACATGCCGCCATCATGCATTACCGGGTGACGGCGGCGACCGACCGGCATATCCAGGCGGGCGAACTTTTCCTCATCGATTCCGGCGCGCAATATATCAACGGCACGACCGATATTACCCGCACGGTCGGCATCGGCGCCGTCAGCGAAGAGCACAGGCGCTTCTTCACGCTGGTGCTGAAGGGCATGATCCAGATCGCGACGGCGCGCTTCCCGAAGGGCACGCGCGGCTGCGACCTCGATCCGCTGGCGCGCATCGCGCTGTGGCGGGCAGGGGCCGATTTCGCGCATGGCACCGGCCACGGCGTCGGCTCCTACCTTTCGGTCCACGAGGGGCCGCAGCGCATTTCGCGGCTGTCGACGCAGGAGCTGCTGCCGGGCATGATCCTGTCGAACGAGCCGGGCTACTATCGGCCGGGCCATTTCGGCATCCGCATCGAGAACCTGATTTACGTGCGGGAGGCGGAGGCCATCGACGGCGGCGACATGCCGATGCTCAGCTTCGAGACGCTGACCTTCTGCCCGATCGACCGCAGCCTCGTCATTCCCGAACTGCTGACGCATGACGAGCTGCACTGGTTCAACGACTATCACCGCCGCACGCGCGAAGCGCTGATGCCGCTGATCCACGACCATGACGTCAAGGCATGGCTGGAGAACGCGACGCTGCCGCTGGAATACTGAGCCGCGCTATTCGCGCTGGCGCTAAAGACCGATCGTGTGCCGCCAGGTCATGACGATGATCCAGGCGGCCACGAGCATCCAGGTGTGCGAGAAGCGCAGGCCGATGACGAGGGCAACGGCGAGCGCCAGCTTCGAATCCCAGCCGCCGATGAAGAAGGCGGGGGCGACGAGCGTGGTCAGCACGGCGGCCGGCACGGCATTCAGCGCCGCTTCCATGCGCGGCGGAATGCGCTTCATCCTGGTGATCATGATATAGCCGCCGATGCGCGTGGCATAGGTCGCGGCTGCGGCTGCGAGGATCACGAGGGCCATGTGGAGATCGAATTCCATCTCAGACCTCGTGGGTTTCGATGTTGAGGGCATCGGCTTCGAGATCCGGCTCCTCCGCGGGCAGGGGCAGGAGGGCGGCAAGCAGGATGCCGGCCGCGGCCCCCAGGCTCACATGCCAGGGCGATCCGACGAAATGATAGGCAATGACGGAGGCGACCGCGCTCGTCAGCGCCACCGGCAGGAAATTGTCCCGCTTGCGGAAGCCGAGAACGATGCCGAGGAAATAGGTCGGCAGCAGGATGTCGAGACCGATCGTCCTGGGATCGCCGATAAGAGTGCCGAGCATGCCGCCGACGAGGCTGACCAGGACCCAGGGGATATAGATGACGATGCCGAAGCCGAGATACCAGATGAAGGTGACGGGCTTGCCTGCCTCGCCGCGCTTGACGGTTTCGGCAAATTGCGGATCGACGAGCAGGAAGAAGGTGAAGAACTTCTGGAGCGCGGTGAAATGCCTGATGTAGCGGGCGATCGCCGCCGAATAGAGCACGTGGCGGAAGTTGACCGCAAGGATCGACAGCACGATCACCCAAGCCTGAACGTTATGGCCGAAAAGCTCGATGCCGACCAGCTGGCTGGCGCCGGCATAGACGGTGGCGCTCATGAAGGTGAGTTCGGAGAGCGACATGCCCTGTTCGGCGGCAAGCGCGCCGAACAGCGCTCCGAAGGGGGCAGAGGCGAGCGCCACGGGAAAGCCGCCCCGCAAACCTTCGACAAAGTCGGCGCGATTCATGGGAATTCATCCTGTTGGAATTGAGATTTCCCTCTATGGTGTCTCACCTGCCGCGGCAATTGAATTTCCTTGATTCACCAATCGATTTTGATGAAGCGTGGCCGGTTTACGTCACCGGCAGGCGAGGGGGACGATGAAGAAGATCGAGTTTTCGAAAGAGGAAAAGGCGCAGATCGTGGCGCATATCCGCCAGTATTTCGACCGCGAACTGGACCCGATCGGCGCGCTGCCGGCGGAATTCCTGCTGGAGTTCTTCGCCGAGAAGATCGGTCCCTATTTCTACAATCGCGGGCTCAGGGATGCCCATGCCGCCTTCCTGAAGAAGATGGAGGATTTCGGCGAGGAGATCTATCTGCTGGAGCGTGAGGGCGAGAAAAGGGACTGATTATTCGGCCAGAATATCCGCGCTCTTGACGATGGCGATGCCGCGCCCGCGCATTTCCGCGATCGCGGCAGCGACACCGTCAGGACTGATACCGCGGCTGGCGTCTTCCACGAAGCGGACCTTGACGCCGGGGATCAGGTCCAGCGCGTCGAGGGCGGAGAATTTCACGCAATAATCGGTCGCGAGCCCGCAGACGTCGAGTTCGGTGACGCCCTGCTCGATGAGGAAATCGGCAAGCCCTGTCACGGCATACTGATCGTTGTCGCGGAAGGCGGAATAGCTGTCGACGTTGCGGTTTTCGCCCTTCTGCTGGATGAGGTCGATCTGGGCCGAATGAAGCGCGGGATGCAACTCGGCGTCGCGCGTATATTGCACGCAGTGATCCGGCCAGAGCATCTGCGGCTTGCCGGAGAGCTCGCCCATCTCGAAAGGGTTCTTGCCGGGGTGGGAGGAGGCAAAGCTGCCGTGATCGGCCGGATGCCAATCCTGCGAGGCGACGATGAGATCGTATTTGCCGCTGTCGATCAGTCTGTTGGCGACGGGGACGACTTCATGGCCATCGAGAACCGGCAGATTACCTCCGGGACAGAAGCCATTCTGAATATCGACCAGTAGCAACGCCTTCATCAAGCTATTCCTTACGCATATCGCACCGCAAAATGCCAACCGCTGTCGGCGCAATCAACTAGTGGATTTCCGGGGGGCGGGGCGCAAGTGCTAATTCTAGTATGAAGGGTGGCAAATGGCAGCATCAACGTATTTTTTCTGGGCGAAATCGTCCTATACGCGAAAACAGCAAGTATCTCGCCCTCTCTATAAGGATTTATGCATGCGCTAAGGGGCCGGATGTCTGAAGACAAGATCGTCTTCCCGTTCGCCAACGTCGGCAGGCCACGCAGCGTAGACGCCGGGTGGCGCGCAGGGCAGGGCCGTCTCAAAGGTGGCGCCGGATCTCGAAAGAGGCTGCGGCGCGGAAGGCGCAGAGGGCAGCAGGCAGTGCGGCGCGGAACGTGAATTGCGGCCTGTCATCGAGGCTCCCCCGGCGGAGCCTCATGAGATCAGGCCGTCTGGCCGCTGTCGCCGGTGGCGGCGGGCGAGTTGCCGTAGGTCGTCTGGTATGCGCGAAGCGCGGTCTGCATGTCGGTCAGGACTTTGGCCATCAGGCTGCCGTCTTCATCGTCGCCGCCGGCTGCGGCAATCTTCTCAGGGTCGGCGGAAAGAAGCTCGGATGTGGTCAACTTGCCGTCGCCATTCGCATCAACGGCAGAGAGCGCACCCTTGGAATCGTCGCTGCTATCGTCCGTGCCGGACTTGCCGTCGCTCTCGGTCTTCTGGAGCGAGAGCATGACGGCCAGAATATCGGCCGTGATTTTCTGGACGATATCGGTGCCGGAAGACTCGTCATCGCCGGTGGACGCGGTACTGGCGGGCGAGGACTGGGAAGCGGCGGCGAGCTCATCGGCAGAGACGACGCCGTCACCGTTCGTATCGAGGGGATTGAGAGGGGCTTTATACTGGGTCAGCGTGCTGCCCAGGGCTGATACACTGGTCACTTGAACCTCCTTTGAAGGTCTTGTGAAGCCTGCCTTTCATGGGCGGGCAGTGACCGGGCTAAGCTGATTTGCGGGTTCGGTCAAAGCGGCGTTTTGTCATCTGGAGAAACCGGCGCGGCCTTGCCTGCGATTCCTCGGGTGGCGCCACCATGGCAGGAGCGGTCAGACCCGCTCCACAAACCCGTCCAGCACGCGCTTCTGGCCGGCGCGGTCGAAATCGATCGTCAGCTTGTTGCCTTCGATGCCCGATATCGAGCCGTTGCCGAATTTCTGGTGGAAGACACGGTCGCCGAGGGAGAAGCGCGAGGGTTCGGTGGCGGTGGATTTGGCCACCAACTCGCCCTCGATCGTGCGGCCGCGCGGGCCGCTTTCGCCGTAGCCGATGCGCTCCACTGCATGACCGGAGCGGGTGCCCCAGTTGTCACGGGTGGCGTCGGTCTTGTTTTGCTGGGCGCGTTTCCAGCCGGGGGTGGAATAGGAATTGGAGAAGGGATCGGCCTTGTCGAAACGCGACTGGCCGTAACCGCCGCCGCGGCCATAGCCGCCGTAGCTCTGCTCCATCTCGGCCACTTCGACATGGGTTTCCGGCAGTTCGTCGAGGAAGCGCGAGGGGATGGTCGACTGCCAGAGGCCGTGGATGCGTCGGTTGGAGACGAACCAGATGTGGCAATGGCGCTTGGCGCGGGTGATGCCGACATAGGCGAGGCGGCGTTCTTCCTCGAGGCCGGCGCGGCCCGACTCATCGAGCGAGCGCTGGTGCGGGAAGAGGCCTTCCTCCCAGCCGGGCAGGAAGACGGTATCGAATTCCAGGCCCTTGGCCGAATGCAGGGTCATGATGGAAACGGCGTCGAGATCCTCGTTCTGCTCGGCATCCATGACGAGCGAGACGTGCTCCAGGAAGCCGCGCATGGATTCGAAGCTTTCCATCGAGCGGATCAGTTCCTTGAGGTTTTCAAGGCGACCCGGCGCTTCGGCGCTCTTGTCGTTCTTCCACATGTCGGTATAGCCGGACTCTTCGAGGATCTGCTCGGCAAGCTCGGTATGTGGTGTGTTTTCAAGCAGTTCCTGCCATCGGCGGAAAGATTGAATCACGTCGAAGAGGGCCTTGCGGGCCTTCGGCTTCAGCTCGTCCGTCTCGATCATGTCGGCGGCGGCGGCCAGCATCGGGATATCGCGGGCGCGGGCGTAGTCGTGCAGCGCGCGTACCGTCGTGTCGCCGAGGCCGCGCTTCGGCGTGTTGATGATGCGCTCGAAGGCGAGGTCGTCGGCCGGTTGGGCGACCAGGCGGAAATAGGCCATGGCATCGCGGATTTCGAGGCGCTCGTAGAAGCGCGGGCCGCCGATGACGCGGTAGTTGAGGCCAAGCGTGACGAAGCGGTCTTCGAATTCGCGCATCTGGAAGGAGGCGCGCACGAGGATCGCCATGTCGTTCAGCAGATGCTTCCTGCCGTCGGCATCGCCGCGCTGCAGGCGCTCGATTTCCTCGCCGATGGCACGCGCTTCCTCCTCGGAATCCCAGGAGGCGTGGACCTGCACCTTGACGTCGTCAGGGTCGGAGCGATCGGTGAACAGCGTCTTGCCGAGGCGGCCTTCGTTATGGGTGATGAGATGGGCGGCAGCACCCAGGATATGGGCCGTCGAGCGGTAGTTGCGCTCGAGCTTGATGACCTTGGCGCCGGGGAAATCCTTCTCGAAGCGCAGGATATTGTCCACTTCCGCGCCGCGCCAGCCGTAGATCGACTGGTCGTCATCGCCGACGCAGCAGACATTCTGCGGCTCGCCCTTGCTCCGCTGGGCGAGAAGCCGCAGCCACATATATTGGGCGGTGTTGGTGTCCTGATACTCGTCGACGAGGATATAGCGGAACTTCTGGTGATATTCCTTGAGCAGGTCCGGCTGCTTGCGGAAGATCGCGATCGGATGCATCAGGAGATCGCCGAAATCGCAGGCGTTCAGCGTCGAGAGGCGGTTCTGATAGGCGAAATAGAGATCGCGGCCGCGGCCATTGGCGAAGGCGCGGGCGTCACCTTCCGGAATATCGGCGGGGCCGAGGCCCTTGTTCTTCCAGGTATCGATCATGCCGGCGAACTGCTTGGCCGGCCAGCGCTTGTCGTCGAGGCCCTCGGCCTGGATGAGCTGCTTGATGAGGCGGATGACATCGTCCGTATCGAGGATGGTGAAATCCGAGCGCAGGCCGACAAGTTCGGCATGGCGGCGCAAGAGCTTGACGCCGATCGAGTGAAAGGTGCCGAGCCAGGGCATGCCTTCGACGGCGCCGCCGACGAGAAGGGCGATGCGCTCCTTCATCTCGCGGGCGGCCTTGTTGGTGAAGGTCACGGCGAGGATCTGCGAGGGGAAGGCGCGGCCGGTCGACAGGATATGGGCGATGCGGGTGGTCAGCACGCGCGTCTTGCCGGTGCCGGCGCCGGCAAGCACGAGAACCGGGCCTTCCAGCGTCTCGACCGCTTCGCGCTGTTCCGGGTTGAGGCCCGAGAGATAATCGGGGCGGCCGCCATCGCGGGCCGCCATGGCGCGGGCGGCAATGCCGCCGCCGGCGGCGGGCGCCCTTGCGGGTGCGGCGGGCTGCTGCGGCTTGCGCGGCGCTTCGCCCGGTTCCTCGTCGAAGAAGGGCATATCGTCGAAACTATTGTTCATGGCGCGTAATGTAGTGATTCGGGAAGGAAAGACCAGAAAAGATGTTCTGCTTTCATTCCCTGGGGCTCAGCTATCCTCAAGCGGTTTATTTGCCGGTCGATAGATCCGCCCGGCGGCTGCGGCCCATCGGGCAACGACCGCGCGCCGAAGGACTGTAATCAAGCGGCCTTCGGCGTGGAGAAGGCAAGGCAGACCGAGACCAGCGCAAAGAGCGGCGGCAGGGCGAAACACCAGGTGCCCACCGTGGCAAAGAGCAGGGCGGCAAGGCCGCAGCCAAGCGCGAAGGCGCAGACGGCGACCACCATGCGCGACAGGCGGGCTCTTGCCGGCCTTGCCTGGTCGCCCGACCTGGCATGGGCAAGGTCGCCGAGATCGATCATGATCTGCGTCATTGTGCCTGTCATCAGCGTGCTCGGAGGTGACGAACCGAGATGGATGCGGTGGGCGGCGTTCTGGATCGCCATGGCTATGACGAGCAGCATGCCGGTCGCCACCAGCGGGAAGCCGTCCGCATTGGTGAAAGGCGCAAACAGGATGGCTGAGGCGCCGCCGGCAATCAGGAACAGCAGCTTTATCACCAGCAGGAGGCGCAGGCCCCTTTCGTCGCCGGGCGGGACTTTGTGCGTCAGGTAACGCAGCACAAGGATTGTCAGGCAGAAGACCGGCAGGGCCAGAAGCTTGGTGATGACGCCTGACGTGCCATGGGTGAGGGCGGCGCCAAGCGTCACGAAATTGCCGGTGACGTGAGCGGGGAAAAGGCCGTCGAGAGCCAGGAAGCCCGATGTATCGACATAACCGCCGGTGAGGGTCAAAAGCACGGGCAGGGCTGGGCGCATCGTCTTCCCTTTCGCTGGGCGGCACGGCCCACTCTGCCGCGGCCGCGCGGGTTTCTGCAAGGCGGCGGCCGGGAAATTCCGTCGTTGCGGCGGGAAAGCTCCCGCCGCCGTGCCAGTGCGTGCGATCGCTACGCCTTGATGAAGGCGAGAACGTCG
Source organism: Rhizobium sp. GCM10022189 (assembly GCF_042656325.1). Lineage (NCBI taxonomy): Bacteria > Pseudomonadati > Pseudomonadota > Alphaproteobacteria > Hyphomicrobiales > Rhizobiaceae > Rhizobium > Rhizobium sp. GCM10022189. The sequence goes on from NZ_JBHSOR010000017.1 coordinate 15,805, forward strand.
GCGTTGAACTTGTCGGCCTCGGTCTGGGCGAGGCCGTGCGGGGCGCCCGGATAGACCGTCAGCGTGCCGTTCTTCAAAAGCTTGATGCCCTTTTCGGCGGCGGCCTTGATCGGCACGATCTGGTCGGCGTCGCCGTGGATGAGCAGGGCCGGAACGTCGATCTTCTTCAGGTCGTCGCTGTAGTCGACCTCGGAGAACTCGCGGATGCAATCGTAATGGCCCTTGATGCCGCCGGCCATGCCCATCAGCCAGAAGGTTTCGCGCAGGCCCTCGTTGACCTTGGCGCCATCGCGGTTGAAGCCGTAGAAGGGCATGGTGAGGTCGCGGTAGAATTGCGAGCGGTCGCTGGCCGTGCCCTTGCGGATGCCGTCGAAGACTTCGATCGGCAGGCCTTCGGGATTTTCAGCCGTCTTCAGCATCAGCGGCGGAACGGCGCCGACGAGCACGACCTTGGCGACGCGGCCGGTGCCGTGGCGGCCGATATAGTGGGCGACTTCGCCGCCGCCGGTGGAATGGCCGACCATGACGAGGTTCTTGAGGTCGAGCCTTTCGATGAGTTCGGCGAGATCGTCGGCATATTGGTCCATATTGTTGCCGTTCCACGGCTGCGAGGAGCGGCCGTGGCCGCGGCGGTCATGGGCGATGACGCGGTAGCCGAGCCCGGCGAAATACAGCATCTGCACTTCCCAGGCGTCGCCCGAAAGCGGCCAGCCGTGGGAGAAGAGGATCGGCTGGCCGTTGCCCCAATCCTGGTAGTAGATCGTCGTTCCGTCCTTGGTGGTGATCGTCGGCATTGTCTCTGTCCTGTTCCGGGGTTGGGAGGTTCTGGGCCGATGGCCCAATCGTCTGCGCCGTGGTGCGTGGCGCGATCAGGAAACATGTTTGGAACGGGCCGCGGAAGTGATGCCTTGGTACAGGTTGCCCTATGCCTTTTTCCGCAGAGCGAGTTGCGCGACGAGCAGGGTGCCGGCCTGGCCGCAGACCTGTCCGGTGCCTTGCGCAGATCGGGCGCAAGGCTGCTGCAGGCTTCTTGCGGAACCGGTGCGCAGCATCGCTCAAGTAAAAGTGAGCGGACGGGTTATTTTCAAAGTTTGCTGATATTACAAATCTGTAATGACGGGTGGTTACGCTTGCTGCCGGCCGGGGAAAGGTGCGATATTGTCGCACCAGGCGGGACTCGTCATCCCGCACGCCTCTTTCGACCGACCCTGGACCTAACCTCGAGTCCCTCCGGAGACGTGAATGCCCTTTTGGAAGCAGTTTGTACTTTGCATCGTCGTCATTATCGCCGGCTTTGCCGCGTGGGTTTACTTTGTGCCCGGCGCCGGCGAGACGATGCGCAATGCCGGCATTCCTGACACTATCGTCTCCATGATCGCGCCCAAAGCCCCGGAAACGGCCGATGCCGGCGCGCAGCAGGCGCAGGGCGGGCAAGGGCAGGGCGGACAAGGGCAGGGGAACCGCCGGAACGGCGCAGGCAATGGCGGTGGCGGCGGGCGCAACGGCGCCGTTCTCGTCGTTACCCAGGCCGTGGTGCAGGGCGTCGTCAACGACCGGCTGAACGCGATCGGCACGGGCGACGCGATCCGCTCCGTTGCGGTGACGCCGCAGGCGACGGGCACGATCCGCGAAATCCTCATCAAGTCGGGCGACAGGGTCAAGCAGGGCCAGGTTCTCGCCAAGCTCGACAGCGAAGAGCAGGTGATTGCCCAGGGGCAGGCGCAGGTGGCGCTGAACAGCGCGCTCGAAAAGTCCAACCTCTACCACAACATCAAGTCCAGCGTGTCGCGCATGGACGTCTTCGATTCCGAAATCGCCGAGCAGAACGCCCGCCTGCAGCTGCAGGCCGCCGACCTCAACCTGGCCCGCCGCAACATCGTGGCGCCGATCGACGGCATTGTCGGCATCGTGCCGGTCAATATCGGCGACAACGTCACCACCACGACGCCGATCGTGACCCTCGACGACCGCTCCGAGATCCTCGTCGATTTCTGGGTGCCGGAGCGTTTCGCCAACACGGTTTCGGTCGGCCAGGCGGTCGAGGCGACATCGGTGGCGCGTCCGGGCAAGATCTTCTCCGGCGAGCTTGAGGCGGTCGACAACCGTATCGATTCGGCAAGCCGGACGCTGCGCCTGCGCGGGCGCATCGACAACAGCTCGGACGAGCTGCGCGCCGGCATGTCCTTTGCCGTCAGCATGAAGTTTGCCGGTGACAAATACCCGGCGGTCAACCCGCTGTCGGTGCAATGGGATTCTCAGGGCTCCTTCGTCTGGCGGGTGAGCGAGGACAAGTCGCGCAAGGTCAGGGTCAGTGTCGTGCAGCGCAATCCCGACTATGTGCTGGTCAAGGCCGACGACCTGAAGGACGGCGACCAGATCGTCACCCAGGGCCTGCAGCGCGTGCGCGAAAACGGCGCCGTGCGCGTGGCAACCGATGTGGCCGCCAACGATAGGGTTGCCGCCCAATGAGCGTGACCGAGATCCACTCCGGCAAGCCGGAATCCGGCAAGGCGACCTTCACGGCGCTCTTCGTGCGCCGGCCGATCCTGGCTCTGGTCTTCAATACGCTGATGGTGGTGGCCGGTCTTGCCGCCTATGTCGGCGTGGAAGTGCGCGAACTGCCCGATGTCGACCGGCCGGTCGTGACGGTGCGCACGACGTTCGACGGTGCTTCGCCGCAGACGATCGACCAGGAACTGACCAAGGTCATCGAAGGCGCTGTCGCGCGCGTCAGCGGCCTCAAATCCATCTCCTCCAGTTCGCAGTTCGGCCAGAGCCGGGTGACGCTGGAATTTTCCGATTCCATCGATCTGGCCGTTGCCGCCAACGACGTGCGCGACGCGATCGGCCGCATCACCCAGAACCTGCCCGACGAGGCGGATGCGCCGCAGATCGTCAAGGCGGATTCGGATTCCTCGGCGATCATGCGCCTTGCGGTGACGTCGGATACGCTCAACATGGACGACCTGACGCTGCTCGTCGAAAACGAGGTGGTCGATCGTCTGGCCTCCGTGGACGGCGTTGCCGATGTCGAGGAATACGGCGATCAGGAGAAGGTCTTCCGCGTCGATGTCGATCAGGGCGCGCTTGCCAGCCGCGGCCTGACCGTCGGCGATCTCACCAAGGCGCTCGACAATGCCGCACTCGACGTACCGGCCGGTTCGCTGAAGAGCATGATGCAGGATATCGTGGTGCGCGCCACCGCCAGCCTGCAGACGCCCGAAGATTTCCAGAACGTCATCCTGCAGGACAATGTGCGCCTCGGCGACGTGGCGACCGTGACGCTTGGGCCGCGTGACGGGGAAACCGCGCTGCGTTCGAACGGCAAGCCGGGCATCGGCCTCGGCATCATCAGGCAGGCGCAGTCGAACACGCTGAATATTTCGGCCGGCATTCACGCCGCCGTCGACCAGCTTTCCAAGACGCTGCCCAAGGGCACGACGATCGCCATTACCAGCGACGATGCCGTGTTCATTCAGGGTGCGATCCACGAAGTGGTGCTGGCGCTGCTGCTCTCGGCCGTCATCGTCACCGTCGTCATCTATCTCTTCCTGCGCGACTGGCGCGCCACGCTCATTCCGTCGGTCTCGATGCCGGTGGCGCTGATCGGCACGCTGGCGGCGATCTACATGGTCGGCTTCTCGATCAATATCCTGACGCTGCTTGCGATCGTGCTGGCGACCGGCCTCGTGGTGGACGACGCGATCGTCGTGCTCGAAAACATCGTGCGGCGCCGCGCCGAGGGCATGGGGCCGCGCGCGGCCGCCGTGCTCGGCACGCGCGAGGTGTTCTTCGCCGTCATCGCGACGACGGCGACGCTTGCCGCCGTCTTCATCCCGCTCTCCTTCCTGCCGGGGCAGGTGGGCGGCCTGTTCCGCGAGTTCGGCTTCGTGCTGGCCTTCTCGGTCGGCCTGTCGTCGATCGTGGCGCTGACGCTGTGCCCGATGCTTGCCTCGCGCATGCTGACCAAGCCGATGATCGAGGATCACGGGTTGCTCGGCCGCTTCGGCGAGGCATTTGCGGGGCTTTATAAATGGGCGCTGCACGCCTGCCTGAACGCGCCTGCCGTCGTCATCGTCTTCTCGCTCATCTTCGGCGGCGCTGCCGTGATCGCCTTCGGCACGGTCAAGAGCGAGCTGACGCCGGAAGAGGACCGCGCCATGGTGATGATGCGGCTGACGACGCCGCAGGGCTCCAGCCTCGATTACACGCGCGACAAGATGCAGCTCGTCGAGGAATATCTGCAGCCGCTCGTCGACAGCGGCGATATCCGGAACGTCTTCTCGATCTCCGGCCAGGGCGGCTCTTCCAACAGCGGCTTCATGGTGCTGACGCTGGCGCCCTGGGGCGAGCGCCACCGCACGCAGGCCGAGATCGTGCGCGACATCAACCAGGCGGCCTTCAAGGTGCCGGCGCTGCGCGGCAACGCGATCTCCTCGAACAGCCTGCGCATCCGCGGCGCCGGCAACGGCCTGCAGATGGCGCTGATCGGCAACGACCACGAGGCGCTGACGGCGGCCGCCGCCAAGCTGGTGCAGCAGCTCGATGCCAGCGGCCAGTACGATACGCCGCGCCTGACCAACGAACCGTCGCAGGCGCAGGTTTCCGTCGCCATCGACCGCGAGCGCGCCTCCGATCTCGGCATCGACATTACCGGGCTTTCGACCGCTATCCAGTCGCTGCTCGAGGGACGCTCGGTCGTCGACGTCTTCGTCAACGGCGAATCCTATCCGGTGCTTTTGACCTCGACGATGCGGCCGATCGACGATCCGACCGATCTCGAAAACGTCTTCCTGAAGACCGGCGACGGCAAGATCGTGCCGATGTCGGTCATCGCCTCGCTGAAGGAAGGTTCGGTCGCCCCGCAGCTCAACCGCGAACAGCAGCTTGCCTCCGTTGCGATTACCGCCGGGCTGAAGGACGGCATGTCGCTCGGCGATGCGGTCAAGAACGTCACGCAGATGGCAGAGCCGTTGCTGCCGCCGGGCGCGCGCCTGCTGCCGCTTGCCGAAGCCGCGACGCTGGAAGAAAATTCCAGCGGCATGGCGCTGACGTTCGGCTTTGCGATCGTCATCATCTTCCTGGTGCTGGCGGCCCAGTTCGAAAGCGTGCTCTCGTCGCTCATCATCATGTCGACCGTGCCGCTCGGCCTCGCCTGCGCCGTCTTCGCGCTCATCATCACGGGCTCGAGCCTCAATATCTACAGCCAGATCGGCCTTGTGCTGCTTGTCGGCGTCATGGCCAAGAACGGTATCCTGATCGTGGAATTCGCCAACCAGCTGCGCGACCGCGGCGAGGATGTGCGCTCGTCGATCGAAAAGGCCTGCGCGCTTCGCCTGCGCCCGGTCATGATGACGATGATCGCCACCATCCTCGGCGGCGTGCCGCTGGTCTTTGCCCACGGCGCGGGCGCGGAAGCGCGCGTGGCGCTCGGCTGGGTCATTGTCGGCGGTCTCGGCTTTGCAACGCTGGTGACGCTGTTCATCACGCCGGTCGCCTATCTGCTGATTGCCCGCTTCGCCAAGCCGCATGCCCATGAGGAAGCGCGCCTGCACGAGGAAATGACGCATGCGACGCGGCCGAAGCCGCTATCGGAAGAGCAGCTCGAGGCCGCGGAGTAAGTCTTTTTCAATACTTTCAAATGCGCCCGCCGGATCGTCCCGGCGGGCTTTTTTATGGTGTATGAAGTCTTGTGAAATAAGCTAAATTACTTCTGAAGTTTAGCCGTTTGTTAAGCATAACCGGCAATGATTGCGATCAGTAACCGGTCGGCCTTCTTTGTTTTCCGAAGGCCATTGCGCTGATTTCGCGGCGACGGCGGACATGAGTGTCCGCAGGAATTCGGTACATCCTGTTCTGTTGCGTTTTGTAGTGTTTTGGAGTTTGTACCGTGAGTATTTATCAGCGCACCTCCGTGGATGCGGCGCTTCATGTGCTGCGTGATATCAATCGGAAGATGACGGTGACGCAGAACCATATCACGACCGGTCTGCGCGTCGAGAAATCCAGTGACAATGCCGTTTACTGGTCGGTTGCGACGACAGCGCGCTCCGACAACAAGGCCCTGTCTGCCGTTCAGGATGCCCTCGGCATGGCCGCTGCCACCATGGGCACGGCCTCCGCCGGTGTCGAGAGCGTCGTCGACGTCGTCACCGAAATCAAGGCGAAGCTGGTCGCGGCGACGGAGCAGGGCGTCGACAAGACCAAGATCGGCGAAGAGCTCGAACAGTTGAAGGCGCAGCTGCGCAGCGTGTCGGAAGGCGCGGGCTTCAACAACGACAACTGGATCATCCTCGACAATACCAGCACGCCGACGCAGCCGCGCCAGATCCCGGCCTCCTTCATCCGCAACGCCGACGGCACGGTGTCGGTCGGCATGCTGAGCTACCATATCGACATCCCGCCGACCGGGGCGACCTCATCCAAGGATGCGCGCTACGTGATCGACGATCGTGCCGGCGGCACCGGCGAATATGGCGTGCTGACCTCGGCCTTCTTCGCCACCGAACTCGGCACCGCCACGACCTGGGTGCTGGCGAAGAGCAAGAACGGCAATACGGCCGGCCAGACGGAAATCGGCCTGACGGCTGCGACCAGCAAACAGGACCTGAACGAGATGATCAGCGTCGTCGATGCGGCGCTCATGCAGCTGACGGCGGTCGGCTCGGCCTTCGGCGCGCTCGAAAAGCGCATCAGCATGCAGGACGATTTTGCCAAGAGCCTGTCCGACAACATTACCGAGGGCATCGGCCGCCTTGTCGATGCGGATATGGAAGAGGAGTCGAGCAGGCTGAAGGCGCTGCAGACCCAGCAGCAGCTCGGCCTGCAGGCTCTCAACATCGCCAACGCCTCTTACGACAAGGTTCGCCAGCTCTTCCAGAATTTCTAAACCCCGGTTCGCACCGATTGCCGCGCGGTGGCCGGGGCTGCCGCGCGGTCTGCCGTTTCGGGAACTATCCGGCTTCAGGCTGCCTTGGCGGCCATTGTCGCCCTGGCCCACCAGACGAGTTCGTCAAGCGCGGTCTTGGCCGTCGGCAGGAGGTTTGCCTCGATCTCGCTGATCGGCTTGTTGCCGAAAGCCGGATGGATGGCCCTGAAGTCGCCGCCGGCGATATGCACGGCCGCATGGGTCGAGACCATCTGCAGTTCCACGCCGATGCCCCGCAGATGTTCGACGGCGCGCGTGGCGCCCGTGCTGCCGTAGCCGATGGCGGTGAAGGGCTTGCGGTTCCACTCCTTATAGGCCTGATCGAGCGCGTTCTTCAGGGCGGCGGTGATCGAGTGGTTGTATTCGGCGACGACGAAAATATAGCCGTCGAAACGGCCGACCGTTTCCTGCCAGCGCACCGCTTCGGGATTCTGGCTCGGCATCCACAGGTTCGACGCCATTTCGTCGAAGAAGGGAAGAGGGTGGTCGCGCAGGTCGATCAGCTCCGGATCCATGTCGCCACGGGCTTGTGCCTGTTTCAAAATCCATTGTGCCGGGGCATCGGCGAATCGGGTGGGGCGGGTGGAACCGATAATCACGGCGATGCGGGGCTTAGAATTCAAAGTAACCTCCTGTATGCTGGTTTCCAACGGAAACCAGATTACGGACGGTTTGCGAAGGCGCACAAGGAGGCACTTTATTGAAACCAGATAACCACGGGGAAACCGTCCCTTGCGAGGCCGCCGACGCGTGCGGACAGGTTCACGCCTGCGATCACATCAGCCGCGTGCTGGCGCGCATCAGCGACAAGTGGAGCCTGCTGGTGGTGCGCGTGCTCGGCCAGGGACCGCTGCGCTTCAACGCGCTTCGCCGCGAGGTCGGCGAAATCAGCCAGAAGGTGCTGGCATCGACGCTGCGGGAGCTTGAGGAGAACGGCTTCGTTTCCCGCACCGTCACGCCCACCACGCCGCCGCAGGTCGAATATGCGCTGACGGATCTCGGCCAGGAATTCCTGGACCCGGTTCGCGGCCTTGCCGAATGGGTCGTCGCCAACTCCGCGCGCATGGACGCGGCGCGGGCGGCCTATGCGAAGCGCCGCGGGATCGACTGAGGCAGGTGGGCGATGCCAACAAAACTGGTGATATCGGGACGGGGCTGCAACAGGGCGATGTTTCCCGTGGGGAATTTGGCTTATCAGATTGATATCTTCATCTTGTTGCCGCATTCCTTCATATCTGCTCGCACCAGCTTCGAACGGAGAACCTCCTGTCCATGATCAAGAAATTCATCCTTCTGGCCGTTGCGGCGAGCTACCTTTCAGCCTGCACGACGACCGATCCCTATACTGGTGAGCAGAAGGTATCGAACACCGCCGGCGGCGCTGCCCTTGGCGCGCTCGGCGGCGCTCTCGTCGGTGTCGCCGTCGGCGGCGGCGGCCACGGCAAGCGCAATGCGGCGCTGATCGGCGCCGGCATCGGCGCGCTCGCCGGCGGCGCGATCGGCAATTACATGGACCAGCAGGAAGCCGAGCTTCGCGCCCAGCTCGAAGGCACCGGCATTTCCGTCACCCGCCAGGGCGACAACATCATCCTCAACATGCCGTCGAACATCACCTTCGATATCGACCAGGATGCGGTCAAGCCGGGCTTCTATCCGACGCTGAATTCCGTGGCGATCGTGCTGCGCAAGTTCAACCGCACGCTCATCGACATCAACGGCCACACGGATTCCACCGGCAGCCTGCAGCATAACCAGGAACTGTCGGAGCGCCGCGCCTATTCGGTCGCGAGCTACCTGCAGGGCCAGGGCATCGACCAGCGCCGCGTGTCGGCCGTCGGCTTCGGCCCGTCGCAGCCGGTCGCTTCCAACGCGACCGAAGCCGGCCGTGCGCAGAACCGCCGCGTCGAAATCCAGATCGCACCGATCACGCAGAGCTGATCGGGCAGGGGCCGGCACGTCCTGTCCGACAGGTCTTACCGTCCTCCGCAGCGATGCGGGGGACGTTTTCGTTTGAGGCGGCAAGGTGTCTGGCGGCCGGTTTGGCTTCGTGCTACAGCTTGCCCATGCGCATGATGACGACCAAAAAATGCACGACGAAAACGACCGTCCTTTCGGGGCGTTCCTCGGTGCATGCGCGGTCACTGGCATAGCGCAGATCACCCGAAGGCCCCACCGGAGACGGACGGGGCCGCAAAGCGAGACAGGTCCCGTTCTCTCATTCCAGACGTGAGAGACATATGCTGACCAAACTCGACGATACCGCTTCAACCCTTTCCCGCCGGTTGCGCACGCCAACGCCTGCCGTCGCCATTGTCGGCGCCACGGGCGCGGTCGGCGTGGAACTGCTGCAATGCCTGGAGCGGCGGAATTTCCCGCTCAGCCGGCTGCGGCTGCTTGCTTCGGCCCGCTCCGCCGGCAGGACGCTGCCCTTTGCCGGACGGGAGATTGCCGTGGAGGAATTGGGCGAAGCGAGTTTCGAGGGGATCGATCTTGCGCTCTTTTCGGCCGGCAGCGGCATTTCCAGGCAATATGCCGATGCAGCGGTGCGGGCCGGCGCCATCGTCGTCGACAATTCTTCCGCCTTCCGCATGCATGCCGACGTGCCGCTGGTCGTGCCCGAGGTGAATGGCGCGGCGCTGGCCTCCCACAGCGGCATCATCGCCAATCCGAATTGCGTGGCGGCGATTGCGACCGTGGCGCTGGCGCCGCTGCACAGGGCGCATCCGATCCGCCGGCTGAACATCGCCACCTATCAGTCCGCGTCCGGGGCGGGGGCCGCGGCGATGGAAGAACTGAGAGAATCGACTGCGGCCTGTCTCAGAGGCGAGAGCTACCGGCCCCGCATCCTGCCGCATCCCTATGCCTTCAACTTCTTCAGCCACAATGCCGAGATGGATCAGGAGAGCGGCTACAATGGCGAGGAACTGAAGGTGATTGCCGAAACGAGGCGCATTCTCGGCGCGGATGAGCTTCCGGTCGGCGTCACCTGTATCCGCGTGCCGGTGCTGCGGGCGCATGGCATGGCGATCACGGCCACATTCGATGAAGCCGTAACGCCGGAGAAGGCGCGCGGCCTGCTGGCCGATGCGCCGGGGCTCAAGCTGGTGGACGACCGGGGCGCCAATCATTTCCCGATGCCGTCGGAAGCGTCGGGGCAGGACGATGTGCTGGTCGGCCGCATCCGAAAGGATCTCGGCGATCCCTCGGGACGCAGCATCGCGCTCTTTGTCGTCGGCGACCAGTTGCTGAAGGGGGCGGCGCTGAACGCGGTGCAGATCGCCGAGGCGTTGCTGGTCCGCTGAAACGGATAGCAAAGGGTTCGTTGTTCCAGACAGGTCCTGCACTCTACTCGACGTCATGCTCGGGACAAGCCCGAGCATGACGAGAGAGACCCGGGGCGCTCCGGGGCCGGACGATCGCCCAGGCTCTCGCCGCACGGTGCCTCACGCCTGCATCCTGGCGCCCTTGGTGATCTTGTCGACGACCTTCTTGTCGGCCCGGACGGCGATGCCGACCACCTTGGCGTCATCGGGGGCGTATTCGGCGAAGACGGCGCGATTGGCCGCATCATGGCCGGTCGCAAACATTTCCTCGATGAAGACGGAGGAGGTCACCTCGCGCTCCAGCGCGCGGCGGTGGATCGTCGACATCGTCGCCTCGTCGGCGGCCAGCACGATGATCGGCTGGATGGACAATGCGTTGAAGAGGTTGCCGGCGCGGTCCTTGTAGGGCTCGCCGATGATTTCGGGATATTGGGCGGCGATGCCTGTCGAAAGGAAGGCCGTTACATTCAGTTTCTGCCAGCCGGCAAGATTGTTTCGCAGGACGATCGCAATTTTGGTATCAAACATTCCAGTCTCTTTCATCAGGGTATCGACAAGGCATTGAGCCAGGATCTAACGCCACGGGCCTTCGAGGGTCTTGAACGTTTGTGCGAACCGCAGGGGGGCAGCGGCATACTGTCCGCGCCCGAGGGCAGCGGCATCCTCACCGCGCCTGCCTTTCCCGGCATCGAGCGCATCGAGGCGCAGTTCTCCGGCAATATGTTCGAGCCGCACCGGCACGATACCTACGCGCTCGGCGTAACTCTGCACGGCGTGCAGACTTTCACCTATCGCGGCGAACGGCGCTTCAGCCTGCCGGGGCAGGTGATCGTGCTGCATCCCGACGAGGAGCACGACGGCGGGGCGGCGACCGAGGCGGGCCTGCATTACCGCATGCTCTACATGGAGCCGGCGCTTCTGATGGAATGCCTGGCGGCGGAGAAGATCGGCCTTCCCTTTGTCGACCAGCCCGTGATCGCCGACGGGGCGCTGGCGCAGGTGCTGCTCGCCGCGCTCGGCGAACTCGACCGGGAGCTCGACGAGCTTTTCGTCGACGATTTCGTCAGCCGTGTCGCCGGCGGCCTGTCGCGGCATTCGCAGGTGCGCCGCCGGGCTCTGGGGCCGGTTGCCTGGAAACAGGTGCGGGCGGCGCGCGACTATCTGGAGGCGCATGCGCTGAGGGCCGTGCGCTCGGGCGAGCTGGAAAACATTACCGGCCTCGACCGGTTCACCCTGTCACGGCATTTCCGCACGGCCTTCGCCACCAGCCCGCACCGCTACATGCTGATGCGGCGGCTGCAGCAGGCCAAGGCGCTGATGGGCGAAGGGGAGAGTTTTGCCGATGTGGCGGCGGCCACCGGTTTTGCCGACCAGGCGCATTTCATCCGGCATTTCAAGAAGGCCTATGGCGTGACGCCGGGGCGCTGGATGGGCCTTCAGCGGTTTCACGCGGCGGAGGCCGGCGGCGGCGGACTGTCGCGCTCCTGATTTCAGGGGGGCGAACGAGGCGGATGATGGAGGCGGCTCTTTCAACGCCCCGATGTTGTGTCATCCGCGCATCATTCTCCGCAAAGTAGAAAACATCGGTTGGCAAAGTCGAATTTGTCCGGTACATAACCTGTCACCGCTGCAGATCAACCAAAGGAGGCGTTGTATGACATCAGCATTCATCGAAGTCCTCCCGTCCGGAATGATGCGACACTAGGTCATTCCAATTCGCGGCCCGCCAGGGGGCGCGAGATGCGGTTTTATTTTCTTTCACAGCTCGACTGATCTGCCGGGACCGGTTCGTCCCCTGTTGCGGCTGTGTTCTTCAACTCTCGATTTTGGGGCCGGCTGCCGAAATGCGGGGTCGGACTGGTAAAATGGCTCGCAAGAAGTTCGACTTCCGTGCCGATGCGTATCGCAACGTGCTCGGCTTTGTTTTTCGTCAGTGGACGCATCGCCCCGCTCTGGTGGGCACCATCATCCTTCTGGTCATTGCCAGCACGCTGGCCGAAGTCCTGGTGCCGGTATTTTCCGGCCGGATCGTCGACGCGATCGCGGGCGGCAATGCGGCAGACGGCGCCATCCGCTCCTTCGCTGTCGTCGTGAGCCTTGGCCTGACCAGTGTCGCCCTGCGCTGGTTCATTTTTGCCGGGATCATCCGGCTGACGCTGCGCATCATGGTCGATGTGGTCAATAGCGGCTTCCACAAGGTGCAGCGCTTCTCGACCGACTGGCATGCCAACAGTTTTGCCGGCTCGACGGTGCGCAAGATCACCCGCGGCATGTGGGCGCTCGACGCGCTCAACGACCTGCTGCTGATCGCTCTGCTGCCGTCGCTCGTCATGCTGGTGGGCGCCAGTATCGTGCTCGGCAGCTACTGGCCGGTCATGGGCCTGATCGTGGCTGCGGGATCGCTTGTTTATATCGGCGTGACCGTCGCGCTTTCGATGGGTTTCGTGTCGCCGGCGGCAAAGCTTGCCAATGCCTGGGACACGAAGCTCGGCGGCGCGCTGGCGGATGCCATCAGCTGCAACTCGGTGGTGAAAGCCTTCGGTGCCGAAAGGCGCGAGGAGGAGCGCCTGCGCCATGTGCTTGCCAGGTGGGACAGCCGCACGCGGCGCACCTGGAAGCGCGGAACGCTGAACGGCACGATCCAGGGCTTCATGATGGTTTCCATGCAGGCCGGCATTCTCGGCACCGGCCTTGTCATGTGGCAGCAGGGGCTGGCGACGCCCGGCGACATCACCTTCGTGCTGGCGATGTTCTTCGTCCTGCAGGGCTATCTGCGCTCGGTCGGGCAGGACATCAGAAACCTGCAGCGTGCCGTCAACGACATGGAAGAGCTTGTCCTGCTCGACAAGACGCCGCTCGGCATCGAGGACAGGCCGAACGCGAAGGCGATCGCAATCGGCAGGGGCGAGATCGCCTTCGACCGCGTCACCTTCCAGTATGGCGCCCATCCGACCGCGCTCTACGAGGATTTCTCGGTCACGATCAAACCGGGGGAGCGGGTCGGTCTGGTCGGGCATTCCGGGTCGGGCAAGACGACTTTCGTCAAGCTCATCCAGCGCCTCTATGACGTGAATGCCGGGGCGATCCGCATTGACGGTCAGGATATTGCCGAGGTGACGCAATCGAGCCTGCGCAGCCAGATCGCCATCGTGCAGCAGGAGCCCATCCTGTTTCACCGCACTCTGGCCGAGAACATCGCCTACGGACGGCCGAATGCCTCCAGACGCGAGATCGAGAATGCGGCACGGCAGGCGAGCGCCCATGGTTTCATCATGGACCTGCCGAAGGGCTACGAGACGATGGTGGGCGAACGCGGCGTCAAGCTTTCGGGCGGCGAGCGTCAGCGCGTCGCCATCGCGCGGGCGTTTCTGGCCGATGCGCCGGTGCTGATCCTGGACGAGGCCACCTCCAGCCTCGACAGCGAGAGCGAAGTGCAGATCCAGCAGGCCATGGAGCGCCTGATGGACGGGCGCACGACGCTGGTCATCGCCCACCGCCTTTCGACGGTGCGGGCGCTGGACCGGCTGCTCGTCTTCGACAAGGGAATGATCGTCGAAGAGGGCGACCATCAGGCGCTCATCCGGCTCAACGACGGCATCTATCGCCGGCTGTTCGAGCGGCAGGCTCTCGAACTGACCAAGGGGCTTGTGGCCTAGGATCGATCGACATTCAGGATTCTCAAATCAGTTGCTGAGTGATTCATAGGCTGCCGTGATGATCACGGAGACCTGTGGATGGCGGCGAAGCGGTATGAACTGAGCGACGGACAGTGGGAGAAGATCGCCTCGTTGCTTCCGGGTAAGGT
>NZ_JBHSOR010000018.1:0-52401 GCF_042656325.1 Rhizobium sp. GCM10022189
CAAACCAGCCATGACATGAAGGCAAAAGGCCGCCAACTTCGTCTGCCTCACGGCCAAACCGGAAACAACCAAACCTTCAAAAACAAAACCCGCCGAAAAAATCGACGGGTTTGTCAGCGGTCTGAAGGGCCGGAGCGATCCGGCCCTTGTCTTTTGACCGGCATTCCGGTCGCCAGCCCGGACAGAGTTTGCCCCTCCGCCCGGACAGGAAATAATCACCTGCTCATCTTTTGAGCGGCATCCTTGGATTGACATCGGTCCATGCCGCTCCAGCTCCTGATAAATGCCCAGTTTTTCAGCCGATTTTGCGTTGCAGAAGATTTTATGAATCTTCCATGCGAACTGTGCATGGTTCTTGCATTGCCCTTTGCGTTGTATTCAAATGAACAAAAAAGGGGAGCCACACCTTTGGCATTTGATGAAATGATCACGGGCGACGAAAGTCCCCGAGCGCCATATGAAAAATACTTTGAGTGGTACAACAGCCAGGATCGGGCGCATCTGATTGCAAAGTCCCGCGATGCGGAAAACATCTTCCGGAAAACCGGCATCACCTTCGCGGTTTACGGCCACGCCGACAGTTCCGAAAAGCTCATCCCCTTCGATATCATCCCCCGCATCATCTCCGGCCGCGAATGGCGCAAGCTCGCCCAGGGCATCGAGCAGCGGGTGATTGCGCTCAACGCCTTCCTCGACGACATCTATCACAAGCAGGAAATCATCCGCGCCGGCCGCATCCCGCGCGAGCTGATCGAGAAGAACACCGCCTTCCTGCCCGAGATGATCGGCTTCCGGCCGCCGGGCGGCGTCTATACCCATATCGTCGGCACCGATATCGTACGCACGGGCGAAGACCAGTTCTACGTGCTGGAGGACAATGCCCGCACGCCCTCGGGCGTCAGCTACATGCTGGAAAACCGGGAAACCATGATGCAGATGTTCCCGGAACTCTTCCACGAGAACCGGGTGCAGCGCGTCGAGGATTATCCCTATCTCCTGCGCCAGAGCCTGGCCTCGCTCGCCCCTCCCGGCTGCAAGGGCAAGCCGCGTGTCGCCGTCCTGACCCCCGGCATCTACAATTCCGCCTATTACGAACATTCCTTCCTCGCCGACACGATGGGCGTCGAACTCGTCGAAGGCTCGGACCTGCGCGTCATCGACGGCAAGGTGAAGATGCGCACGACGCGCGGTTACGAGGCGATCGACGTGCTCTACCGCCGCGTCGACGACGACTTCCTCGACCCCCTCACCTTCCGTCCGGAGTCGGCCCTCGGCATTCCCGGCATCATGGATGTCTACCGCTCCGGCAACATCACCATCGCCAACGCGCCGGGCACCGGCATCTCCGACGACAAGGCGATCTATTCCTACATGCCCGAGATCGTCGAATTCTACACCGGCCGCAAGCCGATCCTCGAAAACGTGCCGACCTGGCGCTGCTCGGAAGCCTCCAGCCTGAAATATGTGCTGGACCATCTGGACGAACTGGTCGTCAAGGAAGTGCACGGCTCGGGCGGTTACGGCATGCTCGTCGGCCCGACGGCGTCGAAGAAGGAGCGCGCCGATTTCGCCGAGAAGCTGAAGGCCAAGCCCAGCAACTACATTGCCCAGCCGACCCTTTCGCTGTCGACCGTTCCGATCCTCGTCAACAAGGGCATCGCGCCCCGCCATGTCGACCTGCGCCCCTATGTGCTTGTTTCCGACAAGGTGCAGATCATTCCGGGCGGGCTGACCCGCGTGGCGCTGAAGCAGGGCTCGCTGGTCGTCAACTCCAGCCAGGGCGGCGGCACCAAAGACACCTGGGTATTGGAGGACTGATGCTCGGAAGAACTGCAAACGGGCTCTACTGGATGTTCCGGTATATCGAGCGCGCCGAAAATATCGCGCGCCTCGTCGATGCCGGCCTGCGCATGTCGCTGACCCGCAGCGGCTCCGGCGACGACAATTGGGACGGCGTGCTGCAAAGCGCCGGCGTGCGCGAACTCTACGACGAGACGCATACGAAGCTGACGAGCGCCGATGCGATCGACTACCTGCTGCGCGACCGGTCCAACGCGTCGAGCGTCATGTCCTGCATCGATTTCGGCCGCAACAATGCCCGCATGGTGCGCACGGCGCTGACGCGCGAGACCTGGGAAGCGACCAACGAATGCTGGATCGATCTCAAGGAACTCCTGTCGAAGAAGCTGAAGGCGGCCGAGCTGCCGGAGGTCATCGACGTCATCAAGCATCGCGCCGGCCTCATCCGCGGCGCCTTCCACGGCTCGATGCTGCGCAACGAACTCTATAATTTCGCCCGTATCGGCACCTTCATCGAGCGCGCCGACAATACGAGCCGCATCCTCGACGTGAAATATTACGTGCTGCTGCCCTCGGTCTCGCAGGTCGGTTCCTCGGTCGACAACATCCAGTGGGAATCGATCCTGCGCTCGGTCTCCGCCCACCGCTCCTACAGCTGGGCCTATGACGGCGAATACCGCGCCATGAACATTGCCGACTTCCTGATCCTGAACGGCCAGATGCCGCGCTCGCTCGCCTATTGCTACGAGAAGATCGTCAGCAACATCGGCTATATCGCCAAGGACTACGGCGAGCGGCTGCCGGCCCACGATACGGCGGACGCCATCCGCGCCACGCTGCAGACCCTCAAGATCAAGGACATCATGGATCAGGGCCTGCATGAATTCCTGGAGGATTTCGTCGCCCGCAACAACAAGCTCGGCAACGAAATCTCCGACGGCTACCGGTTCTATGCTTAAGCGGGTCAGATCATGAGACTGAAGATCAGCCACCTCACCGAATACCGCTACGACGAGCCGGCGCAGTTTTCCCTGCAGCGCCTGCGCCTGACGCCGCCGACCGTGGCCGGCCAGACCGTTCTCAACTGGTCGCTCAATGTCGAGGGCGCCAAGCCCGAGGTCGAATATGACGACCAGTACGGCAACCACGTCAACCTCGTCTCGCTGGAAGGCGAACAGCAGGTGACGCGCATCGTCGCCGAAGGCGAGGTCGAAACCGAGGATCGCAACGGCGTTACCGGCCCCCATACCGGCTTCTGCCCCCTCTGGCTCTTCCTGCGCGAGACGCCGCTGACGAAGAGCGGCAAGCTGGTGAAGGAGCTGGTCAAGGGCATCACGGGCGAGAACGAACTGGCCCGCATGCATGCCCTGATGGCGGCGATCCACGAGGCGGTGGAATACAGGCCCGGCACCAGCGGCACGGAAACCACGGCCGAGCAGGCGCTGGAGAAGAAGGCCGGCGTGTGCCAGGACCACGCCCATATCTTCGTCACCGCCGCCCGCGCCCTCGATATCCCCTCGCGCTACGTTTCCGGCTATCTGATGATGGACGAGAAGGTCGAGCAGGCCGCAACCCATGCCTGGGGCGAGGCCCATATTCCCGGCCTCGGCTGGGTCGGCTTCGATCCCGCCAACAAGATCTGCCCGGACGAGCGCTATGTGCGCATGGCCTCCGGCCTCTGCTACCGTGACGCTGCACCCGTATCGGGCATGCGCATCGGCACGCCGGGCGAGAAGCTTTCGGTCACGGTCAAGGTCGAAAACGGCGGCCAGATGCAGAGCCAGAGCCAGAGCTGACGGGCAAGGCCGGTCCGTCCCAGCGATTTTGCGCTGTGAGACACGCAATAATTGCGATTGCAGCCAATTCTCCCCTTTGAACTAACCCGATGTTAAACCGGCAGGCGGAAGCTGTGGGCCTGTTAGCGCTCGCATCTGCGGGCACCGGCGTTGCGGGCGCCGGCCTGTTTTATTGAGAGATTTCAGTAGGTCGTTATGTCTCTTCTTATTATCGACGACAGCAAATCCAGCCTGCTTGCCCTTGAAACCGCCGTCCGCCGCTTCGCCAGCTGCGATATCGAAAGCTTCGCCAATCCGCTGGAAGCCCTGGAACGCACGAAGCTTGTCGAATTCGACATCGTGCTGGTCGATTACATGATGCCCGAGCTCAGCGGCATCGACGTGATCCGCCGCCTGCGCGGCCAGCGCGGCTACGAAACCGTGCCCGTGGTGATGATTACTTCCCAGACGGAACGCTCGGTGCGCCTGGAGGCGCTGGAAGCGGGCGCCACCGACTTCCTGGCCAAGCCCTTCGATCCGCTGGAGCTCGAGGCCCGCATCGTCAATCTCCTCGCCCTGCGCAGCGCCCAGCTCGCCCTCGTCGACCGTGCCCGCTCGCTCGATCAGGCCTTCCGCCGCGAGAGCGAACGCGCCGACATGCGCGAACAGGAAATCATCTGGTGCCTGGCCCAGGCCATGGCCTCGCGCGACGGCAATACCGGCGACCATATCGAACGGGTCGCCACGATCTCCGAGCTGATCGCCGAGGGCCTCGGCATGGACCGCATCCAGCGCCGCAACATCTATCTCGCCGCCCCCCTGCACGATATCGGCAAGATCGGCATTCCCGACGCCATCCTGCAGAAGCCCGGCAAGCTGGAGCCGCACGAGATCGAGAAGATGCGCGAACACGTGCCGATCGGCGTATCGATCCTGCGCAACAGTTCCGCCGAGCTTTCCCGCGTCGCCACCGCCATCATCGGCGCGCATCACGAGAAATGGGACGGCACCGGCTACCCGCAGGGCCTCGCCGGCGAGCAGATCCCGCTCGAAGCCCGCATCGTCGCCGTCGCCGATGTCTTCGACGCGCTCTGCTCCGAGCGCCCCTACAAGCAGGCATGGCCGGTCGAGACCGCCTATGCCGAAATCATCGCCTGCAGCGGCACGCATTTCGACCCCGCCTGCGTCGCCGCCTTCCGCCGCAAGTGGCCGGCCATCCGCACGCTTTTCGATCCGCCCGCCGGCAAGGACGAGCCCCTGCGCTCGCACGGCTGACACCCGCCCGGGTTAGGCGCAACCCCCATTCGTATAATACAACTTGGCGTCATCATCTGGCGCCGCGGATGTGTTATAAGGGTGCTGCAAGCGTGACACTTCCGGAGCGCCGCGCGTCCACTCGCACGCACAAGGGACGCTCCGGTTCTTTGAAACGACGCATCGGACCTTCCGAAGATCGTTTCCGATCTCGGGCCGATTGCATCACGTCCGGGGGACATGCCATGTCAGCAATCCAGACCGATACCTATCATCTATTCGGTATTCTCGTGCGCTTCATCGCCCGCAATCCCGATACGGGCGGCGCCTTCAGCCTCGTCGAGGCCACTACCGCGCCTGGCGCCGGTGCGCCGCCCAACAGGCATCCGGCAGACGACGAATCCTTCTACGTGCTGGAGGGCAGATACGAGTTCATGATCGAGGGCGAAAAGCGCGTCGCCACGCCCGGCACGTTCGTCAAGGTGCCGCCGGGCGCCGTCCACGCCTTCACCAATATCGACGACAAGCCGTCGCGCATGCTGATCATCAACATGCCCGGCAAGGTCCATGACGCCTTCTTCTCGCAGGCCGGCGATCCGATGCCGCCGGGAACGCGGGAACTGCCGCCGCAGACCGGCGAGCCGCCGGACATTCAGCGCCTGGTCGATGTCGGCCGGCGCAACGGCGTCGAACTCTTCGTGGCCGAAAGCGTCGGACGCTAGGGCGACGCGCGCCCGGTCATGGCCTGGACAGCCGCAAGAACCTGAACATGGCCGCGCGCGCCGTAGGCAAGGATCGCCTGGTCGGCGGTCAGCAGCGGTATGCGATGAAAGCGGGCGGTCGCCACGATGATGCGGTCGGCGGGGTCGGCGTGGAACTCGCCGGGCAGCCGGACGCTGTCGACGGCGATGGACGGCTCGATCGGCGCGACCTGGAGCGCCGGCAGGGACAGCGCCTGATCGATCCATCGCCCGACATCGTCGCCAAGCGCCAGGCGCCCCTTCTCGACCAGCATTGCGATCTCCCAGGGCGTGATCGCCGAAATCAGGATCCGGCTTTTCTGCGCCGTCTCGTCGATGACCTGCCGGGCCTCTGCGCCAAGGCGCGCGTCGTCCTGCATGGCCCAGACGAGGATATGCGTGTCGATGACGATCACCGGACGGCGTCCCAGTCCTCGGGCTCGGCGACCGGAGCCAGCGGATCGTCGTAACGCTGTACGCTGCCCTTCAGCGCGCCGATAATGCTCTTGCGCACGCCGCTCTGCCGCGCCGGCGATAACACCGCGACCGGCTTGCCGCGCCTTGTGATGACGATAGGTTCATGGTCCCTGCCCATCTGATCGATGAGGTTCAGGCATTTCGCCTTGAACTCCGCTGCGCCGACCGTTTTCGACATGACCATATCTCCTGTACATATGTACAGAATATAGCGCCATATCCCTGTCGCGCAAGGATCGCCCGCAGGCGCTCCCGCCGGCCAACAAAAAAGCGGGACCTTGGCCCCGCCTCTTCATCGTTTTCCTGTCCCCGACAGGCCTTAGTGGCTGTCCTTGCCGACAGCGTTGCCGCGACAACCCTTGAGGAAGTCGAGGTCGGCGCCGGTATCGGCCCCTTCGACATGCTGCTGGTGCAGGTAGGCATAGCCCGAGGTCGGCACGTCGTGGCTCGGCTGCCATTCGGAGAGGCGCTTTGCCAGCTCTTCCTCGGAAATATCGAGATGCAGGCGGCGGTTCGGCACGTCGAGCTCGATCATGTCGCCGTTCTTGACGACGGCGAGCGGGCCGCCGACGGCGGCTTCCGGCGAGGTGTGCAGCACGACGGTGCCGTAGGCCGTACCGGACATGCGCGCGTCGGAAATGCGCACCATGTCGGTGATGCCCTTCTTCAGCACCTTCGGCGGCAGGCCCATATTGCCGACTTCGGCCATGCCCGGATAGCCCTTCGGACCGCAGTTCTTCATGACCATGACGCAGGTCTCGTCGATATCGAGGCTGTCGTCGTTGATCTTGGCCTTGTAGTCGTCGATGTCTTCGAAGACGACCGCGCGGCCGCGATGCACCATCAAGTGCGGCGAAGCGGCAGACGGCTTCAGGACGGCGCCCTTCGGCGCGAGATTGCCGCGCAGGACGACGATGCCGCCGGACTGCGTCAGCGCCTTTTCGGCCGGCAGGATCACGTCCTCGTTCCAGTTGACGACGTCCTTGACCTCGTCCCAGACGGTTTCGCCGGAGACGGTCAGCGCATCCTTGTGCAGCAGGCCGGCTTCGCCGAGGCGCTTGAGCACGACCGGCAGGCCGCCGGCATAGAAGAACTCTTCCATCAGGTATTTGCCCGACGGCATCAGGTTGACGATGGTCGGCACGTCGCGGCCGCAACGGTCCCAATCATCAAGCGAAAGGTCGATGCCGACGCGGCCGGCGATTGCCAGCAGGTGGATGACGGCATTGGTCGAACCGCCGATCGCCGCATTGGTGCGGATGGCGTTTTCGAAGGCCTGCTTGGTCATGATGTCGGAGGGCTTCAGGTCGTCCTTGACCATCTGCACGATGCGGCGGCCGGTCAGCTGCGCCATCACCTTGCGGCGGGAATCCACGCCGGGGATGGCGGCGTTGCCGGACAGCGCCATGCCGAGCGCTTCGGCCATCGAGGCCATCGTGGAGGCCGTGCCCATCGTGTTGCAGGTGCCGGACGAACGGCTCATCGAGGCTTCGGCCTCGAGGAATTCGGCCTGCGTCATCTCGCCGGCCTTCACCATTTCGGAGAATTTCCACAGATGCGTGCCGGAACCGACGCGCTCGCCGCGGAAATAGCCGTTCAGCATCGGGCCGCCGGTGACGACGATCGACGGCAGGTCGCAGGATGCCGCCCCCATGAGCAGCGACGGCGTGGTCTTGTCGCAGCCGACGAGCAGCACGCAGCCGTCCATCGGCTGGCCCCGGATCGCTTCTTCGACGGCGAGCGCCGCAAGGTTGCGGTACATCATCGCGGTCGGGCGGAACGTGTTTTCGGAGGCCGAGAACACAGGCACTTCCAGCGGGAAACCGCCGGCTTCCCAGACACCCGCCTTCACCTTTTCGGCGAGCTCGCGCAGGTGGCCGTTGCACGGCGTCATGTCCGACCAGGTATTGAGGATGCCGATGACCGGGCGCCCGTCGAACAGGTCGTGCGGATAACCCTGGTTCTTGAGCCAGCCGCGGTGGTAGATCACGTCGCGGCTCGTGCCGCCGTACCATTCCTGCGACCTCAGCTTACGCGGCCATTCTGCTTTCTTCTTCATAGTCTCTGTCCTTCAGGATATCCCCTGACCGCCTCGCACGGCCAGGGTCATCGCGCTGTGTCTCAGGCCAGCGTGTAAGCGGTCTTGACGGTTGTGTAGAACTCGACGGCGTACTTGCCCTGCTCGCGCGGGCCGTAGGACGAGCCCTTGCGGCCGCCGAAGGGAACGTGGAAATCGACGCCGGCGGTCGGCAGGTTCACCATCACCATGCCGGCCTCGGAATTGCGCTTGAAATGCGTCGCGTGCTTGAGGCTGGTCGTGGCGATGCCGGCAGACAGGCCGAACGGCGTGTCGATGGCGGTCGCCAGCGCCTCTTCGTAATCCTTGACGCGGATGACGGAGACGACGGGTCCGAAGATTTCCTCGCGCGAGATGCGCATCTGGTTGGTCGCTTCGGTAAACAGCGTCGGCTGCAGGTAGAAGCCGGGCGTCTCGCGCGAGATGAGCTCGCCGCCGAAGGCGAGCTTGGCGCCCTCTTCCTTGCCGATCCTGATGTAATCGGTATCGGTCTGCAGCTGGCGGGCATCGACGACGGGGCCGATATGGGTGCCGGGCTTCATGGCGTTGTCGACCACGATCGTCTTCAGCTTTTCGGTCAGCGCCGCCACGAACTTGTCGTGGATGCCTTCGGTCACGATCAGGCGCGACGAGGCGGTGCAGCGCTGGCCGGTGGAGAAGAAGCCGGAATTGGCGGCCGCTTCGACGGCGACGGTCAGGTCCGCGTCGTCGAGCACGACCATCGGGTTCTTGCCGCCCATTTCCAGCTGGAACTTGCGGTTATGCTCGATGGAGGACGTGGCGACGCGCTTGCCCGTGCCGGTCGAGCCGGTAAAGGTGATGCCGGCAATGTCGGGGCTGTCGAGCATGGCCTGGCCGACGACCGAGCCCTTGCCCATGACGAGGTTGAGAACGCCCTTCGGCAGGCCGGCGCGGTGCAGGATATCGGCAATCGCCCAGGAACAGCCGGGAACGAGATCGGCCGGCTTGAAGACGACCGTGTTGCCGTAGCAGAGTGCGGGCGCGATCTTCCAGGCCGGAATGGCGATCGGGAAGTTCCAGGGCGTGATGATGCCGATGACGCCGAGCGGCTCGCGGGTGATCTCGATGCCGATATTCGGGCGCACCGAGGGAACGACCTCGCCGGCAAGGCGCAGCGCTTCGCCCGCGAAGAATTCGAAGATCTGCGAGGCGCGGATGGTTTCGCCGATCGCTTCCGGAAGGGTCTTGCCTTCCTCGCGGGCGAGAAGCGCGCCAAGCTCGTCCTTGCGCGCCATGATCTCGTCGCCGGCCTTTTTCAGGATGACGTGGCGCTCCCAGATGCCGGAACGCGACCAGGCCGGGAAAGCCGCCTTGGCGGCGGCGATCGCCGCCTTCGCATCCTCGGCGCTCGCCTGGGCGTAGAGGCCGACGACCTCGTTCGTATCGGACGGGTTGATGTTTTCGGCGGCATTGGTGCCGGTCCATTCGCCGGCAATGAGATTCTGATGGATGGTCATGGGCCTAAAGCCTCCTCTATGACAAGCGACCGGCGGCCCGCGGGGCGGCCGGCCCTTGAGACCACAGTTGAAATCAGAGCTGCTTGACGGCGATCGCTTCCTCGGCGGCAACCTTCAGCGGGTTGCGCAGCGGCAGGCCGAATTCGGCCACCTCGATTTCAAAAACGTCCCCCTCTTCCGTCTTGATGCCTTCGGCAAAGGAAAGCGTCGCCGTGCCGAACATATGTACATGCACATCACCCGGCACGCGGAAGAGGCCATATTTGAAATGGTGATATTCCAGATTGGCGAAAGTGTGGGACATGTTCGCCTCGCCGGACAGGAACGGCTTTTCGAAGATCACATGGTTGCCGCGCTTGATGCGCGAGGTGCCGCGAATATCCTCCGGCGCCGCGCCGATGCGGATTTCCGGGCCGAAGCTTGCCGGGCGCAGCTTGGAATGGGCGAGGAAGAGATAGTTGATCCGCTCGGTGACGTGATCGGAAAACTCGTTCGACAGCGCAAAGCCGATGCGGAACGGCGTGCCGTCCTTGCCGATCACGTAGATGCCGGCCATTTCAGGCTCTTCGCCGCCGTCGAGCGCGAAGGAGGGAGAGACGAGCGGGGCGCCGGGTGCTGCCGCACCGTAACCGTTGCCCTTGTAGAACCATTCGGGCTGCACGCCCTTCTGGCCGGCCGCCGGCTTGCCGCCTTCGAGGCCCATCCTGAACATCTTCATGGAGTCGGTCAGCGTTTCCTCTGCCGCCTCGGTCGTCTTCTTGTGCATGGAATCGCGCGTCGCGGCCGATCCCAGATGCGTCAGGCCGGTGCCCGTCAGATGCAGGTGCGCGGCATCCGGATGCGTGATCGGCGGCAGGAAGCGGCCTTCCTCATAGACCTTTTCGAGATCGATGGCGTCGCCATATCCATGCGCCTCGATGACGGAGACGAGAGACTTGCCGCTGTCTGCGGCCTCCATCGCCAGGGCGTAGACGCTCGTGGCACCCTTGACGGCCTTGGCGGCGGCACCCGGTTCGCGCACGGCGACGATGATTTCTCCGCTGGCGCCCTTGATCTGCGAGATAAGCACGGTCCTAATCCTTTCGTTTGGCGATGGCAAAGCTTCGCCGCTCCGGCTCCAACAGGAGCCGGAATTCAGTTTTCATATGACTGCGATGCGGGGGCTGGGCCGAAGCTCAGCCCTTGTTCTTGTTGTAGACGTCGAAGAAGACGGCGGCGAGCAGAACCGCGCCCTTGACCATCTGCTGGAAGTCGATGCCGAGACCGACGATCGACATGCCGTTGTTCATGACGCCCATGATGAATGCGCCGATGACTGCACCGGTGATCTTGCCGACGCCGCCCGAAGCCGAGGCACCGCCGATGAAGCAGGCCGCGATGACGTCGAGCTCGAAGCCGACGCCGGCCTTCGGCGTCGCCGAGTTGAGGCGCAGCGCCACGATCATGCCGGCGAGACCGGCCAGAACACCCATGTTGACGAAAGTGAAGAAGCTCAGCCGCTCGGTATTGATACCCGAAAGCTTGGTCGCTTTCTCGTTGCCGCCCATCGCGTAGATACGGCGGCCGATCGTCGTGCGGCGGGTGACGAAGCTGTAGACGGCAATGAGCACCAGCATGACGATGAGGACGTTCGGCAGGCCCTTATAGGTCGACAGCAGCCAGCCCAGCCAGACGATGGCCAGCGAAATCAGGAGGTTCTGACCGATGAAGAAGCCCATCGGCTCGACATCGATGCCGTGGCTTTCGTTGACCTTGCGGCGGCGCCAGGCGAGATAGAACAGAACGACCGGCAGGATGACCGTCAGCACCAGCGAGGTGAGCTGGGTCGGAACGCCGAAAACGTCGACCATGTCGCCCGGCAGGAAGCCGGTGCTGATGACCTGGAATTCCTTCGGGAACGGGCCGATGTTCTTGCCGCCGAGCACGGTCAGCGTCAGGCCGCGGAAGACCAGCATGCCGGCGAGCGTCACGATGAAGGACGGAATGCGGTGATAGGCGATGAAATAGCCCTGCGCGGCGCCGATGACGCCGCCGACGATCAGGCAGAGCAGGCCCGCCAGCCAGAAATTCATGCCCCAGGAAACGGTGAAGATGGCCGCCAGGGCGCCGACGAAGGCGACGATCGAGCCGACCGACAGGTCGATATGTCCGGCCACGATCACCAGCAGCATGCCGAGCGCCATGATGATGATGAAGGAATTCTGCAGTACCAGGTTCGTGATATTGACCGGCTTGAACAGGATGCCGCCCGTATAGAACTGGAAGAATACCATGATCGCGACGAGCGCAATCAGCATGCCATATTCGCGGATATTGCCGCGGATATAGTCGCCAATCGAAACGACGTTGCTTTCCTCTGAGGTTGTCGGGTTGACAGGAGTCATTGTTTCTTCTCCCCTGAGCGCATGATAGCGCGCATGATGGTTTCCTGGCTTGCTTCTCCTTTCGGCAGTTCGGCGACGATGCGTCCTTCGTTCATCACATAGATGCGGTCACATGTGCCAAGCAGTTCCGGCATTTCCGACGAGATCATCAGAACGCCCTTTCCATCGGCGGCAAGCTGGTTGATGATAGTATAGATTTCGTATTTCGCGCCAACGTCGATGCCGCGTGTCGGCTCGTCCAGGATCAAGACGTCCGGATCGGAGAACAGCCACTTCGACAGCACCACCTTCTGCTGGTTGCCGCCCGAAAGATTGACCGTTTCCTGGAAGATGCCCGACGAGCGGATGCGCAGCTTCGAGCGATAGTCCGTCGCGACCTTCATCTCCCTGATGTCGTCGATGACGGTATTCTTCGAGATGCCGAGCAGGTTGGCGAGCGTGGTGTTGTGCAGGATATTGTCGTTCAGCACGAGGCCGAGATGTTTGCGGTCTTCCGTCACATAGGCGAGACCGGCATCGATCGCCTTGCGCACCGTCGAGGTGTCCACCTTCTGGCTGTCGACGAAGACGTCGCCGGTGATCTTGTGGCCGTAGGACTTGCCGAAGACGCTCATGGCGAATTCGGTGCGGCCCGCACCCATCAGGCCGGCAATGCCGACGACTTCGCCCTTGCGGACGGTGACGTTGATGTCGTGCAGGACCTGGCGGTCGCGATGGTGCTGGTGGAAGGCGTTCCAGTTCCTGACTTCGAAGATCGTCTCGCCGATCGGCACGGAGCGCGGCGGGTAGCGGTCGGCGAGATCGCGGCCCACCATGTTCTTGATGATGATGTCTTCGCTGATCTCATCCTTGTGACAGTCGAGCGTCTTGACGGTCATGCCGTCGCGCAGGACCGTGATCTGGTCGGCGACCTTGCGGATCTCGTTCAGCTTGTGGGAAATGATGATCGAGGTGATGCCCTGCCGGCGGAATTCCATGAGCAGGTTGAGCAGCGCGTCTGAATCGCTTTCGTTCAGCGATGCGGTCGGCTCGTCGAGGATGAGCAGCTTGACGCTCTTCGACAGCGCCTTGGCGATCTCGACGAGCTGCTGCTTGCCGACGCCGATGTCGGTGACAAGCGTGTTCGGAGATTCGCGCAGGCCCACCTTGGCCAGAAGCTGCTTGGTGCGGTTGAATGTCTCTTCCCAGCTGATGACGCCCTTCTTGGCGTTCTCGTTGCCGAGAAAGATGTTTTCGCCGATCGACAGGAGCGGCACGAGCGCCAGTTCCTGATGGATGATGACGATCCCGATTTCTTCGGAATCCTTCAGGACCTTGAAGTTGCGCACTTCGCCTTCGTAGACGATGTCGCCATCATAGCTTCCTGCCGGATAGACGCCGGAGAGCACTTTCATCAGGGTCGACTTGCCGGCCCCGTTTTCGCCCACCAATGCGTGGATCTCACCCTGACGAACCTTGAGGTTCACATTCTCGAGCGCCTTTACGCCCGGGAACGTCTTGGTGATGTTCCGCATTTCGAGGATTGTATTTTCCATGACTAAAAACCCAACGCCGCGACCGGAAATGGCCCGGCGATCATAGAATCGAAGACCGGAACCCGCAATCACGCGGGTCCCGGCCATTCATAATTACTTCAGCTGGTCTTCGGTGTAGTAACCGCTGTCGACCAGGACGGTCTTGTAGTTGTCCTTGGTGACGGCAACCGGCTTCAGCAGGTAGGACGGAACGACCTTGACGCCGTTGTCGTAGGTCTTCGTGTCGTTGACTTCAGGCTCCTTGCCGGACATGACGGCGTCAACCATCTGCACGGTGACCTTTGCGAGGTCGCGGGTGTCCTTGAAGATCGACGAATACTGTTCGCCGGCGATGATCGACTTGATCGACGGAACTTCCGAGTCCTGGCCGGAGACGACCGGGAGCGGCTGGTCGGCCGTGCCGTAGCCGACGCCCTTCAGCGACGAGATGATGCCGATGGACAGGCCGTCATACGGAGACAGGACGGCGTCGACCTTGGCGTCGGTGTAGTTAGCCGAGAGCAGGTTGTCCATGCGGGCCTGGGCCGTTGCCGGGTCCCAGCGCAGCGTGCCGACCTTGTCCATGCCGGTCTGGCCGGACTTCACGACGAGCTTGCCCGAGTCGATGTAGGGCTGCAGGACAGACATTGCGCCGTCATAGAAGAAGAAGGCGTTGTTGTCGTCAGGCGAACCGCCGAAGAGTTCGATGTTGAACGGGCCCTTGCCGTCCTTGAGGCCGAGCTTGTCGACGATCGTACCGGCCTGGAGAACGCCAACCTGGAAGTTGTCGAACGTGGCGTAGTAGTCGACATTGGCCGAGTCGCGGATCAGGCGGTCGTAAGCGATGACCTTGATGCCGGCGTCATGAGCCTTCTGGAGAACGTCCGAAAGGGTCGTGCCGTCGATCGAAGCGATGACGAGAACCTTTGCGCCCTTCGTAACCATGTTTTCGATCTGCGAAAGCTGGTTCGGAATATCGTCGTCGGCATACTGCAGGTCGGTCTGGTAGCCGGCGGCCTGGAGCTGCTTGACGATGTTGTTGCCGTCGTCGATCCAGCGGGCGGAGGACTTCGTCGGCATGGCGATACCGACCAGACCCTTGTCCTGTGCCATTGCCGGCATAACGAACGATGCGACGCCGAAGGCAGCCGCAGCCATCAATGAGATAATGGATTTCATTTCTCTCTCCCTTGTTAAAGATTGGCGGACGAAAAATCGCCCGCCCCGAAACTGTGGCAGGTTCCGTATTGGATAGTTACTTCAGATGGTGAGAAACGAAGTAGGTCTCCTCCACGATCTCACACGTGTTGAGTGCCAACCAGCACACGGCGGCAAACTGGTATGGATTCCTATAACTGTCAAATAGAATAACTGGTAATATGCATAACAAATTTGGTATATCGTTAAAAAGTATTACTTTTGATGGAGCGCAGTGGGGAGGCTGCAACCATGACGATCATCTCGGAGCCCCTTTCGTTGGATCATGTCGACATTAACAGCGACAATTTTGGCGATGACGGCCTTTTGCGTGCGGGACTTAAGCTGAATCACCTGCGTATGATTGTCGCAATCGAAGATAGCGGGCAGATTTCGGCCGCCGCCGAGGTGCTGAACATATCGCAGCCGGCGGCCTCCCGAATGCTGTCGGATATGGAATCGATCGTGAAGGCTTCGCTCTACGAGCGGGTGGCCCGCGGCGTGACGCTGACGACCTTCGGAGAGGCGCTCGCCAGGCGCGCGCGCAAGATCCTTCTGGAGCTTCGCGAGGCCAGCCGCGAGATCGGCGAATTGAAGAGCGGCAAGGGCGGCTCGGTCTTCATCGGCGCCGTCACGGCCCCCGCCATGAGCCTCGTCGTGCCCGCCATCCACACGGTGCGCAAGACCTTTCCCGGCATCGAGGTCTCCATCCAGGTGGAGACGAGCAACGTGCTCGCGCGCGAGCTTCTGGCCGCCCGCCACGATTTCATCATCAGCCGCATTCCCGACGACCTCAATCCGCGCCTCTTCGAAGTGCGCGAGATCGGCATCGAGAAGGCCTGCCTCATCGTGCGCAGCGGCCACCCCCTGTTAAAGAGGAAGGAGCCGAGCGGCCTCGAAGAGGTCAGGAATTACGACTGGGTGTTCCAGCCGCCCGGCACGCTGCTGCGCCGCACGATCGAGGATATCTTCCTGTCGCGCGCCGTGGAGCTGCCGCAGAACGTCGTCAACACCTCGTCCCTGCTTCTGACCTGCGCCATCGTCTGCGAGACGGACGCGATCGCCCCGGTTGCCGTCGATGTCGCCCATTTCCTCGCCTCGCAGAGTTCAAACGCTTCCGACGTGCGCATCCTGCCGATCGATTTCGAGATCAACGTCAAACCCTACAGCATGATCACCGTGCGCGAACGCGCCCTGCCCCCGAGCGCGCGGCTGCTCTACGACCTCATCCTGCAGGAGAGCGTGCGCCAGTCCGAAACCTGAAATCCAGCCCGGCGCCACCTTGGCGCCGTCTAATGCGCCGCTCGAAAAGGAAGGCGCATGCTGTTCGGACAATCGATATTCCAATCCGTTCTCGAACGGCTGAAAGCGGAAGAGGACGCCGCCGGCGAGACGGAAGAACCGGCCGTCCACCGCGTCTCCGGCTTTCCGACCGGCCTTGCCTTCGACGTGATGGAAGGCGTCTCGGCCGCCTCGCAGCGTGTCGGCGAAGCCTATTTCGACAATCTCGGCCCCGAGCCTTCAGCCGAGGCGCCGCCGGCGCCCGCCCCCTCGCCCGAACCGGTCATGCCGGAACATCTCGCCCGCATCGCTCCGGAGGAGATCGCCGCCGAACTGGCGCTCTCTCCGGCCGACAGCCAGCAGGTCCTCAACGAGAAGCGGCGCGCCTTCGCCAGGGCCAACCACCCCGATCGCGTCGCCCCGCCTTTCCGCGACAATGCCAACCGGCGCATGATGATCGCCAACCTGCTGATCGACGAGGCCATGCGCCGCCTGCCGCGCAATTAGCGCCTTTCGGGCCGCAGCGCGCGGGCGGTTCCGGCCCGCACCTTAAACGTGTCCGATTCCAGAGTTTCACGCGTCGATGGCAGATAGTTCATCAGCTTTTGGTGTCGGCAGCGGCGTCATTTTTCCAGCACGATAGCCCCTGCCTACTCCCTTATTGGTAGATACCAGCGCAGTTTAGCGAAATTGAACGCAATGCAACCCCTTGTAACATAGGCGGATAAAAATGTTATCGAAGGGACCTGCGTCATGACATCCTCACAAGATCCGAAACTGCCGCGCAACAGCGCGCGCAGGCACTTTCTGGGCGTCGTTGCGGCCGCCGGTACGAGGCTTGCCGGCGTGGCGGCCCTGGCGACGGCCATTTCCACCTCGCCCGCCCATGCGCTGGGTCGGCTTTGGGGGCACGGCGGCTCCGGCGGGCATGGCGGTTCGGGCGGCAACGGCGGCTCGGGCGGGCATGGCGGCCCCGGCGGCGGCGACAATGCGCAATGTTTCCTGCGCGGCACGGCGATCCTCACCGATCGCGGTGAAAAGCCGGTCGAGGACCTGCGCATCGGCGACCGTGTCGCCCTTGCCGGCGGCGGCACCCGCCCGGTCCGGTGGGTCGGCCGCCAGGTCTTCAGGAAAAGCGGCCAGCGCTGGCAGCAGGGCGTCGTGCCGGTCCGCATCCGCCGCCATGCGCTGGACGCCCGCACGCCCCATGCCGATCTCTACCTGTCGCCCGACCACGCGCTGTTCCTGAACGGCGTGCTGATCCGCGTGAAGGATCTCGTCAACGGCACCACCATCGCCCCGGTCGTCCCGGCAGACGGGGCTTCGGTGGAATATTACGGCGTCCTGCTCGACGCGCATGACGTCATCCTGGCCGAAGGGGCCGCCGCCGAAAGCTACCGCCTTCTGGAAAGCAGCCTCGAAGCCTTCGCCAATTTCGCGCAATACCGGCGCCTCTACGGCCGGGAACCCGCCGCGATGGCCTCCTTTGCGCCGGTTCTGGGCGAGGAAGGCGGCTGGAAGCACCTGAAGGCGCTGCTCCTGCTCGGCGCTTCGCCGCTGGTGCCGATGCGCGATCCGTTCGCCGATGCCTGCGAAAAGATCGACGCGCAGGCAAGCGAACTGTCGCGCTGACACAGCGCGGGCCTTGCCCGCCTTCGCAGCGCAGGTGCCGGTTACTTCTGCCGCAGCGCGGCGCGCATCCCCCTGGATCGCGCCGCCTCTCGCCTATTCGGCCTTCTTTTCCCCTTCGTTTTCCGGCCCGTCCGCGTCCTCCTCGTCGGGCGTGACGGCGGCCGCCGTCTCCGGCGGCTTCGGATCGAAAGTCCAGATCAGCATATAGAAGGAATAGGCGCCGGCGCCGAGCGCCAGCACGCCCCAGAACGGGTCGCCGCCGATGAATTCGAAGATGCCCCAGCCGAAACAGACCACGACGATGGCAACGCGCACCCAGAGGCGCCGGTAGGCCGGATGGTTGGGATCGATCAGCTGCATCTCATGTCCATTGTCGCAATTCGGTCACTTGTCTTTAGGATGGATTTCACAAATGTGAAAGGCCCGCGGACTTGACGCGGCCATTGGAAAATGGAATGAAAATTCCAAACTTATATCAATTCGGTTTATTTGTTCCGAATACAGGGAGGCAGTAATGACAGTGAGATTTGGTCTTCTCGGCGCCGGCCGCATCGGCAAGGTCCATGCGAAAGCCGTCAGCGGCGATGCCAATGCAAAGCTCGTGGCCGTCGCCGACGCCTTCCCCCAGGCTGCCGAAGCAATCGCGTCCGCCTATGGCTGCGAAGTGCGCAGCATCGAGGCGATCGAGCCCGCCAAGGATATCGACGCCGTCGTCATCTGCACGCCGACCGATACCCATGCCGACCTGATCGAGCGCTTCGCGCGTGCCGGCAAGGCGATCTTCTGCGAAAAGCCCATTGATCTCGACGTTGCCCGCGTCAAGGCCTGCATCAAGGTGGTCGAAGAGACCGGCGCCAAGCTGATGGTCGGCTTCAACCGCCGCTTCGACCCGCATTTCATGGCGGTGCGCAAGGTCATCGACGAAGGCCGCATCGGCGATGTCGAGATGGTGACGATCACCTCGCGCGATCCCGGCGCCCCGCCGGTCGATTACATCAAGCGCTCGGGCGGCATCTTCCGCGACATGACGATCCACGATTTCGACATGGCCCGCTTCCTGCTCGGCGAAGAGCCGGTCTCGGTGGTCGCGACCGCCGCCGTGCTCGTCGACAAGGCGATCGGGCAGGCCGGTGATTACGACAGCGTCTCCGTCATCCTGCAGACCGCTTCCGGCAAGCAGGCGATCATCTCCAATTCGCGCCGCGCCACCTACGGCTACGACCAGCGCATCGAGGCGCACGGCTCCAAGGGCGTCGTCTCGGCCGAAAACCAGCGCCCGGTCTCCATCGAAGTCGCCAATGCCGACGGCTACACCCGCCCACCGCTGCACGATTTCTTCATGACCCGCTATACCGAAGCCTATGCCAACGAGATCGCCAGCTTCATTTCGGCAATCGAGAAGGGCTCGAAGATTTCGCCCTCCGGCGCAGACGGCCTTGCGGCGCTGGCGCTGGCCGATGCCGCCGTGCAGTCCGTCAGGGAAGGCAAGCTCGTCAAGATCGGCTGACCGCCCTCTCCCGACGGTCGCCACCATGAGATGGCCGGGTCCCTGCCCGGCCATTTCTCGTTTGATGCGTGTGAGGGCGAACCTTAAAAAGGCCCCTCCCCAACCCCTCCCCAACCCCTCCCCACAAGGGGGAGGGACTAACCCGGCCGGACCGCCTCGCTTCTTCCGAAACATCGAAAGTTTGGAAAGCGGGTGCGGCAATTTAAGCCCCTCCCCCTTGTGGGGAGGGGTTTGGGGCGGGGTCTTCATTTTCCGGGAAACACACGCCCTCAATCCGTCCCCTGAATCCCCGCCACCACGATATCCTCGTCGATCACCGACAGCGCCCGGTTCAGGTGCCCCTCGAACACCAGGTTCTGCTCGTCGGCCACCACCCGCAATTCCGGCATGCCCTCCATGCGCACGATATGCGACTGGCCGAGCCCTTCCTCGATCCCCTGCCGCAGCAGGTCGTAATAGCGGGTTCCCGGCCCGGTAATGGCGATCGGCATGCGCTCCGTCAGGCTCAGCATGCGCGACAGGCCGTTGCCGAGCGCCAGCCCCGCCTGCCGGAAGGCGAAGCCGGAGATGCGGTGGCCCTGCCGCGCCCTTGCGGCGATCTTGTCGAGCTCCGCCACCGGCACGAACTTCGCCGGGATCGTGTCGAGCGGCACTTCGAAGGCGGTGCGCAGGATGGCGTAGAAACCGGCATGAGCTTCGATGCAGCCGCGCGAGCCGCAGCGGCAGAGGCCGCCATTGGCCATGTGCAGCATATGCCCGAAATTGGGCGCGGAGACCTCGTGCCCGCCGTGGCTGCCGCGCCGGACGATGCCGAGCCCGATGCTGTGGCCGAGCGAAAGGGCCGCCAGCGCGCGGAAATCGCCGCCCTTGACGTTTTCCTCATGCGCGCCGAGCGCGGCCGCCACCAGCAGCGTCTCGTTGTCGAGGATGACCTTGGCCGGCCATTCCGGCTTCAGCGCCGATTCGAAATCGATCTGGTCGCTGCCGAAGATCGGCGACCAGACGAGAACCGGCTCGGTGGAATTGACCAGCCCCTTGCTGCTGATGGAGATGAGCAGCACCTTTTCGCGTTCGATGCGCGAGCGCGACAAGATGCGGTTCAAGCCCTCCCGCACCCCGTTCACGAAGCGGGCGGCGCCATCCGGATCGTGCGAGCGCTCCTCGCTGAACCGGTCGATCAGCTTGCCGGCATAATCGACGAGCGAATATTGCACGGCATCGGACGAGATGATGACGACGATGAGATAGCCGCAGTCGCGCCGCTGGCGCAGAAGCACGCGCGGGCGCCCGCGCCCGCTGGCCGCCTGCTGCTCGGATTTCTCGATGATCTGCGCCTTTTCCAGATCGGCGGTGATCGCAGAAACGGTCGCGGAGGACAGCCGCGTGAAATCGGATATCTCGGTATGAGCCAGCGCTCCGTGACGGCGAAGGGTGGCGAGCACAAGCACGCTGTTTCTCTGCCGCACGAGCTCCGTGCTCGACTTGGTCAGCATCTGTCGGCCGCCTCTTCCCCGTTCGTTCCGCCCCTTATTGCCACAGCATCTCCGGGGGCCTTTCGTCAAAGGAAATTAAGCCGGTAGTGCGGTGTTGACAGTTGAAAAAATCTCTGACACTAAATTTCTCGACTGTCGAGAAAAAAATCCGAACCTTTCTGGACAGGCTTTCGCGGTGGCCGGAGGAGGCTGATGCTGGGCCGGCTGCATTTCACTCGGGAGGACATTATGAAGTCTATTTACAAGCTGATGGCAGGCGCTGCCATTCTCGTTTCGCTGCAGTCCGCAGCCATGGCAGCCGACCTCGTCGTCGGCGTTTCCTGGTCGAACTTCCAGGAAGAGCGCTGGAAGACGGACGAAGCCGCCATCAAGAAGGCCCTCGAAGCCAAGGGCGCAAAGTATATTTCCGCTGACGCGCAGTCTTCGGCCGCAAAGCAGCTGACCGACGTCGAATCGCTGATCTCCCAGGGCGCCAACGCCCTCATCATCCTCGCCCAGGATTCCGACGCGATCGGCCCGGCCGTTGAAAAGGCCGCCAGCGAAGGCATCCCGGTCGTCGGCTACGACCGCCTGATCGAAAATCCGGCTGCCTTCTACATCACCTTCGACAACAAGGAAGTCGGCCGCCTGCAGGCCGAGGAAGTCTTCAAGGCCAAGCCGGAAGGCAACTACGTCTTCATCAAGGGCTCCTCTTCCGATCCGAACGCCGACTTCCTCTTCTCGGGCCAGATGGAAGTGCTGAAGGCGGCAATCGACGCCGGCAAGATCAAGAATGTCGGCGAAGCCTATACCGACGGCTGGCTGCCGCAGAACGCCCAGCGCAACATGGAGCAGTTCCTGACCGCCAACAACAACAAGGTTGACGCGGTCGTCGCCTCCAA
The DNA here is from genome assembly GCF_042656325.1 of Rhizobium sp. GCM10022189. Taxonomy (NCBI): domain Bacteria; kingdom Pseudomonadati; phylum Pseudomonadota; class Alphaproteobacteria; order Hyphomicrobiales; family Rhizobiaceae; genus Rhizobium; species Rhizobium sp. GCM10022189. The sequence continues at coordinate 21,491 of NZ_JBHSOR010000018.1, forward strand.
CGACGGCACGGCCGGCGGCGCCGTTGCCGCTCTCGACGCCCAGGGCATGGCCGGCTCCGTTCCGGTTTCCGGCCAGGACGCCGACAAGGCGGCTCTCAACCGCATCGCTCTCGGCACGCAGACGGTCTCCGTCTGGAAGGACAGCCGCGAGCTCGGCAAGCGCGCTGCCGAGATCGCCCTCGAACTCGCCGGCGGCACGACCATGGACAAGATCGAAGGAGTCCAGACCTTCGAAGGCGGCCCGAAGAAGGTCAAGATGGAATCCATCTTCCTCAAGCCGCAGGCCATCACCAAGGACAACCTGAACGTCGTCATCGACGCAGGCTGGATCTCCAAGGCCGAAGCCTGCCAGGGCGTCAAGGCCGGCACCGTCAAGGCTTGCGACTGATCCTCGCCGGCTGACTGGAAAGACCGGCGCCGCAGCGGCCTCCGCTGCGGCGCCGGATGCGGATGAAGCCCGCCTGTGCATGCTTCTCCGTCCTCGCGCGCACCGCGGATGCTTTGATTCCCTGCCAGAATAGTGCCGTCGTGATCGGCTATTTTCGGAAGCGTCCCGGTGGTCACATCAAGAACAGGGCGATCGCCGGCAGCTTTCGCAAGCAGGCCCGCGCCCAAACAAATGGGGGAAACGGCAAACCCATGGCAGACATCACCCAATCGACAACGTCAGGCCCGCGCACGGCAGTGGAAGGCCCCTTCACGCGCTTTCTGCGGGCGACGGAAATAGATACCCGCCTTCTCGGCATGATCGGCGCGCTGCTGGTCATCTGGGTCGGCTTCCATTTTTACACCGGCGGCCTGTTCCTCACCCCCAGAAACCTCTGGAACCTCTCGGTCCAGACGACGGAAATCGCGGTTCTGGCGACCGGCATGGTGCTGGTCATCGTCACCCGCAATATCGACCTGTCGATCGGCTCGATCCTCGGCTTCGTCGCCATGATCATGGGCGTGGTCCAGGCGCAGTTCCTGCCGCAATATCTGGGCTTCGACAATTCCTTCACCTGGGTGATCACGCTCGTCTGCGGCCTTCTCGTCGGCACCGCGATCGGCCTGTTCCAGGGCGTCATCATCGCCTTCATGGGCGTGCCCTCCTTCATCGTCACCCTCGGCGGCTTCCTCGCCTGGCGCGGCCTTGCCTGGTATGTCACGAGCGGCCAGACGGTCGCGCCGCTGGACACCACCTTCCGCATCATGGGCGGCGGCGCCGAAGGCGCCATCGGCGCCACCTGGAGCTGGGTCATCGGCGCGGTCGCCTGCGTGCTGATCGTCGTGTCCATCATCGGCTCGCGCCACCAGCGCCGCCGCTTCAACTTCCCGCGCCGCCCGCTCTGGGCCGAATATTTCCTCGGCGTTCTCGGCTGCGCCATGGTGCTCGGCGCCATCTGGGTCTCCACCATCTATTACTGGCCGCCGGCAATTGCCAAGCGTTACGCCGAAGCCAACAACATTCCCGTGCCGGAAGGCGGCCTGATGATCCCCTACGGCATTGCCGTGCCGGTGCTGATCGCCATCCTCGTCGGCATCGTCATGACCTTCATCGCCACCCGCCTGCGCTTCGGCCGCTATGTCTTCGCCATCGGCGGCAATCCGGAAGCGGCCGAGCTTGCCGGCATCAAGACCCGCTGGGTCACGGTGCGCATCTTCGCGCTGATGGGCTTCCTCGCAGCCGTCGCCGCCGCGATCTCGACGGCCCGCCTCAACGCCGCCGCCAATTCGCAGGGCACGACCTACGAACTCTACACGATCGCGGCAGCCGTCATCGGCGGCACGTCGCTTGCCGGCGGCACCGGCACGATCGCCGGCGCCATGCTCGGCGCGCTCGTCATGCAGTCGCTGCAGTCGGGCATGGGTCTCGCCAATGTCGACACACCCATCCAGAACGTCGTCGTCGGCGCGGTGCTCGTCATTGCCGTCTGGCTCGACACCGTCTATCGCTCCCGTGCGAAGTAAGAGGAGTACGAACCATGGCTGAACAACGCACTCCCCTTGTGGAACTGAAAAACATCTCGATCTCCTTCGGCGGCATCCACGCGGTCGACAATGCCTCGGTCGATCTCTATCCCGGCGAAGTCGTGGCCCTTCTCGGCCATAACGGCGCCGGCAAGTCGACGCTGATCAAGATCCTCTCCGGCGCCTACAAGCGCGACTCGGGCGAAATCCTGATCAACGGCGAACCGGCCGACATCCGCAATCCGCGCGACGCCAAGAAATTCGGCATCGAGACGATCTACCAGACGCTCGCCGTCGCCGATAATGTCGATGCCGCCGCCAACCTCTATCTCGGCCGCGAGCTGAAGACCCGCTGGGGCACGCTCGACGACGTGGCGATGGAAGCCTCCGCGCGCGAGGTGATGGGCCGCCTGAACCCCAACTTCAAGCGCTTCAAGGAGCCGGTCAAAGCATTGTCCGGCGGCCAGCGCCAGTCTGTGGCCATTGCCCGCGCCATCCTGTTCAACGCCCGCATCCTCATCATGGACGAGCCGACGGCAGCGCTCGGCCCGCAGGAAACGGCGCAGGTGGGCGAGCTCATCAAGCAGCTGAAGAAGGAAGGCATCGGCATCTTCTTGATCAGCCACGACATCCACGACGTCTTCGACCTCGCCGACCGCGTCTCGGTGATGAAGAACGGCCAGGTCGTCGGCCACGCCCGCACCGAGGACGTGACCAAGGACGAGGTGCTCGGCATGATCATCCTCGGCAAGGTGCCGCCGAAAGCCATTCCCGGCCCCGGCGCCATGCAGCTCTGATATCCGGCAGCTGTCCGGCAGGAAGCTCCGCCGCCCGCAAGGGCCGGCGGAGTTTTCATGTCCGCCTCAGCCCGCGCCCGCCGCATCACCGGCAAGGGCGGCAAGCCGCGCCAGCCGCGCAGGCTCCTCCTTCACGAAGGCCGCATTGCCGGACAGGATGCCATGCGCCCGCGCCGCAAAGTGCCGCGCCTGCGCCATCGCGCCCTTGAGCGCATGGCATTCCGCCAGTTCCTCACAGACGTAGGGCGCGCCGTCATTGGCCGCATCCGCAAGCCGCACGACCTCCTCCGCGAGCGCAATCGCCTCGTCCAGCCGCCCCAGCGCCCGGAGCGTGCGCACGACGGCATAACGCGCCACCTTCAGCGTCTGCGCATTGCCGGAAGCCTCGCGGATCGCCTCGTCGCGCCGGAAGGCGCCGAGCGCATCGTCGAACCGCCCCGCCTCGAAATAGGTCCAGCCGAGATTGTGGTGCAGCATGCCCCGCCAATGCGGGCTCGCCCCATGCGCGTCGATATAGTCGAGCGCCACGGCCACCCAGCGCTCGGCCGCCTCGACATCGGAAGCGATCGCCAGCATATGCGCCGCATCGACCGCCAGATTGTGATCCCCCGCCCGCTGCGCCAGCTCCCATGCCTCGCCGAAAAACGGCAGCGCCCGTGAAGCCTCCCCGGCACTGTTGAAAAGCCGCCCCCGCTCGATCGCAATCCAGGCCCGCGCCCCCTCCTCCGCCCCGGCCTCGGCAACCGCCCCGTCCAAAATCTCATGCCCCAGGGCAAAATTCCCCGAAAGCCCCGCAAACCGCGCCCGCCGCGCCAGATCGAAAACCGCCTCGCCCACGAATCCCCCGATAAAACTAAACCAAACGAGGAAGCTTTACCCCCGGCCCATCCCCATGAAAACACCGCAGCACGCCGCAAGGCCGAATTTCGCCAACTTGGCGATTGAAGCAGAGCCAAAGCTAGGCTAAGAACCACGACATCGGACGACGAGTCACATCGTCAGGCATGCACCCGTAGCTCAGCTGGATAGAGTGTTGGATTCCGATTCCAAAGGTCACAGGTTCGAATCCTGTCGGGTGCGCCACCGATTTCCTAATGCATTGTGCGCGGAAGCCGAGCGCGGCGAACACAGCCATTATCACCCGACTTTCTAGCCCCCTATAACTCGCCGCTTTCCCGTCGCCTACTTCGCGGACGAGGCCAATCGAATCCTCTCGTTCAAGAAAAGCCTCAACGCGCTGCTAATCGCCGCTGGGCTGGAAAAGGACAATCGCGGCGTTCGTCGCACGTCCTATTCGTTCCGAACACTTCTACATTTCGCAGATGCTCGCAAACAACGTCTCTGTCCACCACGTTGCCCCCAGTACCCGCACGTCGCTTGCGATGATCGACAAGCACTATGCGCAGATGAATACAGAGCAGATCAAGGACTTCCTCCGGCCCGGATAGGAGGAGTATGCCAATGAGCCTGTTCTGCTCGATGATGATGCCTACGCTGAAATCAAGCTTCTCGAAAAGCGCATCGAAGAGTTGAAGCGTGGCAGCAAGGACGGGTCCACGGAGCGACAAATCGTAAAGCGGTGCGCCGGTAATCGATCTTGCTGTATAGATCGGCGGCCTTTCTTGTCAGATGTGTAAGACCGTCGGCCTTAGGTAGTGCTGAAATCGTTGTATGGCGAGCCGCAAACGACGCTAGCATAGGCCTCGAGCAAGCATTGCCGTGTGGGACCGGCCTCCTCCACAAAGCGAAAGTCTATGCGCTTAATGCGTTCGAGCGACTGCTGGAAGGCCGCCGCGAATTCGGCGTTCAAGAGCAAGCAACATTTCACCGGCCTTGTATTCTGCTTTGATGTAGCCTGTCATCTGACGCGCTAGCTTGAAAGCGAATGACGCGCTGTTGTGACCACTGGAAAGCCGGGTATGTTGACCGTAGCGAGCGCGAATATTGCGCGTTCGTCCCACATAAAGGTTTGTCCCTCCCTCGCTGAACATGTATACGCCCGATCCCTTAATTTCAGGAGGGAGAATCCCGGTCGTTACGGACGGCTGGCTCACAAGGGCTTCGAACTTTGGGTGAAGAGCTTCGGTGTAGTGTCGGGATTTTTCGTGCATATGCTCTCAATTTCAATATCGCTGCCGCAAACTACACCGCGAACCATGCGTGACACGGGTTCATATGAAATTGGTTCCGTGCAGCCTCGCAGCGATTTCATCAGTGGTTTGCGTTGATGGCGAAAGCAGCTTTGGCGACAACTCACCGAGATTGAGATACCTCGTTCCCATCATCCCACCCGGGGAGGTTTTCGTTATCAGTGTTGGGACAAACTTTTCGACAAAATACACCCTCAAATCATCCTGCCCCAACGCATAGTAGCTGGTCTCCTTCACAACTTCCCTCACGCGATCAATCTGCTCTTGCGAAGCGGTTCCAAACTCGTTTTCAACCACGGCAACCTGGCCGTTGTTGAACGAAAAAACAGCGATCGTTTGCAGCCTGCCAATTGCATGAACTTGCTTGCTTTTGTAGACACCAAGGAACCCCGCGCTGCTACGACAAGAGCGTGAGGGAGGCTCATAGTACAGGCCAAATTTCAGGTTTTCCGTCAGGGACGTGCCACACCGGAAAACCACCATGCGGTTGTCTCGGTTATCAAGAAGCCCGTCATGCGCGAGAAAATCTTGGTAGTCGTCCAATATGCGATGCAGGCTTTCATCGTGACGTTCGCACGTTTGCCGCAGATCGTTGATTATTCTGGAATAGGTAAGCCCACGATAGATTATTTTCTTGTCCGCTGCCTTTGCGATCAACTTTGCATTGAGCGCCTCGGGGGAAGGTTCTCGCGTAAGACCTATCAAAAGTCGAGTTGCGGCACCACCGATATCATTGGTGATGCTGTTCATGTGACGCTCGATTTGGTCTTCCCAAAGGCCGCCACCATGCTTGCTTTCGAAGTAAATCTGAAGCGGCGCCTGCTTTATAAAGCCATCAGGCACGCTGTCTGACATTCTAATCTGCTGCTCAAACGTCAATCCTATTTCTACCGGCGCTTCGTCCAACCAGGTGTTCAGGACTTGCTGAAGCTTTCTAGGGCTCTCTTCATAAAAATACCGCAGTAGCAGTAACGTGTTGTTGGTGGCATGGTTCTCCCGTTGGGAGAAACGCTGAAAATAGGACACTCTCGACATTGAGCCATCTCATTTGCGGCCACTTTTCGGGCCTAGCAATTCCATTATTCGTTCGAAGATTGTTCTCGATGACCTTGAACGAATCTTGTTGCAGTAGTTTCTCGTAACCGCTCTGTGTAGATCAAGGCCCAGACCAATCAAAAATTGCGCTTGCACTTTTGGTGGCTGGCTGTATGCGGGACTTACCTTCAACGGTTTCGGGAAGGATCACAGCATGTCTCACCTCAAGGCTCTCAAGCTCACCTCCACAGTTCCAGTTCGCGCAACCGTCGATCCGTGCAGCGTGCGCGGGAAAAGATGATTGCTGGTCGAAACGGCCAAGCGCGTGCGCCAAGGCTGGCCCCGGCAATGGCGTGGCCGATCCTGCCGAAGCCGATAATTGCGTAGCGCATCGATTTTCTCCTTCAGTCCGCCAGCCCTGCCGCGCCGCCAGGTGCGGCAGGGCGCAGCGCCTCAGAGCTGGGCAAGGCCGCCGTCGACGGCGACTTCGCTGGCGGTCATGAAGCTGCTGTCCGGCGAGGCGAGAAAGGCGGCCGCCGCGCCGATCTCGGCCGGATCGGCCATGCGCTGGAGCGGCGTCATCGCGGCGAAGACCTTCTGGCCCTCCTCGCCCAGCGCCTCCTTGGCGAGTTCGGTCGCCGTCGCTCCGGGCGACAGCACGTTGACGCGGATGCCGGTGCCCTTCAGGTCCTCCGCCCAGCTTCGCGCGAGGTTGCGCACCGCCGCCTTGCTCGCGCTATAGGCGCTGAACGCCGGCGCGCCCGTGGTGCCGGCGCTCGATCCCGTCAGGATGACGGAACCGCCAGCACCCATCAGCGGCAACGCCTTCTGGACGGTGAAGATCGTACCCTTCACATTGGTGTCGAAGGTCTCGTCGATATGCTCGGCGGTGATCTGGCCGAGCGGCAGCGGGCTTCCCGCCCCGGCATTGGCAAAGACGATGTCGAGCGTTCCGCGCTCGGCCTTCACCGCCGCATAGAGCCGGTCGAGGTCATCAGGATCGGAGACCGAACCCTTCACCGCGCGGGCTTTCGGCCCGAGTTCGGCGACAGCGGCATCGAGCGCTTCCTGCCGCCGGCCGAAAATATAGACGAAGGCGCCCTCCTCGATGAAACGCTTCGCCGCCGCGCGGCCGATGCCGGTCGCGCCGCCAGTAATCACGGCTGTCTTTCCATTCAGTCTGGTCATGCTGTGCTTCCTCTGTTGGGGTTGCACTGACCTAAGAGGGTGATTACCTAGCCACAAGTATGCACCATTTGGTAAGTATGGAAAAAAATGAGCGAATCCTCGGACAACTGCGAAACCTCTCCCAACTGCGGCCTCGGCTATTCCCACGGCCTCGCCGTCACGCTTCGCATCATCGCCGGCAAGTGGAAGCCGCTGATCCTCTATTTCCTTCTCGACGGTCCGAAGCGGTACGGCGAGCTGAAGCGCGCGATCGAGGGCGTCAGCGACAAGGTGCTGATCCAGCAGCTGAAGGAGCTGGAGGCCGACTGCGTGCTGATGCGCACCGACTATCACGAAGTGCCGCCGCGCGTGGACTACACGCTGACCCCGCTCGGCCGCAGCCTGGCCGCCGCGATCGTGCCGCTCTGCACCTGGGGAACCCAGAACATGGCGCAAGTGCAGCTCATCTTTGCCGGGCGCGACGCCCAGCTTGCGCAGGATGCCGGATGAGCGCGGGGTTATTGCCAATCTTTGCCAATTTATGCCATACTTTCCACATGAGGTGATCGATATGGCAACCATGAACGTCTCCCTGCCCGACCCGATGAAGGAATGGGTGGAAGCCCAGACGAAGACCGGGCGTTACAGCAACGCAAGCGATTATGTCCGCGATCTGATCCGGCGCGATCAGGAGCGCGCGGACAAGCTGGCGGACCTGCAGCGGCTTGTCGCGGAAGGTCTGGCGAGCGGCGTCAGCGACCGCTCGAAGGAAGATATTCTCCAGGCCGCGCGTGAACGCCTGGCCGCCGGCCGGGCATCCTGATCGCCCGCGTCCAGCACGCCGGCAGGCCTGGCAAAGTCTTTTCGGCTAGGACCGGCGCGATCTTGCAAGTCCGCTCCCAGCCGCTCGCCGCGCGGCGAAGGCATGTGATTTCAGCGAAGCTTCTGTTCGGCACGGCTGACAGCGTGAACGCCTTCCTCGATGCCCCCGGCCACTGGCCGAACAATCCGGGCGCCGGCGATCCCTCTCCACCCCCGCCCGGCAAGCACCACACCCATTCCGCGCCCCACCCTCCCCGTGGCACGCCTCTTGCGTGGTTAACAATACGCCATCCCCTCGGGAGTATTGTGTCATGGAATGGGACACTCCAATCGAATTCGATCCCGTGATCCTGATGTTTCACAATCCGGACAGGGTCCTGTCCGTGCGCACGGCGATCGGGGCGGCCAATGTGCTGATGACGGAATTCCCCTGCGATGACGGGGAGGAGTTTCTGGCGGCGATCAAGATCTGCCTGGATGTCGTGCAGGGCAAGGCCGACCCGGAAGACCTGAGAGCGGCGATCATTCGCGCCGCCGCCGAGGCCGGCATTACCGCCATCGCCGTGCTTCATTGATCTGCCCGGCCGGTCCCCGGACCACCGGGGGCGGGAACCGCCCCCTTGCCGGGCCTTGGTCTCCGCGCCCGCTGCGGCCCAACGCCCGGATTTCGTAAGCGCCGGCCTTCGCCCGCCCGTTTCGTAAGCGCGTTTGCCGAACGAATTCAGCATCTTGACGCTCGCGCTTACGAACTTACGAAATTGCGCCCCGTCTCCCCACTCCCATAGGAATAACAGATCTCCACCTGTGTTTCGCCATATCTTCGTAAGTGCGTAAGCGCTTCGACAAACCGTTGAAACCGTTAGGCAAATGCGCTTACGAAGTTTGCGTGTGCAATCGTAAGCGCCGTAAGCAGGCAGGCGGCCCGGCGGCGGTGCGGCTGAAAAATCTAATAGTCGCGCCCGCGCCTTTGCCAGCCGGACTCGAATGCGATGCGGCCGTCCTCCCAGCGCGCCCAGGGCTTGCCGCTGATATCGCCGCGAATATAGGCGCGCACGGAATCGCGGCCGCGATTGGAAACCACCGCCTGCGGTTCGAAGCCGAGCCCGACAAGCGCCCTGTGCAGGTTGGCGCGCCATCCTGCCGGCAGGCGGCTGGCATCGGCGCTGCCGCCGGTCAGCAGCCGGCGGATGTCGGCGCAGGGCACCATCATGTTGCCGGCAGGGATGAGGTCGCGGATGATCTCGTAGGTGGGGCCGAAATCCGTCACACCCTTGTGCAGCGCTTCAAGATCGGCCTGCAGGGCCTCGTCCTCCAGCCACAGCGGCTCGTGCTTGTAGATGGTCATGACCTCGGCCCAGATCTGGTCGCGGTCGGCGCGGATGGCCTCGATGTCGATCGAGGTCGGCTTGACCGGCCACCAGCGGCGGTTGCCGGTCGTATCGGTCAGGAATTCGTCGGCATTGGTCGTGGCGTAGAACACGAACTGGCGCGGCACGGCCTCGACCCGCTGCTGGTAGGCGCCGCGTGCCGTATCCTCGCGGACCGTGATGAATTTCTTGATCGCCTCCACCTCCCGGTTCGTCCGGCCGGCAAGTTCCGCAAGCTCGACGATCCAGCGCCCGCGCGTGTTCTCGATCACCTCGCGCGCCCCGTCGCCCACCGTCACGCCGTCCGTCACCCATTCCTCGATCGGCACCAGCGCCCGGCCGAACGACGATTTTCCAAGCCCCTGCCGGCCCTGCAGGGTCAGCACATGGTCGAACTGGCAGCCCGGCTGGAAGACGCGCCGGGCGAGCGCCGAGAGCCACTTGCGCGCAAAGGCGCGGTTCAGCGCCGTGTCCTCGGCGCCGAGATAATAGGTCAGGAACGTATCGACGCGCCGCAGCCCGTCCCATGCCGGCAGCGACGACAGCCAGCCCCGCACCGGATGATAGGGATGCCGGCCGGCGACCTTGTCGATGACGGAATTGATGCTGGAAACCTTCGGCGTCAGGCCGAAGCCTTCCAGCCATTCCACCGCTTCGGCAAGGTCGTTGTTGCCGACGGGCCGCGGGCTCCAGGCGCCCTGCCGCAGATCCCACGGCGGCCGGCGCAGCAGCATCGTCTGGCCGCTGAATTCGTCGAGCGCGAGCATTCCCTGCGCGTCGGGATGCTGTTCCAGCATCACCGTCCAGTTGAGCGTGAGGGCAGGAAGCGGATTGCCCTTGTCGTTCGTCATGAGCATGGCGAGCCAGTCGTTTTGCGGGGCTTGGGCGGTCACAGGCGGCATGGGATTTTCCGTGCGGGGTGGAGGAAGAGGCTTCGGACCCCGCCAGGCCTATCCGGAAAAAGGTTGGCGGATGGAATCGCCCCGCCCGCTCAGCCCCGCCGCGCCTCGTCGGCGGTCCGCGCGCTCTCGCGCGTGCCGGACACGATGATCTCCAGCACCTCGTGCTCGTCGGTATTGCGGATATAGCGGTCGCCGACATATTCGCCGCGCTTGAGCACCATCACACGGTCGCCGACGGCGAAAATATCGACCAGCCGGTGCGAGATGATGATCTGGGCAACACCCTGCCGCTTCAGTTCCAGCATGGTTTCGAGCAGCCGTTCGGTCGCCATGACCGAAAGGTTGGCGGTCGGCTCGTCGAGGATGACGACGCGCGGATCGAAGGAGATGGCGCGGGCGATCGCCACGGATTGCTGGCGCCCGCCCGACAGGCTCTCCACCTTCTGGTAGACGGAGTTGACGTCCACCTTCAGCCGTTTCAGCACGCTGTCGGCCTGCGCATACATCTTGCGCCGGTTGACGAAGGGGCCGATCAGCGGCCAGCGGCCGAGGAAGATGTTCTGGCCGACATCCATGTTGCCGCAGAGCGCGAAATCCTGGTAGATCATCTCGATGCCGGCATCGCGGCTCTCGTGCGGGCTCCTGAAGCGCACCGGCCGGCCGGCCACGAGAATATCGCCGGCATCGCGCTGGTAGGCGCCGGTCAGGATCTTCATCAGCGTCGATTTGCCGGCCGAATTGTCGCCGACAAGGCCGAGGATCTCGCCGGGATAGAGCGTCAGATCCACCTTGCGCAGCGCCTGCACCGCCCCGAAGGCCTTTTCGATGCCGCGCATTTCCACGATCGGGACGGATGGTGCCGCCTCAGCCATGACCGCTCTCCCCTGCCGGCGCCGCCGGCCTCAGCCGCGCCCGCAGCCGCCCGAAAATATTGGCCTGGCGCACCCAGATGTCGATCAGCACCGCGACGATGAGGATGACGCCGACGAAGACGTTGATCCAGTGCTGCGGCATGCTGAAGCCCTGCACGTTGAGCTGCAGCAGCGCGCGCACGAGCGTGATGACCGCCGCCCCCGCCAGCGAGCCGATCATCGTGCCGTAGCCGCCGAAGATCGAACCGCCGCCGATGATGACGGAGGCGATGGCGTCCAGCTCGCGGAACTGGCCGGCCACCGGGTTGAAGCTGCGGAAATAGGCGACGTTGATGATCCCGGCCATCGTGGCGCAGAGCGCCGACAGCATGAGCGAGAGGAAGCGCACGCGGTTGGTGTCGATGCCGGCATAGGCGGCCGCGCGCACGTTGCCGCCGGCCGCGCACACTTTCAGCCCGAACGGCGTATAGGCCAGCATGATGCCGGCAATGAGGGCGACAAGGAACATCCAGATCGTCTGCACGCTGACGGCCTCGGCCACGGTGCGCAACATGCCGGGCGGCAATGCGAGGCCGAAATGCAGAAGAACGTCGTTCACCTTGCGCCCGAGCAGGTTATAGGCTTCCGGCCAGCCGGTCAGCTGCTGGCCCGCCACGAACCAGGCGGCAAGCCCGCGGGCGATGTAGAACATGCCGAGCGTGGCGATGAAGGCCGGCAGCCTGAAGCCGACGACGACCGTGGCGTTGACGGCACCGGCCGCCATGCCGGCCAGCAGGCCCATCGCCACGGCGGTCAGCGGGTCGGCCCCGAGCACTTTCAGGCAATAGGCCGCCGTGCTGCCGGCAAGGGCAAGCACGGCGCCGACCGAAAGGTCGATATCGCCGGCCGCGATGACATAGGTGAGCCCGACGGCGATGAGGGCAAGCTCCGTATAGTTGAGCAGGATGGCAAAGGTGTTGGGCAGGTTCCACCAGTAGTCCGGCCTGAGCGCCAGGCCCGTCAGCCACAGGAGCGCGGTCAGGATGATGGCGAGCGCGTCGCGCCGGGCGAGAAACCGGCCGAGCCCGCCGGCCGACAGCGCCGCGTCCGCCGCCGCGGCCCCCTTGGTCTGCACGCCCTCGATCGCCACGCCGCCCGTCTCGTAGGCCGGCGGCGGCGGCCGGCCGCGGAGCCACGCCCAGAACCGGGCGGCGAGCTGGCGGCGGATGAGCACCGGCTCGATCAGCACCGCGGCGACGAGAAGCAGGCCGAGGAAGACCAGCACCGCCCCTGCCGGCAGGGTGAACTTGGCGCCGACGGCGACATTCTCGCCGTCGATGACGACGATGCGCGTGATCGGCCAGCCCTCGCGAAGCACCTTGTCGATCAGCACCACGACCGCGGCCCCCAGGCACGAGCCGATCACCCGCCCGCGCCCGCCGAGGATCGACGCGCCGCCGATGACGACGGAGGCGATGACGGTGAGTTCCCAGCTGACGCCGTAAAGCGGCGTCACACCCTTGTCCTGCGCGGCCGAGAGCAGGGCCGCAAGCGTGGCCGCGAGCGAGGAGATGAGATAGGCGCGGATGCGCACCCAGCGCGTGCGGATGCCGGCATAGACGGCCGCCTGCTCGTTGCCGCCGGTGGAAAAGGTCTCGTAGCCCCAGCGCGTCTTGGCAAGCACGACGGCGCCCGCGACGGCGACGAGGAAGAAGATCGCGATCTGGTTGTTGAAGCCGAAGAGGTTCGTCTCGCCGAGATGGAAGAACAGCGGATAGTCCCTCGCCTTGTCGGAATAGTAGATCGCCTGCCCGTGCGTCAGCGCCAGCACGAAGCCGCGGCCGATGAAGAGCATCGTCAGCGTGGCGATGAAGGCCGGCACTTTCAGGAGGGTGACGAGCACGCCGTTGGTCAGGCCGATCGCCGTGCCGAGCAGCAGGCAGAGCAGCGCCGACGCGACCACGCCGAAATCGAGGAAGCTCGCGGCGAAAAGCCTGGCGAAGACCACGGCGACGAGGCCGTAGGTCGAGCCGACCGAAAGGTCGAGATCCCGGTTGACGATGACGAAGGTCATGCCGACCGCGATGATGCCGACGCGCGACGTATCGCGCAGCAGCGCGTGGAGGGCCTCCGTCGATCCGAAGAAGGCCGGGTTGACGACGGCCCCGCCGAGATAGAGCAGCGCAAGGAACAGCACGAGCCCCGCCTCCCAGCCGCCGACGAGCTGGGGCGGCGCACGGCCGAGCGATGTCGTCGTGGCGGGCTCCATGAATTTCTACCGAGCGGTCCCTGGCTTTGGCTTTGGCGCGGCGGGACGGCCTGCGCCCTCCCGCCGCTGTTTCAGGCGTTTCGAGCCGCAATCAGTTCTCGAAGCGCTTGCCGACATTGGCGACCGTGTCCTTCGTCACCAGCTGGGCGCGCGTATCGAGATTGGCCGCAGCAATGCCGCGGTCGATCTGCAGGTAGAGCTGCATGACCGGCCAGAACCCCTGCAGGAAGGGCTGCTGGCCGAGCGAGCCGGTCAGGTTGCCCGCCGCAATGCCTTCCTGCTGTGCCGGGCCGAGATCGAAGCCGAAGGCGCAGAACTTGCCGGTCTTGCCCATCTGCGCAACCGCCTTGACGAGCGGCGGCGTGAAGACGTTGTTGGCCGTGAAGGCGCCCACCACGTCGCCGCGGGATTCGAAGAGCGAAACCAGCGCGTTGACGGGGTCGTTCGGGTTCGTGTCGATGCCGACGTTTTCCGGGCCGGCGTCAACCTTGAAGGCATCGAGCTTGCCGGCATCCTTCAGCGTCTTGACGATGGCGTTGAAGGCGGCGGTGACACGGTTGTTCACCTCGATATTGCCCATCGCGGTGGAGGACGGCAGCAGGATCGAGCCGCCGGTGGCCCCGCTCGCCAGCACGCAATTGGCCAGCGCCTCGCCGCCGATCGCCGCAGCCGAGGCATCCTGGCCGGTATGGCTGATGGCGCTGCGGTGCAGGATAGTGCCGTCGAACGAATTGGTCGTCGCCACCGGAATGCCCGCCGCCTCGGCCGCCTTGACGATATCGTTATAGGCGCCGACCTGCGGCGTCGTCATGATGATGCCGTCGATCGTCGGGTCCTGCACGATCTGGTTCAGGATCTCGATCTCGCGGGCCGGGTCGTCCACCGGCGATTCCGAACCGAGCAGCAATATCTTGGCGCCGATCATGTTGCCGGCCACGGTGGCGCCGACATAGACAGGATCGAAGAAACCGTTGCCTGCCGTGTGCGTGACGATCGCAAACGTCAGATGACCGTCGGCCGAATGGAAATCCTTCGTGCCGGGGGCTTCCTTGGCCGCCTCCTCGAAATTATAGCCGCCGACCGCCTTTTCGACGCTGCCCGACTGCGCGAATGCCTGCGGGACACCGATCGACAGTATTGCGGCCGAAGCCGCATAGAACAATACACGCCTCATGATTGGTCCTCCCTTGCAACCAGGGGAGAAAAGCCTAGCGGGCGCAATGTAACGAGAGTGGGGCCGGAGGCTTATTCTCCCACTTGCTAATATTCTGCGCAATTCCGGGCCAAGTAAACGGATAAGTTGACGATCTCTGTGAATTTGTTCGTTTTCGAGGCACCGATAACCGGTTCTTACTCGGGATAGGCCTCGCCACCGCCAGGCGCCGCCTTGTGGAAGAGGATGAAGACCAGAGGGTTGCCGGGCTCGGCCATTGCGTCGCTGCGCTGGCCCGTTATCTCTCCGGCCACGCCGCTTGTATATTCCGCGACCACTTCGCCGAAACTGTTGCGCTGGATGGCCACCTTCTGTCCGGCCTCGACCTTGTCGTTGAGCCTGACCAGATGCTCGACGATCCCGCCCTCGGTTGCCAGGATCGGAAAGGCGCTGTTGCCGACGAAGACGTTCACGTCCTTGCCGGTCCGGCCCATCGGCCCGGCAACGATGCCGTAATGCTTGAGGACGTTCATCGTGCCTTCCACGAACAGCGAGATCATCTCGATATCCAGAACGCGGGCAGCGCCGATCTCCGGCGTGAAGGAGGGGATGCCCACGTCCATGAAGGCGTTGTGCAGCACACCGGGATAGACATGGTTGTCGAAGATCTGGCCGACGGGATAGAGCTCCAGCATGGCCTTGACCTCGGGCACATCCATGCCGCCGATATTGAATGCGGTGACTTCGAACCCGGTCGTTCCGGTGTGGAAATCGATCGCGAAGTCGGCGTTCGGCCGCAGCAGCCGGTTGAACATCAGCCCGGCGTGGCGGCTGGGCGCGGTTAGACCGTTCTCGTTGCCCGGCCATTCCCGGTTCATGTCGATCAGGTCTGCGCCCCTGCCCTGGTTGGGCCACCGGCGCTGCATGCTTTCGACGGCCGGCCGCGCCACGTCGGTGACCGCCATGACAGTGCCCGACATCTGCGCCGGATCGAGCTGGTTCATCACGGTCTGGACCGTGTGGATATTGCTCATTTCGTCGCCATGCACACCGCTGGTCAGCACGCCGCGCTTGCCGGGCCTCGCCCCCTTGGCGACGATGACGGACGCATACCAGTGCTGCCCCGTGGGCATCTGCACGCCCTGGAAATAGAGATGGTGCTTCTGCCCCGGCTCCAGGTCGTCGACGTCGAGCGCGCTGACGACCTTTTTTCCCTGGATGACATCGCCGGTATAGACCGTTCCCGGCGTCGGATCGGCTGCGGCTGCCGTTGTCGCCTGCGCCTGCGCCTGCGCAGGCCCCGTGCCGGCGGCAAGGGCGGCCGAGGCGCCGACCGTCGCAAGCGACGCAATCAGCAGGTCGCGGCGATCGATACCCGTCTTCGACTTGTCCGACATGATGGAAGCCCTCCGCATCCGCAACAACGGCATGGACGTCGGGCGCGAAAAATCCGCCCAGCTTCAATCTAGGGTATGACGGCAAACCGGCAAGGTTGCCCGGTGTGCGCAGGCCCTTGCCGGGCGCGCGAAAGCGCGGTGCCGCTCGGGCCTATCCGGCCGCTCCGTTTCGGTTCCGCGGGCGGCAGCCTCCCGCCGCCCTCAATGGGCCGTATAGGCCCCGTCCACCAGATAGTGCGCGCCGGTGATGAAACTCGCCTGCCCGGACAAGAGGAAAGAGACGAGATTGGCGACCTCGTCTGGCGTGCCGCGCCGGCACATCGGCTGCAGGGCGGCCATGCGCCGGGTGCTTGCCGCCTCCTGATGCTCCGACAGAAGCGGCGTGTCGATCCAGCCGGGGCCGACCGCGTTGATGCGGATGCCGTAGCGCGCATATTCGATCGCCGCCACTTTCGTCAGCCCGACGAGCCCGTGCTTGGCCGTCGTATAGGCGGCCGCCGTCGGCAGGCCGACCTCGCCGAGTGCGGAGGACATGTTGACGATGGCGCCGCCGCCGGCCTTCAGCATCGCCCCGAGCTCGCATTTCATGCAGTAGAAGACGCTGTTGAGGTTGACGTTCATCAGCCGGTGCCAGTCGTCGAGCGGATAGTCGGCCACCGCCGCCCTCACCCCGTCTATGCCGGCATTGTTGACCGCGAGATCGAGGCTGCCGCAGCGCTCCACGGTGAAATCGACCAGCCGCTGCACGCCCTCGAAATCGGCCACGTCGACGACGAAGGCGCGCGCCCGCCCGCCATCGGCGCGGATCGCCGCCACGGTCTCATGCGCCGCCTGCTCGTTGAGATCGGCAATGACGACCTCGACCCCCTCGCCGGCCAGCTGCCGGGCAACGGCCGCCCCGATCCCCGAGCCCGCCCCCGTCACGATTGCGACTTTTCCTTCCAGGCCAAGTTTCATCGCTTCCTTCCATTCTTGTCTTCTAATATTCTTTCAAAACGAGTGGTTGAGGCAAGGAGATTCGTGAATGGTCGAAATGCATACTATTGCAAGTTGCGCAGCTTGTCCGCCCGTCAGGCAAATCGGTCCACAGGAGCGATCGAGGGCCGCAATGTCCAAGCCGGTCGAAAGGGTGGGCCGGTGAAGATGCGCAAACGGGCAGCTGTGACACGCCGGGCTTTCGTTCTGGGTAGCCTGGCACTGACGCTTCAGGCATGCACGACGACCTCGGACGGCCCGCCGCTGGGCTACCGGGTTCTGGGACGGGACCCGGATTCCGATCCGCGCTACCGGCGCCAGGAAGTGGCCTATGACGGCGGCGAGCCGCCGGGAACCATCGTCGTCGATACCGGCGCGCGTTACCTCTATTTCGTCGAATCCGGCGGCATTGCCACCCGCTACGGCGTCGCCGTCGGCGAGGAAGGCCTGAGCTTCAAGGGCGAGGCCACGATCGGCCGCAAGGCGGAATGGCCCTCCTGGAAGCCCACAGACGACATGATCGCGCGCAAACCGCGGCTTGCCCAATATGCCGACGGCGTGCCGGGCGGGCCGGACAACCCGCTGGGGGCCGCCGCCCTCTATCTCTACCAGGGCGGCCGCGACACGCTCTTCCGGCTGCACGGAACCAACGCCCCCTGGTCGATCGGCCATGCCGTTTCGAACGGCTGTATCCGGCTCACCAACGCCAATATCGTCGATCTTTACGCGCGCACGCGCATCGGAACGCGCGTGGTTGTGATCTGAAGCCGGCTGCGTATCGGTGTGAGGCGGTTTTGCAACAGCGGCAAAACCATTCGTCGATCCCGTTTACCAAGCGAAATTGCGGGGTTGGTCACAATGGTTAGTATCTGCTAATGTAGATTCG
This sequence comes from Rhizobium sp. GCM10022189, assembly GCF_042656325.1. NCBI lineage: Bacteria > Pseudomonadati > Pseudomonadota > Alphaproteobacteria > Hyphomicrobiales > Rhizobiaceae > Rhizobium > Rhizobium sp. GCM10022189. Next base: position 39,212 of record NZ_JBHSOR010000018.1, read on the forward strand.
TTGCACGTTGCATCATACCCGCACTGTTCAAAGTGCCGATATCGTCAAACTTTAAGGTGCAGGCCGTCACGGCCTGGGCCAGGATGAGGAGAGGACTTCTTGATGAGCAGAATTTTATTCGTGATCCTCGCAACGCTTGCGGTGGCCAATCTGAGTGCCTGCGGGTCGGTTGGCAAAGGCAAGGGGAAAGCTCCGCCGCCGGCGGCAACGGCCGTCTACAAGTAAAATTCGCAATGACTAGGAAGGGCTCGCGCAGCCCTTCCCCTCCCCGACATCCGAAACCGGCCAGGATCGATCCGCTGCCGTTCATAAGGCGGGCGCGGTTGGTTATCCGGCATCAAGCTCGCATTTTCGGGAGCTTGCACATGGAGCTTGCTGATGGCGCCTCTGAGAAGCCGCTTGTTCCTGCTCGCTATTGTGGCGGCCCTGGCCTCCTCCTGCCAGACGGAAGACAAGGCCCCCCAGCCGCATTACACATCCGACGCGCGTGACCTGAAAAGGCCGGCCACCGCCCAGGACCAGTCCAACCGCCATTTCATCGAATTCCGCTCGCGTTACGCGCTGACCTACGGCCACACCTATGTCGTCTTCGGCCGCGCCGACAGGAACGGGCGCATGATCAATCCCGAGGTCGCCGGCCTTGCCCCGGCCTCCAACGATGCCGCCCCCTACGTGCTCGGCCATTTCATCCCCGTGCCCGCCACGACGGGCGCCACGGACGGCGACCTGGAAGAGGAATACCGCTCGGCAAGCTGGCGGGTGATGTTGACGGACGACGAATATAACGACACGGTGGCCTATATCAGGGGCCTGCAGGCGCGAAGCCGGCTCTGGGAGGCGACGGTCTACAATTGCAACGCCTTCGTGGCGGATATCGCCCGGCACATGGGCTACAAGACGCCGGGCATCTGGCTGCGCCCGCAGCAGTTCATCACCAGCCTGCGGGAGATGAATACGGGTTGAGACAAAGAGGGCGATCCGCGGAGCCGGATCGGGGAAAGGTTCTGGTGCCGGTTTGAACATGTCGGTGGGTGCAATTGGCGAGATCGTCTGGGTCGTCGGGATTATCGCATGGTACGTCATTCGATATCCGTTCGAGCGCCGCGGCAAGCGCGTGCCCGTGGTCAGCAGCCGGCGCACGCTCTCCGAGCGCGTGGCGCTGGCCGCCGGTTTTGCCGGGCTTGCCATCCTGCCGGGCCTTTACGTCGCGACGGGTTTTCCGCAGGCCGCCGATTACCCGGCCAGGCTCTGGGCCGTGATCGTCGGCGCCATCCTCTTCTGCCTCGCCATGTGGGTCTTCCGGCGCACGCACAAGCAGCTCGGGCGCAACTGGTCCATCACGCTGGAAATCCGCCAGAAGCACGAGCTGATCTGCGCCGGGCCTTACGCGCTGGTGCGCCACCCCATGTACACCTCCTTCATGCTGATGGGGCTGGCGCAGGCCTTCCTGCTCGCCAACTGGGTGGCGGGGCTGGCCGGGCTCGCCGGTTTTGCCGTGCTGTTCTTCCTGCGGGTGGACAAGGAGGAGCGCATGATGCTCGACGTTTTCGGCCCTGAATACCGCGCCTATATGGACAAAACCAAGCGGATCATCCCTTATCTGTATTAGGGGGAGCAGGATGAGGGGAAAAACGGTCAGGCTATCGCCGGCAAGGCGGCTCGTCGGAGACCTCATGCGGTTTTCGATCGGCATTCCGCGCGTCACCGTGCAGCGGCAGATGAACCTGCGGCCGCTGCTCGATGCGAGAGGCGGCTGCGATCCGCGCCCGTCATGGACCGTGCTGTTTCTGAAAGGCTATGCGCTTCTGTCGAAGGAGATCCCGGATCTCAGGCGCGCCTATGTCAAGTTTCCGCGCCACCAGCTCTACGAATATCCCGAAAGCGTGGCCTCCATTGCCCATGAGCGCGAGCACGAGGGCGAGCGGATCGTGCTGCTCAGCACCATCAAGGGCCCCGAACAGCGCCCCATCCCGCAGCTGGAAGCGCTGATCCGCGAGGCGCGCTCGCTGCCGATTGCCGAGATCAAGGAATTCCGCCGCTCGCTCAAGCTTGCCCGCGCGCCGGCCCTGCTGCGCTGGTCGCTGATGTGGCTGGGGCTCAATCTCGGGCGCAAGCGGGCGCGCTATTTCGGCACGTTCCAGCTGTCGGTCTATTCCGGCCTCGGCGCCGAATCCCTCAACCCGCTGACGCCGCTGACCACGCTTCTGAACTACGGCCCGATCGATGCGCAGGGATCGGTGCTGGTGCGCATCCATTACGACCACCGGGTCATGGACGGGGCAAGCGTTGCCCGCGCCCTGGAGCGTTTCGAGCGCATCCTGAACGGCGAGGTCGCAGCCGAAACAGCAGCGCTGGCGCAGGGCGCAAGACCTGCCGGCATGCCGATCGCAGGAGCCACGCCATGACATCAGCCGCCGAGCCCTCTCTCGCCGTCGTCGTACTGGGCGCCTCGCGCGGCATCGGACGGGCCATTGCCAGGGTGGCGGCGCGCGACGGTTATCCGGTCGTGCTGGTCGCCCGCTCCGCCGACGATCTTGCCGCGGCGGCGGCCGAAATCACCGCAAGCGGCGGAAAGGCCCTGACGATGGCGCTCGACCTTGCCGCGCCGGAAGCCTCCTTGCGGCTGGAAGCGTTCCTGGCGGAAAGCGGCCTTGCCTGCGGCATTCTCGTCAACAGCGCCGGCTACGGCCTGCGCGGCGCCGTGACCGCGCTTTCCGCCGAGGACCAGCTCGGCATCATCGACGTCAATATCCGCGCGCTCGCCGATATGACGCTCCGTTTCCTGCCGGGCATGGTGGCGCGCCGCAGCGGCGGCATCATCAATCTCGGCTCCATCGCCGGTTTCACGCCGGGGCCGTACATGACCTTCTACTATGCCAGCAAGAATTTCGTGCGCTCCTTCTCGGCCGCCCTTCACAAGGAGGTCCGCGGCTTCGGCGTCACCGTCACCTGCGTGGCACCCGGCCCGGTCTCGACCGATTTCCTGGAAAAATCCGGCGCCGACCGGGCAGCGCTCTTCAAGGTCCTGCCGAAGCTCGATGCCGATTACGTGGCCGAGCAGGCGTGGCGCGGCTTCAAGTCCGGCCGCCGCCTCGTCATTCCCGGCCTGTCGTCGAAACTGACCGCCATCGTCGCCCGGCTGTTGCCGACTGCGGCCGCCCTCTCGCTGATCGGCCTCGTCCAGCGCAGGAGCAAGGACCCGCGCCCCTACCCGTCGCAAACCGGCGTGAAATAGCCGGAGCGGCCGTCACCGCTCGGCGTCTTCGCGCACGAAACCCTGCCGGGAACCGTCCGGCGTGCCGGCCGAGGCCTCCTCATGCGTCAGGCGCAGCCACCAGTCGGAGCTCAGATGCGGCGGCGCCAAGCGCCCCTCGTGCGGCGCGGGTTTCAGAACCTCGCTCGGCTGCAGGCGGCTGCCCTTTGCCAGCACCGTATCGTCGGCGCAGACCGCGCTCGCCAAAAGACAGAACGCGGCGCCGCCGGCAAGCGCTCTAAGGGCATGTCCTGCGATGACCCGCTCGTTTCCCATGCCCCTATTCAGCCAGAATATTAGACTTTGCGAAAGTGCAATTTCGCCCGCAGGTGCAGAAACTGCGACCGCCGCCACGAAAATATATTCATTCGATTGACTGAAACTTTCGTTGGGGTTATATGTGAGCCATGACTGATGAACAATCCCAGCCGAACCGCGCCGAGATCACGCGGGAAAAATTGTTGTCCGCAGCGCTCGACGTCTTCGGCCGCTACGGTTTCGACGGCACCTCGACGCGGCAGCTGAGCGAGGCGGCCGGCGTCAACCTGCAGGCCATTCCCTATTATTTCGGCGGCAAGGAAGGCCTCTATGTCGCAACCGCCGAATATCTGGTGTCGCGCATCGAGCGCCATGTCGGCACGCTCCGGCAGCGGATCGGCGGCCGCCTGATGGCGCTCGCCGCTGCCGGCGAGGCACTGGGCGAAGAGGAGGCGCGCTCCTTCCTGACGGATGTGGCCACGACCATGGTCGGCCTGTTCGTCAGCAAGGAATCCGAGCCCTGGGCGCGCTTCATCATCCGCGAGCAGATGGAGCCGACCGAAGCCTTCGCCCGCGTCTATCAGGGCCTGATGGGGCCGATGATCGAGATGGCGCGGCGGCTGATCGGCGCCATCCTGCGGGAAGACCCGGCCAGCGAGCACGTGCGGCTGCGCACGCTCTCCTTCGTCGGCAACATCATGATCTTCCGTGTCGCCCATGCGGCCGTTCTCGCCCAGATGGAATGGCAGTCGGTCGGCCCGGAACAGCTCCAGACCCTGCACAACCTCGCCGCGGAACTTGTCGGCCAGCTTCAGCCGGCGAAAGGAAACACAAGATGAAACGCATCCTCCCCCTTGCCATCGTCATCCTCGTTGCCGCCGGCGCGGCCGCCTGGTGGTACGGCCTGCCGCAGCAGCTCGGCTGGCTGCCGGGGCGCGCGAAGGAATTCGCGCTCTACGGCAATGTCGATATCCGCCAGGTCTCGCTCGGCTTCCGGGTCGACGGACGGCTGGCCGCGCTTGCCGTCGACGAGGGCGACATGGTCAGGACCGGCGACGTGCTGGGCAGGCTCGACGCCGCCCCCTTCGAGGCCGCCGTCGCCTCCGCCGAAGCCAATGTCGCCGCCCTGCAGGCCACGCTCGACAAGCTGCGGGCCGGCCCGCGCCAGACGGAAATCGCCCAGGCCCGCGCCGCCTATGACGAAAGCCTCGCCTCGCTCAACAACGCCAATCTCAGCTATGAGCGCGCCCGCCAGCTGCGCCCGCAGGGCACGATTTCCGAAGCCAATCTCGACCTGGCGACCGCCAACCGGGCAATGGCCGCCGCACGCGCCGAATCCGCCAACGAAGCGCTGAAACTGCTGCAGGAAGGCAGCCGCGTGGAGGATATCGCCAATGCCGAGGCCCAGCTGCAGGCCGCGCAATCCGCGCTCGCCACCGCCCGCATCTCGCTTGCCGATACCGAACTGCGCGCGCCCAATGACGGCGTCATCCTCTCGCGCGTGCGTGAACCCGGCGCCATCGTCTCGCCCGCCGATACCGTCTATGTCCTGTCGCTGACCGAGCCGGTCTGGGTGCGAAGCTACGTGGCGGAAGGCGATCTCGGCCGCCTGCATCCCGGCATGAAGGTTCAGGTCTCTTCCGATACCCGGCCCGACAAGCCCTATGACGGCACGATCGGCTTCATTTCGCCGGTCGCCGAATTCACCCCGAAATCGGTCGAGACGCCCGAGCTGCGCACCGATCTCGTCTATCGCCTGCGCATCGTCATCGACAAGCCCGGCCCGGACCTGCGCCAGGGCATGCCGGTCACCGTGCGCTTTCCCGCGCTGGCCGGCCAATGAGCGCCTCCCCTTACAGAACCGGCGACGTGCTGGTGCGGCTGAGCGACGTCACCAGGCGCTTCGGCGACGGCCCGCCTGCCCTCGATGCCGTCTCCGGCGAGATCCGCGGCGGCGCCATCACCGGCCTTGTCGGCCCCGACGGTGCCGGCAAGACGACGCTGATCCGGCTGATGACCGGCCTGATGCTGCCCGACGGCGGCACGGTCGAGGTGCTGGGCTTCGACACGCACCGGAACCCGGCCGCCATCCAGGCCTCGATCGGCTACATGCCGCAGCGCTTCGGCCTCTACGAAGACCTCTCGGTCCAGGAAAATCTCGATCTCTATGCCGATCTGCGCGGCCTGCCGAAGGCCGAGCGCACGAGCACGTTCGAGGAACTCCTGACCTTCACCGACCTCAAGCGCTTCACCACGCGCCTTGCCGGCAAACTTTCGGGCGGCATGAAGCAGAAGCTCGGCCTTGCCTGCGCGCTCCTGAAGAAGCCGCGCCTGCTGCTGCTCGACGAGCCCGGCGTCGGCGTCGATCCGATCTCGCGCCGCGACCTCTGGAAGATGGTGGAGAACCTGACGCAGGAAGGCATCGGCGTGCTCTGGTCCACCGCCTATCTGGACGAGGCCGAAGCCTGCGACCACGTTCTGCTGCTCAACCAGGGCAAGCTGCTCTTTTCCGGCCGTCCGCACGACCTGACCGGCCGCGTCGAGGACCGCGTCTTCAAGGTCTCCGGCGTTTCCGGCCGCAGGCGCAGGGTGCTGGCCGAACTGCTGCAGACCAAAGGCGTGATCGACGGCGTCATCCAGGGCGATGCCATCCGCCTCGTCACCGGCAGGGACGGCACGCCCGATATCGCCGCCGCCGCCGGCGGGGCCAAGCTCAGCCCCACCCCTGCCCGCTTCGAGGACGCCTTCATCGACATGCTGGGCGGCGGCCCCGGCGGCCGCTCGAAACTGGCCGAAGCCCAGGGCGCGCCCAGCCGCACGGACGACCGCCCGGTCATCGAGGCGCACGGCCTGACCAAGCGTTTCGGCGATTTCACCGCCGCCGACAACATCACCTTCGATATCGGCCGCGGCGAAATCTTCGGCCTGCTCGGGCCGAACGGCGCCGGCAAATCCACCACTTTCAAGATGCTCTGCGGCCTGCTGAAGCCGACGGGCGGGCAAGGCCGCGTGGCCGGCTTCGACCTGCGCAGGGACGCCGCCGAAGCCCGCAACCAGCTCGGCTACATGGCGCAGAAATTCTCGCTCTACGGCGATCTCACCGTCATGCAGAACCTCGAATTCTTCGCCGGCGTCTACGGCCTTTCCGGCAGCCGCAAGCGCGAGCGCATCGAGCTGATGAGCGAGATCTTCGATTTCGGCCGCCATGCCCGCTATTCGGCCAAAGACCTGCCGCTCGGCCTGAAACAGCGCCTGGCGCTTGCCTGCGCCGTCATGCACGAGCCGCGCGCCCTCTTCCTCGACGAGCCGACCTCGGGCGTCGACCCGATCACCCGGCGCGAATTCTGGACGCATATCAACGCGCTCGTCGAAAAAGGCGTCACCGTGCTGGTGACGACGCATTTCATGGACGAGGCCGAATATTGCGACCGCATCTCGCTCATCTATCGCGGCCGCTCGATCGCGCTCGGCTCGCCCGACGCGCTGAAGGCGCAGGTGGCGACCAGGGAACAGCCGGACCCGACGATGGAGGATGCCTTCATCGCGCTCGTTCAAGAGTCGGAAAAGGAGGAGGCCGCATGAGCACCTCCTCCCGCATGCGCCGCTTTGCCGCCCTCGTGCGCAAGGAAAGCTATCAGGCGATCCGCGACCCGAGCAGCATCCTCATCGCCTTCGTCCTGCCGCTCATCCTGCTTTTCCTCTTCGGCTACGGCGTGTCGCTGGATGCCACCCGCACCCGCATCGGCCTCGTGCTGGAACAGGCAACGCCGCTGACGCAGGACCTTGCGGCAAGCTTCCAGGCGTCGCGTTATTTCTCCGTCACGCTCGGGCGGGACCGGCGCATGTTCGAAGAGGATCTCGTGCGCGGCAAGGTGCGCGGCATCGTGGTGATTTCAGCCGATTTCGCCACCGATTACGCCGCCGGCAACCATCCGCAGGTGCAGGTCCTCGTCGACGGTTCCGACCCGAACACCGCCAATTTCGTGCAGAACTACGTGCAGGGCACCGTCGCCAACTGGGAGCGGCAGCGCCAGTCCGAAACGGTCGCCGCCGGCCCGCCCATCGCCATCGAACAGCGCTTCTGGTTCAATCCGGAGCTGACCAGCCGCAACTTCCTCGTCCCCGGCTCGATCGCCATCGTCATGACGCTGGTCGGCACGCTGCTCACCTCGCTGGTCGTCGCCCGCGAATGGGAGCGCGGCACGATGGAGGCGATGATGGCGACACCCGTGACCTCGGCCGAACTGCTGGCCGGCAAGATCCTGCCCTATTTCCTGCTCGGCCTTGCCTCGATGACGCTCTGCGTGCTGCTGGCCGTCTTCCTCTTCGGCGTGCCGTTCCGCGGCTCGGTCGCAGCGCTCTATGCGCTCTCCTCCGCCTTCCTGATCCCCGCACTCGGCCAGGGCCTGCTGATCTCGACGGCGACCAAGAACCAGTTCCTCGCCTCGCAGATCGCGCTCATCACCGCCTTCCTGCCGGCCTTCCTGCTCTCGGGTTTCCTCTTCGAGATCAATTCCATGCCTGAGATCATCCAGTGGATCACCATCATCGTGCCCGCCCGCTATCTCATCCCCAGCCTGCAGACGGTGTTCCTTGCCGGGGATATCTGGCCGATGTTTGCCCGCGCCATCGCCGTCATGCTCCTGATCGGCGCCGTCATGTTCGTGCTTGCCGCCCGCAGCACCAGAAAGAGGATCGGCTGAGATGTGGTGGACGCGGCTGAAAGCGCTGATCGTGAAGGAACTGCTGGCCGTGCTGCGCGACCCGAAGGGCCGTTTCGTGCTCATCGTGCCGCCCGTCATGCAGCTCCTCGTCTTCTCCTATGCGGCCACGCTCGAAGTGCGCAATGTCGATGTCATGGTGCTGAACCGCGACAGCGGCCATTGGGGACAGGAGCTGGTCCAGCGCATCCAGGGCTCGCCCACCTTCCGGCGCATCGAAACAGCCGAAAACCAGGCCGACATCCGCCAGGGCATCGACGACCAGTCGGTGATCGCCGCCATCGAGATCGGCCCGGATTTCTCCCGTAATATCGAGGCCGGCATCCCGGCCGACCTGCAGATCGTGCTCGACGGGCGCCGCTCCAACGCCTCGCAGATCGTCTCCGGCTATCTCACCGAGATCGGCATGACGCTTTCGGCCGAAACGCCGGCCGGACGGCGCATGGTGGCGCGCACCGTCGCGACCGTGCCGCGCAACTGGTTCAACGCCAACCTCACCTACCAATGGTTCATGGTGCCGAACCTGATCGCCAGCATCGCGCTGCTGATCGGCCTCATCGTGACCGCGCTGTCGATTGCCCGCGAGAGGGAACTCGGCACCTTCGACCAGCTGATGGTCTCGCCGCTGCGCGTCCACGAAATCCTGATCGGCAAGCTCATTCCGCCTGTCATGATCGGCCTCTTCCACATGACGCTCTATCTGCTGGCGGCGATCTTCATCTTCGGCGTGCCGCTGCGCGGCTCGCTTCTCCTGCTCTACGGCAGCTCGATCTTCTATCTCGGCTCCGTCGCCGGCCTCGGCCTGTTCATCTCGGCGCTGTCGATGACCCAGCAGCAGGCAATCCTCGGCGCCTTCCTCTTCATGGTGCCGGCCATGCTGCTGTCGGGTTTCGCCACCCCGATCGAGAACATGCCGGACTGGCTGCAGCCGGTGACGACGGTCAACCCGCTGCGCTATTTCCTCATCATCGTCAAAGGCGTTTTCCTCAAGGATATCCCCGCCGAGGAAGTGCTGAACCAGACGGTTCCGCTGGCGCTGATCGCGACCGCGACCCTCAGCGCCGCCGCCTGGCTGTTCCGCCGTCGGCTGGAATGACGGCCTCACGCACTGTAACCGCCATTGCCGATCCGTGACTCCGGCAGGCCGGAACAACGAAATGCCCGGCCCGTTTCCTCAGCGCAAACCAGAGCAATTCCAGCAAAAGTGTGAAACGGTTTTGCGTCCGGAATTGCGCGTTTAAACAATGAGATAGAGCATTTCCGTCTTTCCTTCGAAAAACGCAAATGCTCTATAGCGAAGGAGAAAACGACATGTACAAGATCATTCTCGTATCCGGCGCGCTGGCGCTCTCCTCTGTCGCCACCAATGCGCTGGCCGACGGCGCCGTAACCGGCGCGGCCGGCGGCGCCATCACCGGCGCGATCGTCGGCGGCCCTGTGGGCGCTGCCATCGGCGGCGTGGCCGGTGCCGTCACCGGCGCCGTGATCGATCCGCCGCCGCGCGAGGTCGTCACCTACGTGCAGCAACAGCCGGCCCCGCCGTCCGCCGTCGTCGTGCAGCAGCCGATCGTCGTCGGCAAGCCGCTTCCGGCCGACGTGCAGGTGATCCCCGTGCCGGATAATCCGCGCTACGCCTATACGGTCGTCAACGACCGCCATGTGATCGTCGAGCCGCAGACCCATCGCGTGGTCCAGGTGATCGAATAAGATATCGAACAACGGCAAACGGCCCCGCTCCCGGGGCCGTTTCCATGCGTCCTGCCGGGAATCAGGGCTTGCGCGGCGTCGTCAGCACCTTGTCGTCGGTATCGACCACGAACACGGCGAGCAGTTTTGCCGGTTCCGTCTTGCTGGCATTGGCGCTGACATCGTGCCGGTCGCCGGGAAGCTCGGTGAAATTCATTCCCTTGGTGAAGGTCTTCACCTCCCCGCCGTTCACCCCGCTCAGGATCGCTCCTTCGAGAACGGTCGCGTAGATGAGAGCCGACTTGGCATGGGTATGCGCAGAGCTGTAGCCGCCGGGCTCATATTCGACGAGCACGCCCTTGACGCTCTTGCCCGGATTGTCCGGCAACACGTGAGCATAGACTTCCGTCACCCTGGCGCCCTTCGTCTCATAGACGAGTTCACCCTTGGCGACGTCGTGCGCCGAGGCGGTTGTGACCGGAAGCACGAGCGCAGCCAGGGCATAAAGCATGGTCTTCATCAGGATTTCTCCACTTTCGTTTCATTGTTCTGTTGACGGAGCCAGTCCGCCAGCGTGATCCGGCCCTGGATGAAATCACCGGTCGGAACGAGCGAGGTGGCCGTGACCGGCGCCCCGAAATAGCCGAGCGAGGCATCCACCCCCACGGCGCGCCCGTCGCCCTTTGCGGCGAGATAGCTGCGCATTACCTGCGCGAACGCGCCGCGATCGGGACCGGCAAGATCGACGATGCCGTTACGCGGATTTTCGAGCGCCACCTTGACCAGGGCAGCGGCGACATCGGCGGCGGCGATCGGTTGAAAGGCGATATCGGGAACCTTCAGCCCGGCGCCATCGGCATAGGCATCGGCCAGCGCATCCAGGAATTCATAGAACTGCGTGGCGCGCACGATCGTATAGTCCTGCCCGGACGCCTTCACCGCCTCCTCCTGCGCCTGCTTGCCGCCGACATAGGGATTGCCCGAAAGCCCGCTGGTCCCGACGATGGAAAGAACGACGTGATGGCGCACGCCGGCGGATTTTTCCGCTTCGGTCAGGTTGCGGCTGGACGTCGCGAAGAAATTGCGGATCACCGGTTCGTCGAAGGACATGAGGTTGGAAACGTCGATCACCGCATCGGCCCCGGCAAGCGCGGCCTGCAGGCCCTCGCCGGTGAAGGCGTTGATCCCGTTTCGCGAACTGGCGGCGACGGCCTCGTGACCGGCATTGCGCAGAATGGCGACTGCTTTCGAACCGACGAGGCCCGTGCCGCCGATGACGACGACCTTCTTTGATGTGCTCATGTTATCCTTCTCCTATGACGCGGCGCGGTTGCCCGTCTTCCGTTCGTTGCGTTCAAGAAAAGCGCAGCCGCGCGCGGCGATGCTGCCGTCGTCGTCTGCAGCGACCTCCGCCGCAAGATCGGCGATCGTCACCTTGGCCAGTTCGGCGCGGTAGGCCTTCTCGGCCCTCAGCATCGCGGCGTTGATCTGGCATGGTCTGGTGAAATAGCGTGCCGGCAGGGGATTGGGACCGCGCCGGCGGATCTCGGCGCAGCGGAAGGCCGGCGCCGGTCCCTCCACCGCAAGCACGATATCGAGCAGGCTGATCTCGTGAGGCGCCTTCGCCAGCCTGTAGCCGCCCTTCGGCCCCGGCACCGTGAGAAGAAGCCCCGCGCCGGAAAGAGCCTGCAGGTGCTTCAGCAAGTAGCTTGCCGAAACGCCGTGAAGCTCGGCAAGGGCCGCCGCCGATAGCACGCCCTGCTCGGACAATCCGCTGAGGAAGGTCATGCAATGAATTGCCTGTTCCACGCCTTCGCTGAGTTTCATCGCCGTCTCCAATCATGGATAAACTTTATCCGTGATTATCGCAGCGGTCAATATCGCTTCGGTGAACGATGCGTTCAGCGATCGTTCCACGCAGGTCCGCCGTGCAGTTCGGCGCGCCGCATAAAGAAAAGGCCCCGCGATTGCGGAGCCTCAACCTCTCTTCCCTCGTGTGCGGCCTGTTCGGAGGATTATGCTGGGGCTGGGGCGGCGCAGCCCCGCCTCAGCCGCGATTGCGCAGCGCTTCGGCCTGCGCATAAAACTTCTTCTCCCACTCCTTGTGATTGTCGAGCCCTTCGCGGATGAACGGCGTGAAAATCGCAAGGTTGAGCAGGGTCCAGTTGATCAGCCGCGCCGGGAATTTCAGCGGCTTGACGAAATCGACGAAGAGGACGACGCGCGTCTTGTCCGTGTGGTTCCAGGCCTCGTGCTCGTAGGCATCGTCGAAGATCAGCGCCTTGCCCTCCTGCCAGTGGCAGATCTGGTCCTTGACGCGGATGGCGAGCTTGTCGGCCGGTTCCGGAACGATCATGCCGAGATGCAGGCGCAGCACGCCGTTATAGGGGCCGCGATGGGCCGGCAGGTGTTTGCCGGGCTCGAAGATCGAAAACATCGCCGTCTTCAGGCCGGGGATCTTCTGCACCGCCTTCCAGGTCTCCGGGCAGGCCTGGATATTCTGCTCCGATTTCACCCCGAAGCCGAGGAGGAAGAAGGTCTTCCAGCGGTTGTCCTTGGAAATCGTCTGCACGTCGGTGGAGATGTCCTGGAAGCTCGGCAGCTCGCTCTGGCGCAGGAGCACGCGGTCGAGCTCGGCGCGGATCTGCGGCCAGGCCTTTTCGACCTCCTTCGCCCAGGGAAACACCGCATTGTCGTAAACAGGCGGATTGCCGAGCTTGGCATATTTGAAATTCAGGCCCTCCGCCCAGGCAACAATGCTCATGAAGAAGCGCGTGATCGCGCTCGGCCGGTCCATCGGGGCAATGCCGGCCGTGGCGAACTCCTGCGTCTGGGCTGTGGCGACTGGTTTTTCGGGAAGGGTGGAGTTGGAGATAACGTCAGTCATGGGCTTTCCATTGGGGGGCTCAAGGAAATTGCATGGCCTGCCGCGCAAGAGCCGACACGAGGGTTACGCGTTGACCATTGAGCAAATATGGATAGTGCCGGGCGTCGCTCAAGTACACTTAAGTACAGGTTTTAGCGATGAATTGCCGCATGTTACCGCCGCCTTGCCGGGCGGCGGCAACGATCTCGAAAGCTATCGGGAGGAAGATCAGATCTCCAGTTCGCGGCGGTCGCGCTCCGTCACCATGGCAAGGTCGAGCACCTTCTGCAGGTTGGCGGCATGGCGGAAAGTGGGGTCGTCCTGCTTGCCGGTCCTGACCGCTTCGGCAAAGCGCTGGTAGTTGGTCGGCACGGCCGGCACCGCGATGTCGCGCCAGGTGGCGCTT
>NZ_JBHSOR010000019.1:0-28624 GCF_042656325.1 Rhizobium sp. GCM10022189
GGCTCATCCACGGTTGTAGCCGGAGGGAGAACGGGCGACGCCGCCACGCCTCTTGCCGGGTGGCCACCCGGCAAGAGGCTCAGTCGCTTCTTTCGCACAAAATCATCAATGTGCAGATACAAGGGACGGGGGGTGGCGACCGGCTGGAAAACCCTAGTCCCGCATCCTGAGTTCGTCCGTCTGCATCTGCAGCGAGCCCAGCGTTTCCAGGAAGCTCATGCCGAGCAGGCTCTGGTCCAGCCTGCCGTCTTCCGCCACGCTCGCGGCCACGTTGCTGCGCACGATCGGGCCGATCGCCACCTGATCCAGCGTGACGGGGGCGGCGCGGGCGCGGCCGTTGGCGGTCATCACGCTCATGGAATAGGTGAGTTGCTTCGGGTCAATGCCGATGCGCAGCGCGTCGGCATGGGAGAGCGCCACCATGCTTGCGCCGGTATCGACGAGCATGGGCACCGACTGGCCGTTGACGGAGACTTCCGCCTCGAAATGGCCGTTCAGCATCTTGTGGACGATGACTTCCTGCCCGCCTTCGCTCGTGGTGACGATCACCGCTCGGCCGGGCACAAGGCCGGCAAGCAGCCGGTTGCCGACGGCCATCGCGTCGTAGCGGTAGAGATAGGCGGTGGCGAGCGCCAGGATGATGACCAGCCAGATCAGGAACTGGCGCATCGTCTCGCCGATATTGCGGCGGCTGCCCCAGATGCCGGCGGCCAGCATCAGGGCGATCGGCAGCAGGTAGACGAAGCGGCCGAAATCGTCGCTCTCCAGGCCCATGATGCGGCTCTGGTCGCTGTTGAAGAGCAGGACGGCAAGGCCGATAAGGATGACGGCAAGCAGCAGGACGAGGCGCATCAGCCGGCCGCCTCCAGCGTCTTTGCCTGTTCGGGAGCAGGCGCGGCGAGGCGCGCCGGCAGGCTTGCCATGATGCGTTTACGCTCTTCATCCGAAAAGCGCATCCAGCCGGCGATTTCTTCCGTTGTGCGGCCGCATCCGGTGCAGAGACCGGTCAGGGGATCCAGAAAGCATACGCGGATGCAGGGTGTTCGCATGGGCGATATATCGGGATTTCAGAGAGCCATGGCAAGGGCGCAGAAACCCGCGACCTCGCAAATCTGCTGGTTGGCGCCGAGCGTGTCGCCGGTGTGGCCGGCAAGCCTGCGGCGGATGAACCAGGTGAAGAAAAGCGTCGAGAAACCGGTGGCAAGCAGGGCCGAGACGAAAGGCAGCAGGCCGAGCGCCGGCCAGACGAGAATGGCGGTGATGAAGCCCGCCGCCACAAGGGCGACCTGCATCGTCACTTCCGCGGGCCTGCCGGCCGAAGCCGCAAGCCCGTCCGGCTTTGCGGCGGGCAGGCGCTGCCAGTGCCAGGCGATCGCGCCGCGGCTCAGCGCCGCGACGGCCGGAATGGCAAGGGCGGCGGCAAAGGGCGAGGCTTCGCGGGCGATGGCGGCGAGCGCCGCTGCCCTCAGCGCGAAGGACAGGATGAGGGCGATCGCGCCATAGCTGCCGATGCGGCTGTCCTTCATGATGAGGAGGCTCTGCTCGCGCGTCTTGCCGCCGCCGATGCCGTCGGCGGTGTCGGCGAGCCCGTCCTCGTGCAGCGCCCCGGTCAGGATCGTCTGAACGGCGAGCGCCACGAGCGCCGCCATCAGCCGGTCGGCGCGCAGGGCAAGCATGACGAAGAAGACGAGCGCGGGCAGGGCGCCGATGGCAAGACCGGCCAGCGGAAAGACCCGCACGAGCCGGCCGAGCTTGCCGTCATAACCGGCAAAGAGCCAGGGCGGCATGGGAATGCGGCTGAGAAAGGCCACGGCGCGCGCCGCATCGACGACGATGTCTTTTATCACTGTCTGCGATCCCCCGTCTCTCCGGCGGCCCGTTCGTCTTCCTGCGGCTTTTGGCGTTGCTTGCTTTTTGACATTGTTCGCCGTGGCCGGTCGCTTTAAGAGAGTCGCCACGCAAGGAACCCGATTTGCCGGGAAAAGACAAGAAGACAAGGAAAGCCATTCAGATGAGCGTTTCAGGCCTGCCGTTCGACGATTTTCGCGCCCTTCTCCGCGACCTGCCGGGACCGGACGCCCGCGCGCTGGTGGCGGCCCGCGAACGCGACGCGCAGCTGACCAAGCCGCCGGGCGCGCTCGGGCGGCTCGAGGAAATCGCCTTCTGGCTTGCCGCCTGGAGCGGCCGCGCGCCCGCTGTCAACCGGCCGCTGGTGGCGATCTTCGCCGGCAACCACGGCGTCGTGCGCCAGGGCATCACGCCTTTCCCGCCGGAAGTGACGCAGCAGATGGTGGAGAATTTCGCAGCCGGCGGAGCAGCGATCAACCAGATCTGCGTTGCCAACGATCTCGGCCTCAAGGTCTTCGATCTGGCGCTCGACTATCCGACCGGCGACATCACCCAGGAGCCGGCGCTCTCCGAGCGCGACTGCGCCGCCACCATGGCCTTCGGCATGGAGGCGATCGCCGGCGGCACGGACCTGCTCTGCATCGGCGAAATGGGCATCGGCAACACGACGATCGCGGCCGCCATCAACTACGCGCTTTACGGCGGCACCGCGCGCGACTGGGTCGGCCCCGGCACGGGTTCGGAAGGCGAGATGCTGGAGCGCAAGATCGATGCGGTCGAGCGCGCCGTCGCGCTCCACAGCGACCATCTGAACGATCCGCTCGAAATCATGCGCCGGCTCGGCGGCCGCGAGATCGCGGCGATGGCGGGCGCCATTCTCGCCGCCCGCATGGAGCGCATCCCCGTCCTGATCGACGGTTATACGGCAACGGCGGCCGGCGCGATTCTCAGGGCCGTCAATCCGTCGGCGCTCGACCATTGCCTGATCGGCCATGTCTCGGCCGAACCGGGGCATCTGCGCTCCATCGAACAGCTCGGCAAGACGCCGCTTCTGGCGCTCGGCATGCGGCTCGGCGAAGGCACGGGTGCTGCCCTTGCCGCCGGCATCGTCAAGGCGGCGGCGGCCTGCCATTCCGGCATGGCGACCTTCGCCCAGGCCGGCGTTTCGGGAAAACATTGATCCGGCGACCGATGGGGCAACCGGCGAGCGGCCTGCGCCTTGCTTGCGCGCAGGCCGGGGAAACGGTATCTGCGTAGTCGCTTATAAATCAAAGCCGGCGGCAAGACCGGCCCGGAGGAGGCGAGGCGCCCTTGACGAAACCTGCCGTGACCAAGGAAACGGGATTTCGCCATTTCGTGGCGGCCGCCGGCTATTCCTGGGCGGGCTTTCTGCGGGTCGTCAGGGAATCGGCCTTCCGGCAGGAACTCGGCTTCTTCGCGGCGGCGCTGGCCGTGCTCTTCCTCATCGGCGCGGACGCCACCGAATTCGTCGTCACGACGGTGCTTTTCCTCGGGCTCTTTTCCATCGAGGCGATGAATACGGCGGTCGAGGAAGTGATCGACCGGATCTCGCCGGAGATTTCCATCGTCGGCAAACATGCCAAGGATCTCGGCTCCTTTGCCGTCACCTGCATGATCGCCGCCTGCTGCCTCTATCTCGGCTTCGTCATCTGCAGGCATCTCTTTTTCTAAAGATGCCTAGGCGAAGCTCTTGCGCTTCTTGGCGACGGGCTGGGCTTCTTCCACCGCCGGGATGGTCTGCAGCACGCGCTTGGCGGGCAGGATGGCGATGACTTCGGTGCCTTCGCGCAGCTTGGATTTCAGGATGAACTGGCCGTCATGCTTGGCAAGGATCGCCTGCACGATCGGCAGGCCGAGGCCGGTGCCCTGTTCGGCGCTCTTGATGGCGATCGAGCCCTGGCCGAAGGCCGACAGTACGACCGGGATTTCCTCCTCGGGAATGCCGGGGCCGTTGTCGCGGATGGAGATGTACTGGCCGCCGCCGGCCGTCCACCCAACCTTGACGTTTATTTCTCCACCTTGAGGTGTGAATTTTACGGCATTGGAAAGAAGATTGAGAACGACCTGGCGCATGGACTTTTCATCGGCCCAGATCGCCGGAAGCTGGCGCTCTACCTGGTCGGTAATGGAGATGTTCTTGGCGCGCGCGCGCAGCTGCACCATTCCGATGCAGTCTTCGGTAATGTCGAGCAGCGAGATCGCCTCTTCGCTGAGCTCGTAGCGACCGGCTTCGATACGCGAGAGATCGAGGATTTCGTTGATGAGATCGAGCAGATGCTGGCCGGAGCGATGGATGTCGTCGGCATATTCCTTGTAGGTCGGGTTGGCGAGCGGCCCCATGACCTCCGCCGACATGACTTCGGAGAAGCCGAGAATCGCGTTCAGCGGCGTGCGCAGCTCGTGCGACATGGAGGCGAGGAAGCGCGACTTGGCGAGGTTTGCCTCCTCGGCGCGGCGGCGGGCCTCGTCCGACATGGATTTGGCCACTTCGAGTTCGGCGATCAGATCGTCCTTTTCCGACTGGAAGGAGAGGATTTTCAGGCTGGACTGGAAGAGCCGGTCGCTGATGTAATTGAAGAAGACGACCGTGGTGGTGAAGACGCCGGCCAGCGAAAGTTCCAGAATATCGCGCGACAGGCCGCTCTTTGCGGCAAGCGCCACGACGGCGGGGGCAAAGCCGACGATCACGGCGGGCGTCAGCATGAAATTCGACATGGTCGTGACCGACAGGGCGATCAGCAGCGTGGCGCCCTTATAGAGCGTGAAGCTCGAAGGTTCGCAGGCCGAACAGCCCTGCAGGGCGAAGATCGCCCAGCAGCAGCCGATCAGGAACTGGCCGGCCAGCAGAAGATTGCGCCAGCGGCGCACGGTTTCGGCGGCGATTTCCTGTTTGCGGGCGTGGCGGGCCAGAAGAATGTTGACGGCGTGGCAGGTGAGCGTCAGCAGCGCCCAGAAAAACAGGCTCGCATCCTCGATGAAATAGGTGCCGAGGGCCGCCACGATGATGACGAAGAGCGGCATGATCGCCGCGCCCTGCAGCACGGCGGCGACATACATCTGCAGCATGTCGCGATCGAAGGCGGAGCTGGAGGCGTGGCCCGACTGCAGGCGTTCGCGCGTCTGCCGCACGGCCTTGGAAACCGCCTTGTTGCGGTGGCCGCGCGATTTGTCGACAATGATCTTGTCGGTTGATGTGCTGACGCCGGTACTCATGTGCACGTTGAAACTTGTCCTGCAGATGAATAAGAGCTTAACCGGAAATTCTTAAGAAGATGTTTGCCATCTTTGCCAAGGGTTTGTTTTGCAAGGAGGCAAAAGCGTGGCACGGCTTCTTGTGTTGACCCGGGACGGTGCAACCGCGCTGGCTTTTCTTGTTCTCGTTGCATTAATTGCGGCAAAGCTCGGCGACAGGCCCGATATTCGGCATCAGGGCGCCTTTCGCGCCGCCGACGGCGACAGCCTGGTTCTCGACGGCCAGCGCCTGCGGCTCAAGGGCATAGACGCGCCGGAACTGTCGCAGACCTGCGAGCGCCAGGGGCAGGAATGGGGCTGCGGCCGGCAGGCGCGACGGGCGCTGCAGGAACTGGTTTCGCAGCCCGGCACGCAATGCGGCGGCAACGAGCGCGACCGTTACGACCGGCTGCTCGTCACCTGCCACAATGATGCCGGCAATATTAACGCGCGCATGGTGGCCTCCGGCATGGCGGTTTCCTATGGCGGCTACGCGCGCGAGGAAGAGCAGGCGAGGGCGGGCAGGCTCGGGCTCTGGGCCGGCCGTTTCGACATGCCGCGCGACGTCAGGGACGAGGCCCGGCACGGAAAGTCCGGCCTGCAGCGGCTGATCGGCGGATGGACGGGATGGCAATGACGGCGGTATCGGGCGAGGACGGGCTGGACGGGCTGCGGGCCGAGATATCGGCCTGCCGGATCTGTCGCGATGCGCCGCTGCGCGGCATCGCGGACCGGCTGCCGCACGAGCCGCGCCCGGTTGCCGTGCTCTCCGCGCGCGCCCGCGTGCTGATCGCCGGCCAGGCGCCGGGGCTTCGCGTGCACGAAAGCGGCCTGCCGTTCGACGACGCTTCCGGCGACCGGCTGCGGCAGTGGCTGGATGTGGACCGGCCGACCTTCTACGACCGGGACCGATTCGCGATCGTGCCGATGGGATTCTGCTTTCCGGGCTACGATGCCAAGGGCAGCGACCTGCCGCCGCGGCGCGAATGCGCGCCGGCCTGGCGGGAGCGGGCAATCTCGGCCATGCCGCAGATCGAGCTGGTGCTGGCTGTCGGCTCCTATGCGCAGGCCTGGCACATGGGCGCGTCACGACGCGAAAGCATGACGGAGACGGTGCGGAACTGGCGCGACGGTCTCGCCAAACAGGGCAGACCTGCCGTTCTGCCGCTGCCGCATCCGAGCTGGCGTAATACGGGCTGGATCAGGCGCAACGGCTGGTTCGAGGAAGAACTGCTTCCGGAGCTGCGCCGGCGAATCAAAATGCTTGCCTTCTGAAACAAAATTCTTTTCGTCGGCCGGAATCGCGCTATACAAAGAAAATAATTCGAAAGGGACTTATTTTCGCATGGATCGCCTCGACCGAAAGATACTGCGCCTGCTTCAGGAAGATTCGACGCTCGCCGTTGCCGACCTTGCCAAGAAGGTCGGGCTTTCGACGACGCCCTGCTGGCGGCGCATCCAGAAGATGGAAGAGGACGGCGTCATCAAGCGCCGCGTGGCCATCCTCGATCCGGAAAAGGTCAACACCAAGGTCACGGTTTTCGTGTCGATCCGCACCGCGACCCATTCCATCGAGTGGCTGCGCCGATTCTCCGAGGTCGTTGCGGAATTCCCCGAGGTGGTCGAATTCTACCGCATGAGCGGCGACGTGGACTATCTGCTGCGCGTCGTCGTGCCCGACATCGCCGCCTATGACGCCTTCTACAAGCGCATGATCGCCAAGATCGAGATTCGCGACGTCTCCTCGGCCTTCGCGATGGAGCAGATCAAATATTCGACGCAGCTGCCGCTCGACTACATGATTCTCGAAAACGCCAAGTCCAACGAGGACTGAGCGGGCAGGGCCTGCGGCAAGGCATCGACGGTTGCAAACGGGCGCGAGCGAATCGCGCCCGTTTGCGTAAGGAGAAGTTCATCCGTGATTTCTCGGAGTGCGGCGCGCCGCAGCTGCCACTTGACGGCGGCGCGAAACCTTTCCAAATTGTAATTTTCCTGTCATGGAACTGTGCGAAGCCACGCACGTCATGAACAGGCCCCGACGTTGGGAGGCACGGGGGCCGATTCGTGCGGGTGGTCCGGGGGAACTGGAACACTTTTGTAATGTCCGTGCAGCGCAATATCGCGCTTCGCACGAATTTTTTGAGCCTTTGGCAAAACGTTTAAGCGATGCCAGAGCGCGAGTCTTTGGTTGTTTCCACAACACAAAGTAGGCCCCAAATCGATTTATGGTCGCTTTCTGCACCATTAGGTTCGATTTCAGGACACCATGTTCTAATCTCCTATCTTTATATGATGCTTAGCCGGCGCTAATGTCCGGCTGCTTCGCGAGATCGTTCGAGCTTTCTGCTCCGGTTTCGCGGCGCTTTGGGAGGATCGTTTCAGCCGCCTGCGATAGCCACTGGCTACCGCGGCGGCATTCGTGCGTTAATCATCCAACTCCTTGAAATTGTTGTATAAAAACCACGCCCCATGCAGAAAGCATGTGCATGCCGTGCGATGGCGCCGTTCACGAATTGATACAATTTGATGTCTGTGGGATGAACGTTCGGCGGTTCGATCGATCCGCACGCCGTGAGGCTGTTCAAACGGGTCGGCTTTGGATCTTCGGAAACAGAGTAAAGCCCCGATCGACAAAGGAGTGGAATTCTACAATGAACATCAAGATGGTATTGCTTGCGTCGGCAGCAGCATTTGCTGCATCGACCCCGGTACTCGCAGCAGACGCAATCGTTGCTGCAGAGCCGGAGCCGGTTGAGTACGTTCGCGTCTGCGACGCTTACGGCACCGGCTACTTCTACATCCCGGGCACGGAAACCTGCCTGAAGATCGAAGGCTACATCCGTTTCCAGGTTGACGTTGGTCCGGGCGAAAGCGGCGACGCCGACTGGAATGCCAAGACCCGCGGTCAGGTTCAGTTCACCGCCAAGAGCGACACCGAATACGGCCCGCTCACCGGCGTAATCGTTCTCCAGGCCAATGCCGACAACGCAACGGACCAGGAAACGATCCTCGACTCGGCTTACCTCGACGTCGCAGGCTTCCGCGCTGGTCTCTTCTACTCCTGGTGGGACGATGGTCTCTCCGGCGAAACGGACGACATCGGCTCCGTCGTAACGCTGCATAACTCCATCCGTTATCAGTACGAAACCGGTTCCTTCTACGCTGGCCTCAGCGTCGACGAACTGGAAGACGGCGTCTTCAAGGCTGACGAAGATCCGAACAACGTCGGCGTTGCCTTCGGCATCGGCGGCACGGCTGGCGCCTTCAGCTACCAGGTCACCGGCGGCTACGACTTCGACAACGAAGACGGCGCTATCCGCGCTATGGGTACGGCTGAACTCGGCCCGGGCACGCTCGGCCTCGCAGCTGTCTACTCCAGCGGCCCGAACTCCTACTACTCGTCGGCTGAATGGGCAGTTGCTGCCGAATACGCCATCAAGGCAACTGACAAGCTGAAGATCACTCCGGCTGTTCAGTACTACGGCAACTACTTCGGCGGCTCCAAGGCTGTTCCGGATGACTTCGACGGTCTCGGCGATGCCTGGAAGGTCGGTCTGACGGTTGACTACCAGATCGTTGACAACTTCTACGCCAAGGCTTCCGTCCAGTACCTGGATCCGGAAGATGGCGACGACGTCACGACCGGTTACTTCCGTCTGCAGCGCTCGTTCTAATCTGAGCGACGGAACCCCCGGCCTCGTGCCGGGGGTCTCCTAACCCCATGAGTTTCTGATCAGAATGACCTCCGATCAGTAACGAGGGACTGGTCCGGTTTTCCCTGCTGGGCCAGTCCTTTGCAGTTGAAAGCCGGTGGGAAGCCAGAAGCGCCGCCACGCTTGCCGGTTTCGTTTCGTCGGTTGGTTTTCCCGACGTCGAGCAGATTTAGAAATTATCAGCCTATTCGTTGCTTCTGATCGATCGCGCCCCGTTTTATCGCGCGACATACACGTTTTCATTGTGCGAATGCATCCGGCAAGCCAACCGTTCGGATAGGTTTTAGCCTGCGCGAATCGATGCCAATAATGTGACTGTAACGTGACAGGTCGCCGCTATAAGCATTTCAGAGGCTGGCAATCATTACTACTCTCGGGTAGGTTTCCTTAATGGACGATCTTAACGACTACTTCTATTTCGCCGCCGTCGTCTCCAGCGGTGGATTCGCTTCCGCAAGCCGAACCCTGAAAATACCGAGGTCCAAGCTGAGCAGGCGCGTCAGCCGGCTGGAGGATTGCCTTGGCGCAAGGCTGATCGAGCGGTCCACGCGCCATTTCCGGGTGACGGAGATCGGCCAGGCCTTCTACGAGCAGTGCCAGACGATCCTGCGGGAGGCCGATCGCGCCAAGTCGATCGTCACGGAGGCGCAGTCCGATCCGCAGGGCATCGTGCGCATGGGCTGCCCGCTCGGCCTCATCGATATTTCGCTCGGCGCCGTGCTGCCGGAATTCCTGGAGCGCTATCCCAAGATCAAGCTGCAGATCATCGGCTCGGACCGGCGCACGGATCTCATCAACGAGCGCATCGATGTCGAGGTGCGCGCGGCAAGCGAGCCGGAAACGCAGACCAGCCTGACGATGCGCAAGCTCGACCGGGCGCGGCGCATCCTCGTCGCCAGCCCGTCGCTGATCGAGCGCATGGGCGCGCTCGATTGCGTCGACGATCTCGGCAATGCGCCGACCCTCGCCATGACCACCTGGATGTCCTTCCATACCTGGGAACTGGTGGGGCCGGACGGCGAGAAGAAGGTCGTGCGCCACCAGCCGCGGCTCACCTGCCGCAGCATGACGGCGATCCTGGATGCGGCGCGTGCCGGCGTGGGCTACGGGCTCATCCTCGAAAACGCCTGCGCGCAGGATCTCCAGTCCGGCCGGCTGGTGCGCGTGCTGCCGGAATGGCAGACGGTGGAGAGCCAGTTCTATCTCGTCTTCACCACGACCAAGGGCATGCCGCCGGCGGTGCGGGCGCTGATCGATTTCCTCGTCGAGAAATCCAAGCAGAACCAGATCGTCACGACCGGGGCCGCGATCGCGGCCCAGTAGGGCCGGTTCAGCGGAGCCGGGCGAGCAGCTTTTCGCCGGTCAGCTCTTTAACGGCATCCTTGCCGATCCAGCGGGCGGTCCTGTCGGCGCCCGCGGCAAGGCGTTCGGCAAGCGCAAGGGCAGGGCGATGGCAGGTGGCGTTGCGCTTGCCGATGTTGCGCAGCGCCCAGCTGACGGCCTTGCGCACGAAGTTTCGGCCGTCGGTGGCATGGGCTTCGATCAGCGGCAGATAGGCGAGCAGGCTTTCGTCCAGGTCCTGCTTGCGGTGCACGGCCGCCCCGGCGATCATGGCAAAGGCGGTGCGCCTGACGAATTCCCGCTCGTCTGCGGCAAAGTCCGCAATCAGCGCGTCGAGGCCGGCCCCGACGAAGAGGTCGGCGGCGCAATCGACAATTTCCCAGGAGTTGAAGCCGGCGGCCAGTTCACGCGCCTCGGCCGCCGTCAGCTCTTTCGGCTCGAACGTATAGAGCGCCAGCATGCGCGCCTCGCGGATGCCGCTTGCCCAGAGCGCCCTTGCCCTGGCCTGGTCCTTGCCGGCGAGCCGGGCGATCTTCTGCAGGTCGGGATTGGAAATGCCGATGGCGCCTTCGGTGGCGATGCCGAAACGCGCCATGCCGGCAATATTGTCTTCAGAGCGCAGCGTGCGCAGATGCGCAATCAGGTCCGCCGCGCTCGAAGAGGGGCCGATCATTTCTCAAGTCGCGCAAGCAGCGAGGACGTGTCCCACCGGTTGCCGCCGAGCGCCTGAACGTCGCCGTAGAACTGGTCGACCAGGGCCGTCAGCGGCAGTCTCGCGCCGTTGCGCTGCGCCTCGGAGAGCACGATGCCGAGATCCTTGCGCATCCAGTCGACGGCAAAGCCGAAATCGTATTTGCCCTGGTTCATGGTCTTGTGGCGGTTTTCCATCTGCCAGGAGCCGGCCGCCCCCTTGGAGATGACGTCGACAACCTTTTCGATGTCGAGGCCGGCGCGCTTGCCGAAATGCACGGCTTCGGCAAGGCCCTGGACGATACCGGCGATGCAGATCTGGTTCATCATCTTGGTGAGCTGGCCGGAACCGGCAGGTCCCATCAGGCCGACCATGCGGGCATAGGCGTCGATGACGGGGCGGGCCTTTTCGAACACGGCTTCGTCACCGCCGCACATGACCGTCAGCACGCCGTTTTCGGCGCCCGCCTGACCGCCGGAAACGGGGGCGTCGATGAAATCCACGCCTTTGGCCCTGGCGGCCGCATAAAGCTCGCGGGCGACTTCGGCGCTCGCCGTCGTATTGTCGATCAGCACCGAGCCCGGCTTCATGGTCTTCAGCACGCCGTCCTCACCGGTCGTGACCTGCCTCAGATCGTCGTCATTGCCGACGCAGACGAAGACGAAATCGCAGCCATCGGCGGCCTGCGCCGGGGTGGGGGCTGCCTTGCCGGCGAATTTTTCCGCCCAGGCGGCGGCCTTTGCGGCCGTGCGATTGTAGACGGTGACATCGTGGCCGCCCTTTGTCTTCAAATGTCCCGCCATCGGGAAACCCATGACGCCGAGACCGATGAAAGCGACTTTCGCCATATGCTGTCCTCCATAACCGCTTGCAAACAGGGTCAGAGGATTAGCCGAAACGGGAGGCGGCGGAAAGCCACGAAGGCGGGCCGGACGGCCGCGCCTGGAACAAAATTTCTCCGGGCCGGACAAAACGGGGTCGGGAAAGTTTCAGATCTCGCTGATATGATAAAATTAATTGTCGATCTAGTTTATAGACTAAATCATCATCAACCCCATCGAAACGGAGCGGCCGGCGCGGCAGGAGCGCCTGGCCGCAGGAAAGGGGACAGAGATGATTACACGTCGACAGACACTGGGGCTCTTGGCAGCCGGCGCCGCCACCGTGGCTCTGCCGTCCGTCAGGCCGGCGCGGGCGGCGGCGACGGAATTGCGCATCGGCTGGCAGAAGAACGGCGTGCTGGCGCTTGCCAAGCGTCGCGGGGCGCTGGAAAAGCGGCTTGCCGACCAGGGCCTTACGGTGAGCTGGTCGGAATTCACGTCAGGACCGCCGCTGCTGGAAGCGCTTGGCGCCGGCGCGCTGGATTTCGGCGCCACGGGCGACGTGCCGCCGCTCTTTGCGCAGGCGGCGGGCGGGGCGCTCTATTATGTCGGCATCTATCGCGGCAGCCCGGCGGGCTCGGCCATCCTCGTGCGCAAGGATTCGCCGATCAGGACGCTGGAGGACCTGAAGGGCAGGAAGGTCGCCTTCAAGCGCGGCTCCAGCGCCCATAACGTAACGGTAAAGGTCTTGCGCAAGGCGGGGCTGACGCTGGATGACGTGCAGCCGCTCGATCTTGCGCCCCCGGATGCGGCCGCCGCCTTCAAGAACGGCAGCATCGATGCGTGGTCGATCTGGGATCCCTATCTCGCCATCGCGGAGGCCGATCCCGATACGCGCATCCTGACGACGGCGGAAGGCATCGTCGATTCCTACAGCTATTTCCTCGCCAACAAGGATTTCACCGACGAGAACGGCACCGTCATCGTCAACGTGCTGGACGAGCTCGCCAAGGTCGGCCGCTCGGCGCAGGACAATCTCGACGAGACGGTCAAGGAGCTTTCGGAAATCACCGGCGTTCCGGCCGACGTGACGCGGGTGACGCTGACGCGCCCCGGTGCCGATCTCGGCAGCGTCTCGACGGTGACGGATGCGGCGGCCAGCTATCAGCAGGCGCTCGCCGACGAATTCTACAATCTCGGCATCGTGCCGAAGAAGCTTGCGACGGGCGATATCGTCTGGCGCCCGAAGGCGACCTGACCGGCGCCGTCGTTTGCCCTGGTGCCGGGGCAGGGCCTGGGGACCGCGGCATGGGAACGTGCCCATGCCGCGGGTCCCGGCAAAATTATTCTCCAGATCGAGCCGGAATAGCAAATTGATATTGTCGATATAATTAGTAGTCTATGTCACGATATCGGCAGGCTCCAAGGCAGCTGATTTCAGATATCCATAAAAAGGAATGCGTCCATGACCGCTTCATCCGACCCGATCAATTTCCTCTGGTTCATCCCGACATCGGGAGACGGCACCTATCTCGGTTCCACCGATCTCAACCGCGCCCCGGAAATCGGCTATCTCTCGCAGATCGCGCAGGCCGTGGACCGTCTCGGCTATTCCGGCGTGCTGCTGCCGACGGGCGTGGCCTGCGAGGAATCCTTCGTCATGGCTTCGGCGCTCGCCGCCAGGACCGAGAGGCTGCAGTTCCTGGTGGCGATCCGCCCCGGCACGGCATCTCCGGCCTATTATGCCCGCCTTGCCACGACGCTGGACCGCATTTCCAACGGCCGCCTGCTGCTCAACATCGTCGTCGGCGGCAGCCCGGCCGAGCTTGCCGGCGACGGCATCCACCTGGAGCATGACGAGCGCTACGCCCATGCCGACGAGTTCTTCCATGTCTTCGAGGAACTGCTGGAAAAGGGTGTGGCGAGCTACGACGGCAAATATATCAAGGCGACCGAGGCCCGCCTCGGCTTTCCCTCGGTGCAGACGCCGCGCCCGCCGCTCTATTTCGGCGGCTCCTCGGATGCCGGCATCGATTTTGCCGTCGGCCGCGTCGACAAATACCTGACCTGGGGCGAACCGCCGGCGCAGGTTGCCGAAAAGGTGCAGAAGGTACGTGCGGCCGCCGCCGCCAAGGGCCGCGAGGTCTCCTTCGGCATCCGCCTGCATTTCATCGTGCGCGAAACGGACGAGGAAGCGTGGGACGCCGCCGACCGGCTGATCCGTCATCTCGACGACGACACGATTCGTGAGGCGCAGGAGCGTTTCGTCAAGGAATCCGACTCCGTCGGCCAGAAGCGCATGGCCGCCCTGCACGGCGGCCGCCGCGACAAGCTCGAAGTGTCGCCGAACCTCTGGGCCGGTATCGGCCTGGTGCGCGCCGGCGCGGGCACCGCGCTCGTCGGCTCGCCGAAAACGGTTGCCGCGCGCCTGCGCGAATATCAGGAGATCGGCATCGATACGGTGATCGGCTCCGGCTATCCGCATCTGGAAGAGGCCTATCGCGTCGCCGAACTGCTCTTCCCGGAACTCGGCATCACGCGGGACGAACAGCGGCTCAGCTTCAACAACGAGTTCGGTCGCAAGAAGGTTTTTGCCGGCGGCAGCCATGGCGGCAACCTGAAGGTCGTTTCCGGCTCCTGATCGGGGCCGGTTTCCAACGCGATTCCGGCCGGACACCGCGCCGTCTTTCCGGAATTGCCCTGAAGCCAAGCGCGAGGAAATATCCATGTCGACATTCGATACGCCGTTCGCACGGGCCGGCGCCGCCACCGGCAAGACGCGAGCAGACGGGGGCAGGGCAGGTTTGCGCCTGCCGCTGCCCGGCCGTGACAGGCTCTTGCCCTATCTGGTGCCGGTTGCGATCGTCGCGCTCTGGCAGATCGGATCGTCGCTCGGCTGGATTTCCTCGCGCATCATGCCGTCGCCGGCCGATGTCGCGGCCGCCTTCTGGACGACGACCGTCTCGGGGCAGCTGCCTGAAGACGTGCTGGTCAGCGCCGCGCGCGCCTTTGCCGGCCTCATCGTCGGCGGCTCCCTCGGCTTCCTGCTCGGCATTGCCAATGGCGTGTCGAAGCTGTCGGAGCAGCTGACGGACACGACCCTGCAGATGCTGCGCACCATCCCGCATCTGGCGATGATCCCGCTCGTCATCCTCTGGTTCGGCATCGGCGAGGAATCGAAACTGTTCCTCACCTCGCTCGGCGTGCTCTTTCCCGTCTATCTCAACACCTATCATGGCGTGCGCAATGTCGACCGCGACCTGGTCGAGATGGGCAGGGTCTACGGCATGGGCGGCTGGACCTTGTTCCGCAAGGTCATCTTCCCCGGCGCGCTGCCGTCGATCTTCGTCGGCCTGCGCTATGCGCTGGGGATCATGTGGCTGACGCTCATCGTGTCGGAATCGATCGCCGCATCCTCCGGCATCGGCCATATGGCCAACAATGCCCGCGAATTCATGATGACCGATGTCGTGGTGCTGGCGCTCGTCATCTATGCGGTGCTCGGCAAGCTTGCCGATGTCGTCGCCCGTGC
Source organism: Rhizobium sp. GCM10022189 (assembly GCF_042656325.1). Taxonomy (NCBI): domain Bacteria; kingdom Pseudomonadati; phylum Pseudomonadota; class Alphaproteobacteria; order Hyphomicrobiales; family Rhizobiaceae; genus Rhizobium; species Rhizobium sp. GCM10022189. The sequence continues at coordinate 15,199 of NZ_JBHSOR010000019.1, forward strand.
GCTCGAGCGGCAGACGCTCAAGTGGAACCCGGCTTACGCCAAATAGGAGCCGATGCCATGACCCTCGTCACGCATGAACGTTTCCATCCGGCCGATACGGCCGAACATGGCGCGCATCGGCCGGCCGCCGCCGCAACCGGGGCTGCGGCCATCACGCTCTCCGGCCTCGAAAAGAGCTTCGGCGCCAACCGGGTGCTGCGCGGCATCAACCTGCATATTCCGGCCGGCCAGTTCGTTGCCGTCATCGGCAAGAGCGGCTGCGGCAAGAGCACGCTGCTGCGCATCCTGATGGGCCTCGACGAGCCGACGGGCGGCGATCTGCGCTTCGAGGGCGCCGATGGCTCCGAGACCGGCGCCAATGCCCGCATCGTCTTCCAGGAGCCGCGGCTTCTGCCTTGGCTCAGCGTCGCCGACAATGTCGCCGTCGGCCTCGGCGAGGGCATCGAGAAGAGGCGGGCGCGGGAAGAGGCGAAAGCCGTGCTTGCCGAGGTCCAGCTTGCCGAAAAGGCCGGCGAATGGCCCTCGCGCCTTTCCGGCGGCCAGCGCCAGCGCGTGGCGCTTGCCCGCGCACTCGTCAGCAGGCCCGGCATCCTGGCGCTGGACGAACCGCTCGGCGCGCTCGACGCCTTGACCCGCATCAGCATGCAGCAATTGCTGAACCGCGTGTGGCGCGAACTCGGCTGCACGACGGTGCTGGTCACGCATGACGTCAGCGAGGCCGTGCATCTTGCCGACCGGGTGATCGTGCTGGAGGAGGGCCGCATCGCGCTCGATCTCGCCATTCCCTTTCCGCATCCCCGCCGCCACGGCAATCCCGATCTGGCGGAGCTGGAAGGGCGGCTGCTGTCCGCCATCCTCGGCGGCGATGGCGGGCACTAGAACATTTCCGGCGAAAACGGAGTCGCCTTCAATGCTCCAGCCTATTGTTTTTGCTGCAATTCCTGGCGCAAAACCGGTTCCCGCTTTTGCTGGAATTGCTTCAGGCTGCGAGTGCCTGTTTCTGCGCGCGACGCTGTGCCGGCGCAGGGAGGTCCTCAGCCGTTGTAGCGCGCCGTCACCAGATGGCCGGGGCTTGGCTGGCCTTCCTGCATGCGCACGTTGATCTCCATGATTTCCAGCAGTTCGAAACCGGTGGCGGCAAGGCGCTCGCGGATATAGGCCTCGCTGTGGATGAAGCGCTGGTGCGGGCCGACCATGTAGGGGCGGCCTTCCGCCAGCTTTTCCGGCAGGCTTTCGGAGGAGAAGATGAAAATGCCGCCGGGATTCATGTTTTCGGCGGCGCCGAAGAACAGCGGCTCCAGCGCGCCGAGATAGGGCAGCACGTCGGTCGCGGTGATGAGGTCGAAGGGATCTTCCTCGTTGTCGTCGAGGAAATCCTCGACCTCGGCGACGAAGAGCGTCTCGTAGATTTCCTTCTCGTCGGCGATGACGACCATGTTTTCGGAAATATCGATGCCGACCATCTCGTCGCAGAGGTCGTTCAGCGCGCTGCCGGTCAGGCCGGTGCCGCAGCCGAGATCGAGCATGCGCTTGAAGGGGCCGAGCTTCAGGTCCTGCAGGCGCTGGCGCACGAGCATCGGCACATGGTAGCCGAGCTGCTCCACCAGCACGTCCTCGAAGACCTCGGCATGCTGGTCGAAGAGGGTTTCGACATAGGCGTCCGGCGCACGGACGGGCGTTTCGCCGCGCCCCATGGAGGCGATGCGGACGGCCGCGCCGCCGTGATCGTCGGGATCGATTGCCAGGACTTCCTGGTAGGCTTCGACGGCCGCGTCGATATCGCCGGCCTTTTCAAGCGCAAGAGCGCGGTTATAGGCTTCCGCGAGAGCCTCTTCGTCGATCTTCTTTTTGTTCATGCGGGCGTTGTAGAGCCCGCAGCTTACCATCGCAACCGCAATTTCAGTGCAATATGAATTCGCCCTTAAGGGAGCGCCACTCCGTTGCCGAAATGAGCCTGCGGTGGGTATAGCGCACCGAATGCAGCGGCCCGTCCAGTTTTTCCTGCCAGAACTTCAGGAAACTGCGCATTTCCGGAAAGTCCGGGGCGAGGTCGTAGTCCTGCCAGATATAGGTCTGGAGAAAGGCCGGGTGATCCGGCATGCGGTAAAGGATCTGGGCCGTCGTCAGGCCGTAACCCTTGAGTTGCTTTTCCATGTCCTTGTGCATTTGTCTCGCTTCTTCTCGTTCCCACTCCGCGCTAGTCAGCGCCACGTGATATGAGATCACGCGGTGGTTAACCGAAGCTTGACAGATTGCAGGCAAAAGAGCTATTTGTTTTTGATTTCAATGACTTGGCAGCAGTCACAGGAGAGTGCTGCCAAATCTCCTCAGCGCTTCAGGTGGCGCGTCAGGCGGCGCTCGATCCAGTTCCAGAGGTGGCGCAGCGCTTCCACGATGGCGAGGTAGAAGATCGCCGCCCACAGATAGGTCTGGTAATCGAAGGTGCGCGAGAAGGCGTAGCGCGTCTCGCCCATCAGGTCGAGGACGGTGATGATGGCGACGACGGCCGAGCCCTTGATGAGCAGGATGATCTCGTTGCCGTAGGGGCGCAGCGCCACGATCAGGGCCTGCGGCAGGACGATCTTCCAGAAGGCGATGTTCTTGTGGATGCCGAGGGCGGCTGCGGCTTCATGCTGGCCGTAGGGCACGCTCTGGATTGCGCCGCGCAGGATTTCGGCCTGATAGGCGGCGGTGTTGATGGTCATGGCAAAGACGCCGCAATACCAGGCATCGCGGAAGAACCACCAGATGCCGACGGCTTCCAGCTGCGGGCGGAACACGCCGAGGCCGTAATAGACCAGGAAGAGCTGGGCCAGCAGCGGCGTGCCGCGGAAGAAATAGATATAGGCGTAGGCGAGCCAGTTCAGCAGCCGGTTCTTCGACAGGCGCGCCATGGCGAGCGGCAGCGACAGGACGGCGCCGAAGACGACGGAGAGGAAGACGATGCTCAGCGTCACCCACAATCCGTGCAGGTAGCGCGGCCCGTAGCGTGTGAACTTCTCCGGATCCCAGCCGGCAATGACGGTGTAGACCAGAAGGGCTGCGAGCAGCGCCCAGAAGGCGACGAGAATATAGCCGCCGACGCGCGCTCCGGTAACGGGCCTTGCGACCGCGCGGGGCGCCGGCTGCGGCGGGATCAATGTTTCGGCGTAGCTCATCGGCGGACCTCCGAGCGCTTGGCCCAGCGGTCGATATAGACGAGCAGGAAGGAGGAGAGGATGGCGAGCACCAGATAGAGACAGCAGGCAATGCCGTAAAAGAAGAAGGGTTCCTTGGTCACGCGCACGGCCACGCTCGTCTGGCGCAGGATATCGGCAAGGCTGATGATCGAAACGTAGGACGTGTCCTTCAGCAGCACCATCCAGAGATTCGTCAGGCCCGGCAGCGCAATGCGGATCAATTGCGGCAGGATGATGAGGCGCAGCGTGCGGCCGCGATGCAGGCCGAGCGCGTCTCCCGCCTCGTATTGCCCCTTGGGGATGGCGCGGAAGGCCGACAGCAGCACTTCCGAGCAATAGGCGGAAAAGACCACCGAAAGCGCGATCACGCCGGCCAGGAAGGCGTTGATTTCAACCGGCGGGCCGTCATAGCCGGCGAGATCCAGCAGGTACTGGATGAGGATCTGCATGCCGTAATAGATGATGAACAGCGTCAGAAGCTCGGGCAGGCCGCGGAAGATCGTGGTGTAGATGCCGGCTGCCAGCCGCAGCGATTTTTCCTCCGACTGCTGGCCGAGCGCCACGAGGAAGCCGATGACGAGGCCGATCGGCAGGGTGACGAGCGCCACCGAAACCGTGACCTGCAGGCCGAGCGCGATCTCGTCGCCCCAGCCGGCATCGCCGCAGGAAAGGATCGTCGAGGGTGCCAGCCAGGTGAAGATGCCGACGGGTCCGCAGAGCGGGTCGAAAATGTGCACAAGTGCGCTCCAGAAGGAGCCGAGCGCGGAAAACAATCCGCCCATGCCAGAAGTCCCCTCACGGCTTTTGCCGTTTTGATCTTGTCACCTTTGTCAAACAAAAATGGCGGAAGAGCAAGCCTTCCGCCATTTCCTTCATCGGCCAGATAGCGAATTTATCATTCGCCGTAAACGTCGAAATCGAAGTACTTTTCCTGGATCTTCTTGTATTCGCCGCTGGCGCGGATCGCGGCGATCGCCGTGTTGAGCTTTTCCTTCAGCGGATCGCCCTTGCGGATGGCGATGCCTGCGCCTTCGCCGTTGATTTCCTTGTCGACCGGCAGGGTCGTCAGGATCTTGCAGCAGGAGCCGGCGTCGGACTTGACCCATTCGGAGAGAACGACGACGTCGTCGATGACGGCATCGACACGGCCGCTGGAAACGTCGAGCTTGTATTCGTCAGCCGTCGGGTAGAGCTTCAGCTCGGTATCGGCGAGGTGCTTCTCGGCGTAGTTGGCGTGCGTCGTGGACGTCTGCGCGCCGATCACCTTGCCCTTGAGGCCGGCAACGTCGGTGATCTTGGAGTCCTTCGGCACGGCGATTGCCGGCGGGGTGTTGTAGTATTTGTTGGAGAAGTCGACGAGCTTCAGGCGCTCGGGCGTGATCGACATGGAGGAGACGATCATGTCGAACTTCTTGGCGTTGAGCGCCGGGATGATGCCGTCCCAGTCGGTCGATACGAAGGAGCATTCGGCCTTCATCTCGGCGCAGAGTGCCTTGGCGATATCGATGTCGAAGCCCTGAATGGTGCCACTGGCGTCGACGAATTCGAACGGCGGGTAGGTCGAGTCCGTGCCGATCACGTATTTTTCGCCGTCGGCAAGGGCCGATCCGGCAAACAGGGACATTGCCGCGAGCGAGGCTGCAGCAAGGAGCTTGGTGGAAATGCGCATGAGGATCCTCTCTGTTGGTGTCGCCGGGTCTTTTTGTTGTTCGCCGGCGGCCGCACACTTCGACGGTGCCACCACCGTCTTGCGGCGATAATCAAACCTTTTTTCGCAAAATTGCAACAGGAATCCCCGCGCAGTTGTGCGTCGCAACCGGCCGCATAGATGAACAGGGGCCGTCCGGCATGTTCAGCTAAGGTTAATCCCGTTCTTCCTAGCGTCAGGAACAAATCCGCATTTTAGCGATTTGTGCTTCGTTTGGTGCACAAAAAGCCGTGATTGCCGGGCAGTCAGCCCCGGCTGAAATCAGAAAAAGGACGAGGAAATCCCTTATGGGCATGAAATCAAGACTGTTTGCCAGTGCGGCCTTTCCGCTGCTTTCCCTCTCTTTCGTGGTCTCGCCGGCAGGCGCATACGCCGCAGCCGGCGTGGCTGCGCAAGGTGTTGTCCGCCCGGTTGTCGAAGGCAGCTATGAGGTGGCGCAGGATGCGCCGTCGGAAGAGGAGCTTCTGAAAAAGAAGAAGCAGGCGCAGGAGCAACAGCAGCAGGAGGCGCCCGCCGAAAAGCCGAGGAAGCGCGAGGCGCCGGCCGAGGCCGCCCAGGAACCGGCGGAAAAGCCGAGGCGCCAGCGCGCGCCGGAGCCGCAGGCTGCACCCGAAGCCCAGGCCCCGGCCGCCGAAGAGCCCGCCCGCCCGCGCCGCCAGCGCGAGGCCCAGCCCGAACAGGCCGCACCCGAGCAGCAGGCACCGGCGGCCGAGGAGCCGCAGCGCCCGCGCCGTCAGCGCGAGGCCCAGCCCGAGCAGCAGGCCGAGCAGCCGCAGGCCGAACAGCCCCAGGCCGAACAGCCGAAGCGCCAGCGCGACCGCAAGCAGAATGCCGGGCAGGCCGCGCCGGAGGCGCAGCAGCCGGCAGCCGAGGCGCCCGCCGCCGGCGAAGCGGACCAGCCCGCCGAAAAGCCGCGCCAGCGCCAGAAGCCCGCAACGGCCGAGCAGGGTACGGAACAGCCGGCCGAGCAGCAGGGCGGCAAGCGTCCGGCCGGCGGCAAACGGCCGGCCGCAGCCGAGCAGCAGGCCGCCCCTTCCGACGCGGCGCCCGCGCCGGCTGAGAAGCCCGTAACGGCTGAAAAGCCCGCCGAGGAAAAACCCGTTCCGGCGGAAAAGCCGGCAACGGCCGAAAAGCCTGCCGCCGGCGAACAGCCCGCCACGGGTGAGGCCGCGCAGCCGGCAACCGGCCAGCAGCCCGAACAGCCCGCCGCCGCCGCGCCCCAACCCGGCGAACAGCCGGCCGCCGGTGCCCCGCAGCAGGCCGAGCAGGCAATTCCGGCGCCGGAAAAGGTCACGCCGCAGGAGCTGGAGCGCCGCAAGGAGATTGCCCAGGACCCGGCCAAGAGCAACGAGACCATCGTTCTGCCGGTCGAAAACGGCGCTGCCGTTCTCGACAGCGACAAGGATGCCGACCGCAGCCAGGGACGGCAGGGCCGTCGCGACCGCGACCGCCAGCGCGCCGACAGCCAGGATTTCAAGCTGCCGACCTCCGATGCCGAGGCGCAATCGCTGAGCCGCGGCCAGCAGCGCGCGCCGGTGCGCATCGAGGCCGTCACCCGCGAAGAGGGCCGCCGCATGGACCGCCGGCCGCAATTCGCCCGGCCTGATGGCGCAGACTACGGCGAGCGCACCGACGACAGCCGCGTCATCATCCAGTTCGGCGGCCGCACGGTCGTGCGCAGCGACGACGACCGCCGCTTCCTGCGCGACGGCGAGCGGCCCGTCTACGAGGAGCTTGCGGGCGATCGCTACCGCGAGACGATCATGCGCCCCGAGGGCTATCGCATCGTGACGATCCGCAACCGCTACGGCGACATCATCCAGCGCTCGCGCGTCGATGCGCGCGGCCGCGAAACGGTGCTCTACTACGCGCCCGAGCTCTACGAGGATCCCGACCGCGACTATTTCGAGGATCCGGGCGCCGACCTGCCGCCGATGCGCCTGCGCGTGCCACTGAACGACTATATCATCGACACCAGCACCGATCCGGACCGTGACTATTACGAGTTCCTGAGCGAGCCGCCCGTCGAGCCGGTGGAACGCGTCTATTCGCTGAACGAGGTGAAATATTCCGCCCGTATCCGCGACAAGGTGCGCCGTATCGATCTCGATACCGTGACCTTTGCCACCGGCAGCGCCGAAATCCCGATGAGCCAGGCGCGCACGCTGCGCAAGGTGGCGGACGCGATCAACGAAGTGCTCGACAAGGATGCGAGCGAAACCTTCCTGATCGAGGGCCATACGGATGCCGTCGGCTCCGACCAGAGCAACCTGATCCTGTCCGACCAGCGCGCCGAATCGGTCGCCAACGTGCTGACCGACGTCTACGGCATCCCGCCGGAGAACCTTGCGACGCAGGGTTACGGCGAGCGCTACCTGAAGGTGAACACGGACGGACCGAACCAGGAGAACCGGCGCGTAACCATCCGTCGCGTGACGCCGCTGGTGCGGCCGGTGGCGCAGAGGTAATCTGCCGGCGATACCGAATGAGGAGGGCGGGGCTGCGAGGCCTCGCCCTTATCATTTTGCGGCGTCGACGGTGCTGCGTCTTCGCGATCCGCCCGGACGTTCGCTGCGGATATCGCTCACCCTTTCATCCGTCCTGCCGGACATCTTCTCCCCGCCGGGGAGACGGGGGAGCAAGCCCGACCGTGCGCGCCACGAAATCGGCAATGCCGAGCGTATCGTTGAGATCGAACACGGCGAGCCCGCCGGCATCCTCCACCGCATGATCGGCCGCAATCGCCACGATATGCGGATCGTCGGGCGCGAGCGGCTGGCGATTGGCCGCCTCGAGCCGCCGCGCCTCGATCTTCGGGATCGGCTCGCGCTTGTAGCCCTCGATCAGGACGAGGTCGCAGGGGGCCAGCCGCGCCAGTATCTCCTCGAAGCTCGGCTCCGGCGCGCCGCGCAGCTCGTGCATGATGGCGTAACGCGTGCCGGAGACGATCGTCACCTCATGGGCGCCGGCCTGGCGGTGGCGGTAGCTGTCGGCGCCGACCTTGTCGATGTCGAAATCGTGGTGGGCGTGCTTGATCGTCGAGATGCGGTAGCCGCGGCGGGTGAATTCCTCGACGAGGCGCACCGCGAGCCCCGTCTTGCCGGAATTCTTCCAGCCGGCAATGCCGAAGATCTTCTGTGCCATCGCCCGTCTCCTTCACGCGCCAAGCGCCGCCAGCCAGCGTTCGGCCTCCATTAAATCATCAGGCGTGTTGATGTTGAAGAAGGGATCGAGAAGGCTGGCGCGGGTGGGATGCAGCGGGAAGGCGACTTCCGTAACGTCATGACGCTGGAGGAAGTCGCGCACACGGCGCTTGTCGTCGATGCCCATCCATTCTTCCAGATCGGCGGCGAGCGCCGTCGGCCAGAGGCCGAAGACCGGATGGCTGCGGCCCTCGGAGGCGGCGATGGCGATCTGTTCGGGATGGCTTAGCGCGCCTGCAAGCCGGTTGACGAGATCGGCCGGGAAGAAGGGGCAATCGACGGAGACGGTGACGACATGGGTGGCGGGCAGGGCGGCGCCATAGGCCATGGCGGCATGGATTCCGGCCATCGGCCCCGCCTTGCCGGCAATGCGGTCGGAAACGACGGGCAGGCGGTGGCCGTCCGCCCTGTCGGCATTGACGGCAACCGAGACCGTCTGCGGCGAAAGGCGGGAGAGTGCGTGATCGAGCAGGCTGCGGCCGCCCAGCATCACGCCCGCCTTGTCGCGGCCCATGCGCGAGGAACGCCCGCCGGCGAGCACGACGCCCGGAATGGTCAACTGGTCGAGCCTGAAATCCGTCATGGCCATATCCTCAATCTCACACGGGCGAGCGCGGCGCCGATTCCTGGGCGACCGGCGGCACGTGGCGCTTGGCCTCACGATAGAACGTATAGAGGCCGGAGGCGATGACGACGGCGGCGCCGGCCAGCGTCCAGACATCCGGCACTTCGGCAAAGAAGAAGAAGCCGAGCAGGGCCGAGAAGATCAGGCTCGTATAGCGGAAGGGCGCGACGAAGGAGATTTCGCCGGTGCGCATGGCAAGGATGACCGACTGGTAGCCGACCAGCACGAGCACGGAGGCCAGCAGCAGGTGCGTCAGCGAGGTGGCGCTGACCGGCTGCCAGCCGCCGAGGAAGGGGATCATCAGCGCGCCGAAGATGCCGACCGAGATCGCCGTCACCGTGGTAATCATCAGCGAGGGAATGTCCTTGGCTATGCTGCGGGTGGCAAGGTCGCGCCCGGCGGTGGAGGCCACGCTCGCGACGCAGAGCAGGGCGGCGGCGGTAAAGCCTTCCGGGCCGGGGCGGATAATGATCATCACGCCGATCAGGCCGACGAGGATCGCCATCCAGCGCCGCCAGCCGACCGGCTCCTTGAAGAACAGCGCGGCACCAAAGGTGACGACCAGCGGCAGCGACTGCAGGATCGCCGAGGCATTGGCGATCGGCATCATGCCGAGCGCGGTAATGTAGGTGACCGCCGCGATGATCTCGCAGGCGATGCGCAGCGCGATCACGGGCTTGAGCATGACGCGCCAGGGGCGCAAGGCGCCCAGTTTCCAGGCGATCAGATAGACGAGGATGCTGGTGAACAGGCCGCGCAGGAACATGATCTCGCCGGCATTCATATAGGAGATGACCGATTTGGAGAGCGCGTCGCTCGAAGAAAAGCCCGCCATCGCCATGCTCATATAGATGGCGCCCTGGGTATTGCGTGATCGCGGCATGCTGGAGATTCCCTTACCTTGCAGGCTCTTTTAGAAGGGAAAGGCGGCCAGGGGTATCGGAGGAATGCCACACTTCCGATAATTCGATGCTGCAGCGCAGCACAACCTGCCGTAAGGGCAGGCGGATCTCCGTGCAGGTGCGGCAAATATTAGAAATATAAGGATAATTCCCAGATTTTCCGGTTGCGGATTAAGGTTGTATCAACCGATTCGGCGAAAGATGCCGCCACTCTCCATGATGGAGGGAGCCGCCGAACCATCCGGAATGATTGCGGAATGGACGGTACCATCGTTTCAAGGCGCCGCTCCCCATGCACTTCATCGACCGACTTTTGCAAAGCCGTCGTATCGTCACCAAGGTCCTTCTGTTCGTCGTCCCGCTCGTCGTGCTGATCGCCGGCGTCGGCATCCTCGGCTATCACACGGCCAATATTCTCAACGGCCATATGACGGTGACGCGCGCCACGATCGAGAACATTTCCGATTTCGAAAACCTGCAGGCCGCGCTTCAGGAATTCGTCTCCGACCCCACGGATGCGAGCAAGGCCGATTTCGGCAAGGCGATCGACGCGCAGGAAAGCGGCGTGGTCCGCCTGAACGGCCTGCTGAAGACCGACGACCAGCGCGGCCAGCTTACCGAGGTCAGCGGCCTTGCCGCCGCCATGCGCAGGCAGCAGGAGACATTGTGGGGGCTGCGCCAGAGCGAGGACGCCAGTGTCGCCGCCATCAACAAGACGGTGCAGGCGATCTCGGCCGCCGCCGACGAAGCCGGCGGGCAGGCAGCCACCGTGCGCAAGGATTTCACCGACAAGGAAGCCTTCGCCAAGGCGCTGCTTTACGATACCGCCGCCTTCAAGTCGCTGACCGATATCATGGGCGCCATGCGCGTCGATATCCAGATGGGCTTCACGCCGGAAGAGCAGGTGGAAGCGGCCCAGCAGCATATTGCCGAGATCCTGAAACAGCTTGAAGTCGCCAGGGGCATGGTATCCAAGGACGGCCTGCCGCTGATCGAGCAGCTTGCCAATACGGCAGACAAGCTCGACGCGCTGCTGAAGGGCAACGGCACGCCGGACGAGAAAGCCTCCGGCATGGCGCCGCTGCTCACCGGCTTCGTCAATACCGAAGGGCAGATGACGCTGCAGTCGGCCAAGAACAGCGATACGGCGTCGGCCCGCTTCGTCAGCCTCGACAAGAGCATTGCCGAACAGCGCGAGCTGCTGATTTCGGTCGACCGGGTGCGCGATATCGCCGACCGCCTGCAGGTGCATGTCAGCCAGATGCTGAGCGCGCGCGTTGCCGCCTCGCGGGAGGTCGTGCTTGCCGACATCAAGGCGCTCACCGAAACCGCCGGCCGGATTTCCACGCTCGGCGCCAAGGATGGCGTGCTGAAGGCCTTCGCCGACAAGGTCGGCCCGGCCGCCGCATCGCTGACGTCAGGCTCGGCCGACATGCTGAAGGCGGCTGCCGACTGGAAGGCGGCGCGCCAGCAGTCCTCCGAAATCCTGTCCGGCGCCATGGCCTCGCTTCGCCAGTTCGTCAGCCAGGCGCAGGAGCTTGGCAAGGAAGACAGCGAGCGTTCGGCCAAAGTCTCCGTCTTTGCCATGATCCTCGGCACGCTGCTTGCCATCATCGGCGGGCTGATGCTGGTCGAGACGCTGCGCGGCCCGCTGAAACGCGTCTCCGAGGTCATGACGCGGCTTGCGAACGGCGATCTCGAAGTCGCCATCGAAGGCCGCAACCGCGGCGACGAGATCGGCGACATGGTGCGCTCCGTCGCCGTCTTCCGCGATGCGGCGGTCGAAAACGTCCGCCTTGAGAGGGAGGCCGAAAGTGCGCGCGCGCTTTCCGCCGACGAGGCCAGCCGCCGCGCCGCCGAGCGCGCCCGGATCGAGGCCGAGCAGAAACAGGCGCTGAATGCGCTCTCCGACGTGCTGCAGCAGCTGGCCGAAGGCAATCTGGAAATCGGCATGCGCCGCGATCTCGCCGCCGATTTCGTCGATATGGCCGATACCTACAATCACGCCGTCGAAGCGCTGCGCCAGACATTGGTCGACGTGCGCGGCGCCACCGTCGAGATCAAGGGCGGCACCGGCAATCTCGCGTCCTCCGCCGACGATCTTGCCCGCCGCACGGAACAGCAGGCGGCGGCGCTGGAGGAAAGCTCGCGGGCGCTCAGGCACCTGAGCGACGTCGTCCGCTCCACCGCCGAGCGCGCCAAGCAGACGGCGCAATCCGTCGACGAGACGCAGCTTTTCGCCACCCGCTCCGGCGAGGTCGTCGCCAGGGCTGTCGACGCGATGGGCGAGATCAACCGCTCCTCCGAGAAGATCGCCACGATCATCGGCGTCATCGACGAGATCGCCTTCCAGACCAACCTGCTGGCGCTCAACGCCGGCGTGGAAGCGGCGCGGGCGGGCGAGGCCGGTCGCGGCTTTGCGGTCGTGGCGCAGGAAGTGCGCGAACTGGCGCAGCGCTGTGCCAAGGCGGCCCGAGAGATCAAGGAACTGATCTCGGCAAGCTCCGGCCAGGTGCAGAGCGGCGTGCAGCTCGTCGAGGAGACCGGCCGGGCGCTTTCCGAAATCATCGCCCATGTCGGCGGCGTCCAGCGCCTCGTCGCCGAGATCTCGGCCGCCACCGGCGAACAGTCGACCGGCATCCACGAGGTCAGCAAGGCGGTGCATGACGTCGAGCTGATCACGCAGCAGAACGCGGCGATGGTGGAAGAGAACAATGCCGAAATCCAGGGCCTGCGCCAGCGCGTCGACATGCTCTCCGGCAAGGTCAACCGCTTCCGCACCGGCGACGAGGGCGAGGTGCATGGCCATGGCCGCGGCGGGGAGCGCTGGGCGGGGCGGGCGGCGTAAGCCGCATTGCCGGGAATGGGATGGCGGAGCCCGCGCTTTCCGCAGCGCGGGTTTTTCTTTTGAACCATTAGCCGCTCCGGTCGTTTTCCAACCATGTCCAACGAAGGAGAAAGCGTGATGGATTGGAACCGTGTTGAAGGCAACTGGAAGCAGATGAAGGGCAAGGTCCGCGAACAGTGGGGCAAGCTCACCGACGACGACCTCGACCAGATTGCCGGCCGCCGCGAACAGCTGGAAGGCAAGCTGCAGGAGCGCTACGGCATCGCCAGGGACCGCGCCCGCCGCGATATCGACGACTGGTACGACAGCCAGACCTGGCACTGACAACGATCCGGCATCGGACTGAATTCCACTCACCTGGCCTCGCTTTTGCGGGGCCTTTTTTGTCGGGTGGAATTCCGGCCCTTGCACGATCCGTTAGACATATTCCGCTAATAGCTGGCATATCGATCACGGAATTCGCACCGGGGTAACATCGTGAAGCTATTTCAGCCACCCATCGCTCCACTCGCAGCATTCGCCCTGCTCGCCAGTTCGACGCTGGCTTTCGGGCAGGGCTGGCAGACCGACAAGCAGGGCACGTCCACCTGGCACGTTTCGCCGCGCGTCGGACAGTGCAATGTCAGCAAGGCGCAGAACAAGGCGATCCGCGCCGGCATCTACCAGAGCGAGATCGTCTATCGCGACGAGAACGTGCTGACCTTCCAGGGACAGACGCTGAATGGGGATCGCAAGGAGATCACCTTCGGCAACGAGGCGAGCTGCCCGGAGATCGGGGCTCAGGATATTCCCTAAGCGGCGGCGGGATTTGGACGACAGGGCAGTGCCCGTGGCCCCCTTGTATCTGCACATTGATGATTTTGTGCGAAAGAAGCGACTGAGCCTCTTGCCGGGTGGCCACCCGGCAAGAGGCGTGGCGTCGTCGCCCGTTCCCCCTGCGGTTACAACCGTGGATGAGCCA
>NZ_JBHSOR010000020.1:0-36056 GCF_042656325.1 Rhizobium sp. GCM10022189
CAAAGCGAAAATGGTCATTCGCATCGCGCTCGCCAGAAAGCTCCTCGTCATTCTCAACGCAAAAGCACGAGATGCGCGAAAGGAATTCCAATATGCAACTTGACACATCAGATAGTCGCTCATCCGCCCTTCGGGCCACCTGACCGGGGTTGAGCCACGGGTCTCAACCCGTCCTTCGGACCCCCCAGGGGAGAAGGGGAGTCGCCGCAGCGTCCTGCCCCAATCGCAACGTCTTGTTCTCTCGCAAGGAGTGCCCCGGACTCCCCTTCTCCCCCAGCGGGGAGAAGGTGCCCGAAGGGCGGATGAGGGGGCTCCCGGCGCCGACCTCTCCATTCCGTCACGCCAAGGCGTCACGCCATTGCCGGCGCTTCACGCCGCGCCCGATTGCTGACATAGTTGCAGGCAGACAGCCAACGATCGCGGATGTTGCGTCATGACCTCGCAGATACGTGAAAAAAGCAGCTTGCGCGCACCGACCGGGTCCGTCACGGGCCTGTGCTCCGCCTCCGCCACCATGTTTGCGGTGGGAATGGCCTTTCTGGGCTATTGGGGCGTGTATGAACAGGGCAGCTGGCGCGCCGTCGATTATCTTGTGATGGCCATCGCCATCGTCGGATTTGCCTCTCTCGGCTGCGTGCCCTGGATCGTGACGACACCCGTTTCGGAGGAAGAGGCGGACAAGGTTGCCGTTGCCCGGCGGGCGATGGCGCTGGGGACGGCGCTGATCTGGATGGCCGTCTGCATCACCGTATTCGCCTGAGCGGCCCTGCGCGCACCGGGGGCGAACCGGGGGCGAACCGGGGGCGAGCCGAGGGCGAGCCGAGGGCGGGGCCGGGCGGCCCCGCACGCAGAGCAGGGATGTCACGCCTTGCCCGGGGCGCGTTCGAAGCGGCCGGCAAAAACCAGCGCCATTGCCGCGGCCGTCATGGCGGCGGCAAGCAGGAAGGTCGCGCGCATCCCGGCGGTGATCGCGGCCGCCTCGGCATGGGCGAAATCCTGCGTGCCGACGCCGGCGGCGAAGACGGCGCCCATCAGCGAGGCGCCGGCGATCAGCCCGATATTGCGCGACAGGCCGAGCAGGCCGGAGGCGAGGCCGCGCCGGTCCTTCGCCACGTCGGCAAGGGCGGCCGTGTTGTTGGCCGCCTGGAAGAGCTGGTAGCCGGGGGTGAGCACGGCAATGGCGGCGACATAGCCGGCAACGCCCGCAAACCCCGGCAGGACCGCCAGCAGGAAGGCGCCGGCCGCCAGCAGGGCAAGGCCGAGAGAGAGCACGCGGGCGGCTCCCCAGCCGTCGACCAGCCGGCCGGAGGGAACGCCGCCGAGGATGGAGATCACCGGGCCGACCGACATGACGAGGCCGACCCAGGCGGGCGTCAGCCCGAGCGCCAGGCCGAGATAGAAGGGGCCGACCACCAGCGTCGTCATCATCACGGCGGCAACCACGATATTGACGAGCAGGTTCGGCAGGAGGCGCCGTTCCAGCACGGCCAGCAGGTTCGCGCCGCGCCTTGCCCCTCTGGCGCCGTCGGCCGGCAGCGTGGCGAAGGCGAGCGCCAGCGCCGCAAGGGCAAGCGGCACCTGCACCCAGAAGATGCCGCGCCAGCCGGCAAGCGGGATCAGCGCGCCGCCGAGCGAGGGGCCGAGCGCCGTGCCGAGCGCGGAGACGGTGCCGAGCAGGCCCATGGCGCGGCCGATCTGCGCCTCGCCTGCGGTCTCGCGCATCAGCGCCATCGAGATCGTCATCAGGAAGGCGGCGCCCGCCCCTTGCGCGGCGCGCGCCGCCATCAGCAGCGTCAGGTCCGGGGCGAGGGCCGAAAGCAGCGAGGCGGCGGCAAAAAGGGCAAGGCCCGAAAGCTGCATGCGCTTCAGCCCGTAGAGATCGCCGAGCCGGCCGGCCAGCACGACGCAGACCGTGAGTGCGGCGAGATAGGCGACGACGACGCCCTGCACCCTGGCGAAAGGCGCGGAAAAATCCTCTGCCAGCCGGGGCAGGGCGATGTTGGCGATGCTGGTGCCGAGCGAGGCGAGCAGCATGGAAAGCGACAGCGTCAGCGTGGCGCCGCGCCTCCTTCCTGTCCCTGCCGGCCTATCTTCCATCTGTTCCATATGAATTTCCTCTTGCTTGAATTGGCTTGCGGGAGCAGGCTACGAATTCAAGCCGACTTGAGGTCAAGCATGAAATTTCTGGATATTGGAGAAGTCTCGGCGCGAAGCGGAATCAAGCCCTCGGCCCTGCGCTATTACGAGGAGATCGGGCTCATCGCCTCCGTCTTCCGCCACGGGCTGCGCCGGCAGTTCTCGCCGGACGTGCTTCTGCAGCTGAAGCTGATTGCGATGGGCAAGACGGCCGGTTTTTCGCTGGAGGAGATCGCGGGCATGTTCGGCACGAACGGCGCCCCGGACCTGCCGCGCGCCGTGCTGCACCGCAAGGCCGACGAGATCGACCGCCAGATCCGCGAACTGAGCGCGCTCAGCGACACGCTGCGCCACGTCGCCGAATGCCCGGCCCCCTCGCACCTGGAATGCCCGACCTTCCGCCGGCTGCTCGACGTGGCGGGCAAGCGGGCGGGCGCCGGCAAGGGCGGGCAGGCGGCCAGGCGCGGCGGCGGCGTGTAGCGGCGAGGCCCGCCGCACGGGCGGGGCGGCGCAGCGAAGGGGCGGCAAGGCAGGCGCGCAAACGCGCGCCTGGCAGGCCGGGGAGTATCCGCTACCTGTCCAGCCGCCCGGTTGGGGAGACCCGGTCGAGCTGCAGGCCCTGAATGCTCTGCTGGTTCTGCCTGATGATCGATTGCGGAACCGGGGAGGGGCCTTTCTGTTCTGCCGGCCCCGTGGCCGGGCCTTGCCCCGGAACGATCGTTTCCAGTTGCCGGGGCGTTTTCACATCGACGATCACCACCTCGACCGGTTTTTCTTCCAGCCTCTGCGCGAAGGCGAAGTCCACTGTCTTGACGGTTTCCCTGTTGCGGGAAACCGCGCCGATCGCGGTCCATTTGCCATCCTCGAATTCGGACCCGACACCGAGTTTCGTCGTCACCTGCACGCGAACCGAGTAGCTGAACTTGTCGATCCGGCCGTAATTTTCCCCGTGGGAAATTCTTTCTACCCATTCGCTCAGCCTGAAATCCCTGGGCTCGACCCTTATGTTCTTGTAGCTGCCGACCCTTTCGCAGGCTTGCGATTTATCGTCGACGACCGGCACGCTATATTCCACCTTGCCGTTCCGGTAAGCCTCCCGCTCGCGTTTTGCGTCGGAGGCGTAGAGAAGCTTGGTAACGCCTGCCGGCGCCAGCCATGTCAGCGGATCGACGTGAGCGTTGTCTGTCTCGGTCGTATTCTGGGTGATGACGTAGGTTGCCCCCCACTTGCTGAAATCCAGCTTCGTTTTCTCTTTCGCCTGCTTGAAGGTCGTCAGGATTTCGCACTGAACGATATCCGCCAGCTGGATAATGCTTTGGGCATCGTCCCCGTCAGGCATGGCGGGCAATGTCGTGCATCCGGACAGAAGCAAGACTGCCGCGCAGTATATGTATCGATGTTTCATTTATTTCCCCCGCGCCCATAAGATGTAATCCGGCGAGCATAACGTGCATTTCTGTCGTTGCTACACGCGCAATGTTGCCGGACGAAATATTGCTGTGGACAGGATCGTCGACGTGGCGGCCCGCCGCATGGGCGAGGGGGGGACCAAAAAAAATTCCCTCGCACTGTCGGATCGGCGAAGGCCGCTTCGTCTTTTCTGTATTGCCGAAGCCCAATCCGAAGGAGGATCGTCATGCCGAGCACAATCAGACTGCACCGCGTCCTGGCAACCACGCCGGACAAGGTCTACCGCGCCTTCCTGGAGGCCGATGCCGTGGCCAAATGGCTGCCGCCGAACGGCTTTGCCTGCACGGTGCACCATCTGGAGCCCGCCGTCGGCGGCACGCACCGGATGTCGTTCCGCAATTTCACGACCGGCCACAGCCATTCCTTCGGCGGCGAGTATCTGGAACTCGTGCCGGGCGAGAGGCTGCGTTACACCGACAGGTTCGACGACGCCAACCTGCCGGGCCAGATGGACGTGACCGTCACCCTGACCAGGGTTTCCGTCGGCACCGAAATCAATATCGTGCAGGCCGGCATTCCCGATCTCATCCCGCCGGAGGCCTGCTATCTCGGCTGGCAGGAATCGCTGCGCAACCTGGCGCGGCTGGTCGAGCCCGATATCCGGCAATGAGCGGCGGGCGGCGGGCGGCTCAGGCCACCCGCCCGGCCGCGCCGCTGCCGGCTGCAATCGCCGGCGGCCGTTCGTGAGTGGCGCCGCCGGCAATACCCATATTTCCGTTCCGTGATATAATCGCCCTCCGCCCGGCAATATCGGCCGTGGGGCGCGTGCGGAGGCTTGCGGGATGAGCGAAGTGGAGGGGCTTTTTGCGGCCCTGCGGCAGGCGGCCGACCCTGAGACGGCCGAGCGGATCGAACATGTCGTGCGGCACGGCGGCGACCGCGAGCTCAACCGCATCAACGCGCTCGCTTTTGCGGCCGCCCACCGTCTCGACGAGGAGAAGGTGATTGCCGCCTTCCTTCATGCCGCCCGCATCGGCGCCTTCGAGATGACCTGGAACGTGCTCTGCCCCGGCTGCGGCGGCGTGCTCGATACGGGCGCGACGCTGAAAATGGTCGACCGGGAGGCCTATCATTGCGCGCTCTGCGCGGCCGGCTACGAGCCGACGCTCGACGAGATGGTGGAGGTGACGTTCACCGTCAGCCCGCGTGTGCGCAGGATCGCCGCCCACGAGCCGGACCGGCTGCCGGCGCTCGAATATTACCGGCAGATCTTCTTTTCCTCCGGCGTCGACCTGCCCGACGACCTCGAGGAGCGGTTTTCGCGCATCCTGCTCGAAATGGTCGAGCTCGATCCCGGCGAGCGGGCCTTCGTTTCGCTGCAGCTGCCGCCGCAATTCGTCATCATCTTCGATGCGGTGACGCATTCGGCGCAGTTCATCGACGTGCAGGGCGAGCCGACGGGCGAGCGTCAGGCGCTGTCGATGGTCATCAGCCACGGCCATTCGCCGAACGAAACGCTGGTGCTGCGCCCCGGCTCGCTGCGGCTGACGCTGGAAAACCATACCGACCGGCGCGTGCTGCCCAATGTCTGCATCGCCGGCGACGAGCTGCACGACATTCTCGGCCACAGGCGGCCGTTCCTGACGGCCAAGCGGCTGCTCACCAACCAGAGCTTTCGCGATATCTACCGCACCGATACGCTGGACGTGGACCAGCGGCTGAAGATCACCAGCCTGACCTTCCTCTTCACCGACCTGCGCGGCTCGACGGCGCTTTACGAGCGCGTCGGCGACCTTGCCGCCTTCGACCTGGTGCGCACGCATTTCCGGGTGCTGAACGAAATCGTGGCGTCGGAGGCGGGCGCCGTGGTCAAGACCATCGGCGACGCGGTGATGGCGACCTTTCCGAGCCCGGACCGGGCGGTGGCGGCGGCGCTGCGGATGCGCGAGGCGATGCTGCGGCTGAACGCCGAACGCGGCAGCGAGGACCTGCTCCTGAAGATCGGCATCCACGAGGGGCCGTGCCTTGCCGTCAGCATGAACGACCGGCAGGACTATTTCGGCCAGACCGTCAACATCGCCTCGCGCGTGCAGGGCCTTGCCGAGCCGCAGGTGATCCTGACGACGGAGGCCGTCGTCGGCAACGAGCAGGTGTCCGACATGCTGCGGCAGGGCGGCATCAGCCAGGTCTCGCGCATGGAGGAGCTGCAGGGCATCAGCCGGGAAGTGCGGATTTTCGCGCTGTCGTGAGGCGGCCGGCAGCGGCTGGCGGTCAGCCGAAGCGCAGGTCGAGCCAGGAATGGGCGTTGTCGCCGTAGACGCTCTGGCTGGGCACGAGATCGGAACTCTCCTCGAAACAGCCGAGCGCGATCGCCACCAGCCCCGGCCGGAATTGCGGCTGCCAGTAAACGGTCGAGCCGCAGGACGGGCAGAAATGGAAGGTCAGCTCCTTGCCGCTGTCTCCCGTTCTGACATAGGTGCTGGCCTCGCCCGAGACCGCGACATCGGACGCGGCGTAAAAGACGGCAACGCCGAAGGCGGAGCCGGTGCGGCGCTGGCACGACCGGCAATGGCAGGCCGATATTTTCAGCGGCGATCCGCCGGCCGTGGCCGACAGCCTGCCGCAACAGCATCTCGCCAGGCGCTGCATCGTGTCCCTCCCGTGGAAAGCCTCGCCAATTCGCAAGGCAGGATAATCGACCGGGCGCGATCATGCCAGGGCCGGGCCGCCTGGCGTCACGTTTCCCGAGGTGACGAAGTTCAAGTTTTCTTTCCAATTCGATGGGGATGCCAGCCGCAACCTTTTGCGCAAAGGGAAGTGATCGCGCCTTGCTCTAGCTCTCCCCGGCCAGCTCCCAGATATCCACCTTCTCGGCGCGGCCCTTGACCTGCACCAGCCCGAGCGGGCGGAAGGCGAAGCGGTTTCCCACCGCCGCGCGGATGGCCGCGCTTGCGAGGATCGTGGTGCCGAACTGCTTGTTCAGCCCTTCCAGCCGGGAGGCGACGTTGATCGTGTCGCCCATCGCCGTATATTGCTGGCGCGAGATCGCGCCGAAGCTGCCGACGACGGCGGGGCCGGTGTGCAGGCCGAAGCGGGTGAAGAGGGCGGGGCGGCCGGTGCGCGCGTTTTGCGCGTTCAGCGCGTCGACCGCCGCCTTCATGGCGAGCGCGCAGCGGCAGCCGTTTTCGGCGTGCCTCTCATCCTCCACCGGGGCGTTCCACATGACGAAGATGGAATCGCCGAGATATTGCACCACCGTGCCGCCGTGGCGCTCGGCAATCGTGTTGAGGATTTCGAAATAGGCCGAGAGCGTATCGACCACGTCTTCAGGCGAATTGCGCTCGGAGAATGTGGTGAAATCGCGGATATCGGTGAAAAGCGCCGTCACGTCGCGGCGCGAGGCCCTGACGATCGCGCGCCCTTCGGGATTGACGATGCGGCGCACCACTTCGCGCGGCACGTAGAGCGCGAACTGGCTGATGGCGTGGCGGCTGGCGGCAAGGGCGGTCGCCAGCGTGTTGATCTCGGTAATCAGGGAGTGCGAGACGGGCTTTTCGCTGACGTCGAGATCGCCGATCCTGCGCGCCTCGTCGGCCAGCCGGTAGAGGGAGCGGCTGACCCGGCGCGACAGGAGCACGGAGGCGGCCAGGCCCGCGGCCAGGAAGGCGGCGGCGATCAAGAGGTTGTGCAGCAGCAGCCGGTCGGCCTCCGCCACCAGGTCTTCCAGCGGCACGACGATGGCCGCCACGCTGTCGCCGAACAGGCCGGAGACGCCGACGGGGGCGACCTGCACCAGCTGGCGCTCGCCGTCGATTTCGACGCGCGCTACGCCGCCGTTTATGAAGGCCGGGTCGCGGCGCAGCCGTGCCACCGTTTCCAGGCTCGTGTCGAACCCGTCGGTGGTGGTGTCGACCGCGACGGCGCCCGCCTCGGCGCTCTTGGCCCAGATGGCGAGCAGGCGCTGCATGGTGGCCGGGTCGGAATGCACGATCAGGTCGTCGTTGTCGTCGACGATATAGGCGCGCGCCCGCGGCGAGATCGCCCGCGCGTTGAGGAGCTGGCTGACGGTGAGCAGGTGGATGTTGAGGCCGACGACGACGGCGGCGTCCTCGCGCAGCGGCGCGGCGATGGTCAGCGTCGGCAGCTGCAGCGTTCCGGCAATATAGGGGCCGACGGAGAGCAGGCCGCCATGCTGCACGGTCTGCCGGTACCAGGGCCGCTCGCGCGGATCGAAGGCGGATTCGACGCTGCGCTCCTCGATCGGCCTTGCCGCGGCGTCGAGGAAACGCAGCGTCGAAACCGGGGCGGGGCCGTGGCGGGCGGCGATGGTGCGGATGGCGAAGGCCGCGCCGTCGGGGGCGGCGAGGATGCGGCGCACGTCGCGGCGCTGCGTGTTGATGACCTGCAGGTAGGCGCCGTCGGGATAGCCGGTATAGATGCTGGTGGCGGCGGGCAGGTTGCGCAGCGCTTCCAGGAAGAATTCCAGCTTCGCGTCCATGTCCTGCGGCGGCGGGGAGGCGAGCTGCGGCAGGGTGGCGGCCAGCGTCACCGCCTCGGTGCCGCCCTGCAGCGTGTTGCGGTAGCCCTCGATCAGCCGCAGGCTCATCTCGCGCATCTGCAACATGCCGGCGCTGACGGCGGCCTCGCTGCCGCGGCTGAAGGCCAGCCAGATGATCGGCATGGAGGTGCACAGCAGCGACGCCACGACCAGAACGCCGAGATGCAGCCTTAAAGGTTTGGACCAGCGCACGACATTCCCCCCGAAATGCGGACATGTGCCAGCAGCGAGGCCAGCTAACCGCTTTTTGCCGGGTTAGACAAGCCGCCGATGGGAGTACGCCCTCCGGGCGGCACCCCTTTGCGCGCCCAAAGGCGCGCCCTGGCGCCACGGCGAGCGGCCCGAACCGGCCTTTCCCGCCGCAAATGGCGGGCATCGGACCTTGGTCCGATGGAAGCGGGGGCGGGGTCTGTTACATTGATCGCCGCCGGGCGTCGAACCCCGGCACGAAAGGGGTGGCCGACCCTGATCCGGCGCGCCCTTTTCACCTTTCTCCAAGGAAACCGCCGGCACCCCTCGGCGGCTTCTTGCCCTTTCCCGCAAAGGCGCCGTCACGGCCCGGCAAGTCTGTGTCACACACTTTTCACGCGACTTTTGCCGCTATTCATGTTTATTTCACGCGCCTTACGCGTTCTGGCGGACTGAGCAGATATCAGGGCTCGCGATTGGTATTGTGTGGCGAGCCCTCATAGCTGACCTGAAATCCCGGCCCTCGCGGCCGCTGCCGCCCGCCCGCGTTCCGCACCCGCACCCCGGATGAAGATTGGACAGGGATAGACGCCGCCCGGCGCGGCGAAGCTGCCTGCGGCCTTGATGGCAGACGGACGGATGCGGATCGGGAAGCGGCGGCCGGCGGTGGCGGAGATCAGGCCACAGGGAATTGAGGGGCTCCCACTCAATACTCGGCAAGCCCCCCGCATCGGTTTCGGTCCTGATAATCCTACTACCGCCGCATAGCTACTTTCGTCGCGTCGAGGCCGATTCGCAATTCATCCAAAAGGGTTAGGCGCCAAACGGGCTACGCCTTAAGGCGGAAGGGGCGCGGCGCGGGGCGGGCGGCGCTGCGGCAGGGCCGGTCCGGATCGGCAAAAGCGGCGGCGCGGCAACAGGCCGGCGGCCGGACCGCCGGCCGGTGATGTAGGTGCCGTTAGTTGCAGAGGTTTACGCCATCCTTGACAATCACGGCCCATTTGGGGCCTAGCACTTCGCGAGCGGATACTGCTTGGTTGCTGCCAGGCTCGCCGTCCTTGAACATCACGACGCCAATAGACTGGTCATGTGAGCCTCCATATATGATCGGGCCGGGCGTATAGGTTGTCGTCGCATTCACCGTGCCATAGCCACCGTAGGAGTTTATAGTGCCGTAGGTGTTGTAATGTCCTGGCATCTGAGTTGCCGTTACGCTGCTTGAAGCCGCCGCAGACGTGATGATGTAACGATCATAGCCCGCCTTGATAGTCTCGACTGCAGCCTGCTTCTGCGCCGCCTTCGCTGCCCCCACGCTGCCGCACATCGGCTCTGCGCTGGTCTGAATTATCATTTGGTTCTTGGACACGCGCATAGTGCTCGACTGCACGCAGGAACTCAACAGCACGGCGAAAGCCGCTACCGCACCAGTTATTTTAAACATAAACGGATTCCCAACCTTAACGCGAGCACAATGCCCGTATACATCAGTAAGTCAACTGGGTGGCCGGTTATTGTTGCTCCTCGTCGGCGCAACTTCACTGAGGCCCGGTCTCTGATGTGATCGCAGATGATCTCTAGGCCCTCATTGGTCCATTCATTCTTTCCATTTGGAGAGTTGTTTTTTCATATCGGCGTTTGGTAGGTCATTCAAAAACCTATCCAGCCTTGCGGGATCGGGTTCATGCCGTATCGCGTCGATAAGGATTTCCCAGCTTTCAACTGCCTCCGGTAGTTCAGCCAACACGATGCCAACACCGTATTTCTGGGCTAGTTCGATAATTCTTTCAGCTTCGATTGCTTCTTCGAAGTCAGTTCTGGATGCAGCATAAATAACATAGGCACGGTGTGCGGCTTCACGGTGCGCTATAGCCTCCAATACGCCCATAATCGTAATACTGTCGGAAGTTTTTACTTCAAATGTCACAATTTCTAGGCGCTTAGGAAGGTATACATATCGCCTGATCCCTGCGGTCGTTATGTCAGGCCGTGTAAATGTACCGCCAGTATCTTTTGAACCCCGTGAGTGAGTTTCATCAACAATTACATCATCTAATGCAAACCGATTTATCCACTTGGTTTCAATGGATGTTTTTAAAGCGGGATACAGGTCCCTCTCTCGTATAATTGAACTTATGCCTTGATCTGGCTTCTCCTCAGTTAACATTTCCGAGGTGATCGCCTGTGCTTCGGTAAGCCTTACAGAGCCCCCTTTGCCCCTTCCGGCAACGATGCTTCCTTCCTCGATAAGCCGCCCTTGCACAGCCCAATATAGCTCTTCGGTCCAGTCTAGCCCCCGGCGGAGACTGCTGTTGCCCGAAGTGCCACCAGCGTCCTCCAATGCGTTAATAAAAGTGTTTTTTCGCTTCTCTGTTACCTTCGGTGCCGATGCCATTATGTGCCTCAATAAATTGTAGGCTCATTATCAAGGCAACCTGTTGGAATTTCATTACCGGCCCCACTGGTTTTGCTCTCGGTGTGCGAAACGAGAAATTTTTTTGAGGGGGTATTTAAGGTCGTTCGTGCAGCCATTTGCCCCATGGGGTTCTGCTGCTCTGGGGCCTCGTACCTTCTCGCAGCAATGCGTACGATTTATCTTTGCCAGCCCACCGTGACATGAAGGACATAAGGCAGGGGCAGGGGGGCTTGTCCGCAAAGGTATAGTTTTCCGTACACTGCTAGCTAACCTCGTTTGAGAGTCCGATTTGGTCGAAGGCTCACATCGTACAACGCCGATTTTCCCACCCCCACTACAACCGTGCCACCCTTCTCAAATGCTCCGCGGTCGTCGTCGCAAACCCGAAAAACTCCAGATAGGCCGGTATCTGCTCGAACAGCATATCCGTCCCCACCTGATACCGGCACCCTCTCTCCCGCGCCGCTGCCAGAAACGGCGTGATCTCCTCCTTCATCACCACTTCGCCCACGAAAGTTCCGGCCGAGAGCCTGTTCACGTCCACCGGCAGCGGGTCGTCCTTGCGCATGCCGAGCGGGGTGGCGTTGATGACGATGTCGAAGCCTTCGGGGTCGCTGGAGCCTGATGTGACCGGGGTGGCGGGGTACCAGGTGTTGAGGCGGGCCTTCAGGCCTTCCAACGCCGCCCTGTTGTCGTCGTGGAGGGCGAGGTGGGCGATTTCGGCGGCGGCGAGGGAGGCGGCTATTGCCGAGCCGACGCCGCCGGCGCCGATGATGAGGGCTCTGGCGCCTGTGATCTGCTGGCCCTTGCGCTTGAGGCCGCGCACGAAACCTTCGCCGTCGAACATGTCGCCGATCAATTTGCCGTCGGGGCCGAGCTTGATGGCGTTGCAGGAGCCGGCGACGCGGGCGTTGGTGGAGATCTCGTCGAGCAGGTGCATGGTCGGGATCTTGTGCGGCATGGTGACGAGGGCGCCGTGGATATTGGTCAGGCGGAAGAGCAGTTTGACGAAGGCGGGGTAATCTTCCGGCCGGCAGCCCATGGGCATGACGACGGCGTCGATGCCCTGTTCCTCGAAATAGGGGTTGTAGATCAGCGGCGCCTTGAAGCTCTCCGTCGGGTAGCCGAGATGGGCGATCAGCTTTGTCGTGCCGGAAATCATGATGCCTGACCTTTTAGGAAAATAGTCCTTCCCGTGCGGGCGGAAGCCTTGATCGCCTCGATCACCTCGAGCGTCGCCAGCCCCTCGCGGCCGCTGACGAGGGGGGCGGCGGTGCCTTCGACGACATCGCAGAAGTGCTGGAGCTGCAGGGTCAGCGGGTCGGCCGGCGTGACGGGCAGGCGCTCTCTTGTCAGTTTCTCGCGCCAGTCGGGGCGGGTCTCGTTGGTCCAGAGCGCAAGATCGGGGATGGTGAGCGCGCCTTTAGTGCCGCCGATCTGGTAGCAGAACTGGTCCTCGCGCGGGAAGGCGGGGTTTTCGCCCGAGGTCCGCTCCCAGCTCCAGGGCGAGGGCACGGCGTCGGATGCGCTGAGCGTGGCGAGCGCGCCGCCGGCAAAGCGCAGGAGCACGGTGGCGGTGTCTTCCACCGAATGGCCGCGCGCGGCATTGCTTTCCATCGCATGCACGCTTTCGACCTCGCCGATCAGATGGCGCAGGAGATCGACATCGTGGATGAGGTTGATGAAGATCGGCCCGGCGCCCGGTTCGCGCCGCCATGCCGCCTCGAAATAGTCCTCGGGCTTGGCGACCCAGAAGCTGCCATGCACGGCGCGGATGCGGCCGAGCCGGCCGCTTTCGACGAGGCGCCTGGCCGCGGCGACGATCGGGTTATGGCGGCGGTGGTGGCCGGTGAGGATGGGCACGCCCGCCGATTCCGCCCTGGCGACGAGGGAGGCCGCGGCGGCCGCATCGTCGGCGATCGGCTTTTCGATGAGCATCGGCAGGCCGGCCGCCAGCGCCTCCAGCGCGTTTGCCACATGCAGCTGGTTGGGCGTGGCAATGATGACGCCATCGGGGATGACGCCGCCCGCCAGCGCTTCGGCAAGGCTTGCAAACCAGGGCAGGCCGTTCCTTGCCGCTTCCTCGCGCGCGGCGGGCGAGGGGTCGATGACGGCGGCAAGCGCCGTGCGCGGCTCGGCCAGCACGCCTTCGATATGGCGCTTGCCGATCAGCCCGGCGCCCATGACCACGATTGCGAGGGGGCGTTGTGACATGCAGCTTCTCCCTTTGAGGCGACCGGAGCATCGCCTTCAATGCTCCAGCTCATTGTTTTTTCCGCAATTCCGGACGCAAAACCGGTTCCCACTTTTGCTGGAATTGCTCTTTTTTCTTCGCAATTCCGGACGCAAAACCGGTTCCCACTTTTGCTGGAATTGCTCTTTTTTCTCCGCAATTCCGGACACAAAACCGCTGCGCACTTTTGCTGGAATTGCTCTAGTGGCGCAGGATCTCGCCGAGGAACTTGCGGGTGCGCTCGTGGCGGGGGTTGGTGAAGAATTCGGCCGGGGCCGCCTCTTCCACGATCGCCCCGCTTGCCATGAAGATCACCCGGTTGGCGACCTGGCGGGCGAAGCCCATTTCATGGGTCACGCAGATCATCGTCATGCCTTCCTCGGCCAGGCTGATCATCGTATCCAGCACTTCCTTGACCATTTCCGGATCGAGCGCCGAAGTCGGCTCGTCGAAGAGCATCACCTTGGGGCGCATGCAGAGCGCACGCGCGATCGCCACGCGCTGCTGCTGGCCGCCGGAAAGCTGCACCGGATATTTCTCCGCCTGTTCGGAGATCTTGACGCGCGCCAGCAGGGTGCGGGCGCGCTCCTCGGCTTCGGCCTTGGTCACGCCCAGCGCCCGCATCGGCGCCAGCATGCAGTTTTGCAGCACGGTCAGGTGCGGAAAGAGGTTGAACTGCTGGAAGACCATGCCGACCTCGCGCCTGATGGCGTCGATCGCCCTGGCCTGGTTGCCGAGCAGGATGCCGCCGACGCGGATCTCGCCCTTCTCGTAGGTTTCCAGGTGGTTGATGCAGCGGATCAGCGTCGATTTTCCGCTGCCCGAAGGGCCGCAGAGCACGATGCGCTCGCCCCGGCGCACGTCGATATTGATATCGTGCAGGGCCTGGAAGGCGCCGTACCATTTTTCCACATGGCGCATTGTGATCATGGTTTCGGAGGAGGGTGCGGGTGCGTTGCTCATGGTGTCTGGGTTCATGGTGTCTGGTCCAATTCGTGGGGGCGCGGCGTCAGCGCGCGTGGGCCGCGTTGAAGCGGCGCTCCAGGCGGGCGCCGAGAATGGTCAGCGGGCAGCACATCAGGAAATAGAGGATGCCGACGATGCCGAAGACGGTGAGCGGCTGGAAGATCTGGTTGGAGATGATGTTGCCGGCCCGCGTCAGCTCCGTGAAGCCGACGATGGAGGCGAGCGACGTGCCCTTGATGAGCTGCACGAGGAAGCCGATCGTGGCCGGCAGCGAAATGCGGATCGCCTGCGGCAGGATCACGTCCTTCATGCGCGAGACATATTTGAGGCTGAGCGCCCTGGCCGCCTCCGTCTGGCCGCGCGGCACGGCCTCGATCGCGCCGCGCCAGATTTCGCCGAGATAGGCGCTGGCATGCAGCGTCAGGCCGATCGCCACCGCCTCCCAGGCATCGAGCTTGAAGCCGATCAGCGCCAGCCCGTAATAGGTGACGAAGAGCTGCATCAGAAGCGGCGTGCCCTGGAAGACGGCGATATAGGCGGCCATGACCCGCTCCATGAGCGGGTTGCCGCAGGTGCGCGCCAGCGCCACGGCAAGGCCGGCAACGCAGCCGCAGACGAAGCCGACGGCCGACAGAAGCACGGTCCATTTCAGGCCGATCAGAAGGAAGGTGAATTCTTCGCTGCCCATGGCGCCCTCACTTGACCGGATAGGTGAAATAGCGGGCCGAGAAGAACGCGAAGAGGCGCATCATCAGCCAGGAAATGACGAGGTAGAAGACGGTGATGGTGAAATAGACCTCGAAGCTGCGGAAACTGTCGGATTCGATGCGCTGCGCCACCGAGGTCAGCTCATAGGCCGAGATGGCCGAGCAGATGCTGGTGGAGAGCGTCAGCAGCACGAACTGGCTGGTGAGCGAGGGGTAGATCGCCCGCAGCGCCGGTTTCAGGATGATGAGGCGGAAGACCTGCACCTTGTGCAGGCCGAGCGCGAGGCCGGCTTCCATCTGGCCGCGCGGGATGGATTGCACGCCGCCGCGGATGATCTCGATCGCATAGGCGCCGCCATTGATGCCGAGCGCGATGATTGCCGTCGGCGTCGGGGCGAGCCGGATGCCGATCAGCGGCAAGGCGAAGAAGAGGAAGAAGATCTGCACCAGGAAGGGCGTGTTGCGGATGAGCTCGACAAAGCCGATCACCAGCCAGCGCAGCGCCTTGACATGCGAATCCCTCAGCGCCACGCCGCCGATGCCGATGACGACGGCAAGCGCCATGCCGCAGATGGCCAGCAGGAAGGTGCCGAGACAGCCGAGCAGCAGGCTCGGCATGCCGTCGATGACGGGGGTGAAATCCAGTTGGTAGTTCATGCTGTCCTTGCCGCTTTCGCCATATCCGCGTCCACCATTCCCGACATTGCCTCTATCGCCAGCTCGTAGCCGCGGGCGCCGAAGCCGATCAGGATGGCGGTGGCAACGCGCGAGACGAGCGATTTGTGATAGATTTCCTCGCGGGCATGGACGTTGGAAATATGCAGCTCGATCTTCGGCGCATCGAAGGTCTTCAGCGCATCGAGAAGGGCAATCGAGGTGAAGGTGTAGCCGGCGGGATTGATGATGATGCCGCAGGCTTGCCCGCGGGCCTGATGGACGCTCTCCACCAGCTCGCCCTCGAAATTCGTCTGGCGGAAATCGATCGCAAAGCCGAGGCTTTCCGCCTTTGCCGCACATTTTTGCCGGATATCGGCAAGCGTGGTGGCGCCGTAAATATGCGGCTCGCGCTCGCCGAGCAGGTTGAGGTTCGGTCCGTTGAGGACGAAGATGGTTCTGGTCATGTCGCGCACCTCGAACGGGGCTGGGTCTCTGGCTCCGGTCGCCATCCTCGGGGCAGGCCCGAGGATGACGGCAGAGACGGCGTCAGCCGGCGGTGAACGGAATGCCGTCGAGGCTCTTGGGGAATTCCGGAACCGGCACCTTCATCCACTTGTCGTAGATCTTCTTCAGTTCGCCATTGGCCTTGATCTTGTCGATGAAGGCGTTGATCGAGGCGTTGAGCTCCTTTTCGCCGAGGCGGGTGCAGGCGCCGTTATAGAGCTTCTGGAATTCCAGCTTGTTTTCGAATTCGCCGGGGCGGGCCTTTTCGACGCGGTCCATGTAGAAAATGTTGCCGCCGAGCGCATCGACCTGGCCGGAAACCAGCGCCTGCACGCTTGCCGCATCGCCGTCGAAGCGGCGGATGGTGGCGGTCGGCGGGGCGTTTTTCGTCACCTGCGTATCCTGCGCGGCACCCTTGGCGACGGAGATGGTCAGGTTCGCCATGTCCTCGTTGGTCTTGATCGACTTGTTCTTGGGGCCGATCAGCACGATGGCATTGGCATTATAGGGCTGGCTGAACTGCACCGCCTTGGCGCGGTCGGGCAGCATGGCCATGGTGGCAAAGAGCACGTCGACGCGGCCGGACGTCAGCGCCGGGATGCGGTTGTTGACTTCGAGCGGCACGAATTCCACCTCGACGCCGAGTTCCTTGGCATAGGCCGCGCCCATATCGGCATCGAAACCGTCCTGCTTGCCGGCGCTGGTGACGAAGCCCCACGGCGGGTTGTCGCCCTGGATGCCGACGATCAGCTTGCCGCGGGCCTTGATTTCTTCCGGGGTGACGGCGGCGGCCGGGTTTGCGAGACCGACGGCAGCCACGAGAGCGGCGGCACCCAGCAGGGCGCCACGCCGCGTCAGCACAGACTTCAGCATTGCAATTCTCCTCCTTTTGCACGGCCGCCAGGCAAGGGCACGGGCGGCCCGACAGTCATCCTCTCCCGACTGTTCGCAACCATGTTTGCCAGAGGGGCGCTCATAAATCAACATAGTTTTTGAAAATCATATGAGACTTTTGATTTGATCAATTGAATTGAAATCCTCACGACATTCACCATAATGCCATCAGGAGATTGGCGCGCCGCGGCCAGCGCGGCCCGAAGGAGGAGGATTGCTGACATGAAGACCTCGATTGCGACAGTGACGCTTTCAGGCGAATTGCCGGAAAAACTCGAAGCGATCGCGCGCGCCGGCTTCGACGGCGTGGAGATTTTCGAAAACGATTTCCTGGCCTTCGACGGCAGCCCCGCCGATGTCGGCCGCATGGCGCGCGATCTCGGCCTGACGATCACGCTGTTCCAGCCCTTCCGCGATTTTGAGGGCATGCCGGATGCCTTGCGCGGGCGCACCTTCGACCGGGCCGAGCGCAAGTTCGACATCATGCAGGAACTCGGCACCGACATGGTGCTCGTCTGCTCCAACGTTTCGCAGGCAGCCCTTGGCGGCATCGACCGGGCGGCGGCCGATTTCCGCGAGCTTGGCGAGCGGGCGGCCAGACGCGGGCTGAAGGTGGGCTACGAGGCGCTTGCCTGGGGCCGCTTCGTCAACGACCACCGCGATGCCTGGGAGATCGTGCGCCGCGCCGACCACGAGAATGTCGGGCTGATCCTCGACAGTTTCCATTCGCTGTCGCGCAAGATCGACATCAATTCCATCCGCTCGATCCCGAAGGAGAAGATCTTCATCGTGCAGCTGGCCGATGCGCCGCTGATCGACATGGACCTGCTCTACTGGTCGAGGCACTTCCGCAACATGCCGGGCGAGGGCGACCTGCCGGTCACCGCATTTACCGAGGCGGTGGCCTCCACCGGCTATGACGGTTTCTTCTCGCTGGAAATCTTCAACGACCAGTTCCGCGGCGGCTCGACACGCGAAATCGCCGCCGACGGCCACCGCTCGCTGATCTATCTGGCAGACCAGATCCGCCGCAAGGTGGACACGCCTGTCGGCATCGACATGCCGGACCGAGCCGCCGTCAGGGGCGTCGGCTTCGTCGAATTCGCAACCGACGCGGAGGAGGCGGTGGAGCTTGTCGCCCTTCTGGAAGCGCTGGGCTTCCGCAAGGCGGCGGTGCACCGCTCCAAGAAGGTGACGCTGTTCCAGCAGGGCGCGATCCGCATCCTCGTCAATGTCGATCCGGCAGGTTTTGCCAATGCCGCCTATGCCGTGCACGGCACGTTCGCCTATGCGATGGCGCTCGTGGTCGACGATGCGGCGGAGGCCTATGCGCGGGCGCTGGCGCTCGATGCCGAAGCCTTCGCCCAGCCGGTGGCGGCGGGCGAGCTGCAGCTGCCGGCGATCCGGGGCGTGGGCGGCGGGCTGATCTACCTCATCGACGAAAAGAGCCCGCTCGGCCGTTTCTCGGAGATCGATTTCGAGCCGGTCGCGGAGGAGGGCAAGGCTGGCGATGCAGGGCACGCCGGCGATGCAAGGCACGCTGGCGATGCCGGCCTCCTGCAGGTCGATCATATCGCCCAGACGGTCGCCTATGACGAAATGCTGACCTGGCTGCTTTTCTACACCTCGATCTTCGACACCCGCAAAACCCCGATGGTCGACATCATCGACCCGGCGGGCGTGGTGCGCAGCCAGGTGATCGAAAACGAGGCGGGCACGCTGCGCATCACCATGAACGGCGCCGAAAACCGCCGCACGCTCGCCGGCCATTTCATCGCCGAAAAATTCGGCTCCGGCATCCAGCACCTGGCATTCTCGACCAAGGATATCTTTGCCACCGCCGAAGCCTTGCGCGCCAGGGGCTTCAAGGCCCTGCCGATCTCGCCGAACTATTACGACGACGTGGAGGCCCGCTTCGGGCTGGAGCCGGCGCTGACGGAGCGGCTGAAGGCGGAAAACATCCTCTACGACCGGGATGGCGAGGGGGAATATTTCCAGCTCTACAGCGGCACCTATGGAGAGGGTTTCTTCTTCGAGGTGGTGGAGCGGCGCAGCTATCGCGGCTACGGGGCGGCGAACGCGATCTTCCGGATTGCGGCGCTGAAGAAGCAGATGCGGCCGGAGGGGATGCCGCGGGATGCGGGGTGAGGGCGAGGGTGGCTGCGCTGGCCGCCATCAGCACCGACAATCCCGAAACCGCGGGCCGTTCACCCGATCCGCCCGCTCTTCAGCACATGCGCCACCCCGCTCTGCACATGCCGCACGATCACCGCGCGCGCGCCCTCGACATCGCGTTTCAGCGCCAGCTCGAAGAGCAGCTTGTGGTCGTCCACCACGGCCTGCCCGCGAAAACTCCGCGCCAGCATGTGGTACCTCAGAAACCGGTCGAAGACCGAGGACAGCGTCGCCATCAGCGTCGCCGAATTGCAGGCCGAGACGATCGCCTGATGAAATTCCCAGTCGTAGCGCACCCAGTCGACCGTCCTTGACGCATCGCCGGAGAGCAGCTTGCGCTCGGCGGCGGCCAGCTTGTGGTGGGCGGCGACGATGCGGCCTTCCCATTCCAGGTTGCCGGCGGCAAAGGAAAGCCCGATCGCGTGGGTTTCGAGCACGGTGCGCAGGTCGGCAAGCTCTTCCAGCTCCTTCACCGAGGCCGGGCTCACCTCGAAGCCGCGCTGGCCCTCGGCAAGCACGAGGTTTTCCATGGCAAGGCGGCTCAGGATCTCGCGCAGCGAGGAGACGCTGATGGAATAATGTTCGCGCGCCTGCTCGAGCTTGATGCGGGCGCCCGGCGCCAGCGCGCCGGAAATGATGTCCTGCCGGACGCGCCGGAAGACGACGTCGCTGATCGTTTCGGAGGCTTCGCCGGCCGTCTTCGGCATCTGTTTTTCGCTCGGCATCAGGTTGCGTCCCGCTTCATTTCTGGGCGGGCAGGGCGGCGAGCAGCCCGCGGCCGAGCGCATGTTCGACACCGGCCTGGATATGGCGCTGCAGGATTTGCTTGGCGGTCGCGCTGTCGCGCCGCAGCGCCGCCTCCAAAAGCTGCCGGTGCTCCTCTTCGGCCACGCTGCCGCGATAGGAAAGCGCCACCATCTGATAGCGCAGGTATTTGTCGAAGACGGAAGAATGCGTTTCCATCAGAAGCCGCGAGCCGCAGGCGGCAATCAGCGCCTGATGGAATTCCCAGTCGTAACGCTTCCAGTCCTCGGCCTGGCTGGTATCGCCTGATGCCATCACCTTTTCCATGCGCGCCAGCTTGTAATGGGCCGAAACGAGCTGCGCCTCCCATTCCACATCCCCCTGTTCGAAGGATTGTTCCAGCGCATGTTCCTCCAGGAGCAGCCGCAGGCCGGCAATCTCGCGCAGGTCGGCCACCGAAACCGGCGCCACCTCGAAACCGCGCTGGCCCTCGGCCACGACAAGCCCTTCCGAAGTCAGCCGGTTGAGGATCTCGCGCAGCGTGCTGACGCTGGTGCCATAGGCCCCTTTCAGATTTTCCAGCTTCAGCTTCTGCCCGGGCGCAAGCCGCCCGAAGAGGATATCCGCCCGGATCTGCCGGTAGCCGCTCTCGGCGACGGTCTCCTCGATATCTTCCTGCCGCATGCTTGTCTCCGAGATTTTCCGTTTTCTCCTATATAGCGGGAGAACTCGGGCAGGTTCAACGGAAAACGGAAATTGCGGTCAGGGGCGGCGGGGGCGGGCTTGCGCGCCGTCAGGCCGAGGCGCGGGGCTTGGTCAGGCCCTTGCCGACATTCTGCCCCGGCATTTCGATGAGCGTGTAGCCGAGCCAGGCGAGCCCATAGACGATCGGCACGGTGATCGCCAGCGTCAGGGCCCAGCGCACGGGATCGGAAACGTCGGCCGTGCGGATGAGACAGGCGATGACCGGCTGCATGACCATGAGGTGGATGAGATAGGCGCCGAAGGAAAGTTCGCCGAGCGTGTGGAAGAAGCCGTTGCCCAGCCAGGCGCCGACCGGGCGCAGCCGTTTTGCCGCAAATTCCGGCAGGCGGTGCGTATGGATGAAGGCGAAGAAGATCAGGACGAGGGCGACCCGCACCGTCTCGTGCATCAGGTCGTGCAGGCCGCCGACAGGGGCAAGCACGAGCACGATCGCGACCGCCGCGAACTGGAAGGCGCGCGCCCTGTCCGTCCGCAAGGCGCCGGCCAGCAGCATGCCGGCGGCAAAGACGTGCATCTTGAGCGGCAGGAAGGTCGGCATCGGAAAACGGATGCTCAGCCGGTTGAGAATATAGGCGATCGCCAGCCCGCAAACGGCAGCGGCGACCACGCCCTTGATCCAGCCGATGCGGCCGATGACGATCATGACGAAGGGCAGGGCGGCGTAGAACTGCATTTCCAGGCCGATGCTCCAGTCCGGCAGCGCCGTCCGGTAGGCGAAATGCGGGCTGAGGCCGAAGAGGAAGGTCAGGTGCGCGAGATAGTTGGCGAGGCTGCCGTCGAGATAGCGCTCGGCAAGCTGCGGGCGCACGCCGTTGAAAGCGTCGATCGCCATGCGGGCATCGTAGACGAGGGGGCCGAGCGTCAGGGCGGCCACAAGCATCACGTAATAGAGCGGCGCGATGCGGAAATAGCGCCGCACCCAGAAGGTGATCCACGTGCCCGACGCCTCCCACGGCTCCCGGTCGCGCCGGCGCTGATAGTGGAAGACCATCAGGAAGCCGGAGAGCATGATGAAGAGATCGACGCCGAGATCGGGATCGCCGATGATGGGCACCGCAAAACCGGTCAGCAGGTGGGCGTGGCCGATCAGGACCCACAGGGCGGCCAGTCCGCGCAGGCCGTCGAGGCAATCGACCCGACCGCCAGTGCTTGCACTCGTCACGTGCGAATTCCTCTACTTTCGATTGGGGAGTTTCACCGTTTTCCTGTCAAGGTAGGCGGATTTGACCATTTTTTGGACGGTGGCACAAGTCTTTTATTGCGTCGCAGCAAGGCGGGGGCCGATTGCAACCGCCGGGATGGACCTTTCAACCTGCGTAAGTATTTGAACTCGTTCGCCGGCTTGCGGGTGGGCCATAGTGTCCCGAAAGCGCACAAGCGCTTGACTCTTCGGCCCATGCGGCTTTCCATTGTGCGACGCATCATAGGAGCAACGATGGAACTCTCGTCAAAACTCGTGAAATCCGTTGCCTACGACCCGTCGACAGGGGTCCTCGACATCGAGATTCGCCTGAAGGGCCACCGCCGCTATTACAACGTGCCGCCGGTCGTCTATGAAAACCTGATCACCGCCACGTCGCCCGGCTGGTACTATACCCGCCATATCCGCGACGCCTTCCCCCGCTCGGCCGAGGGCGCCGAAGGCCGCCTCGGCCCGCTCAAATCGATTCTCGGCCGGCGCGGCCAGTTTTCCTGATTGGGTGAAGATGGCCGGGGCAGGCGGCGGCAATGGGCAAATACGCAATTTCACGCTGCCGGTGGCCCGGCAGCGTGAAATTCCTGGTCTGAGTCGATCGGGCGAGGCCGGTATCAGCCGAGGGCGGGGGCGGCGAGCGTCGCCTTCTCGGACTGCGGCAGGCGCGGAACGATCCACTGGTCGATATAGCCCGGCTGCGGATGGACGCCTTCGGAGCTGATGGCCCAATAGGTCGCCGCATTGGACTGGAAGACGGTCGCCGAGTTCGAGGTGAAGCCGACATTGTAGGTGCCGTCGCCATTGTCGGTGACAGCATTGATGGTGCGCGAACCGTAGGTCGCCGGCTGATATTCCACCACGATGACATTGCCCGCCTTGGGAACGAAGCCGCTGAGCACGCCAGAACTCAGGACGCTTGCGCCGTCGCCCGGCGTATAGGACAGAAGCGTGCCGATCTGGCCGATATCCGCCGCGGCGCGGAACTTGTCCGGGTTGGCGGGATAGTCGGTCCAGGCGCGGTCGACATCGATATAGCCGTCATGGCCGAAGCCGGTATTGCTGCGGATGTCGCCGTTGATGCTGTTGCGGCCGGTGACCCATACGGCGGTGCTGACGGAGATGCCTGCCGCGGTCGCAAAGGCCGTCGTAGAGCTGTTCTGCGGCGGCACGGTGCACTGGATCACGCGCATGTCGCTTCCGAGCCGCGCCTTGATGCGCGAGATCAGGCCCGTCATGCGGGATTTCCAGGTTGCGGTCGTCGTGTTGGCGTCGTTCGTGCCCATCTGGTTGAGCACGACCGTGAACGGGTATTTGCCGCCGTTGAAGGCCTTGATGTCGTCGAGGATGTCCCAGCGCAGGAAGGCGCTGGTCGTCAGTTCCCGCGCCGACTGGGCCGAGGGGCAACCGATGATCATATGGGGAATGCGGCCGAGATCGCCATCGGCATCGAGCCATTTGCTTTCCCAGCCGAGATTGCCCCTGGCATCGGCAGAGGCGGAGACTTCCTGGCGTCCGTAGCCGATACTGTCGGCGGTGCCGAGGACCACGGGCCGGCCGTCCCATTCGCCCTTGGCGAGCATCATGTCCGGCCCGTAGCAGATCTGCTGCGAATTCGTCTGGTTGCCCGGCGCGACGGTGTAGAACACGTCGAGCGAGGGCGTGACGGGCGCGTCGGCTGCGATCAGGGCTTCCAGTGCCGTCGGGTCGGCGGCGGCCCAGAATTTCTCGCCGCGATGTTTCTGGATGCGGTAAGGGCCGACGAAGTTCTGGCCGGCATTGACGTGCCAGCGGGTGACGACGACGAAATCCGCTTCGGCGTCGAGATCGGGCGCGGTCGGGAAATCGCACCATGCGCCCTTTGCGCCCGACGCGATCGTCACGCCGGGGCTGCCGGCGAAGGTGCCGGGATAGGCCACGCCGCCGATGACGAGATCGACGGCGTCGATCACCACGTCGTTTCCGGGCAGGATCGTTTCCTGCGGGCCGAAGCCCTCGTTGAGCGCAAAGCCGGAGAAGTGAAAGCGGAAGCCGCGCGTCACATAGGAGGCGTTTCCGAATTTCAGCTTGCTTGCGAAATAGTTGAGGCCGCTTGCGGCGGGCATGAGAAAGCCCGAGGGCATGCGGGTGCGGGAGGCGAAGAACATGTAGCGGTTGGGCTCGACGCCGCCCCCGCCACTGTTCGGCATGTTTGTGGATGTCCCGAGGGACAAGCCGAGAGAAAGGCCAAGCATGGTGAATGCTCTCCTTGTTAGACGCTGTAGTGAAAGGGACGGCGAACTGCCCACGATCCGCGGGGATCAGGCGAGGATGACGGACGGCGACTGGCCGATCCGGGCGCCGAAATAGCGCGTTTCGCCGGCATGAACCAGCCAGCCGGTGGTGGCGGTCACGGGCGTGCGGAAATCGACGCGGATTGCCGCATCCGTGGCGGTCACGGTCCAGAACTGCTCGTCGCTGACGGCTTCGACCGGCACGGCAAGGGCGGTTGCGGTCGCATCCGCATTGTGGTGGCCCTCGATGTCGGCCAGCGAAATCGGCAGGCTTGCGCCCGAGATTGCGTTCGTGCCGCTGCGGCTCAGATAGATGTCAAACTTGCTCATGGATTTTTTCCCTTCGAGTTTGCACCACGACCGGTGCATGTCGCGAAGTTGGAGCCCGAAAGGTTGAAAGCTAAACCGGGCCTTCGCATGGCCCGACGGGAATATTTCGAAATCGGCCGTCCAAAAGTTTTGACCTTGCGTTGCATTGCGGATTCAAGCCAATCTGGATTGCTCGGATGGGGGATGTCTTGGCCCATAGTTTCAGATCCGGCCTGCTGGCCGCAAGCCTCATGATTGCCTGCGCGGGCCTTGCCGCGGCGGCCGAGATGCCGGCGTCGTGGAAGAAATCCATGACCGGCGATCCGGCGAAGAACCATTATGTCGCCGAGGCCCTGAAGCCGCTTGCAAACCCGGATGCCCAGACATTGCGGGTGGTGAAGCTTGCCGATACGCTCGCCAGGCTCTGCAGCGGGGCGGCGCTCGACAAGAAGGCGCTCTACGCCTTCATGACCGAGGCGCGTTTTGCCGAGATCAAGGGCAAGGCCTATAACGAGGCCGCCTTCCTTGCCGACAGCAGCTTCCGCTATTTCGACTACCGGGCGCTCGCGCATCTGTGCGCCGGCAGCGCCACGCTGTTCGGGCCGCAGGGCCGGCTTGCGCCGGGCGTGCTCAAGCCCGGCAAGGGCCGGCCGACGGCGAGCTACGATCCGGACAATCCGCTCGTCCCGCTGCCGCCGCTGGCGCGCAAATCCTGAGCGCAGCGGCGGCGCGGATCGATCCCTTGCGCGCCGCAGCAAATTTCGTCAGCATCCGGCCATGCCGACTCTCAAGCAGCTTTCCATAGCCCTCGGTCTTCTGACCAGCGACCACGCTCCCGTGCCCGATCAGGACGGCTGGGTGAACTATGTCTGGCGCGTGCAGGCGGCCCGGCAGTGCCTTGCCGTCAAGGACGGATATTGCGAGCTGGTCGAGGACAAGTGGGACTGGAAGCGGCCGCAATATTACAGTTTCTCCTTCCGCGCGGACCCGGCCAGAAACTCCGTCACCTCGCGCATCACGCTCAAGAACGAGGACCCCGAAGACGACGACCAGGTCTGCGTCGTCGCAAGCTATCTTAACGCGGCGGGGCAGGAGGTGGGCATTTTCTACGCCAACTGGCGCGCGCTGCCCGGCCGCTCCTATACGCGCGAGGCGCCGATCTGGCTGAGCACGGACGTGCGCGAGATCGAAACCGTGGCGATCGGCACCAAACAATGCGACGTGAAGGCCAAACCGGACGCGGAGAATTTCTACCGGATCAGGCTGGCGCTGAACCAGCACTGACCGCAGGACGTTCGCGCCTTTAACAGCCTATCGGATGCCGCTGCCGGGTGGGGCGGGTACCACCATATCGCCCGACGTGCCGAGCCTGCCGCCCTTCCTGACGCCGATCGTTCCCGTCGGACGCGGGTCGGCCCGTTCCTCGTGCAGCGAGGCCACGACGAGGAAAACAAGCCCGAGCGCGATGGCAAGGAATGGCGGCCCGGCGAAGATGATCAGGAGGTAATGCAGTGGTTTCATATAATGCCGTAGACAGGTGAGCTTCTCACCTGGGCAGCGCTTTCTTCAATCGGTTTCAGTGCGCGGATTCGAGCGGGCTTTCCCGCTGTCCACTCTTCCTTGCCGCTGCCGGTGCTGCAAATTCGGCGGGAGGCAAGGCTTGGTGCTTTCCGGCCTTGGTAATCGGGATCGCCGGCAAAAGATATAACAAACGTCACATCGCGGTTGCGAGGCGGTGAAACCCGGCGCGGTGTTCACACCTGTAGGATGGTGTATAGATCACTCTGCCGCAGGTGCGACGGTCGTTTTCAGCATCGCATTCGAGATAAATTTCGGAGGCGAATAAAACCACTTCGCGCCTAACCGAAGCAGAAGTGCTTCCAGGGCAAGACTGCTCCCGACTGCGATCAGAATAACGGTTGCAATCAAACCGAGCGAGATACCGAAGTGCTGAGGAAAGGCGTCCGCCATCAGATCCGCCACTGTCGCGACAATGGGGACGTGGGCAACATAAATAGGCAGGGTACGGCGACCGAAAAAGGTCAAAACACCCGCAGCCGCTGTGCCCGCCAGCAAGCAGGCCCCGCCCAATCCGGCACCAACCCCCGCTGCTCCCGCGAGAACCTCTATCGGCCATTGAACGGGTCCGTCTATGATTTCGATAGCTGCGATTGCCAAAACAAATACAATAAGGCCGCGCCAGAAAAGCTTGGTGCCTCCGTGCTGGATGAACGACTTTATATCGCTGGCATAGAAAGAGCCGAACAGGAAAAACACTGCGTATTTCGGCGCATTCATCTGCGGCCAACTCAGACCCGGAATGGCGTTGCCGAACGCAAGCAACGAAGCGACGGCGGCCAGCCCAATGACGAATGCCCTGTTTGCTGAAGATAGCGCCTTCGCCAGCACGAAGAAAATCATCAATGCCCACAGAAACCATATGCCCGTGCGCGGATCGAAAATCATGCTGAAGAGATATATGAAGTCGCTGCCTTCCTTGAGGTCGCGTATATTTGGGTAAATTGCTCCAAAATAAGCAAACCGGACAACTGACCAGACAACGAACAGCCAGAGCAATACAACGATCTTGCTGCTCAGAAATTCCCGCCAGGGTTTCCTTGTCGCAGATCCGGCCAGAACGCCGGATATCAGGAAGAATGTCGGCATACGCACATAGGCCAATATTTCGTTCATCTTCGGGATGAACCAAAGAACCTCGTTATTTGCCGTGAGATACAAGATCGTATGATGCAGAACGACCAGAAGAATCGATGCACCTCGAGCAATATCAATCGCTTCAATATTCTGCTTCATAAATTATCCCGCACGCTCTAATTGCGTGAGCGTAAACGCTCGCTTGGAAATTTACAAGCCGATTTTGCTGCATTGCAATAGAGCGGGTTGGTGGGTACGGCAATGCAATAGGAATGCACAAAGTTACAAAATTCAAAAAAAGGGTCTTGCGCACTTTTCGCGCATGAGGTGTATCCTCTTTGCATTCGGTCGGGGGACCTACATGCGCTCGGGGACTATCGGCAGCTCTACGCGAGATCTGCTTGCCAATGCTATCAATATGCTCAAACGGTTCTGGAAGTCTTACCAGAACGGGGGTTTTGAAGATGATTGGGGCTTCGCCGTCGTCAGCGAAGAGGTGATCGACATCAACACGAAGATGCCGATTTCGGGCAACGTGATGCGAAAGGTTGTCGACGGTCGCTGGGTCTACCGGCAGATGACAGACGAGGAACGCGAAGACTTTGACGCCAGCCGCCGTTGGTAGTCGCGCACTCGGGCGCGGCCTGCAACCTCATTTTACACACGTAAAAATTCGCGGATTGCGGGCACAACCAACCTAAAGGATAGTTGCGGTGCCTATGAGTGTTTTGCCCGAATTGGGGGCCTCGCGATCTGCGAGGCCTTTTTTCGTTTCAATTTTGATCTTGCCCCAAGTGCTGCGCGGTTTTGAGTTCGCTCTGGCGGCTCTCGGTTCGTGCATTTGGGCCGCATCGGATTGACGCTTGAGGGCACTCGGCTTGTGTGCGACGGTCTAATCCTCAGTCGGAGGCATAGGCGCCCGCTCACAGATGACGGGGATCGGGCAGATCTAGGCGGCAGCGCGTCGGCCCGGCATCAGGATGCGAAGCATCACACGCTGTCCGTGCTTCTCGAAAACGAACCAGGATAGGTGAGCCAGCGCAATCGCAACGGCGAGATAGGCACACAAAGCCAGAGCGACACTTAGCTCCAACCCGATCGACGGTGACAGTCGCTTGGCGATCTTGGTGAAGCCGGAAACCAGCAGCGGGTGGATCAGGTAAAGCGAATAGGAAATTTGGCCCAAGTAATAGACAGGCTTGTTGCCAAACAGCCCTTCTCCAACCCTTGACCCTTGGGCAATCAGCCAGACGATCAGTACGATGATCAGGTAACTCAGGAGATCAGTGGCATCCCACAACCAGCTCAGGGCCAGTGCCACAACGGAAACCGGGAGAAGATAGTCTGCCATCCGCAGCCGCCCAGAGCCTGCCCGCTCGGAGAGCGAGTAGCCGATGACGCCGAGAATGAAGCCGCAAAGCGCCCTGATCAGCGAGAAGGAGTGATCAGGTGATACGATGTCCATCGGTCCCTGCACGCCGAGGCCCATGTGAGAGAGCCAACCGACAACGGCCAGTGCGCCAACGGCGATGACGGCCAGGATCGCCGTACCTTGGGCCGCTATCAGCGCGATGAGCGGGAACAAAATGTAACAAAACAACTCCGCGCTCACCGACCACGAGACCCCGATGATCGGCGTCGCATGGAGCCCCCATCCTGTCAGCATGAAGATATTGCAGAACGCATCCCACGCTTGAAGAGCGACCTGTTCGCCCCCGCCCATATTCAGATGCAGTTTCACCGCGGCTATCAAGAGTATCGCGAGGTAGGCGGGATATATTCGGCATACGCGTTTTATTAGAAATTCCCGATAATCGGACGAGCTAAATCTGGCGGAAAAAATCGAGGCATAATTATAGGCGAGCACATATCCACTAAGCACAAAGAAAGCATCAACTGCGATGTAGCCTGGCCCTACCGAGAATATCCGGTCGCTCCCTAACGCTCGAGAAAAATGATATAAGGCTACGATTAATGCGGCGACACCACGAAAACCTGTCAGCGCGCGAATTTCTACTTTTTTTGCCATCAAATGAACCCTCGCCTTCACTGGGGGTGTTTACACTGGCGAATAGCCGGTTGAAACACGAATCCTTCGTCGGTTGCAAAAAAATCAGATCAGGTTGCAAATTCATCCCATTGCGATGCCGCAGTACTCCTGACGAAAAGGCGATGGGATTTGCACTACTGGAAGGAAGAAGCTCCCTCGTATTAACGCAGGCTCGCGGCGTTGTTGTGTCAGCCCGGCGATGATGCGTGGTTCGCAGGCGCGGCAGTCCGCCCTCCCGCACCCGCACCCCACCCCATCACCCCACCAGCCTCTCCTTATCCGCCTGCGCCAGTCGCGGCACGATCCAGTGGTCGATGTAGCCGGGTTGCGGGTGGACGCCTTCGGGGCTGATGGCCCAGTAGGTGCGGGCGTTGGGCTGGAAGGCGGTGTTGTAGGTGTTGGCGAAGGTGATGAAGGAGGTGCCGTCGCCGTTGTCGCTGGCGTCGATCACCACGCGGTTGGCGTAGAGGCCGGGCTGGTATTCGACGAGAAGCGTGTCGCCGACCTTCGGGTGGAAGTCGGCGGTGGCGGTCGGGTGGGTGGTGGCGCCGTCGCCGGGGGTGACGGAGAGGAGGGTGCCGATCTGGCCGAGATCGGTGGCGGCGCGGAATTTGTCGGGGTTGTCGGGATAATCGGTCCAGGCGCGGTCGACATCGAGGCAGCCGTCGTGGCCGAAGCCGGCATTGGCGCGGATATCGTCGTTGATGCTGGCGCGGCCCGTCGTCCAGACCGGCGCGCTGACGGTGATGGCGGCGGCGGTGGAATAGGCGGCGGTGGTGCCGTTCTGCGGCGGCACGGTGCATTGGATCACCCTCATGTCGCTGCCGAGGCGGGCCTTGATGCGGGCGATCAGGCCGGTGAGGCGCAATTTCCAGGTGGCGGTCGTCGTGTTGGCGTCGTTGGTGCCCATCTGGTTGACGACGACGGTGAAAGGGTAGCGGCCGGCGTTGAAATCCCTGATCTCGTCGAGGATATCCCAGCGCATCAGCGCGCTTGCGGCCAGTTCGCGGGCGGACTGGGCCGAGGGGCAGCCGATGAAGAGATGCGGGATGCGGCCGGGGCCGCCCTCGGCATCCAGCCATTTGCTGAGCCAGCCGAGATTGCCCCTGGCATCGGCGGAGGCCGAGACTTCCTGGCGGCCGTAGCCGACGCTGTCGCCGACGCCGAGCACGACGGGCCGGCCGTCCCAGCCGCCCTTGGCGAGCATGATGTCCGGCCCGTAGCAGATAAGCTGGCTGTTCGTCTGGTTGCCGGGGGCGACGGCGTAGAAGGCGTCGAGGGCGGCCGTGGTCGGCGCGTCGGCGGCGATGAGGGCGGCCAGCGCCGGCGCATCGGCCGCCGCCCAGTATTTTTCGCCGCGGTGCTTCTGGATGCGGGCGGGGCCGATGAATTTCTGGCCGACGGCGGCAATGTGCCAGCGGGTGACAACGTGGAAATCCTCCAGCGGCCCGATC
This sequence comes from Rhizobium sp. GCM10022189, assembly GCF_042656325.1. Classification (NCBI taxonomy): domain Bacteria; kingdom Pseudomonadati; phylum Pseudomonadota; class Alphaproteobacteria; order Hyphomicrobiales; family Rhizobiaceae; genus Rhizobium; species Rhizobium sp. GCM10022189. Next base: position 30,285 of record NZ_JBHSOR010000020.1, read on the forward strand.
TCGCCCGCAAAGGCCGGGAAGTCGCAATAGACGCCCCTGGAGCCCGAGGCGATCGTTGCGCCGGGCGCGCCGGCAAAATCGGCCGGGTAGGCGGTGCCGCGCACGATCAGCTCCACGCCGTCGATCATGACGTCGTTGCCGGGCAGGATCGTTTCCTGCGGGCCGAAGCCTTCGTTCAGCGCAAAGCCGGAAAAGTGGAAACGCGGCGCTCTCGTCCTGTAGGGCGCGTTGCCGAATGTGAGCCGGCTTGCGAAATGGGTAAGGCCGATGCCGGTCGTATCGACCGCATAGCCGGAGGGCAGACGCCCGCCGCGCGAGGCGAAGAGCATGTAGCGGTCGGGATCGACAGGCACGCCGGCGCTCCTGACGGGGATGACGGGCGCATTGGCATAAAGGCTGCGCCCGTCGGTGATGCGCACGGCGCCGAGCACCGGCAGGCCGTTGTGGATCGTGGCGCCATCGCTGACGATCTCGATGCCGAGCACGGGCCTGTTGTCGGCAAAGAGCGTGGCCTCGCCCGCCTCCCGGATGCCGATGACGGGGCGGTTGTTGAACATCAGCGTGCCGTCGGCAACGATGACGACGCCCTGCACGGGCTGCATGTTGTAGAGTTTCGCCATCGGCGCTCTTCCTCGCGGAACGGAAAAAAGAGAGCGGCCGAAGCCGCCCGAAAGTGCCTGCCGGCCGGTCTCGGTCAGCCGCCAGGCGGGGAGGAGGTCAGAAGGTCGGGCGCCAGCCAGTCCGGGGCAGGGCCGCCAAGGGCTTCCTGCACGCCGTTGCCGGCGGGTTTTGCGGGCTCGGCGGGGCTTCCCGGCTCGGCGGCTCTGGCGGGCGCCTTGCGCTCGGCCGGCTGCGGCAGGCCCTTTTCGCCGGCCTTTGCCAGCCGCACCCATTTCGGGCGGCGCTTCTCGTCGCGCCAGACGCTGTCGGGAAGCGTGAAACGCTCGCCGGGGTCGCGCCTGGCGCCGCCGTAATAGCCGGATAGGGTGGCGACGACATCAACCATGCGAGGGCACGCCTGCGGTGAAGCCGGCGGTGATCCTGCCGGTCGTCGGCGCCGTGCCGGTCACGGTGTAGAGCAGGCGCAGATAGGCCTCGTCCGTGCCGTGCGGAATATGGCTCGGCGGGATGATCCTGCCGGCCTTGAGATCGGCGAGGCCGAGCGTGGTGGTCAGCACGGCCTTCGGCGAGGCGAAGGCCTCGTTGTCGTCGGTCTGGATGGTGACGGCAAGCGAGGTGAGGTTGTTGAAGCCTTCCACCACCTGGATGAGGAAGGGGATCGGCTCGCCCTTGCCGATATCGCGGGTGATGCCGGCCCTCACCGGGCCGAGATGGATGACATTGGTGCTGGGGCCGGTCGCGGTGATCGCCTGGGCGTCCGAAAGCAGCGTCTGCCGGTCGAAAATCATGGTGGATACCTTTCCGTGGGGGACTGCCCGCCGCTCGTCACGGCGGGCTGGTTCAAAGAGGGCCGCCCGCCGCCTTGAGGCGGCGGGGCTGGGTGGAGCCGGTCAGGCGAGCGCCGGAACGGCGGCTTCGGTGTTGAGGATGGCGTCCGTCTCGCGGATCGGGATGCCGCGATAGAACTTCACTTCCTGGCCCTCGACGAACTGCGTGGTCAGGTGCACGGTGTTCTGCCGGTCTGATGTCAGCGCGCGGTCGGAAGACTGCACGTCGAGCACTTCCAGCACATCCTTGTTCATGTAGATGGCGATGCGGCTGGCCTTGGCGTTCAGCCGGCGCGACTGCAGGCGATAGTAGGCCTTGCGCATCAGCGACCAGAGATCGACGTTGCCGGCCATCATGTCGGACACGTCGATATTGGCGACGCGGGCATTGTAGCGCCAGTCCTTCACGGCAGCCCCGATATGCCAGGTATAGAGCGTTTCCTTGGCATAGTAGGGGTCGCCATTGGCATCCAGCACGCGCTGCTCGCCCTTGTCGTCGATCTTCACACCCGCCTTCGTGCCCTTGGGGTAGAGAAGGTGGGTGGCGTGGTCGCCCCAGGTGACGAACAGATCGAGGTATTGTCGGCCCCGGTGCCGCCGCCGTTGACCACCTGGTTGGCGATGTTCGGCTGGGCCGGGTTCGGCAGGTTGGGGTTATAGGCGGAGTAGCGGGCCGAAAGGCCCTTGAACTTCTCCGGCGTCGTCGCCGTGTCGTGGTAGAAGAGGCCCGACGCCATTTCCTGGCTGAGCGACTCGATGAAGGGCATGGTGTCGACCAGGCGGGCCTTGGCCTTGTCCGGGGCGAGATCGAGCAGGCGCATGTCGATTTCGGAGCGGGCATGCACGAAGCCGGTCGTGTCGTCCACCTGCTGCATCGTCGCCTTCGACTGCTTGATGCCCTGGTAGAGCCGGCCCCAGGAAACGGAGGGCAGGCCGGTGCGCACCATGTGGCGGTGCACGGCATCCATGTTGCATTCGACGGCCATCGCGTCGTCGAGGATCGGGTTCTGCTGGGAAAGAAGCTCGATGACGGCGCCTTCGGCCGAGCCTTTGAATGCGTCAACGAGGTTGGGGTAGTAGCTGCCAATGGTGGCCATGTCTTATCAGCCCTTCGGTGCGTCTTTGGGAAACATCAGGTGCGCGGTTTCGGCCTTCCTGCCGTTTCCGCCCGCGCCGCCGTTCGGTGGGTTGTCCTCCTGGATCATCGATCCGACCTTTGCGAAAATTCTGATCATCTCGGGGTGGTTGCCGCCGCCGCTGGAATTGAGGTAGTCGCGCAGCGCCGGCGTGCCGAGCCGGGAGAGCGCGCGCTGGGCCGCACCCACGGTGCCCGCCCATTTGGCGCCGCCGATCTCGCGGTCGCGGCGGGCCTCGTCGGCCCAGCCCTGCACGCGGCCGGCCCAGGCTTCGGAAGCCGCTCTGCCGCGCTTGCCCTGGATCTCGATGAAACGGTCGGCCAGCTGCTGCGCCTGCCGGTTGGTGAGGCCGAGCGCGTGGAATTCCGGGCCGAGCGCGTCGACCAGCTCCTGGTCCACCGCGATGCCTTCGGGCATGGTCAGCTGGTAGCGGCCGTCGTCCGGCACGCGGTCGGCAATATCGCCGGAAGTCTCGTCGCCGCCGGTATCGGCGGGGTCGCCGCGCTCTTCGGTGGAAATATCACCGTCCGGTGACGCGGCATCCTCGGGGAAGAGAACGGTCTCGGGGGCCGCATCCTCGCCATTGTTGCTGCCGCTGCCGGCGCCCTCGGCGCTCATCGCCATCTGCGGCCTGCCGATCCTAAACGTCGCTGTCATAATCCTCGCCTTCCTCGTCTGCGGCGCGGCTTGCCGCCGCTGCCCTGTCGTTTGCCTTGAGATCCGCGATTGCCAGCAGCAGGCGCGGATAGAGCGTCGGGTCGATGCGGTCGAGCTCGGCGATCAGCCGGCGGCCGACGCCCTGCCTGCCCAGCGTGTAATGCGTGGCGTTCACGAGTTCGCCGGCGTAGGCTTCCCGGTAGATCGCGCACTGTTCCAGCAGCCAGAAGAGCACGCGCTTGCCGGATGCGGTGGAAAAGACCTCGCGGAAGGCCGCGGTGATTTCGTCCTGCCCGATGCTGTGCGGGATGGATGGTTGATCCTTAAACTGCTCCATCAGGCGAGCCCCAGCTGGCGCAGGAGCGCTGCCCCGTTCGGGTTCTCGTTGGCGTCGGCCAGCACCTGCGCGGCCTTGGCGCCCTGGTTCAGCGCGGGCGCCACCTGCTGCGCCATCTGCGCGGTCTCAGCCGCCTGCATCTGCTGCGCCCGTTGCGCGCGGATATCCTCCACCCGGTCGTCGGCGAGGATCATCGAGGGCGGGGCGCCGATCGCGTCGAAATAGAGGTCGATCGCCTCGTCGACATCGAGCTTGTCGAGCGCTTCGGGCTTGACCGCCGAGACCTGGCCCATAAAGGCCACGCCGCGTTCGATGGCGCCGGTGGCGACCGCCTGCTGCGCCTGGGCGAGCGTGGAGATATACTCCACCTTCAGCTCCGTGCCCTGCAGTTCCGGCGGGGGCGGGGGCAGCTCGTCGCGGGCGGCCAGAATATCGAAGGTGCGGTCGATGGTCGGCCCCAGCTGGTCGCCGAAGACGTTTTCCAGAACCGGGCCTAGCTGCAAAAGCTGCTCTTCCTTGCGCTGCGTCAGCTCGAACTGGTTGCGCGGCTGCACGCCGTCCATATTGGTGATGGCGAAGAAGAGATCGGCAAAGAAGGTCTTTTCGATGCGGTTCTGCACTTCCCGGATGTCTTCGCGCAGCTCCATCAGGCTGAGGTTCACCTCCATGGCCGGGCGGAAACCCTTGCCGGTCGGGTCGTCGACATAGTTCACCGCGCCCGGCAGCAGCGAGGCCGGGCTGTTCTGCATGGAGGTCGGCGCGTTCATCGGCGGGCGCACCTTCTTGTCGATGCCTTCGAGCTTGCGCATCTGCTCCAGCTGCAGCATGCGGATATCGCCGAGCGCCTTCTGGCCGGGCGAGAGCGCATAGTGGTCGTCCTCGGAAAGCTCCCAGGCCGGCGCGATGATCGGATTGGAATCGAAGCCGCTTTCCTCCAAGAGTTCGGAGCCGGTCTCGTCGATCCAGTAGTTGGAAAGGAAGGGCTTGTTGCGCTTGTCGATCCTGTCGGGATCGCGGTCGTGGCGCGGCTCGATGGCGTGGTAGACATCGAAACATTCGCCGTATTTCGACGTGTCGTAGAGGCTTCTGACGCGCTCCGGCACGTTGTCGTAGCCGAAGCGCTCGACGATGCGCTGCACCGACCAGCGGAAGGTGCGGTAGAGCGTGGTGGCCTTGCCCTTGTGGTCCCTGGCGATCCAGAAGCGGCCATGCACCAGCTGCTGCACGCGGATGACCGTCTCCTCGTCTTCCACGAGGATGGCGACGGACTGGCCGAACTGGCCGAGATCGCCATAGCCGATATGGAAGGCGCGGTAGAGATTGGAGGCGGCGAAGACCTCGCGCATCTTGTCCTGCACGGCGGCGAGATAGACTTTCACCGAATCCCGCTTCTTCAGGTCGGGATCGAAGGTGGTGAGGCGAAACCACGGGCGGGCCGGCGAGGTGAGGCCCGAATGCATGCCCGATTTCAGCGTCTCGTAGGCATGGGTGCCGGTGCTGTCGATGATCCTGTCGCGCGAGCGCGGCCCCTCGCGGCCGGAATGGAGCCTCAGCCGCGTCGGCTCGATATGCTCGGCCAGCGCCCGCCACTCCGCCTCCCAGGGCTGGCGCACCTCTTTCAGTTCGGCAAGCCGGCGGCGGTGATAGGCAATCTGCGTCTCGTTATCGCGTCGATGGTTTTCCATGGCGCGCCTCACTGACCGAGCAGCGTCTTCTTGAGCGCATTGCCGGACAGCGCCGGCGATTGCGTATCGGCAAGAACGGGCGCGCCGGACGGCGAGGTGAGGATGGTGGACGGCGCGCCCTTGATGCGGTCGGAAGCGCGGCGCGCGGCCGACGATTGCGCGGCGGCATAATCGGGCGTCTTCTGCTGCGCATATTCGGGCGGTGCCTGCGGCGGCTCGGCTTTCGGCGGGGAGGAGAACATGCACATGGGGCGTCATCCGATCGTCAGGGTTGGACCGTCGGCCGGCAGGCGGATGGCCCGCGGCCGGTTCGGCATCGATGGGAGACAGGCTTGCGGGGGAAAGGTTGTGGGGGTGACATGGGGGGAGTTCGCTGAGGGGGCGGGTGTGGCCCGGCTCTGTCCGGCGTGGGCTTCGGTGGTGTTTGACACCGTTGCGCGCTGCGGCGTGCCGCGCCCCCCTCTGTCCTGCCGGGTCCTTCGGACCCCCCACAGGTGGGGAGATTGGCT